>JBEKXD010000072.1:0-23080 GCA_049512415.1 Polyangiaceae bacterium
GGCTCACGAATACCTGTAAGACTATGATCTCCATACGCGAGTCCTCGGCGACAGCCAGATGGCGGTCATCAGGGTGGTGGTGAGAGAGCTTACGGGCATCAAGACAGCGCAGACGACCGGCGAGATGCGGCCAGTCACCGCGAGGACGATGGCGAGGGTGTTGTACGTCGCGGCGAGCGCCAGGTCCGCCCGGACGACATGGGCGAGTGTGCGGGCGCATCGAAGAGCGAGTCGTACCGGACGCAGGCCCGGGGTGATGAAGAAGAAATCGGCGCGCGCGGGCACGAAAGGGCGGTCCACGGCGGGCGTCCCCGAGACATGGGCGCGGTCGAGCGCTGGGGCGTCGTTGACTCCGTCGCCGATGAACAGGGTGTCCTCGTGATCGTGCAGGGTTAGAAACTGTGCCTTGTCCGCCGGGGACCGGTCGGCGAGGGCTCGCTCCGGCGCTATGTGGACGGCGCTCGCGATCGCGCGGACGCGTTCCTCGCGGTCGCCGCTCAGGAGCCACACCGCGTAGCCAGCGCTCTGCAGCTCGCGCACCTCGCTGACGGCATCGGATCGAAGCTCCTCGACGGTCCGGAATCCAGTGATCCACGTGCCGTCAATGGATAGGCCGACGTCGGAGTCGGATCCCTGTTCGTGAGAAGCCCCGGCCCACCCGGGTTCGCCGAGTCGCCACAGCCTGCCATCGCGTCGAAGCTCGATTCCCATTCCGGGCACGTCCGTTGGAAACGGTTGGCCCCCGATGGATCGTGGCCACGAGTTTCCGAGCGCACGGCGGATCGCCGCCGCCTTGGGGTGTGCGCTACTCGCCGTGAGTTCGAAGAGTCCACGGCGCACCTCGGTCGACAATTCCGCGAGGGCTGCAGGGTCGGCGAGCGCGAGTTCGCCGCACGTCACGGTTCCGGTCTTGTCGAAGACGATCCGGGTTACATCGCGCGCTCGATCCAAGAAGTCGATCCGCCGGACGAACAGACCTCGGCGGAGCAATCCCGCCTGAACGATCTCGTAGGCCAGCGGTACGGAAATGCCGACGGCGCAGGGGCACGTGACTACGAGGACCGCAATCGTCGTATCGAGGGCTCGAACGATGTCGTGCTGCCACACGAGCCAAACAATCAGATTGACGGCTGCTGTCGCCATGACGGCAAGGACGTAGTGGACGGCCAGTCGCTGGCGCGATCGTGCGATACTGGCCCGGTGTACGTTCGCCTCCGGAAGCCGGACGAGTTCGCGGAGCGGAGAGCCCGAGAAGTCCGTCAATGCGACGAGGCCCACGGCCGAGGTTCCCGCGAGAATGGCCCCCGCCGGAACGACGTCTCCCGTACTGTAGGACTGCGGCGCGCTCTCGCCGGATATCCAGTCGAGTGAAAACCCGGCTGCCCCCCTTGTTTGGAGCGTCGCGTCCACCGCGAGGATCTCGCCGGGAGCGACCAGGAGCTCATCGCCTGCCCTCAACTCTCCGCAGCGAACGATTTCCGGTCGCGCGTGGCTGACACGTCGAGCCAGAAGGGCATCGGGTCCGTCCGTAGCGAGAAGCCAAGCGCGGCTGCGTTCGATGACTCTTTCCTGGAGCCAGCGACCGAAGAGCATCAGCGCGATGAAGATATCGAGCGTGTCGAAATACGAATTCTTGGATTCGTTGAAGAAATAAGAATAGGCGGACCCGGAAAACGCCAGGACAATGCCGAACGCGATCGGAAGATCCAAGTGCAGCACACGCGATTCGAGCGCGCGCACCGCCGACCGCAGGAATACCGTGCCTCCCACCGCAACCGCCAGCGTACCGAGCCCGAAATTCAGCTCAGAAAAGAGCCGAAAGAGCGGTCCGCGCTCCAAGCCGGCGTACATCGAGATGCCGAAGATCATCGAGTTCATCGCGATCGCAGCGCACACCCCCATGCGCCACACCAAATCTCGCGATGGTTGAACGCCACGGGCGACCGGAGGCCCGAAATGGAGCCCGAACCTGTCGACGCTCGCCACGAACCATCGAAGATCGAAATCGCGAGCAACCAGCAAATCCGCGCGCCCGCACGCCGAATTGATCACGATGCGGCCGTGCCCGCGGGTGCGGTCGAACAGTCGCTCGATGAGCCACACGCACGCGGCGCAATGCAACCCCTGGATATCGAGCACAATGCGGACGAGCCCGGTCGATTCCTTCAGACGCGCTTCGAGGGGCTCGATCCACTGAGTGCCCCGCTGCCCTGCGTTGTGGCCAAACACCGGCAAGCCGCGAGCGCCGCGCAGCTCATAGAAGAGCTCGAGTTTCTCCGCGTGCAGGAGGCGGAACACGGATTCGCAGCCCCGGCAACAGAAACTATCGGTCGGGGTCGCTCCTACAGGAAGGCCGCAGTGCAGACAAGCGCTCGCATCGCCAGCCTCTGACTCCGCTATTGCGACCACCGTCGGCCACGCAGAGCAACGCGCGTGCCTCAGCAGAAGGCCGGTGTCTTTCGGCCGATCCCTTCGCGATCCCGGTGGCGAGCGTGCTCGCGTACAGGAAGTACGCTCCGCGCGACTCGCCGCCGGCCTCGCTCGGGTTCGGCCGAGATACACCGGCCTGCTACTGCCTCACGGGCAGGAAAGGAGAGCGGACAGAAGAGCGGGCGGACAGAAGAGCGGGAGTTCAAGAATCTCCGGGTATTTCGGCGGTTGTATCTCTCACTTCGCAACGCAAATGGTGCGTATGCGCGCATTCCAGGTCCTCAATTCCGTGCCATCACAACCCGCCGTGTGTGTCGCACCACCATGCGCTCCTCGTCGGTCGGGACCACGAGGACCTTGCATGGACTCTCATCCGTACTGATGACTCTGTCACTGCGCGTATTTCGGTCCTCGTCTAGGTGGACCCCGAGGTGCCTGAGCCCCGAGGCGATCTCGGATCGGATGACGGTCGCGTGCTGGCCGATTCCTCCAGTGAATACGAGCGTACGGATGCCGCCGACCGACGCGGTCATCGCTCCAATCCACTTTCGGGCGCTCCACACGAACAGGTCGAGGGCCAGGGCGGCTCTCGGATCGCTGGCGCGGTTTGCCAGGAGCTGGCGAACGTCGGCGGTCGTTCCGCTGACACCGATCAGCCCCGAGCGGCGTGTGACGAGCTCACGCAGCGACTCGACGTCATAGCCGTGATCGAGCAGATACAGCAGCAGACCTGGATCGGCATCGCCGATCCGTGAGCCCATCACCAACCCCGCGGTCGGCGTGAAGCCCATCGTCGTGTCGACGCACTGGCCATCGCGAACAGCGGCGAGGCTCGAGCCCGCACCAAGGTGGGCAATCACCGCCGGCCCGAGTTCAGCAGCGCCCACGGTGGAAACGATGAATTCGTACGATAGGCCGTGGAAGCCGTAGCGGCGGATGATCCCGTCCTTGCCTAGGTTGTCCGGGAGTGCGTATCGTTGGGCAACCTCCGACATCGTTCGATGAAATGCGGTGTCGAAGCACGCCACTTGCGGCATGCTCGGCCACCGTTTGGCCACGGCGCGTATGCCGAGGATCTGAGGCGGTTCGTGAAGCGGTCCGAGGGGCACGAGCTCTTCGAGAGTCTCGACGAGCGAGTCATTCACGAGGGCAGGAGCGGTAAAGCGAGCCCCTCCGTGAAGGACACGGTGACCGACCGCGTCCGGCGTCGGGTATCCCTTTTCAGCCAGTCCATCGAGCGCGGCGTTCACAGCCACGCCGTGGTCCGGGACGGCTTCTCCAATTCGGTCGATCCCGCCGCGGACGAGCGGTCGCTCCGATCCTTCTTCCGATTCGAAGAGGGCGTACTTCAACGACGATGAGCCGCTATTAATGGCAAGGATATGCGCTATCATTGTGTTCGTTACCATTCCAGTCACGGGTGGCGGACACGGCTTCGGTGGGTTCGCGGACGCGCGGTCGACGTAGAGTCGATGCCATCGTGGACGGAAACTGACGTCGCGTCGCGCAGATTCCGCGCACCGTTGTCCGAAATGTGGGGCATGGGCGCGCCGCCAAGCACGGCACGTACCGCGTGCCCTCACTCGGGTGCCGTGTCCGCGGCAGGCGGAGGATTTTCCGCCACGGCGATGAGAGCTCGCAACGCGTCGACCGTCGTAAAGATACCCACGACGTGCGTCTCGTCGACAATCACGGCGCAGTCATACTTGTGCTCGGCCATCGAATGGGCCACGACGGTGAGCGGAGTGTCCGGATGAACTACGTACACGTCGGCGGACATCGCGACTTCCACGAGAACCGTCGCCGCATCGACGTCGCGCAGGTTCTCCACGAATGACGCGGCGCGCTGCTCGAGGATTCCGACAAGCTTGCCCTTCTCGAGAACCGGTAGATGGCGGGCGCCGAGCGCGCGCATGCGCTCTTGAGCATACGCAAGGGTCTGATCGCGAGTGACCGAGTGGGGCGATGGCGTCATGAACTGACGAATCGGGAACCGCAGATCACGCTGCGCCTTCGCCCCAGATCTCTTCGTCATCGTGACGCACTGGCCAGAGCAAGGACGCGGCCAACCAGCACCGGGACCGCCGCTGCGATGGGGCTAGACGACCGACCCAACGGGCATGACGGGCTTGTGCGCGGGACCCCCCATGTCCGGGCAGGCCGGTGCGGAGACGGTATTCGCGGAACCGGCCGCGCATGATACGCAGAGAGTTGAAAGTGTTCTAGCGACCAGCGAAAAGCCTCGCGCGCTATCCTCGGGAACGCCGAAATAGATGCACTCTTTGCCGACCAACGAAAAGCATGCGCTGCACTGCGTTCATTATCTAGCGCGCGCGTGGTCGTCGCACGCGATCCCGATCGTGGACGAGCTGTGCTGCGAGGGATCCGCGGCGCGCACCCGGGGGATCGAGGCAAACGATGCGACCTAGTGCGGTCCTTTGGGACGAAATGAGCAGCTACGTCGGCTTCGGCGACTCGGACGTTCGCCGGCTCGCAACGTTTCTCCCATTGGCCAGGCCCCATTTCCCAGAAATCGCGACCGAGTTTTATGCGGTCGTGCGAATGCATCAAGGGGCGTTTGAGATCCTCAAGGACGAGTCGCAAGCTGAACGCCTTCATCGCTCTCTCCAAGTCTGGCTCGGAGAGATTCTGGGCGGCCCGTACGGTCCGGAGTTCGTCGAGCAGCACTTTCGCATTGGAAGAGCGCACGTTCAGGTCGGGCTGGAGATTCGATACATGGTCTCGGCCATGAGCCGAGTTCGGTCGGCGCTGGTGCGAGTGGCCACCGAGGTGTGGCCCGACGACCCGGTGTCCCTTCGAGAAACGTGGCTGTCGATCGATCGCGTGTGCGATCTCGACCTCGCGATCATGCTCGAGAGCTATCGGGAGAACTTCGTGGCCCGAGTCGAGCGCGCCCAAGCGCGGGAGCTAGGGGCGCCCGGACGTGCGTCCGCCCAGAGCGAACGGCCTTTCGATGACGCGCTCGATGCGGTCGGAGTAGCCGTGTTTGTTCTCCATGAAAACGGTCGCGTCGCCGCGGTCAATCGCAAGGCCGAGGCCCTCACGGGATACGCTCGCGATGAGCTCAGCGAGGCGGACGTGTTTTCGCTGTTGTTTGGGGAGCGTGCAGGCCAGGTGAGCGCCGCGTGGAAGGCTGTCACCGAGGGCCACCCTGTCGAGACCGACCTTGAGACACGAACCCGCACGGGCAAGATGCGCGCGGTCCGCTGGCACGTGACGGCGCAGGAACGCCCGCAGTCTGAGGCGCGTCTTCTTGTGGCTGTGGGTATCGATGCGACTCACGAACGCGAGCTCGAGCGACAAGCTCGTCAAAACGAACGCCTTGCAGCGGCCGGAGGATTGGCCGCCGGTCTTGCCCACGAGATCCGCAACCCCCTCAACGGCGCAACCCTGCACCTGTCGGTATTGGAGCGCGCAATCGCCCGCAGCTCGAGCGTCCCCACGGCGGCTTACGAAGCCACGGAAGTCTTGCGCGCCGAGCTCAAACGGTTGAGCGCGCTCGTCACCGACTATCTCGAAGTGGCCCGGCCCAAGCCGCTGGCCCGCGTCGTCTACGATGTCAACGTGCTCGCTCGCTCGGTCGAGGCGCTGCTCCAGCCGGAGGCCGAGGTGCGACGCGTTTCGCTCAGCGTCGAGCCGTTTCCGTTTCCGGCGACCGCGGTCCTCGACGTCGAGCGCACCAAGCAGGTGCTCATCAATTTGATGCGAAACGCGCTCGAGGCTGTCGAGGAAGGCGGACATGTCGTCGTGCGGGTGAGGAGACTTCCCCAGAACGTCGAGATCGATGTGGTCGACGATGGGTCGGGCATCGAGGATCCGAAAGCCCCCATCTTCGACGCATTTTATACGACCAAGGAGCGCGGAACCGGCCTCGGCCTGTCCGTCGTCCACCGCATCGTCAGCGATCACGGAGGCTCGATCCGGTTCGAGAGCCATCCTGGCTCCACCGTCTTCACGGTTCGGCTGCCGATCCAGTGAGTCCGTGACGGCAGTTTCTTGAGGCTGACCTATGCCCATCCTCCTCGGGACGCGCTAGGTTGGTGCGGCCTCTGCGCAGCCACGCAGATTGTGCGGATGAGGAACGAAGTGACCGAAGAGTCGAATAAGTCGAAGCCGCGCGCCCGAGTGCTCGTGGCCGACGACGAATCGAGCGCTCGGAGTGGGCTCGCAACGCTGCTTCGTGACGAGGGATTCGACGTATGGCTTGCCGAGGACGGCTTCAAGGCCCTCACTCGCATCCAAGAAGAGGCTCCTGACGTCCTCATCACCGACCTGCGTATGCCCGGGCTCGATGGCATAGAGCTCCTGAGGCGCGCGCGCGAGGTCGATTCGAATATCATCGTCGTCCTCGTAACTGCCTACGCAGATGTCGAGACCGCCGTGCGCGCGATGCAAGAGGGCGCCGAGCACTATCTGACCAAGCCCATTCAGATCGACGAGCTCGTACTCGTGATGAACAGGGCGCTCGAGCGTCGCGAGCTGCGCGAAGAGACGACTCAGCTCCGGGCCCGTCTCAAAGATCACCTGAGCCTCGACAACATCGTCGGCGCGAGCCCGGCTATGCAGGCGGTCTTCAACGTGATCGAACAAGTCGCGCCGACCAAAGTCAGCGTGCTTATCACGGGCGAGAGCGGAACGGGCAAGGAGCTCGTGGCGCAAGCGATCCACGAGAACAGCCCGCGGTCGGGGGGCCCCTTCGTCAAGCTGCATTGCGCCGCCCTCGCCGAGACGATTCTCGAGAGCGAGCTATTCGGGCATGAAAAGGGAGCCTTCACGGGTTCGATCGCGCGACGCGAAGGACGGTTCAAACAAGCCGATGGCGGAACACTCTTCCTCGACGAGATAGGCGACATCTCCGCGTCGATACAGGTCAAGCTGTTGCGTTTCCTCCAGGAGCGGACCTTCGAGCGCGTCGGCGGCAACGAGACCCTCAAGGTCGACGTGCGAATCATCGCAGCGACGAACCGTGACCTGACCGCCGAGGTCGCAGCAGGGCGCTTCCGCGAGGACCTCTATTATCGACTCAATGTCGTGCCCATCGAGATGCCGCCCCTGCGCGCACGACCCAGTGATTTGCTTCCTCTAGCCACGCACTTCTTACAGCGCGTCTCCAAAGACAACGGCAAGCACATCGAGGGCTTCGCGGAGGATGCGATCGAGCGTATTTCTGCGTATCGGTGGCCTGGCAATGTTCGGGAGCTCGAGAACGTCATCGAGCGGGCCGTGGTGCTCTGCGATGGCCCGCGGCTTACGGCGAAGCACCTGCCGGCGGGCGTGGGCGCCGTCTCGCGCGGCACGATACGGATCCCAGGGTCCACGATGGGGGAGATCGAACGACACGCCATCTTGACGACGTTGGAGGCTTGCGGCGGCCGCACCGCACAGGCTGCGCAGATGCTCGACATCAGCGTGCGCAAGATCCAGTACAAGCTTCACGAGTACGGCATTTCGATGCAGCGGACCACCACGCTCAAGCCGCCCGAGTCGAGATAGCCCTTCGGTGGCGCGCAGCATGCGTCGTAACGCGCAGTAGCGGTGGATGACGTGAGCGAAGTCGAGCGCCCCATCCTAGTTCTCGAAGTGATCGACGCCGAGGCAGGCCGAGCGCGAACGCAGCGCGTCTTCTGTATCCGCTCCGGTCGCATGGTCGGTGTCCACGAGTGTCGGACGTGTCCCAACAGCGTCCACGTCCGGTCTGAATCCGTGACCTGCGGCGCGCCTGAAGAGCCGGAACGCACGGGAGCCAACACGCCCGCCGCGCTCGTGTCGGTCGCTCACGTGATGTGCGCTCGCGCGGACGCGAGAGCCGCCGCGCTGATGTCAGTCGTTCAACCCCCGTGGCTGGTGCCCCTGGTCGACGAGGCAGACCAGTTCGTCGGTTTCGCTTCGTCGTCTGCGCTCGCGACGTCCAGGTGGCCCTCCCGTGTGGCTATCCTCATGCGCCTTCGCGACCTGGCCTTCGGTTCCTCCCTCATGGTCCACGAAAGCACGACGATCCGCGAGGCGCTCCACATGATGGCCTATCGACGAACGCGGTGGATCGCGATCGTCGACAGCGAGGGAAAGCTTCAGGGAATGCTTTCGGATATCGACGCGTTGTCCGCCATGGGGACGATGGATCGCCCATAGGTTTGCCCCCGCCACCGGCGCGCGACCGTCACGGGCGCGAAGCGTCGTGGCGCTGGCATCCGGCGCGGGCGAGCTTTAGGATGCCCGAGCTATCGTACGCGGTGCGTCAAAACGACGAGGGACACCCAGCGCGCCGTGCCAAAGGAGTCGTGAATGGAAACAACGAGTCGGCCGCTTCGTGTTTGCTTGCTCACGGGAGGCGGCGACGCTCCGGGCAGTAATGCGGCAATTCGTGCGTTCGTTCACGCGGCGACCCATCGTTCGATCCTCGTCGTAGCCAGTCGATTCGGATTCGAGGGGCTGCTCGGCCGCGAGCAGGTCATTCCTTTGCGCATCGAAGATGTGAGAGGCATCCTCGCGCGGGGCGGCTGCATTCTTGGTTCGAGCCGCGTCGACCCGTTCTCCCTCCCGGCGGGCACCGTGGCTCTCGATGCGACGGCTAAGTTGCAAGTTCGCTTGAGTGACCTGGGCGTCGATGCGCTCGTCTTCGCGGGCGGCGACGGTACGATGCACATCGCCGAACATCTGACCAAGCTCGGGGTTCGGTGCGTTGCCATTCCAAAAACGATCGACGGCGATGTCGGCGGCACCGAGCAGACGGTCGGCCTCGACACGGCGGTCCAAACGGCGACGAGTGCCATCGACGCTCTCCACGCGACCGCGGAGGCCCACCAGCGGGTCATGATCGTCGAAGTCATGGGACGCCACGCGGGTTGGATCGCGCTTCGCGCGGGGATCGCGAGCGGCGCGGACGCCGTCCTCATCCCTGAGATTCCGTACGACCCGGGGCGGGTCCTCGCCAAGATTCGTGAGCGCGAGTCGCTCGGGCTCAGGTTCTCCATCGTCGTCGTCGGAGAGGGAGCTCGCCCTCTCGGAGGAACGCCGAGCGAGGTCGAGCCCGCTGGGCCTGGTCGCCCGGCGCGGTTGGGCGGAGCCGGCGAGCGAGTCAGTCAGGAACTGGCCTCCCGCCGAGTGGGGCACGACGTACGCGTAACCGTGCTGGGACACTTGCAACGCGGTGGGATTCCAACCGCAAGCGACAGGCTTCTCGCGACACGATTTGGCGCGCATGCGGCTGAGCTCTGTGCGCAGCGCCGATTTGGGCGCATGGTCATGCTCCGAAACGGATACATCGACTCGATTCCGATCGACGAATCCGTGCGCGCACCTGGGCGGATTGACACGGTAGGGGAGCTCGTCCGCTGCGCGAGAGCGATGGGAATCGAGCTAGGGGCGTCGTAGAAGGCCAGTGTATTTCGGCCGATCCCTTCGCGATCGGTTGAAGCCGATCTTGCGTCGCCTGAACACTTGCCTAGCATGGAGTCGATGGCGTCCGGCGATGGCGACACACCGCTCAACGAAGCGCAGGCTGCGGCGTGCTTGCACGGCGATGGGCCGCTGCTCGTCATCGCGGGGGCGGGCTCGGGCAAGACGCAGACGCTCGCGCATCGGGTCGCAGCTCTCGTGGACCGAGGCGTGGATCCGCGGCGAATCCTACTTCTCACGTTCACGCGGCGAGCAGCGGTCGAAATGATCCGGCGGGCCTCCCGCTTGACTGGGCGCCGCGGCGACCTGGACGCGACCTTGCCTTGGGCCGGGACCTTCCATTCCGTCGCCAACCGTCTGCTGCGCCAGCACGCCCAGGTGGTGGAACTCGACCCGAATTTCACCTTGCTCGATAGGGAGGATTCGGCCGACCTGATGGACGCCGTGCGAGTCGACGCAGGCCTGGCGGAACAACGCCGGCGGCGCTTCCCGCGCAAAGGCACGTCGCTAGCGATCTACTCGCGCGTCGTCAACACCCAGGGGTCTCTGCGGACGTGCCTGGAGACGGCCTTCCCGTGGTGCCTCGAGTGGGAAGAGGCCCTGCGCGTGATGTTTGCGGCCTACGTCGAGGCAAAGCTGAGCCGGCACGTGCTCGACTACGATGATCTGCTTCTCTACTGGTACCACCTGCTCGGCGACCAGGACGCGGCGACCGCGATATCGGGCCAGTTCGACCACATCTTGGTCGACGAATACCAAGACACCAACGTGATCCAAGCCGGGATTTTGCGCCGGCTTCGGCCGGCCGGCCGCGGGCTATGCGTTGTGGGCGACGACGCCCAGTCAATCTACGCCTTTCGTGCGGCGAACGTCCGAAACATCCTCGATTTTCCTTCGCAGTTCTCGCCGCCAGCCACGGTGCTCACTCTCGCGCAGAACTATCGCTCGACGCAGCCCATTCTCGCGGCGACCAACGCTGTCATCGGCCTTGCGGCTGAGCGCTTCACGAAGGACCTCTTCACGATGCGTCCAGGGGGTGCCCGGCCCCATTTCGTCACCGTCGGCGACGAGGACGCCCAGGCTAGCTTCGTCGCGGACGCGGTGTTGGAAAAGCGCGAGGCCGGAGTTCTCCTCAAGCAGCAGGCGGTGCTTTTTCGCGCGGCGCACCATAGCGATGCGCTCGAGATCGAGCTCGGGCGGCGCAACATTCCCTTTGTGAAGTTCGGCGGCTTGCGGTTTCTCGAGGCGGCCCATGTCAAGGACACTCTCGCTTGCCTGCGCTGGGCGGAAAACCCACGCGATACCCTGGCCTCGTCGCGAGTGCTCCAACTTCTGCCTGGGGTTGGGCCGGTCTTTGCCCGTCGCGTTGAGCAAACGGTCGTCTCCGGTCCACACAGTCTCGCCGAGGCTATCGCGCGCTTCGTGCCGCCGGCAGCGGCTGCCGATGACTGGCCAGCCCTGGTCGGGCTCGTGCAGTCGCTCACCGATCCGCTCACGCCTTGGATGGGGCAGCTTGGCCGCGTGCGCCATTTCTACGAGCCGCATTTGGAACGCCTATACGACAACGCGCGCACACGCCTGTCAGATCTGGACCAGATCGAGCGCCTTGCCGACGCGGCGCCATCGCGCGAGCGATTTCTTTCCGACCTCACCCTGGATCCACCCGAGAGCGCAGGGGCCCAGGCCGGTCCGCCTCATCTCGACGAGGACTTCTTGATTCTCTCGACGATCCATTCGGCCAAGGGCCAGGAATGGGACTCCGTCTACGTGCTAAGTGTTGCAGACGGTTGCCTTCCGTCGGACTTGGCCACGGGACGCGCCGAGGAGATAGAGGAAGAACGCAGGCTGCTCTACGTAGCCATGACGCGCGCCAAGAACACCTTGTGCCTGATCCATCCGCTGCGCTTCTTCGTCCGTCAACAGAGCCGTCGCGGAGACCGCTATGTCATGACGCCGCGCAGCCGATTTCTTCCCGCCAGCGTGCTCCGTCATCTCGATCACGTGTCTCCGAGACAGTCGCGTGACGAGCCGACCGCGCCTTCCGTCTCGAGCCGGGTCGACATGGGATTCCGCCTTCGAGAGCAGTGGAAATAGTCGGATGAACCGAGGGTACTACGCGGTAGTCTTGGCGCATGCGCTTCGCATCTGAGTGCGCGCTCGCCCTGACATGCTCCTGCATGCCTTGGGGAACGATGCCCCAGCAGAGCAACAGCGCTAAGCTCGGGCAAGCGCTGGCGTTCGCGGCGGTAGCCGGTGCCGCGCAGGTTGCCCTAACGGCCGCCGAGCAGCACGCCCGAAACAGCGCTCCGGTTCGCCGGTCGACCGCAGGAACTATCGTATCCTCCGAGTGTGAGAATGAGGGGCAGTACGCGTGCCTGACGGTTGCTACTGCGCCGTCGGCGCCGAGCGCTCCCGAGCCCGAGATGACCGAGCAGGAGGCGCATGAATACGTGCTCGCCTACGTCAACGGCGTCCGCAAACTCAACGGCGCGGGGCCGGTGGCTAGCGATGCGTGGCTTGACGCGTTCGCACATTCGGGCAGCGACGAACTCGCGCAAGACCACTTGCCGAGTCAGCACATGATCGATCATGCTCGAGAGATCCGTGCGGGTGGTGCCGAGCTCCAGGGCGCGCCTGAGGGCGCACGACCCGGACCACTGCAAGACCGGATCGCCGACTATCTCCTTCGCTGGATGGCCGAGGGACCGGGCGAACTCCACCACGATACTCTGCTTTTGCCCGACTGGCACAAGCTTGGAATCGGCATTGTAGTCAGCGGAGGCCGTCTGTATTTGACGGTGGATTTCTCGCGGTAGTCCAGCGCGCACACCTGCACACGCGGGGCGCGACCGACGTGGCGCCCATCGCACTGACCGATGGGACGGAATCGAGTCCTACCTCCTTGTGACGTCGCCTTCGCGTGGCCGGTGGTGTTGCTGCCCAGTTCGAATGGAGTTTAGGATAGGTATGAAAGCCATGGCGGGTCCTGATGCATGACATCGTGGGCCAGATCGAGATGTCGATGTCGGACAGGTTCACAGCTCTTTTCGAGCATATGCAGGAGGGAGTTGCCCTGCACGAGCTGGTGTGTGACGTCGACGGTCGCCCCGTAGACTATCGGATCCTCGACGTCAATGCGCAGTACGAGAGGCACACCGGTCTGCGTCGGGCCGACGTGGCCGGAAAACTGGCGTCCGAAGTGTATGGGATAGCCTCGGCGCCGTACTTGGAGGAATACGGCTCGGTGGCCCTCGGGGGTGAGCCCAAGCGATTCGACGTTCACTTTCCGCCGCTCGGTCGCTTCTTCAGCATCTCCGTGGCCCCGCTGGGGCCAGGGGTATTCGCGACGATCTTTTCCGATATTACCACGGCCCGGCAACAGGCCGATGCGCTGGAAAAGAGCCGGCTCTGGCAGCGGGCACTGCTCGACAATCTACCCCACATGACTTGGCTCAAGGATCGTCAGGGGCGATTCCTTGCAGTCAACAAGGCGTTTGCGATCGGGTGCGGGCATTCGTCACCGGAGCATGTCGTGGGCAGGACCGACCTCGATGTTTGGCCAAAGCCGCTCGCGGACGCCTATCGCGCTGACGATGCCGCCGTCATGATGGCCGGCTCCCAAAAGATCGTCCAAGAACGCGTGGAGACCGTGGAGGGGACGGTCTGGGTCGAAACCTACAAGTCGCCGCTGTTCGCACCCGACGGCGCCATCGTCGGAACGACCGGTGTCGCACGCGATATCACCGAGCAAAAACGCGCCGAGGAGTTGGCCGAGAAGGCTAGAAGGGAACTGGCGAACTACTTCAACCTATCGCTCGATCTATTGAGTATCTCGAGTCCTGATGGCCGATTGCTGCGAGTGAATCCCGCGTGGGAACGCCTGCTCGGATATCCGATCGCCGAACTCGAGGGCTCGAGGTTTCTCGATCTCGTCCACCCCGACGATGTCGCGGCGACCCTCGCGGCCTCTCGCCAACTTGCGAGCGGAAAGACGGTCGTTGATTTCAAAAATCGGTACCGCAGCGCCGACGGATCGTGGCGGTGGCTCGAATGGCGGTCCGCGCCTGACGAGCATGGCATCATCCACGCGGTAGCCCGCGACGTCACTCGTCGCCAGGAGGTCGAAGCGGCCTTGCGCGCAGCCGAACGAGCGGCCGCGAGCAGCCGCGAGCAGCTATTGAGCGTGGCGGAGCTCGCTCACATCGGCCATTTCGCAATGGACCTTCAGAGCGGGACGACCGCGTGGACGCCGGAGTTGTTCCGCATACTTGGGTTTGAGCCGGACAGTTTCACTCCGACGCTCGAACGTTGGCGTGCAAGCATTCACCCGGAGGACTTGCCAGCCCTCGAGGTGGCGGTCGACGCCGCGGCTCGCCGGCAAGCCGCGACGCGGACGAACGGTCGCATCCTCCGCCCCAACGGTGAAGTGCGTTACTGCCTCGCGATCATCGAGGGCGATGTCGATGGCTCGGGCAAGTCTCATGTCATCGGATTGGTCCAGGACCTGACCGAGTCGAGGCGAGCGGAGGAGGAACAACGCAAACTCGAGCAGCAGGTCATGCAGTCGCAGAAGCTAGAAAGCCTCGGAGTGCTCGCCGGGGGCATCGCCCACGATTTCAACAATCTGCTGACGAGCATTCTTGGAAACTCCGATTTGGCTCGTAGCGAGCTGTCCCCCGCGAGCTCGGCTTGCGTCTACTTGGAGGATATCGAGAAGGTCACGCGCCGCGCTGCCGATCTCTGCCGGCAAATGTTGGCGTATTCCGGCAAGGGACGATTCGTCGTCAGGGCCCTTTCCCTCAACGATGTCGTACGCGAAATGGCGTATTTGCTGAGCGTGTCCATCAGCAAGAAGGTCGTCATCAAGTACAACCTGTGCGCAGACTTGCCGAGTGTCATGGCGGACGCGACGCAAATGAGTCAAGTGGTGATGAATCTCATCACGAACGCATCCGAGGCCATCGCGGAAGCCAGCGGTGTCGTCACGTTGACGACCGGGGTGATGGATTGCGACGACGCCTACCTCAAGAGTGCGGTGGGCGATGGTGGCAAGCACCCTGCTGGCCAATACGTGTATTTGGAGGTGTCGGATACGGGCTGCGGAATGGACCCCGAAACCATGAGTCGCATCTTCGACCCGTTCTTTACGACGAAGTTCACGGGGCGCGGTCTAGGTCTCGCGGCCGTCATGGGGATCGTGCGCGGCCACAAGGGGGCGCTGCGCGTTTATTCCGAAAAAGGCCAAGGTACGACATTCAAGATCCTGTTGCCGGCCCACCGTCGAGCTCCGCAGGAGGTCGGAATCGAGGGAAGTCCACCTAGGACTTGGACCGGTCACGGGTTGGTGCTCTTGGTCGACGACGAAGAAAGCATTCGCAGCATGGGTCGGCGGATCCTTGAACGCGGTGGTTTCGAGGTCGTCACGGCAGCGGACGGGTCCGAAGCGGTGGAGCTTTTTGGACGACACCGAGACCGGGTCCGGCTGGTGGTGCTCGACATGACCATGCCGCACATCGATGGAGAGGCCTGCTTTCGTGAACTGCGTCGGAGCGACCCGAACGTCAAAGTGATTATGACCAGCGGTTACAATGAACAGGATGTGATCAATCGCTTCGTCGGCAAGGGACTCGCCGGCTTCGTGCAAAAACCGTACAACGCCTCCGATCTCTTGACCAAGGTAGAGGAAGTCCTAAGCGCCTCGTAACGTCGAGAAGACCGGTATCTTTCGGCCGCCCTGCCTCTGGACTCGTCCCTGCCGGCCTCGGCGAACCGAATGGCTGGAAGTGTGGTGATTTTCGTCGAGCCCGAGCGAGGCCGGCGGCGAGTCGCCCGGAGCGTACTTCCTGTTGCTTCCTGTACGCGAGGACGCTCGATTCCGGGATCGCGAATGGATCGGCGAAAAGCGCCACACTTCTAGCGAACGTGCAGACCGGGCGGCGTTGTCGCCGGCTGACCCGCGGGGACTAGACAGGAAGACAGGTCGAACAGCATGAATTCGAGGGCATCTTCCTGTGGCGTGAGGGGATGGGACGCGCACCCGTCCGGTACGAGGCCGCCCTGCTTGCCGCCGCCGCCTCCTCCTGCGTCCGGATAGTCGGGAGCTACGTTGGGCTCGTTCGTGCCCGGGCCGCCACTGACGTGCAGGTCGCTGAACACGATGCGCCCACAAACGCCGGACGGACCGGAGCCGATCGGAGTGTCAACGGAGAAATATTGGCTGGCGCCAGGCGCTTGAGTGACAGTCTGATCGAGGTGAATCCATTCCGTGGACGGCGGCTGGACGAGCGCCTTGACGTTGTGGCGAGCAAACCAAATGGGAAGCTGGTTGGTGGTGAGCGCCCCTACCAGGCCCAGCCACTGCTCGAGCGCGGCCCCCTCGGGGAACGCCGCTCCGCTCGCCAGCGTCGTATCGATGTCGGAGGGGAAGGACACGTTGTCGTTGATCTGCTGGCCCCCGGTGGTCCAAGTTGCCAACTTGTTCGCCCCGGTGTCGAACACGCCGCTACTAAACCAGGCGTAGTGGAAATGGGATGCGAAGACTCGCCCGCCGGCGTTGGCGTAGGTCTGGAGGTAGCCTTGAAAGGCGGGCGTCATGGCAACGCCAGGGTTTCCGCCCGTCGTCTCGTGACCCTCGCACGATAAGAGGACTACGTCGTGCTGGTTCAGGTCGGATTGTTGGTCCCACAGCGTCTGATAGGACTCGACCGACCCCTGGTCCATGGTCGCGCCTCCATACCCGGTGTAGATGTGGATGTGGCCGCCGGTTGCCGAGCCCAACACGTACTCCGAAGCCGAAACGCCAATTCGTAGCGGCAGGCACTCGAGCGAGTCTGCCCCACCCGTAGATATCGCAATGTCCGGGATGGACCCTTCCGACGAGTTGGTGGGCAGTCGCATCTTGGGAACTTGATTGGCTGTATTCGGCTGAATCGTGACGTTGGGATACTCCATGCGCCACTTGCCGGTCTGAACGACGAGCGTAACGGTTCCGCTCGGTGCGCACGGGATTTCGAAATACCCAGTGGCGTCGGTGGGCATGCCTGTCGCGAGGACGGAGGCAGGGTAGAGCTGGCTACAACCACACGTCAGCGGCACGGTCGACAGGTCCGGCAGGGGGGAGCTCGGGTCTTCGACGTAGACGGAGACGTTGTACAGCGGATTGACGCCCGCGGGATCGTACACATACCCCGAAATAGTCGTCGTTCCACCGTCCGGGCACTGACAAAGGCCCGAATCGCCGCAGACGGCCGCAGGGCCGGTACCCCCCGACGAGGAAGCGTCCCCGGGCGATGGGCCCGTGGTCCCGGAACTGGACGGGATGATTCCGCTGCCGCTGCTACTGCCATTTCCAATGTAGCCACCAGAACTGCTCCCCAGAGCGGTTGATTTGCCGCTCTTTTCGGAGCTTCCGCAGCCTCCCCCAAAGGCGACAATGACCGCGACGCTGGCCAGATTCACCACCAGATGTCTGGCGAAAAGCGCGTCAACAGTCGAGGTCAACCGCTGACTTCCAAGGAGGCGAAACGTGAAATTCTTCATTGTCATCGACATCCAATTGGTTCGGTCGACAGAGCTCACACAGTCGCGTGAAGGGTACCGCCTTTGCGGCGCGTGCAGGCTAGAATCGCATCGAATACGCTGGCAGCCGACTATTCGGTCTCAGGCGCACATGGGCGCGCCTGCGTGGACAGCTGCGGGTCGCCTATGCGCCCTAACAGGCGAATGGCCAGCGCATGTTCAATCTATCACGCCGCGTGACGTATCCCGAGTGACGGCACGTCGCGCGTGCTCCCGTCTAATCCGAAGCTTTCGGAGGCGGTCCGAGCTGGGCGCGCTCGCCGATGTACGAACCAGTCAGTGTCAGCAGAATCCCGATGCACGCGAAGATCACGTAGAGAAAGAGCGGCATCGTTCGCACAGTCTGACTTTGTACCAGTAAGTAGGTCGTGGGAATCGCCACGAGGAGGCTTGCGACGACCGGCTCGATGAACGTTCGTCCCGGCGAGATCAGGCCGACGAGCAGCCCGCCGACAAACCAGACCGGGATGCACACGAGCATTCCATTCTGGCCCTCGAAGTCGAGGAAGGGCAGCACGAGCGGCAATCCAAAAATGACCGCAGCAGTCAGCACACCCTGGACGAAGAAGGCGATGAGGAGCCACGGAACGTTGACCCCCTCCTGTTGGTATCGGCGCGCCAGCTCCTCCTCACGTGAGCGCTTGACCCGCCCAAGCTCCTCGAGCTTTGCCCCGCACGACGCGCAGCGCGCGGAACCGGGAGGATTCTTCTGGAATCCGCAAGAGGGACACGCAATGGGCTTACCGCCAGCCATACCTGGCAGGGTACCGCCGCGCCATGCGCGACGCTACGCAGAATTGTGGGGGCGCCGTCCCTATGGTGACAAGGGAGGTATTCGTGAGGGTAGCGATCATAGGTGGCGGAATCATGGGCTGCGCGACTGCACAATCGCTGGCGCAGCGAGGTGCGGACGCGGTCCTTCTCGATCGGGCTGTTCTGGGGCTCGAAGCCTCGAGCGCGGCTGCCGGTATCCTCGGCGGTCAAGTCGAACTCCGCGGCCGCGAGAGGTTTGTGAAGCGCTTCGTCGAGGCCCGCGACGCTTGGCGACCGTGGGCAACCGAGCTGAGCGCCGAGAGCGGATGCGATGTGGGATACCGCCCGTCGGGCGTGCTTTGCGTCGCCAGGACTGACGCCGAGCGGATGGACCTCGCGCGTGAGGTGGCCTGGCAGACATCGCGCGGGTTGGCAGCCAGCATGCTCGACGGGGATGCGGCGCGCAGCGTCGAGCCCGAGATCGGCCCGACTGTGGTCGGCGCCGCGCATTTCCCGGAAGACGGCCAGGTGAACCCGGTGAGTGTCCTTCGAGCGCTGATCGCTATCTTGGCGCGCGATCCGCGTGTGCAAATACGCTCGGGCTCGCCCGTCCACGGGCTCGTCGTCGCGGGAGACCGCTGCGTCGGAGTCAAGCTCGCGGACGGCGAGCTTCGCGCCGACGCGACCGTGCTCGCCGCGGGAAGCTGGTCGTCGCTTGTCGGCGGGGTCCCAGCCGAGATTCCCACGGTGCGGCCAGTTCGCGGGCAGATGTTGGAGCTCGAGGAACGACCCCCCAGGCTCAAGTCGATCGTGTTCGGATCGGATGGGTATGCCGTGCCTCGGGGTGACGGTCGCGTGCTCTGTGGCTCGACCACGGAGCGCGTGGGGTTTTGCCGCGAGGTGACGGCGGCAGGCATGGGCGCCATTTTGGCCAATGCTCTCGCGTGTGTGCCTTCGCTCGGGAGAGCCCGGTTCGTCGCGTCGTGGAGCAACTTTCGGCCACTCGCGGATGCGGATTTTCCGTTGGTCGGTCCATCCCCGCTGCTCGGCCTATTCCTGGCGACCGGGCACTACAGGAATGGAATTCTCCTGGCCAAGGTCACGGCCGACGCCGTGGCGCAAGCGATCACGGGCTCGCAATGACGGTCGGGCAGCCCTCCAACACCGTCACCGGGGTGTTGGGCTGGGCCTCGAGACCGACGCAGGTGCTGCCGAGTAGCGTGAGCGTCGTCCCCTCCAACGTCCAACCGTTCGCGCCGCCCCCAGCGTTTTGGGCCAGGATGACTCCGCCCACGTACACGTTCACCTCGCCTGGATCCGACGGTGCGTGGTCAAGAGTGAACGCGCAGCTTAGCGTCTGGAGAGTGACCGATTCGATGGCCGACTCGAGTTGGGATGTGTCGGCCGTGTCCACCGAATAATAGAAGGGCTCGGTCGACCGGGCCGTACCCCCGGCGGTGGCGACGCTGTCGAGGATGCCGCCGTACGGACCGCTGCCCGGAATCCCGATCACGAACGTTCGGACACCGAGTGCGCGAAGGTCGGAAGCGGCCTGCACCGTACTCGTCCCGTCGAGGCAGCCTGTCGGGCCGGTCACGCTCTGCTGCGCAGTGTCGTTGTTGGGGTCGCAACAATTGAACGGCCCGCCGACGGGGCATTGAGGATATTCCCCCTCTAGGTTCACGGTGCACTGGTCCACGTTGCACGTGAGGTCGGGGTTACAGTTTGGGCCGCCATCGGTCGCCAGAATTACGTACGTCACTCCGGAAAACGTCTCGAGCGTTGGTTTGAGCGCTTCCAGAGTTGCAGCGGTCGGCGTCCCGCCGACGGGGTCAAAATTCGTCGCTGCCAAGAACGCGGCCGAGGTGGTTCCGGTGTTGTCGCCAAGCCGGAGCGACAGCACCTGCGTGCCGGTTCCGCAGCCGTTGTCTGCCGATGTCGGAAACACTGTGACGCCGAAGCGCGCCCGCGGGCCGACCTGATCCATCATGGCGGCTACGACGGAGCGCACCGTGGACCACTTCGAATCCAAGCTCATGCTCTGGGATGTATCGAGAACGAGATAGAGGTTCGGGATCGGCGCGGTGGCGGTGATCGGGGCGCCGCTGCAGACGGGTTGGTCGGTAGCAGGGCCCGGGTCAGGCAGGCCCGTTCGGGCCCCGCACGCCACCGCGAGCGCTGCAGTCAATAACGCCGATCCACCCCGACTCATCCAGCACTGGTGCATGTCCGCCCTCTTTGGCGCGCAGCAAGCCCAACGGCGCCGCGCATTCATTCATGACCGACGAGCCCCCGGTCCGTCAAGGGAGGGCCCGGGCGTTTCCGTTTCGTGTCACCCTCATCGCCTAGTCGCCATGATATCGCACGCAGCGTGCGCTCGTACTCGGGGCTCCGGGTCCGCCAGGAGCGGGGCTGCTCTCGCAGCCATCCCGAGTCGCGCCAATGCAAGGGCCGCCTCCAGGCGCTCCTCGGCGGCGGTGGCTTGGAGCGACTGTTCGAGCCACCATTGGACGCGCCGGTCGCCCGCCGCCGCGAGCGCGAGCCGCGCTTTGCTCGCGGTGCGCGCTCCCGGCTGCGCCAATTCCTCGAGCTCCGTCACGGCGCGCGAGCGGGCGGACCCGGCAAGGTCGGAAAGCCTTGCTAGGGCGGTCACGCGCACGGCCGGATCCTCATCCTTGGCGGCGGCGGTGACCGCGGCCAGGAGGACTGAATGGTCCATCGGCGTCACGTAGAGCGCATGCAGCCGCTCGGCCTGTGCGCCTTGCGCAATCTCCTCTGCCAGTCTCGCGACGGCTTCGTTCGTCGGCTCAGGTCCAGCGTCGCCGTGGCGCAGTACGGCCGACGCGGCCTGACTGGCCGAGGAACCTCGCGCGGTGTTGATGACATATCGCAGGGCTTCCTTGCCCCCGGCAGCCCACTCGGCCGGGCTCGACCATGCCAGCGCGATGTCCTCTCGGAGCGGCTCTTGGCCGGAGACCCATAGGTCTCTCAGCGCGTCCGCGACTTCGCGGCTCCCAGGGCGCGAGGGCAACGCCCCGAGCGCGCGGACGGCGTCCGCCTGGACCGATGGCTCTGGATCGGCGCGGGCTGCTTCTCTCAGAGCGGCGAAGTCCAACAAGTCCCGCGCCTCCCGAGCAGCACGGACCGCTTGTCTGCGCACGTCCGGCTGCGGGTCGAGCAGCGCACGTTCGCGAGCCAATCGGTCCTGCGGGCGAACGAGTCCCCGTGCGCCGACGGCTCTCCACCCCGCTCTTTCGTCGGCGAAGAACGCTCGAGCTACGTCGGCACTTTCCGCTCCGCTCTCGACGCGGGCAAGAGCCGCGGCCGCGCCGGCGGCATCGTGAACGCTCATGCGGGCTTTCAGTGCGGCGTCGAGCTCCCTGGCGCATCGGCTCACATCGTTCACCAGCGCGGCACCGCTGTCCCCCGAAGCCATGCGCACATCTCGATCGGCGACGATTTGGGCGAGTTCAGCGGCGGCTCGGTTCGTGAACGTGCCGGACTTCTCCTTAGTTTCGATCATCCGCCGCAACGCGGCCGCGTCGCCCGCGTAGGCGGCTCTGATCTCGGGCGACCGGCTGCAGCCGAGGATCGCCATGGCCGACGCAAGTGTCCCGGTCACGCCAAACTCAACGAAACGTTTTCCTCTCCGTCGTCCCATGGGCCCATGCTACCCGTCACCGGCGCGATGGCGTCACGCGTCGAGGTCATCGTAAACTGCAACGCTCAGCGACTTGGTGCGGCGAGCCCCCTTCGCCGCGCGCTCGTATCGGCCTTCGTGCAGGTTGGCGCCACCGTTCACACGACCACCAGCTTGGGAGAGCTAGGCGAGACGGCTCGCGAAATCGCGAAGCGGGGAACTGACGTCGTCGTGCTGGTGGGCGGTGATGGCTCGCACATGTGCGGAGTGAGCGCGCTGGCGCAGGCGCACGTGGGTCAGGCGTTGCCTCGCATCGCCTTGTTTCCGGCGGGAACGGTTGGCACTGTCGCGCGGAGCACGGGAGCTTACGCCGCCCGCAAGCTGCCAGCCGTCTACGCGCGCGCGCTCAAGGGAGGGTCGGCCCGGACCCTCGCACAACCGACGTTGCGAGTCCAAGACGACCGGGGCGGCGACCACGTGGCGTTCATGTTCGGCGCTGGACTCGTCGCTCGATTCTTCGAGGTCTACAACGCGTCGCCGCGGCGGGGACGCGTACGCGCGGCTCAGATCACTGCTCGCCTCTTCTTCGGCTCGATCTGCGGCTCCCCCTTCGCTCGGCACGTGCTGGCGCGGGAGAGAGGATGGCTCAGCGTGGATGGGCTTGCCCACTCGGCACCCGCGTGGAGCCTAGTGCTCGCCAGCGTCGTGCCAGACGTCGGCCTTCACGTCCGAGTGGCGTATCGGGCTCGAGAGGCACCGCCCAGGTTCCACGTCGTGGCGAGCGGTCAGAGTCCGGGCGCCCTGGGTCGCCAGTTGCCGCGTGTTCTCGCCGGAATGCCTCTTCGTGGCGAGCCGACCGTCGACGCCCTCGCGCTAGGTGTCGAGTTTGTATTCGGCGGGGACGACGGCGCCTACGTCTTGGATGGCGACGTTCTGCGTGCGAACCGGATTCGAGTATCGCCGGGACCTGCTCTTACGCTTCTCACGCCGTGACGCGGAGTCTTGGCGCGCTCGGCCAAGCGACCGGCCCGCGTTGGGCTCACGGGGACGCCCTCATCGGGCTGTCTCCGTCGGAGTTGGCGTTTCCCCCGACGAGGAGCGCGCCCATCTCGAGTGGGTAGGCGTTTTCCTCGAGTGGGTAGGCGTTTGCCCCGACGAGGAGCGCGCCCATCTCGAGTGGGTAGGCGTTTCCCTCGAGCGGGTTGGCGTTTGCCCCGACGAGGAGCGCGCCCATCTCGAGTGGGTAGGCGTTTCCCTCGAGCG
>JBEKXD010000073.1:0-22941 GCA_049512415.1 Polyangiaceae bacterium
GGCGTCTCCCTCGACGGGGGACGCGCCTACCCCGAGCGCGTTGGCGTCTCCCTCGACGGGGGACGCGCCTACCCCGAGCGCGTTGGCGTCTCCCTCGACGGGGGACGCGCCTACCCCGAGCGTGTCGGCGTCTCCCTCGACGGGCGGCGCGCCTACCCCGAGCGTGTCGGCGTCTCCCTCGACGGGCGGCGCGCCTACCCCGAGCGTGTCGGCGTCTCCCTCGACGGGGGGCGCGGCTACCCCGAGCGTGTTGGCGTTTGCCGTTCCGACGGTGGCGATAATTCGGGCCTCATGCGCGCCAACGAGCGGCCTCATGGCGCCAACCTAGCCTGGACCGACGCCAAGTTTGGACTCCTTGGCGTCGTGATGCTCGCGCTCGACGCCCGCACCGACTCCGGGTGCGTAAATGCGTGGGTGGCTGGCGCCGCCCTAGCCCACGAGGACTTTCGGGACTCGTCTCAACTTCGCGCCGAGTGCGAGCCCACCGAGCAACGGTCGCACAGGCCTCCAACTCACAAGGGCTCTGGAGTGCAACGCGGCGCCGACCTACCGAACGATCAGATGTCCTCATGGGACGCCTGTGGCGGGTCGTGTGCGAGCGTGTGCCCGGCCGATCCAGCAGCGTGAGGCCAGTCCAAGCGATCAAATTGGGCTACAGTCGAGGCCGTGTCGCGCACATCTCTCGGGGCGGAAACGACTACGTCGTTGCGAGTCGGTGCGGGGCCTCGAGCCTATCTTATCTTCGGTTTCGCGATCGCATCCTTGGGCGCGGCGTTCGGGGGATCAGCGTACTATCGCGCGGAGACCGCTGCCATTACGGAGGCCAAGCACGAGGATCTTGCGGCGATCGCCGAGCTCAAAGTCGGCCAGATCGTCGGTTGGCGACGCGACGCCCTGACCGATGCTCGGCGCCCAGTCAAAGGCCCGTATTTCGCGAATGGAGTCGTTCGATGGCTTCATGACTCAAGCGATTCCGGGGTCGAGCAGAAGCTGCTCGAGAGACTGCGCTTTGAACTAGAAGAGGACCGCTACTCCGACGTTTTCTTGTGCGACCCGACGGGCAGGGTGCTCCTGTCGGCCCGTCCGCGCCACGGGGAGCTCGACGACATCGCCCGGCAAACGGTGGACGCGGCGATGGCGACGGGGGACGCCGTGCTCGGGGACTTGCACCGCACAGGAGAGGGCATCGCAATCGACGTCGCAGCTCCTCTGCTCGACGCGACGGGTAAACCCATCGCGGCGTTCGTGCTGCGGACCAACGCCGAGACGTACCTCTACCCGCTCATCTCTTCCTGGCCCACTTCGAGTCGCACTGCCGAAACGCTCCTCGTCCGCCGTGACGGGACGGACGCTATCTTTCTCAACGAGCTGCGCCACGCGAGGGGGACTGCGCTGGCCCGTCGCGAGCCCCTCGCTCACCTCGAGCGCCCTGCGGTGGCTGCCGTTCTCGGGGCGCGAGGGCGTTTTGACGGACTCGACTACCGAGGGGTACGGGTTCTGGCTGACCTGCGCCCGGTCCCGGATTCTCCCTGGTTTCTCGTCGCCAAGGTGGATGCCGCCGAATTCCTCGCCGAAGCCCAGTACCGGGCCCTGGTGACTGTCTTCGCCGTGGCCATACTCGTGGTCCTCGTCGCCGGGGCGACGGCGTTTGGGTACCGCCATCAGCTCGATGTTCAGCGCCGGCGCGACGCCGAACTTCAGGCGGCACGACTCCGACTCTTGGAGCTGGCGACCACGGATGTGGCCATGGATCAGCTGCTGCGCACGACTCTGGACGAAGCCGGTCGCCTGACGGGTAGCCCTCTCGGGTTTTTCCATTTCGTGGCGGCAAACCAGAGGACCACAACACCGTGGGCTGGTTCGACGCAAAGTCAGGACGAACTCTCTCAAGAGGTGGGCAAGGAGGGTTGCCACCAAGACGAGGCCGGGATCTGGGCAGATTGTCTTCGGCAGCGCCGTCCCATCGTTCACAATGACTGCGGGGCGGCGCCCAACCACGGAGCATCGCTCGATCGGACTGCGGTCATCCGGCGAGAACTGGTCGTACCTATTTTTCGCGGAAAGCTCGTCGTGGCCTTGCTGGGGGTTGCCAACAAGGCCTTTCCCTATACCGGGGAAGACGTTAAGCGAGTCATGGATCTTGCCGACTTGGCATGGGACGTCGTGGCCAGGCGCCAGGCCGAATCAGCCAAGGTGGATCTCGAGGAGCAACTCCGTCTCGGTCAACGCATGGAGTCCATCGGTCGGCTCGCGGGCGGTGTTGCGCATGACTTCAACAACCTGCTGACGGTCATTCGAAGCTGTTCCGACTTCCTATTGGCAGACTTACCCGTCGGAGATCCGCGGCGCACCGACGTCGAGGAGATCCATCGAGCCGGAGAGCGCGCGGCCGCACTCACGCGACAGCTTCTCGCGTTCGGTCGAAAACAAGTGTTGGAGGTCGAGACATTCGACCTCAACGAGGTCGTGCGAAGCACGGGATCGATGCTTCAGCGGCTCGTCGGAGAGCAGGTCAACGTCGCGACCACACTGGCGGGACAGCCGGTGTGGGTGGCCGCCGATCGCCGGCAAATGGAGCAGGTCATCGTCAATCTCGTCGTAAACTCGAGGGACGCGATGCCCCAGGGCGGCGTCGTCTCGGTCGAGACGGCCGAAGTCGAACTCGATGAGCACTACGCTTCGTTCCACGTAGACGCGAAACCAGGGCCCCACGCGATGCTCTCGGTCTCGGACACTGGATGCGGATTGGACGATACGACGCGGGCACGGATATTCGAGCCCTTCTTCACCACGAAGCCGTCTGGCTCGGGAACGGGTCTTGGCCTCGCGACCGTGTACGGCATCGTCAAGCAGAGCGGCGGCAATGTCCGCGTTTACAGCGAGGTCGGCAAAGGCACGACGTTCAAGGTGTACTTCCCGCTCGCGACGGAGCCGGCAGGCCGTCCCCCCGACTCGCCCCGGCTCTGCACCCGCGGAACGGAGACGATTCTCGTGGTCGAGGACGAGCCCGCCGTCCGGGAGCAGGTTCGGCGTACCCTGGCGCGCGCCGGATACCAGGTGCTTACCGCAGCGAGCGCCAGCGAAGCCTTGCAGCTCGATGGCGAACAGTGGAAATCAGTCGAACTTGTCATCACGGACGTGATCATGCCAGGGATGGGCGGGCCGGATCTCGTCGCGCGCCTTGCAGAAGGCGCGTACCGCGGACCGGTGCTGTACGCTTCCGGATACACGGAGGTTGCCATCGTGCAAAAGGGGGTGCTCGCGCCGGGGGTCCAGTTCATCAGCAAGCCGTTCGACGGGGCCGCGCTAGCGCAGAAGGTCCGTGATGTGATCGATCAGTCCAAAGGCGGAGGTCCAAGGCGTTGAGCATCGACACGCCGTCGAGGTCGGCGGCCGCGTTCTTCGACTCCATCGCGGGCCGCTATGAGCGCTGTTATTGCCTGGAGACCGGCGAATCTCGCAGGCGTATGGCGTGGGTGCTCAGCGTCCTGCCGCCGCCTCCGTTGCGTCTGCTCGACCTGGGCGTGGGCACGGGGCGGGAGATTCCATTTCTGCTCGACGGCGGCCACCAGGTGACCGGGCTCGATGCTTCGACCGCGATGCTGGAGCGCTGCGCGCGCCGGGCGCGTCCAGTGCCGCTCGTGCACGCCGATTTCTGGGAGAGTTTGCCCTTCGAGGATGCGTCTTTCGATGCCGCGATCGCCCTTCACGGAACGCTGGCGCACGCTCCGGACGAGGGTGACTTGGGGCGATTGTCGGCGGAGTTGGCACGGATCACGGTCGCCGGCGCGGTTTGGGTGACCGAAATCCCGTCTCCTGCGTGGCTCGACCGGATCGGGTGCGGCGTCGCTTCCGAGGGCTGCGTAGTCCGGCGAACGGGGACCCAAACGTGCGTGTACGAAGACTCCGTGACGTCTACCTCAATCGAGGTTCGGTTGCCGGCGGAACAAGAATGGCGAGCCGCGCTCGCGCCGCAGTGGGACGTGGAAATCGCAGGCATGGGACTCGACCCGTTCGAAGGAAACCGGACGGCTGCGGGGGAGGATTTGCTGTCCGACCACGTCGAGTGGCGTGTCGTCGCGCGGCGACGCTAGGAGTCTGTCGGGATTCTTGCAGGAGTCCCGCCAGCCTCCTAGCAAGCTCGCCCGCGGCGGCTCGCGCGGACGCGGCGTGTGCTACCAGAAGACCTTCTCGACGTGGACCTTCTCTATTTCGTCCTGCTCGTCAGCTCGCTCATTTTCATTCACGAGTCGGGACATTTCGCGTTTGCGAAGATCTTCGGCGTGAAGGTTCTCACGTTCTCGATCGGTTTTGGGCCCCGCGTCCTGCGGCTGAGGGGTCAGGAGACCGAGTATTGTCTTGCTCTCCTTCCGTTTGGGGGCTTCGTAACGATGCTCGAAGAGAGCAAGACGACGGAGCCCATACTTCCGGAGGAGCGGGGTCGCACCTTCGAAGCTCAGGCCCTCTGGAAGCGGGTTGTCATCGTGCTCGCGGGCCCTGCGATGAATCTTCTATTTCCGATCGCTCTTTACACGTCCGTTTATCTGGAGGAAACCGACTTTCTCGCGCCGAGCGTGGGCACCGTCGATCCGACGATGCCGGCTTACGGCAAGCTCGAGGCGGGCGACACGATCACCTCGGTCGATGGTGTTTCCGTGACGAGCTTTGCAGAGGTGCGAAGAATCGTCGCGCGCCGGACGGGGATTCCGGTCCGCTTCACGGTTCTGCGCGACGGGAGGGTTCTCGACGTCGCTGTAACTCCGGCGGACCATGCCGAGACGAACGAACTCGAAATCGTGGAGCACACCGGTCGCGTGGGTATCGATCCGCGATTCCCTGCGGCGGTCATCGGAATACCAAAGTCCGACGTGCCGGCTGCGGCCGGACTTCGCACGTTCGATTTCATCACGGCAGTGAACGGAAGGAGAATCGAGCGTTTCGTCGATCTCGTGAATGCGCTGTCGGACAACAGGGGGGATCAGGTAGTGCTCAGTTACCTGCGACCCGTGGACGTTCCGCGCGCCATGGGTGGACTATGTGCGTTGGCCGTGTTCGAGCCCGGTGCGGCCACGCTCACCCCGCAGCCTCGCGAGTTCGCGACGAGCGCCCCGCTCGATGCGCGGGATCGAGCCTCCGATGTCATGGCGCGCACTGGCATCGAGAGCGCCGACATGTACGTCGCATTCGTGCCGGAGTCCTCGAGCGAGCGACGAGCTGGGCTAGAGTCACGCGATCGCATCACTGTGCTCGACGGCGTACCGCAGCGATTGTGGCGGGCGATGGAAGGCGAACTCGTCCGCGGTGCCGATCGAATGCACGAACTCGAGTGGACGCGCGACGGAAGCCCGATGAGGGGCTTCTTCCAGCTCCGCAAGGAGAAGTGGGATGACGAGTTCGGCCAGCACTACGAGCGCTACGTATTCCGGACGGATCACTGGATGCCTCCCTCGCCGGATCGCCTCGTCCGCAATCCGTACCCGTTACTCAATGCGATCCGCAGGGGGGTCGAGGAAACGGCCAGTGTCGTTCAGTTTATCGGCATCGGGCTCGGTCGCCTACTCGTCGGCCGCATTGCGCTGTCGAACGTCGGCGGTCCCATCACGCTCTACGACATCGCCGGTCAGGCGGGCGCGCGCGGCCCCGTCCACTTCGTGTGGGCGATGGCCCTCATCTCCGTCAACTTGGGCATGCTGAATCTCTTGCCCATTCCGGTGCTCGACGGCGGGCATTTGCTGTTCTTTCTCTTCGAGGCTGCGCGCAGACGTCCGCTGCCTCTGCGCATCCGAGAGGTGGCAAGCCTGATCGGCATGGTCATGCTCGTCGTCATCATGGCGATCGCCTTCAAGAATGACGTCGAACGTCGCTGGGACGTCCTCCTGATGCAGGTTCGCGAGATCTGGTCATGACCGCGATGCCCCATGGCTTTAGCGCTCGCCAGGTGGCAGCGCGCGTCCTCGCGAGGGCGCACGTGGGAGGTGCGTTCGCCGCTGCTGCGTTGGATTCGGAGCTCGATCGGGCCGTACAACTCGACGCAAGGGATCGGGCCTTGGCGACCGAGATCGTCTACGGAAGCCTGCGCGTCGAGCGGTGGCTCGACGTCGAGATCGCCAGGTTCACCAAGACCAAGGCAGCGATCGACGCATCGGTCCGAGCGCACTTGGTCGTCGCGGCCTACCAACTTTTCTTTACGAGGGTACCAGCCTTTGCGGCGGTGTCCGAAGCTGTCTCGTCCGTGCGCGCCGAGCGCGGAGCCAAGGTGGCCGCATTCGCCAATGCTGTCCTGCGGCGGATCGCGGCGCGGGCCGCTACGACGGAGCATCCGTCGCGCGATGAGGCGATGCTGGCGTCGATGCCTCCATGGCTGTGCGAGGCTCTGGCACGCGCCTTGTCGAGCGACGACTCGCGGGCGTTCTTGACGTGCGGTGACGAAACGCCTGCCGTAGCGCTGCGAGCGGAAACCGCGGATCAGCGGCCTCTATGGCTTGCGCGCCTCCGGGACGCAGTACCGACGGCTACGTTCGAGGCCGGTGGCGTGTCGCCCCTGTCCATCCTGGTCCGGGGTGCCGGCAAGCCAGAGGCTCTGCCCGGCTATGCGGACGGGGCGTGGTCCGTACAGGAAGAGGGGGCGCAGTTCGCGGCTCTGGCCGTGGGTGCTCGCGAGGGTGAGGACGTGCTCGACGCTTGCGCGGGGCGAGGAAACAAGACGGCCGTCTTGGCTCGGGCAGTGGGCAAGCAGGGGGCGGTGGACGCGTGCGACTCGAACCCGCGCAAACTCGAGCGCTTGGCACTGGAGATGCGCCGTGTCGGGCTCGCAGCAAGGGACACGTTTGCGATCGACTGGACGGTGGGGTCAGGGGACTTGAAGCGCACCTACGACCGAGTCCTCGTCGACGCCCCATGCACTGGGGTCGGGACCCTGCGCAGGCGCCCCGAGATCGCGTCGCGCCGCCGTCCAGGGGAGCTCGCGTCGATATCACGCACTCAGAGGGCCATCGCTTCCAACGCAGCCAACCACGTGCGCACAGGGGGTAGCCTCGTCTATGTCGTGTGCAGTGTCCTGAGAGAAGAATGCGAAGACGTGATGGAAGCCTTGGTCGCAGAGCGTGGCGACTTCGAGCCCGTGCCTTTCGAGGCCCCGGTCGTAAAGTGTCTGTTCGGCGAGAAGGTGAGTGTGCGGCTCTTGCCGAACGTGCACGGCACTGACGGGTATTTCCTAGCGCACCTGCGCCGGAGAGCGTGATCGTGGATTGCAGCGTAGCAGTCTGACGCTATAGGGTACGAAAGTCGTTCTGTCGGAGAAACGCGAGTTCATGCTCATCGACGTCATCCTGCCCCAGCTCGGAGAGAGCGTCGCCGAGGGGACTATCTCGAAGTGGCTGGTGCGAGCGGGCGAGCTCGTTCAAAAAGATCAGCCGATCGTGTCGGTCGCAACCGACAAGGCGGATGCCGACGTTCCGGCCCCTGTCGGTGGCCGGCTGGTGGAGATTCTTGCGGCTCAGGGGGCCACGTTGGCCGTGAACACGGCGATAGCCCGGATCGAGGACTCCGAGCCGGCCGCCGTGGCAGAGGGCGGTTCCGTAGCCGAGCAGGAGCTTGCGCGAGGAGCAGCGGAGCCCGACGAAAGTGCGGCCCTGCGCTCCGACCCGGGGCTCGAGGGCGCTACGGTCGTTCCGGGTGCCCTCGCGACCCCAGCGGTGCGCAAGGCGGCTCTGGAGCACGACGTGCGACTTGCCGATGTCCGCGGTACCGGCGAACACGGCCGAGTGACGCGCGAGGATGTCCTTCGCGCCGCGCGAAGCCCGGATGCGGGGTCACTCGTCTCGCCCGAATCCGCCGGACCTCGGGTGGGCAGGGAGCAGCTCTCGCCGACCGAACACGGTCCTGCGCGGGAGGCTGAAGCTGGGCGGCCGGTGGCTCTTGCGAGTCCACCGTCGAGCTCTGCGAGCGACTCGCGAGCGTCCGACGCCTCTCGATCTCTGCCGCCGTCGGCGCCGCCCGCCCGTGCCATGAGCGGCCCCGCGCCAGTCGTCGGGGTTGGGTACGGCTCGTTCCGAGTGACCGACTACAAGCCGGCGAGCGGGGACCAAGTCGTTGCGATGACACGGCGCCGCCGGATCACCGCAGACCACATGGTCTACTCGAAGGCGGTTTCCCCGCACGTGGTCGCTGTCGCCGAAGTGGATCTCAAGCGCGCCAGTGGGCTCCGGGAGCTCCACAAAGCTCGCTACAAGGCGGAAGGGATGAATTTGACGATGCTCGCGTTCGTCGTGGTCGCCACGGCGCGGGCGCTTCGAGAGCATCCCGCGATGAACGCACGCATGCTGGATGATGCGTACGTGCTTCTCCGCCAGGTGCACATCGGCGTTGCGGTGGACTCGTCCGACGGGCTTGTCGTTCCGGTGGTGCGGCACGCGGACGAGTTGGGCGTGCGCGGCGTGGTCCGGGCGATTGATGATGTGGCGATGCGGGCCAAAGCCGGAAAAATCACGTTGGACGACCTCGGCGGAGCGACGTTCAGCGTGTCAAACCCGGGTCTGAAGGGCAACCTTTTCGGCGGGGCGATCATCAATCAGCCCAATGTCGGCATTTTGCGCATGGGGGAGATTCAGAAGCGCGTGGTGGTCGTCGAATCGCCGGAAGGCGAGGACCAGTTGGCGATTCACCCCGTCATGTATCTGGCGCTTTCATACGACCATCGTGTGGTCGATGGTGTGGCAGCGAACGGATTTCTTTGGCGAGTGACCGAGCTGCTGGAACGAGCGGATTTCGAGCCCTAGAGCGGATTTCGATTGGACGGAACGGTCTTCGTGATGTTCGAGCCCTCAGGGTGAGTCGAACATCACGAAAACCTTGGGCATTCCTCGGGTCACCACGTGGATGGTCATGACGAGCATCGCTGCCTCGCGGTGAAACGATGCTCTAGGTGGCGCGCGTGGTAAACTAAACGCTAGGCTGCAGCATGCTGCGGCGCTCTGCCAATGCTCACGAAACCGTCGCCACTACTCGGGTACAACAACAACGTTCGTCACGGGGGACGGTTGTTCCACATTCAGACTGAGGATTCAGGCGTCCGGTATGGTCACGTCATTTCACACGTGTTCGCGGACGGAGGTCGAATTCTCAAGAGCGTGAAGACGAGCTATGCGAAGTACGTCGGCGACGACCGGATGGTCGAGGTCGTCCGCGAGATGATGAGACAGCAACACAAGGCCATGTTCATCGCGCTCCGCGATGGCGTATTCGACGCGCTGGTGGATGGCCGTTCCGCGAGCACGAGCCACCCGCCACCTACGACCGGCTCGAGCGGCGCCTTGGGGTCGACATCCGGAGGCCAAGGCGATGAATCGGCGACCGACGCCCCTCCGAGCGCATGTCGTCCAGTTGGGTGTGTGGTCGCGTCGGCCGAAAACGCTGCCGGCGCCGACTCCGGTCTCTCGCCGCGTTTGCGCGTGGGCGATCCCGATGCCCTCATGGCGGCCGGGATTGAACGTTCGGTCGAGCGGCTGGCGGCATCGTCTTGGCTGGCTGAGGAGCTTCCCCCACCTCCTCACTACCTATTTCGCGACAAGGCAGGCGAAATCGACTCCCGACCAGGGGCCACCGCCAAGCCATCCATCGTCCGGCCCATGGCCGCTCCAATGACCCCGCCCGGCGCCCCGTCTCCAGGGGTTGCGCCCCTTCAGTCGGTTAGCGCACGACGCTATGCGTCCACTCGCCCGGCATCCATATTCGGACAGGCGCGTCCGCAGACCGGGGCCTCCCTCTTCGGTGCGGACGTCGCGCGCGACCCACTGCTCGATGAAGTCATCCTTAGCTTTCTGGGTGCGGACGAGGAGCCATCCGGAAAGTGAGCGTCGCGCAGTGGTCTCGGGTACCGGCCGAGCACGTACTGCCCTGTCGGTTTCGATCTCGTCCGAGCCGTGCATGGGCCTGGCGCCGAGGTCGGAGACTGTGCCCATGGACGTAGATGGCGCGCGCGAGCTCGTCGGCGCGCTTCCGCGAGGACGGGCAGCGACACCCCAGAGGTGTGATTCACAAAAAAAAACGCGCCCGGACAACATCGGTCATCCGGACGCGGTGGGCTCTCGCGGTGGGGGAGGGGAGGGGCCGCGCGAGCCCTCAAGATGCGTCGGCCGTATTGCCCGCCAGGAGGGAGACGGGCCGACCAGCCCTACACAGCAGCAACCTGGATCCAATTCGTGCCGTCTGCAAGTGATCCGTTACGAATTTCCCTCGGGGTGCTCGAGGGCGGCCGCGAAGCGCCCCCTCTGACGCGCCCGGAGGCCGGGCCTGACGCGGGTCACTTGGCGGGCGAGATTTTGCTCGCTCGAGGATATTATCGGTGCAATGCGGCGCGTTCTGGTGGTCGATGACGAGGAGAACATCTGCCTCGTACTCCGGACTCTACTGCGCAAGCACGGTTACGAGGTCGCCGTGGCCGGCGACGGAACGACCGCTCTGGCGGCGGTCGAGTCCTTTGACCCAGACGTGATCCTGACCGATGTGCGGATGCCGAACATGGGCGGCCTCGAGCTTCTCGTGGCCCTCAAAGATCTTGGCCATCGAGCGACGGTCATCGTGATGAGCGCTTACGGGAGCATTGACCTCGCGATCGAGGCCATGAAGGCGGGTGCGTACGATTACGTGAGCAAGCCGTTCAAGCCCGATGAGATCGTGCTCGCGCTGCGCAAGGCCGAGGAACGCGAAACTTTGCGCCGGGAGAACCGAGCCCTGCGCGACGAGATTCAAAAGGCCAATCAGTTCGAGTCTCTCGTCGCCAGAAGTCCAGCGATGTTTGAGGTGTTTCGAACGGTCGAGAAGGTCGCAGAGTTCAAGACGACGGTACTCGTCACGGGCGAGAGCGGCACCGGCAAGGAACTCGTGGCTCGGGCGATCCATGCCCGTTCGTCGCGCCGCTCAGCCCCATTTGTGGCCATCAACTGCGGTGCGATTCCGGAGGCCTTGCTCGAATCGGAGCTCTTCGGTCACAAGCGCGGCGCGTTCACTGATGCCACATCGGACCGACGGGGTCTATTCGAGGAGGCTTCCGGCGGCACGCTCCTGCTAGACGAAGTCGGTGAGCTTCCCCTCGGACTGCAGGTCAAGCTCCTCCGCGTCCTTCAGGAGGACATCGTCCGCCGCCTCGGAGATACGAAAGACGTCAAGGTCGACACGCGTATCATTGCTGCTACGCACCGCGACCTGGCTGCGGACGTCAAAAGTGGGCGGTTCCGCGAAGACCTCTACTATCGCATCAACGTGCTCGCGGTCCCCATCCCACCGCTCAGAGAAAGACCCGAAGACATCAATCTCCTCATCGAGCACTTCATCGCTCGGAACAATGCCAGGCTCGGCGTGCAATTCACCGGCGTATCGACGGAAGCTCGAAAGGTGCTGCTCGAGTACCCGTGGCCCGGAAACGTTCGCGAGCTCGAGAACACGATCGAGCGCGCGATGGTGTTGGCCGAAACCACCAGAATCGAAGTGCTCGACCTTCCTGACCGTCTCCGCGCAGCGCTCGACCCGATTCAGGTTCGGCTCGCGAGCGGGGAGCTCTCCATCAAGAAGACGACGGAGGCCATCGAGCGGATACTCATTCGACGGGCCCTCGAGAAGACGAACGGAAACCGGACTCGAGCAGCAAGCCTACTAGAAATCAGCCACCGAGCGCTTCTCTATAAGATAAAAGATTACAAAATCACGGACATGCAGCCGAGGGCCGTCGGCCGCAGATAGTCCCATCCCCATCTCAGTACGAACGACCTCTTCCGGGAATCACGACTTCAGGATACGCTTACGTCACCATGGACGAGGGAAGATTGATCGTGCGCGGTGTTGCCTGCGTCCTCGGCGCTGCTTGCCTGCTCGCAGCGTGCGCCGGCGGCGGAAAACCGGCGGATTCGGCGAGTGCGTGTCCGGCGGGTACGATCCTCCAGGGAAGCGATTGCATTCCGTCGGAGTCGGCGGCGAACACGCCGCAGTCTGCGGCTGCCAAGAAGACGGCCGCCCACGACTCGGACGATGAGCCGGCCGCAGTCGCTTCGCCGCAAGGCGGGCCAGACGCGTCCGCGGGTAGCGCGAGCGACGTGAGCGGCGACACCCGCGCGTACGACAGGGAAGCCGTCGAGGCGCAGTTGAAACACGCAGCGCGCCAAATCAAGGCGAACTGCGGCGCCGCAACCGATGAGGAAGGCAACAGGAAAGGTCCGTGGGGAACCGCTCGGGCGTCGGTCGTCTTGGGTCGCAACGGGCACGTCCACAAGGTGACGCTGCCTGCGCAGTACGAAGGCAAGCCGGCTGGAGACTGCATAGTCCACGCTTTCGAGAAGCTTCTGTTCCCGCCATACGCAGGTTCCTCGGACGCGACGGTGGAATGGGACGTGGAGCTCGTCCAGCCGAAAGCGCACTGAGAGAGGTCTCCGCAATTCGTAGTGCCTTCGAGCTGCGGCGAGAGAGACTGGTCACGGGAATCAGGTGGGGTTCTCCATTGTCCTAAGGGGCGATGATAGGTAAAAGGCTCCTCTTGGCGACCACCACCGTCCTCGCACTCGGGACGGGCTGCCAGCACGCCGCATCGGCCGCGGGGTCCTCGGCCGCGCCTGCTCCTCCGCCGTTCGCCAGCCCCCCGGTTCTCCCGGGAACGCCCGACGTGGCGACGCTCGTGTCCCGTGTCCGACCGGCCGTCGTCAATATCACGACGGTTCACGAGGTGAGAGTTCCGCACTTCGACTTCGGGTTTCCGGACTTCGAGAACCTCCTGCCATTCTTCGGCCACGGGGGGGGAGGGCCTGGGCCCGGAGGATTCGGGCAGGGGGGCGATACGGCGAAGCAGCAGGCGCTGGGGTCGGGATTCATCATCGACGCTCAGGGGCACGTCGTCACGAATGCGCACGTCGTTCGTGGGGCGGACATGGTCAAGGTCAAGCTGGCTGATGACCGCGAGTATCAGGCCAAAGTGGTGGGTAAGGACGACCGGCTCGACGTTGCCGTGTTGGCGCTCGAAGGCGCGCCGAAGAACCTGCCCGTCGCGTCCCTCGGCGAGAGCCAAGCCCTTCGCGTCGGCGACTACGTCGTTGCCATCGGGAACCCGTTTGGTCTCGGAAACACGGTCACGATGGGCATCGTAAGCGCGAAGGGCCGATCGATCGGTGCCGGACCCTACGACGATTTCATTCAGACGGACGCCAGCATCAATCCGGGCAACAGCGGAGGACCTCTCTTTGACCTGCACGGGCAGGTCGTTGGGATCAATACGGCGATCAATCCGCAAGGCAGGGGCATTGGATTTGCCATTCCGATGGACGCGGTCAAGGACGTATTGCCTCAGCTCCTCGCCAACGGTTACGTGGCGCGGGGACGGCTGGGCGTGGTCATCCAGGGCATGGATGAGGACTTGGCCAAAGCCCTGGGGATGGACCGCCCCCACGGGGCGCTCGTGGGTCGAGTGGAGGTTGGCAGTCCTGCGGAGAAGGCCGGAATCAAAGATGGGGACGTCATCGTCTCGGTCGATGGTCACGACGTACCGAGGTCCGAAGACCTCCCGAGAATGATCGCGGCGCACAGGCCAGGCACGCACGCTCAACTCGTCGTGGTGAGAAACGGCCAGTCCCGACCGTTCGACGTCGTCTTGGCGCCTTTGCAGGACGCGTCAGACAGACCGTCGACGCAGTCGCCCGATTCGGGCCTGGGCCGTGGCGAGCGAGCGCCTGCCCTGGGTATCTCCGTCGCGGACGAAGACGGTCATGCCGTCGTGGCGCGCGTGGCTCCTGACGGACCAGCGAGCGGCAAGCTCCGCGAGGGCGACGTCATCGAGGAGATCGACCATCAAGCGGTGACCCGTGCATCGGATGTGGCAGCCAAGATCGGGGCCGCGCGGGCCGATCAGCCCGTATTGATCCGGATCAAGCGGGGCGATGAGGACCGTTACGTGGCCGTCACGACGCGCTGACCGAGCGATGAGTAACGTGACTACTGACGAGGGCGCTTTGCGGCCCCCTCGAGCCGCCGCGCGGCTATCGCGCGCGCGCCAGTCCGCGCAGCGCACTCGACGCAATCCACACGTCCGCGCGCCCGAACCGCACGCGCGTTACGGCCCCGCGCTGCTCGACGACTTCGACGCGCGCCCCTTCAGGGAGCGGCACGGAGCTCGGCCGCGCGACTCCGCGTTCGTCCGTGACACGTGCGCTCGGGACGACGACGATGGCCTCCTCGACCTGCCATCGGTCGTGGCGCGCAGCCAACGTCATCAATGACATCACGAGGAGTACGGGCGTAGCCACGCCCACACCGATGCCGGCCGCAATGCGCAGTCGCCGCGCGCGCGCCAGCCAGTGGACGAACAGGCCGAGGCTTAGAATCCACGATGCGCTCGCCGCTCCGAGGGCCCAGGAGTTCTCGTCGACGAGCTCCACGACGGATCGGGCAAGGGAGCGGCTGGGTTCGGTCTCGATCGATTCGCCGGCGCGCAACCTCCGGCGCACAATCTCGGCTCGCACGATGCTGAGCGCGCGAGAAGCGTCCTCGGCGAGCGCTCGGGAATGCGTCAGGTCGCGTGCCTCCTCGAGGCCGTGGACGGCGCGTCCGAGGTCACCCGGCGATTCGCCGCCCACGCGAACCCTCAACGCATAGGCGAGTCCGCGATCGAAACTGGCTACTGGGTCGGCGATGCCCAAGTCTGCCAACGCTTCGAGCGACGAGATGGCGTCGTCCGCATGCCCTCGGCGAATGGCGTCGACACCCGATGCGAGCAGCGCTCCGGCGCCCTCGTCAGCCGGCGATTCGACGAGGGGGGCGCTCTGCGGCCCCCCTCGAGCGCCCCCATCGACGAGGGGGGCGCTCTGCGGCCCCCCTTGAGCTCTCGCATCGCCCGGCAGGGCCGATTGTGCGGCCACGAGAAGGGCCGCGGCGAGGATTCCGCCTTGGATGTTCACGCCATCCTCTCGAGCTCGCGAATCGCTCGGAGTGCACGCGCCCATCGCTCGCGCACACTGGCCATGCTCGCCACCTCGGGTGCAAACCGTGCGACCTCGCACTCCTCCAGGAGGGTCGCGATGCGAGCAGCGAATGCGGGCGGCAGGCCGCTCCCCTCGAGGCGAGCGCTGACGTCGGCGCCGAGCGCTCCGCGCACTCCCACGCCTACGCCGGCCACTGTTGCGCTGTAGATGGCCCGTTCGATCGCGGCGTCGGCGGCTCGAGCATCCTCGCCGAGGCACGCGGCTTGGGCTGCCGCGACACGAGCTTTCAACTCTGCCAAAGGCGACTCGCGTCGCCGTCGCAACGCCTCGCCCACTCTTCGTGCTGCAGTCCGGCCGGCAACGGCAAGACCGAACGCGCAAGGACCGGACGCGATGGCGCCGAACCAGAATAGCGGCGAGTCGTCCAAGTACGCGCGAGCCGTCGGGATGACGACCTCGAGGCGTTCCCGCGGCCGCGGCATTCCCGGCAGCCGCTCGGGTGCGGCTTCGTCGCCGCGTGCGGCGGAGCTCGTATTCGCTTTGGCTCGGACCGCTCCGAGCGCGGCGCGTGCCACGTCGTACGCCTTTTTTTCCGGATCCCAGAACGGGATCCGGATCTCGCCCAGCTCGACATTGCCGGCATCTCGAATCCGTACGACGAAGTCGAAATCGCGGTGCCCACCGAACGCGTCGTGGGCCATGGGCCCCAGCGTCTCGTGGAGCTCGGGGGACAGCCATTCCGCGCCCGCCCGCGCGGGCGCAACGACGGTGGTTGGTAGGTTGCCCGTGCCAGACACCTCCACGTGTACCGCGACCGAGCCGCCTTGGTCCACCTCACGTGGCGAGACGTCGGCCGTCACCGTAAAGCGGCCGACGTCTCCCGGAACGTATCCTGGCGGACGTCCGCGGAGAGGGGGCTCGGTCACATGAATCCGAAGGGTCTCGGTGGCTCGGCTAGTCCCGGCGAGATTGCGAGGGCGCGAGAGTGCGACGGACATCGGTCCGATACTCAGGTCACCCGCGTGGAGCGGAAAGAGGGCCCACCGGCCGATGAGGCGAACATCCCAGACCTTGCCCGCGATGGAGGCGTATCCGACGTGCGGCTGCTCCTTGTCCTTCGACTGCGCGAGCGGCTGCTTTACAAAGTCGGCGACAGAGGCTTCGTGCTCAGCCTGTCCGTCCACTTCGGGCGCGGCCGTGTCCTTGTACTCGTATATGGAGAGCGTGACTTGTTCGCCCACGACGGCCGCCGTCTTGTCGACGCTCGCGTGGACGAAGTACTCGGGTCCTCGAGGTGCATCGAGCGCCAGCTTGGGGTCGGTCGCGACAGGCGTTGGCTCGGGCTGAGGTTCGTTGTCGATCCCCTGCGGGCCCAGGAGGAAGTTCTTCCACGGGTCGAACGGCATCCCCCCGAACGGCATCTGTGGAAAAGCCGGCGGGGGTGGTCGAGGCGCCGGCGCCTGTCCCGCGGGCACGACCTTGACGTCGAACGTGGCGGAAGCCACCCGCGAGGCGCCCACGACGACCGTCGCCGGTCCGATGTGATGGGTTCCGACTCGCGAGGCCACCAGAGTCCAGTCGACCGTGAGCGTGTAGCGGTCGGAGCTCGCGCCGTTGACGAAAATGTGCGTCTGCGAAGGCGACTCAGTCTGTCCCCGTAGGATGAACCCGGAAACCGATCCAAGCCTGGGGTCGGCAGGCATGGAATCGCCGCTCGTCGCGACCAACTGAACATGGAGCGCGTCGCCGACGCCGATCACGTCTGCGCTCGCCGAGAGTCGCATCTGGGGCGCGCTCTGGGCGTGGACTTGCAGCGTGAACATCGCGAACCCGAGGAACAAGGCTCTCGCTGAGAGCCACGTAGCGTGCCGTCTGGACGGCGCAGGCAGACGCATTGATCGAGGGCTCAAGCCCTGCCTCATTTGTCGGCCATCCCACGAACGTGCTTCTTGGCCGTGCGCTTCGCCTCTTCCTGCTGAAGCGTCGGGGCATTTTCAAGTTGGTCGAGCATGCGATCGTCCTGGTCGGCGCTCGGCGGCGGAGGGCTGCCCGCCTCCTTCGTCTCCGGCCCGGCATCGGGTGTCTGAGGCTGCGAGCTGCCGTCCTTGCCCGAGTCATGACTGTCGTCGCCCGAATCCTTTCCCGGGCCCTGGCCAGAGTCGCTCGAAGCCCCTGCATCCGAGCCGGCGTCGGGCGGCGAGCTCGAGCCATCGCCGCCCGCGTCAGGCGAGCCGGAGTCGTTGCCCGCGTCTTTCCTGTCCTCGATTCGCCGGAGCGCGATCGAGCGGTTCCAAGCGGCATCGCGCCCTACGGCGTCGCCGCCATCCGCTTCGCCCGGAGAAAGTACCAGCGCGCGATCGTAGGAGCGAACCGCTCCTTCATAGTCGCCGTCGAGAAAAGAGAGGTTGCCCTGGAGGTAGCGGGCGTGGGCGCGGAGCGCCGGACCGACCTCCGAAGCCTCCGCGACCGTGACGACGACGCGGATGGCACATTCCACCTCCGCGTGGCGGTTGGACCTCGAAGCCGGGTCGACGCCCGCGTCGATCTCCTCCTCTCCGAAGCGCCGACCGAAACGCTCGCCTACCCGAAAGAGGGCCAGGCCGAGGTCAAACGTCCCGTCCGGACGCTGTCGCAACAGGTCCGGTGTTCCGATGACGCCGTCCTTGCAGGCGCCGGTCGACAGGTACTCCTCCAGCCGAGCGACCGCGCTTCCCGCGTCTCCGGCGTCCAATTCTTCGACGGCCCTGGCGACAGCAGGTGCATTGCGGTCAAACGGTCGCGACGGATCCCATCCACACGCGACCGCACACAGCCCGAACCCAGAGAGGAGCCAGGCGCGGTGGAGAGCAGCCCTTCGAGACGAATTGCCTGATTGCCTAACGCGCATGAGCCCTCCGGCGGCGTGGCGCCTCGCCGATCACGGCTTCCGCGATGAGCAGGCACACGGCCAGGCTCAGAGGCCACGCGTACTCCTCGGCATAGATGGTCTCGACCTTCTCGCTCAGCTCCTCCCGCATCATCTTCTGCAGACCTCGCGCAACCCGATCGATCCCCGTGTCCCCATGTTCGGCCCGCACGATCGTGCCCCCCGTCTCCTGGGCGACGCGTGCGAGCTGGGCTTCTCCTTCGGCCGACAGCTCAGTCGTCAAGGTCTTGCCGGAGTCGTCTCGACGAATCCCGGTCACCTTGCCATCCGGCGCGACCTCCGGGATGACTTCGGGAGCGCGCCCTCCGATCTGGACCACGTCGATACGTGTGCCTTCGCGGGCGCAATTGCGTGCGACCTCGACCGGGTCTCCTTCGAGGTCTTCACCGTCCGTCACGAGCACGATGACGCGCACGTGGTCCGCGGACTTCGGGTCCCGAGCGAACAGTTCACGGGCGCGCTCCAAGGCGCGAGCGGTCGCGGTTCCACCCACCGGCATGTCGTTGGGCTCGAGCTGGCGGAAGAACTCCGCTATCGCAGAGCCATCGCTTGTCAATGGAAGGCTCAGAGGCTCCCCGGCGAAGGCGACGGCGCCGAAGCGAGCCCCGGACAGGTCACGAATGAGCCGCGCCACCTCGGCTTTCGCTCTCGCGATGCGGTTGGGCGCGATATCGCGCGCGTACATGCTCTTCGAGTAGTCCAGCACCACGATCACGTCGAGATTGGTCGCAGGTATGATCTTGGCCCCGCGACCGAACTCGGGACGGGCGAGCGCCACGAAGGCAAATAACATCGCAGCGGCCAACAGGGACGACTTGAGCGCCCGGCGAGCGGTCGCGTCGTAACTCAAGAGGGGTGCCAGCAAGTCCGGAGCTCCAAACGCCGTACGGGTGCGCGACTGCCGGATTCCAGCCCAGATGATGCCAACCGCGTATGCGATGAACGCGAGCGCGCAGAACGCCGCAATGAGCAGTCCGGCGGGCGACGTGAAATCGTGGCCCCATCTCATGGGAACCTCCGGACCAGCACCAGGCGGGCGAGAACCTCGAGCGCCAGAAGGACGACGGCCGGCACGAGGACGAATGGGAACAGGTCCTCCATTTCCGCGGCTCGCGCCTCAAACTTCGTCTTTTCGAGCCGATCGAGGATCGCGTGCATACTTTTCTCCAGCCCGGAACGATCCGTCGCGATGAAGGCTTCTCCCGAAGTGTCGTGCGCGATGGTGCGCAGGAGCTCTGGGTTCACGGGGAACCTCTGCCGCTGGTAGACGGGCTGTCCGAAGAGATCGGTCCCTACCTCCACGTCCACGTCGTCGCCATTGCCGATCTGGATCGTGTACGTGCGCACTCCCTCCTTCTGGGCGAGATGCGCGGCATACTCCGGGGCGATGATTCCGGCGTTCGAGTCGCCGTCGGTGAGGAGGACAACGGCCTTGCTTCGAGCGTCGCTCCTACGCACTCGCGCAACAGCGGTACCGAGAGCGTCGCCAATCGCGGTGCCACTGCCGTCGATGACGCCGAGATCCAGTTTGGAGACGAGACTTGCGATGAGGGCGTAGTCGAGCGTGGGCGGCGACAGCACGAACGCTTGCTTGGCGAAAACGACGACACCGATGCGGTCCGTTCGGCGGCGGCGCACGAAGTCGATGAGAACGTCCTTCGCCACATCGAGACGGGTCGCTCGGTGGTGCGGGTCCCGAGGCGCAAGGCCTGGGGTGAGGGTCGAGCTCGGGGCATCCATCAAGGCGCGCATCGATCCGGACAGATCGAGCACGAGCACGATGTCGATGCCCCTCTCCTCGCGAGACTCGCCGCGCAGGACGCTCTGCGGGCGCCCGAGCGCGAGGATCGCGAGGACGAGTGCGGCTCCGCGCAGGACCCCAGGCAGGTCGCGCATCGGGGCGCGCCAGCCCCGCGGACCTCGTGCGATCAGGGCCACTGTCGGCACGCCGAGGCGCGGAACTCGCGCATCGGCGCCCAGGGTCATCCGCCACACGACGAACGGCACAGCGAGAAGCCCGAATATCATCGTCGCGCACGCCCCCGTTCGCACGAGCCACCCAATGGCATCGGCGGTCGAAGGATTTGGACCGAGGAGCCCGGGCCAGGCCGCCCATCCAATCGTCGACCAGCTATCGCCCCGCATCCACAGAGGCGCGGCCAGTGCCAGGGTGAGCACGGCCACGGTCGAGAGGGCGACTGCGATACCCCTCACGGTTCGAGCGCTCACCGCCCGACCTCTTGCGGTGGAGTCCGGAGTGGCTGGGCAGTGGGAGTGGGCATCGTGTCGCGCACGAGGTGTTCCGCTTCTCGCAAGGCGTTCTCGCAGTCGTCGAGCGAGGGGGTGAGATCAGCAAACTTTACGAGGTCGCAGTGCTGCAAGAAGACCGCGATCTCGGCGATTGAGATTGAGAAGTGTGGAGCCCGACGCAGCGCAGCGAGGGTCTCGTCTGTGGTGGACTCGAGGCCATCGAAGCCGAAGCGCGCACCGAGGTACTGACGCACAGCATCGTTTACTCGATCGAAGAATTCGGCGAATCGCTTCGTCTTCAACAGGCCGGCGTGGCGCGTCTCGTCGAGCCGCTCGAGAGCGACCTCCCAGGGCGGACGCGGAGGAGGCGGCGGCGGGACGCGGCGGGGACGCCTGAGCCACTTCGATAAGAGCCAAGCCACCGCGCCCCCGAACGCAATGCCTACCGCGGTCCACCCCAGTGCGCGCCGTAGCGCGTCCCAGGGTTCGCGCTGTGCGCGTGGCGGCGGATTGGGTCTGGGCTTCGCGTCGGGCGTCGACGAGGTTGGGTCGTCGACTAGGACCGAGTGCGGTTTCGTGCACACCGTGACGACGTCGTTGTTGGCGCGCGCGATGGACACGGGAAGCGACGGGAGCACGAGGACATGGCGCCCAGGATCCTTCGGCAACGCGACAAGCGGCAACTCCAGGGTCGTCTGTCGACGGCCGCTCTTCGCGTCGACGTCGATGCTCGAGAGCCGAGCTTTAGCACCCCCGTCCTGGTCAGGAAGCTCGAATCCGGCAGCTGCGAGGGCCTTGGCCGTGTCGCCGTCGCGCTGGAGCTCGAGCCCGTGCGGAAGCACGACTTCGCCTTTTCCATGCGACACGACGACGCGGAGCGTGGCCTCGTAGCCGCTCGTCGCACGTTCCGGGAAGGATTCGGCGGTCTGCGGTCGCTCGGCTCCGGTGGGAGTTGTCTCTACGCACTCCGCGTGCGCGGCTCTCGGCGCCAGGGCGGCAAATCCAGCGAGGGCGATGGTTCGGACCACGCGGTTCATCGGCGAATCCTCCGCGCCCTTCGGGCGAAGAGGTCGCGGAACGGAGTGACGAACGAGCCTCCGGTTTCGATCTCGACCGAGTCTAGCCCCAGGCGGTGAAATGCCGAGCGCCGGCTTGCAGCGAGTTCGCCGAGCGTGCGGCCATACCACTCGCGAACTCGCGGATCGCTCGTGTCGACGACGACGCTCTCTCCGCTCTCGAGGTCCTCGAAAGTAGCCAGACCCACGTCGGGCAGGTCCGTGTCCCGCGGGTCGACGAGTACGACCGGGATGAGGTCGTGTTTGGCCGAAGCGAGGGCCAGGGCCCTCTCGTAGCCGGTGTCATAGTAGTCGCTCACCACGAACGCGACGCTCCGGCGCCGCGAGACTCGCACGAGCGCCTCGAACGCGGCTCGGAGGTTCGTCGCAGCTCCCAGGGCTGTGCCGCGGGAAGCTGGCGTCGCTGCGGCGGGGGGGTCGAATCCGAGGATCTCGCGGACCACACGCATGACGTGCTTCTCGCCCTTCTTCGGAGTCACGACGCGTTCCACCTTGTCGGTCGTGATGATGAGACCGATGCGGTCGCCGTTGCGGATCGCGCTAAAGGACAGAAGCGCGGCTATTTCGCTCGCCACTCGGACCTTGGCGGCTCGCCTCGTCCCGAACCGTTCGCTGGCTGACAGATCCACGAGGAGCATGACGGTCATCTCACGTTCCTCGACGAAAACCTTCACGAACGCGTCGTTCATTCGCGCGCTGACGTTCCAGTCGATCGTCCGTACGTCGTCCCCGGGTTGGTACGGACGCACCTCCCGAAACGCGAGGCCCTGGCCTTTGAAGCTCGAGACATACGTCCCCGAGAGCTGTTCATTGGCGAGGCGCGCCGTGTGAATTTCGATCGTGCGGAGGGCCGCGAGGAGCTCCTTGGGGATCACGGCACCTCGACGACCTCGAATACGCGTTTGACGATCTGCTCGCTCGTGACCTCTTCCGCGTCGGCCTCGTAAGTGAGCACGAGGCGATGCCGCAAGACGTCGGGCCCGACAGCCTTGACGTCCTCCGGAGTGACGTAGCCCCGATGGCGCAGAAACGCGTGGGCCCGGGCCGCGAGGTTGAGCGCGATGCTGGCGCGCGGGCTGGCTCCGAACTCGACGAGGGGCGCGAGCTCCTTGAGGCCATGTTTGGCTGGTTCGCGTGTCGCAAAGACGACGTCGACGATGTAGTCCTTGACCTTGTCGTCGACGTAAACCTGCTTGACGACGCGCCGGGCATCGAGGAGCTCGGTCGGCGTGACGATCGGGTCCGCGCGGACGGGTTCGGTCTGCGTCATGCGGTCCATGATCTTCCGCTCCTCTTCGCGCGTCGGATATCCCACTTTGACCATGAGCATGAATCGATCGATCTGCGCCTCCGGCAGCGCGTACGTCCCTTCCTGCTCGATCGGGTTTTGTGTCGCCATGACGACGAAGGGCTCGGGCAGGGCGTAGGTCTTATCGCCAATGGTCACCTGGCGTTCCTGCATGGCCTCGAGAAGCGCACTCTGCACTTTGGCCGGTGCGCGGTTGATCTCGTCGGCCAATACGAGGTTTGCGAAGATCGGTCCCAGCTTGGACGCGAACTCGCCTTTGTGTTGGTTGTAGATGACGGTTCCGATGAGGTCCGCCGGTAGCAGGTCGGGCGTGAATTGAACCCGCGCGAACTTGGCCGAGATGGCGTCGCACAGGGTCCGGACGGTGAGCGTTTTCGCGAGACCGGGAACACCTTCGAGCAGCACGTGGCCGCCCGTGAGGAGCCC
>JBEKXD010000074.1:0-22647 GCA_049512415.1 Polyangiaceae bacterium
CCTCCGCGGTCGACGACTCCTCCGCGGTCGACGACTCCTCCGCGGTCGACGACTCCTCCGCGGTCGACGACTCCTCCGCGGTCGACGACTCCTCCGCGGTCGACGACTCCTCCGCGGTCGACTGAGCGCTCGACACGTTTGAGGCTACGAAGAAGCCTTCGATTGCGCTGTCTCGAGAGGGAGTGCGAAGCGAAACGACGCTCCTCCGCCAGGCCTTGACTCGACCCAGATGCGGCCCCCGTGAGCGCGGACGATGCCGGCACAGATGGTGAGCCCGAGGCCGACGCCGCCCGTCGACTGACCCGCTCGGAAGAACTTCTCGAAGACGCGCGCCCTATCTTCTGGGGCAACGCCCGGCCCTCGGTCGGCGACGTCGACCTCGACCTCGGGAGCTCGGGCCGTCGCCGAGACATCGATTGGAGTGCCCGCGGGCGTGTACTTTGCTGCGTTCTCCAAGAGATTTACGAGAACCTGTTCGATGAGGACGGCGTCGAGCGCCACGAGGGGTAGTTCGGGCGGGACGTGGGTGGTGACCTCGCGCCCGCGCAGGGCCTCCGACGTGCGGTTGAGTGCGCTCCCTATGACCTCTTCGATCGGTTGAGGCTCCTTATGTACGAGCACGGCCCCAGCGTCCAGGCGTGTCATGTCAAGCAGGTTTCGGACGAGCCGATTGAGGCGTTGGCCCTCTTCGTGGATCGTCTGGAGAAGCTCTCGGCGTTCGTCGGGATCCGTCGGCGCGTTGGCCTCGAGGAGCGTCGCGGCCGCACCCGTGATCACCGCGAGCGGTGTCCGCAGGTCGTGCGAGACCGAACTCAAGAGCGAGTTTCGCACCTGCTCGGTCTCGGCGCGCAGGCGCGCCTTGCGCGCTTCTTCCGCTAGCTGGGAGCGCTCTATGGCCGAGCCGATGATGCCAGCGAACGTCTCGAGAAGTCGTCGCTCGTCCGGATCGCGAAGGCGATTGCGATCGGTGCCAGGCACGAGAGCGAGGATCCCCACCCGTCCACGCGAGCCCTTGAGGGGGGTCATGAACGCTCGCCCCGACGGAAGCGTGTCGGTCCCTGCGCCGGCCGGCTGTTGGTGGAGCCACACCCACTCCGCGAGCCCGAGTTCGCGCTCGTCGTCGTGCATCGCTCCCACATCGGAGTACGCGACCCCGAGCCCGGCGCCTTCGGTCGGCAGGAGAACGGCGACCGACGCGTCGAAGACTTCGCGAACGTGGCGCGCCGCTGCGGTCAGAAGGCTGTCGAGCGTCCGGGCTACAGCGAGTTCGCGAGCGATCGAGTAGAGGCTCGCGGTCGTTCGCTCGCGAATGCGCGCCGCGTCGGCCTGCTGGCGGATACGGGTCGTCAAATGGCTCAGAATCCCGGCCACGAGGAACATGACGAGGAACGTGCCGAGGTTCTGAAGATCGGAGACGGCAAAGCTGTAATACGGCGGGATGAAGAAGAAGTCGAAGGACAGCACGCTCGCCACGGCCGCCGCCATGGCGGCGCCAAAGCCAACGCGCATGGACACGACGACGATGCCGAGCAGGTAGATCATCACGATGTCGGTATCCCGTGCGGGCCCGAACGCGAGCGCGGACACCACCGTCGAAGCGGCCACCGCGGCGAGCGCAACGAGGTAGCCTCGAGGACTTGGGCCGGTGCGTTCGGCCCGTGTCGACGCGTTCGCCTGGGGCGCCGGGCCCCCGAGGTCTCGCGAGATCGCGTGGACGTCGATATCGCCGCTGAGGCGGACGACGTCGTCGAGGAACGACCGCCGAAAGAAGTCGCGCCATCGCGCGTGCGTGGGCTTGCCGACGATGAGCTTCGTGACGTGGTGCGCTCGCGCGTACCTGACCAGTTCGAATGCCGCGTGTTCTCCTCGGACCGTGACCGCGTCGGCACCCAACGTTTCCGCCAGGTTCATGTGCGTTGCCAGGCGCTCGCGGTCCACGGTGCGCAGCCGCACGGCCTCCGGCGTCTCGACGTAAAGGGCGGTCCATGGCGCATGAAGGCTCGATGCCAGGCGTCTCGCGGCGCGAATGAGCTGGGCGGACGAAGGGCTCGCCGACACGCAGACGAGCACCCGCTCGGCCGTGCGCCACGGGTCGTCGATCCCATGAGCGGCCTTGTACCCCTGCGCCTGCGCCTCCACTCGTTCGGCCGTTCGCCGAAGGGCGAGCTCCCGCAGCGCGATGAGATTGCCCTCCTTGAAGAAGTTCGTGGCCGCGCGCTCGGCTTGCTGGGCATGATAGACCTTGCCCTCGCGAAGGCGCTCCAAGAGCTCCGCGACGGGCAGATCGATGACCCGGACTTCGTTGGCCTTGTCGAACACGGAATCCGGGACGGTCTCACGGACGATGACGCCGGTGATCTGCGCGACGACGTCGTTCAGACTCTCGAGGTGCTGGACATTGAGCGTCGTGAAGACGTCGATCCCGGACGCGAGAAGCTCCTCCACGTCTTGCCACCGCTTGGGATGGCGGGAGCCCTCCGCGTTCGTGTGGGCGAGCTCGTCGATGAGAATGACCGAGGGATTGCGTTTGAGCGCGCCGTCGAGATCGAACTCCTCCACGCGAATGCCCCGGTGCAAAGCGACGCGCCGGGGAAGGATCTCGAGGCCAATGAGCAGGGACCCAGTGTCATAGCGTCCGTGGGTCTCGACGACGCCCACGACGACATCGCGCGCCTGCTCGCCCAACTCCATGCGGGCGGCCTCCAGCATCGTGTACGTCTTGCCTACCCCGGGAGCTGCACCGAAAAAAATGGTGAGCTTCCCGCGCGCTGTGTCGAGTTCTTCCTCGCGCACACGGCGCAGGAGCGCGTCGGGGTCCGGTCTGCGGTCGGTCGTCGTCGACATGGGCCAGGCGCTCCCTTCGGAACGCCGGAGCGAAGCCACGCGTTCCCGACCTACCGATCTATCACCGGGCGAGCCCCTGGGCATCGAAGATGCCCTCGAACAGCACGGTGCTCAGGTATCGCTCGCCCGAATCGGGCAGCACGACCACGATCGTCTTGCCTTCGTGCTCGGGCAGCTTGGCGAGACGAATGGCGATGGCCGCGGCCGCGCCGCAGGAAATTCCTGAGAGGATGCCCTCCTTTTGCGCCAGCCAGCGAGCCGTCTCGACCGCTTCTTCGTTCGTGACCTGCTCGACCTGGTCGACCAGCGCCAGGTCGAGAACGTCGGGGACGAACCCCGCGCCAATGCCCTGGATCTTGTGAGGTCCGGGTTTGAGCGGCTCTCCGGCCCGCTTCTGGGTGAGCACAGGGCTCGCTGTAGGCTCGACCGCCACAGACAGAATCGGCTTGTTTCGCGTCTTCTTGAAGTACCGAGACACGCCGGTGATCGTCCCCCCGGTGCCGACTCCAGATACGAAGATGTCCACCTGACCCTCGGTGTCGTCCCAGATCTCCGGGCCCGTCGTCGCCTCGTGGATCGCCGGATTCGCGGGGTTCTTGAACTGCTGCAAGAGTACGTATCGGTTGGGGTCCGAGGCCTTGATTGCCTCGGCCTTTGCGATCGCTCCCGGCATGCCCTTGGCGCCCTCGGTGAGAACCAGCTTGGCGCCATAGGCCGTGAGAAGTTTGCGCCGCTCGATGCTCATCGTTTCGGGCATCGTCAACGTCAGCGGGTAGCCTTTCGCCGCTGCGACGAACGCGAGTGCGATGCCCGTGTTTCCGCTCGTCGGCTCGAGGATCTCCTTGTCGGGACCGAGGAGACCGCGTTTCTCGGCGTCCCACACCATGGCTGCGCCAAGCCTGCACTTGACGGAGTAGCCTGGATTGCGGCCCTCTATCTTCGCAAGAATGCGCGCACGGGGGCGATCGGGCACGCGGTTTAGGCGCACGAGCGGCGTGTGGCCTATGGACTGAGCATTGTCTTCGAACCAGCGGGGCATGACGGGTCTCCTCTTAGGATGGCGGAAGGCGCCCGCACCATGCGGTGCCGCCTCCGCATCTTTTATGGGGGACAATCATCTGCTATGCAAGATGCTAGGGCCTGCTTGAGACCGCATCTGGACGCGCTGTGTCAGGCGCGATCTCACCGCAAGAGAGCGGCGATTCGGTCGAGCACGATGTCCGCCAGAGCTATCTTTGACATCGTCGGCAGCGACTGATGTTCATCGAACGAGACGATCGTGGCACGATTGTCCGTCCGTCCAAAGGACAGGGCCGCCTCGTTCGCCACCACGAAGTCGACCCGCTTGTCCACGAGCTTGCGCCGGGCGTAGTCGATGAGTTCGTCCCCCGCGGCCGACTCGACCGCGAACCCCACCAAGACCGGACGCCCCGCCGCCCGAGCGGCCCCAACTTCCGCCAGCAGGTCAGGATTCTTCACGAGCGCGAGTGAGCTCTCGGGGGCCGAAGTCTTCCACTTCGAGGCGCTGAACTCCGCGGGTCGATGGTCCGCTACCGCTGCCGCCATGATGACCGCATCGGCGAGGGACAGGTCGGGGCCGATGACGTCCCAAAGCGTTGCCCGCAACGACTCGGCACTGCGAACGTCGATACGCGCGACGCCGAACGGAGTCGGCAGGTCGACGGGGCCTGCGATGAGCGTGACTGCGGCGCCCCGCGCGGAGGCTCGCTCGGCCAGGGCAAAGCCCATTCGGCCGCTCGATCGGTTGCCCAAGAAGCGGACTGGGTCGATGTCTTCGAGCGTGGGCCCCGCGGTGACGACGACGTGCGTTCCCGCGAGGTCGTTGATCGATAGGGCCGCCGCGACGGCCCCTGCGATGACGCTCGGGTCGGCCATGCGGCCCACGCCGACGTCGCCCGACGCGACCTCGCCTTCTACCGGGCCGACGAAAATCGAACGCCCCTGGAGCGTCAGGACCTCGACGTTCTGCTGGGTGGCCGGATGGGACCACATGCGCGGGTGCATCGCGGGCGCAATCACCACGGGACCGCGCGCGCACAAGACGAGGGCCGTGACGAGATCGTTCGCGCGTCCGTGCGCCAGACGGGACAACACGTCAGCGGTGGCCGGAGCCACGACGAGGAGGTCCGCCCGTTCGGCCAACGACACGTGCGTCTCGCCGGAATGGGCGGGATCCCACATGTCCAAGGTCACCGCATGTCCGGTGATTCCAGCGAGCGTTGCCGGGCCGAGGAAGCGCGCCCCCGAAGCCGTCATGACCGGGTAGACGTCCGCGCCCGATTGGACGAGGCGGCGCGCGATCTCAGCGGCCTTGAAGGCCGCGATGCTCCCTGTCACGCAGAGCACGACGGCGCGACCCCTGAGAAGGCCTCGTTGCGAGATCGGATCGGTCAGCCGGTCGCCATCCTCGGTCATCTTGTCCTCGACTATGTACCGCGGACGAGCGGGTCCAGTCACTCCGCGGGCTGTCCCGGTCGCGATCGCACCGCTTGCGAGACGCGAGAGGCCGTGGTCTCCTGTCGCAGCCGGATTTCATGGGTCTCGCCGTCGGTATCGTGGGTCTGCCTAACGTCGGCAAGTCGACCCTGTTCAACGCGCTCTCATCGGCTAGGGCGGAGGCGCAAAACTATCCGTTTTGCACGATCGATCCCAACGTGGGCGTCGTATCCGTCCCGGACGCGCGGTTGAAGGCCCTCGACGGGGTGGTGCACTCCGACCGAATCGTGCCCGCGACCGTGGATTTCGTGGACATCGCCGGTCTGGTGCGCGGGGCGCACAAAGGCGAAGGGCTTGGCAATCAATTTCTTTCTCACATTCGGGAGGTCGACGCGATCGTCCAGGTGGCCCGGTGCTTTGAAGACTCGAACATCGTGCACGTCGACAATCGCATCGACCCGGTCGCGGACATCGAGACGGTCACGACCGAGCTATGCCTGAAGGATATCGAGACCGTGACCAAGCGCGCCGAGCGGGCTCAGAAGATGGTCAAGGCCAATCTCCCGATCGAGAAACTGGCGGTCGAGATCTGCGAGGCCCTGGTCCGCCATCTGGACGCCGGCAAGCCCGCGCGGTCCTTCGAGCTGCCGGCAAGCCCGGACGCCGAAACGATCCTGCGGGAGTTGCACTTGCTCACGGCCAAGCCGACGTTCTTCGTCGCCAATGTCGACGAGGCTTCTCTCGGTCGCCTCGAAAAGAATCCCTACTACGCGGCCTTGGCGGCGCACGCGGCCGCCCAGGGTGCGCCCGTCCTGCCCATCTGCGCGGCGCTCGAGGCGCAAATCGCGGAACTCGACCCGAAGGACCGACCCGAATTCCTCGAGAGCGCCGGCCTCGCCGAGCCGGGTCTGAACGCCGTCGTGCGAGCCGGGTTCGACCTGCTCGGCCTCATCACGTATTTCACGGCGGGCAAGCCGGAAGTGCGCGCGTGGACCATCCATCGTGGATTCAAGGCCCCGCAGGCGGCTGGCGTCATCCACACCGACTTCGAAAAAGGATTCATCCGAGCCGAAGTCATATGGTGGGAGGACTACGTGGCGCTCGGTGGGGAAGCGAAGGCGCGCGAGGCCGGGAAACTGGCCATCGAGGGGCGCGACTACGTCGTTCGCGATGGCGATGTGATGCACTTCCGGTTCAACGTGTGAGCGCTCGCCCCGATTCGCCGTCCCGCAGCAGCGTGGCGGCTGGCCTCAGCGCACCATTTCGTTCAGGTCGGTCGCCAGCGCGAAGTGCCAGAGGAATATGTAGAGCACGATCGATTGCGGTGGCCTCGCGATCCCGAGAATCTGCTTGGCCTTGGCGACCTCCTGCGGAACCAGGATCCACGCCCAGTAATAGTGGTAGATGGGCACGAACAGCGGCCACCAGGCGAATGCGCCGTTTCGCGTGACGGCGCCGACTTCGAGAGCCATGCGAATGGCGAGAACGACGAGCCAGATCGAGCCAGCCAGCACAGCCACCGGCGCCAGAAGCGCCAGCACCGGGACCACCATGCTGAGGATGAGACTCACAGTCCCACCCGCTACGATGACGATGACCGGGAGAAGCCACGTCATGAGCGCATTTCGGCGAGTCGGCCCGCTGCCGGCGAAAGCTCCCCGAGATTGCAGAGTTCCAGCGAGCGCAGGCGCGTACGGAGCCATGGGCTGCAGGCCGACCGGGACCATCGCGCCAGGCGGTTGGCCATACGCGCCCGGAGGGTAGGCGGCGGGTACGCCAGCGGGCAGGGGCGCAGGAGCCTGCCCTCGAGGGTCGTACTCACCCATGCGTGGACCTTGAAGACCGGGACTAGCCTGGGGCACTCCTGCGCCGGGCGCTCCGTATCCGGCTGGAGCCGCCGGCGAACCCGGAGCCCCGTAGGGGGCCTGACCGAATCCCGCCGGACTGGCGCCGAGGGCGATCGTCTGGCCCGCACCCCCGTAGGCAGGCGCTGTCGCCTGGGCAGGTCCGACGGCGGCGCTGGTCGCCGGATGCGGGGCGAATGCGGCCGCGTACGCCGCCGCGTCGGCTGACACGGTGCCCCCCAGCGGGTTGACCGGAGCTCGAGGTTCCTGTGGCACGTAGCCTCCTCGGGGCTCGTGCGGCGAGTAGGCCGATGGGCCACCCGGCGGCGCCGGGTCCTTCTGCCCGCCTGGCGAAAATGCAAGGGTGGCCCCGACCGCCGCGCCAAAGCCGGTCGGTGCGTCGGGGGCTCCTCCTCGAGCTGCGCTCGCGCCCGCAGCGGGCGGTGGCGGGCTCGCATGCATCATGGGAGGGGCGACGCCGACGATGGTCCCCTGGAGTTTGCTTGGAAGGCCTGCCGGGCCGCGAAGGGCCCCTGCCGGACTTGGCAACTGGGCGCCGGGCGGCGCGGCCCCCGGCCCGGCCGGCAGCGGCGTCTTCGGGGCGGTCCCCGCGGCGCCGGTAGGCGGATTCACCATGAGCATCGTGCCCTTGAACTTAGGGGCCGCCTTGTTCTTCAGGGCAAATGCGCACTTTGAGCATACTTGCGCCGTTTCGGGATTCTGCGTTCCACAGTTCGGACAGAACACTGCACACCTCCCTCGACCGACGGTTCCGCGCTTCTACGGAGGAGCGAGGTTGTCCGCTGGCCGAGCCTTGCGCGATTTACGCTGCCCGGCAGCATAGCGGCTCGCGATCCGCGGGCTCAAGGGAATTGACCGCGCCTGAACGACATGGGGGGGTGCGCTTTGGACGCTCTCGCGCCTTGCGCCTTCCCGGCAAAGCGAGTCTTGACACTCGAGCTGGCTCGCCAGTAACGTCCGGCGGCTTTCGGCCGCTCGGCCGCCGCTCGGCATTTCTCGTTCGAGTCGTTGCCGTTCGGTTGCAATTCCGATCGGCCGACCCTCTTGATCGTGCCGTCCGTTTGCGCCGCGTCGCGCGGGTCTCGCGGTCAGCTCTGCCCCGATTCCTGTGAATTCCCCCGAAAGACTGCTCAGCGATGCCTTTTGTCCTCACCCCGGAGCGCGAGCGCACCCTTCAAGAAATTCTGGCTCGGTATCCGACGAAGATGGCGGCGACGTTGCCGTTGCTCCATCTGTGCCAGGAGCAGGCCCAATATATCAGCGATGACGTCATCGAGTTCGTGGCGCAGCGCCTGGAGGTCTCGGCGGCTCACGTGAAGGGCGTCGTGACGTTTTATACCCGCTACAACCAGCAACCGGTTGGCAAGCACCAAATATCGGTCTGTCGAACGCTTCCCTGCGCGCTCCGCGGCGCCTATGACCTGCTAGCGCATTGCGAGAAGCGGCTCGGAATCCAAAGCGGCGAGACCACGCCCGACGGACAGTTCACCCTGCGGACGGTGGAATGTTTGGCCAGCTGCGGCACGGCGCCCGTGATGCAGATTGATCAGCAGTACCACGAGAACCTCACGCCGGAGCGGGTCGATTCGATCCTTGCCGAGCTCGCCCGACCCAAGGGGTGATGCGCCCATGCTCAAACGCACCGACTACTTGACGCGACTCTACGGGAAGCTGGGCGGCTTCACCCTCGCGGCGTACGAGCGCGACTCGGACGGCTACAGAGTTGCCCGACGCGTGCTCACGACCATGTCGCGCGAGCAGGTGGTCGAGGAGGCCAAGAAGGCCAACATCCGGGGACGCGGTGGGGCCGGATTCCCGATGGGTGTCAAGTGGAGCTTCATGCCGAAGGCTGGGCCGGATGGCGCGACGGCGAAGCCTCACTACCTCGTCGTGAACGCGGACGAGGGCGAGCCTGGGACGCACAAGGACCGAACCTTGATGGAGCAGAACCCCCACGCCTGCGTCGAGGGGTGCATCCTCGGGGCGTACGCCATCGGGGCGCACGTCGCGTACATCTACGTGCGCGACGAGCTCCACCTGGGCAAGGCGCGCCTCGAGGCTGCCATCGGGGAGGCGCTGGCCAAGGGTTACCTTGGGGAGGCTCCCTTCGGTACGCAGTACCCCCTTCAGGTCTACGTTCACTCGGGTGCGGGCGCGTATATCTGCGGGGAAGAGAGCGCGATGCTCAACTCGATCGAGGGACGGCGTGGCGAGCCCAGGGTAAAGCCCCCGTTCCCCGCGAACGTCGGCCTGTTCGGATGTCCGACGACGGTGAACAACCTGGAGACCATCGCCGTGGTGCCGACGGCGTTCTCGATCGGTTGCTCGGAGTTTAGCCGACTGTCCGCGCTCGACCACCTCAAGGACGGCGGCGTGCGGCTCTACGGAGTCAACGGGCACGTCAGAAGGCCGGGGATCGTGGAACTGGCCGTCGGCCCCACGCTGCGCGAGCTCATAGACGACGTCGGGGGCGGCCTGCTAGGCGGCCGGGAGCTGATGGCCGTGATTCCCGGAGGGTCCTCGTGCCCCGTTCTCCGCGCCGACGAGAAGGTCCGCGCGCCCGACCCCAGTTCCCCGCTGGCTCCGTACGACGGAAAGAGTGTTCTCGACGTCCCGCTTGGCGTGGATACGATGCGCGGCGTCGGAACGATGCTGGGAACCTGTTGCGTGACGGCCATTGCGGAGGGGACCGACCCCGCTCTCTGCCTGGAGAACCTGATGCACTTCTACAGGCACGAGTCGTGCGGTCAGTGCACGCCGTGTCGGGAGGGGACCGGCTGGCTCGAGCGCCTGACCACCAAGATCGTCGACGGCAAGGCCTCGATGGCCGAGCTCGATAGTTTGCACGATATAGCGAACGGCATCATGGGCAATACCATATGCGCATTCGGCGAGGGTACGGCGATGCCGGCACTCGCGTTCATCCGGAAGTTTCGGCCTGAACTCGAAGCCTATGTTCGCGGGGAGCGACGTCGTTCCGTCGCGCGGTTGACCGTCGAGAATTGGGACCCCCGATGATCTCTTTGGATGTCGTCTATTTCTACGGCCTCGCGCTCTTTGCGGTTCTGGGGTCGATCGGCGTGGTCGTCTCGAGGCATCCGACCCGCGCCGCGCTGGGCTTGTTCGTCGTCGTCATCAGCATGGCTGCGCTTTTCCTGCCGCTCCAGGCGGAGTTCCTCGCGGCGATCCAGCTCATCGTCTACGCGGGCGCGATCGTCGTGCTGCTGCTCTTCGTCGTCATGATGCTGGGACCTGACGCCGTTCCGGCTTCCGATCGTCGCGGTCTGGTCATTCGAGCTCTCGGCGGCGCTCTGTTCGTGGCCGCAGGGGGGGGCGCTCTTCTCGTGGCGGCGCGCGTGCTGACTGAGTCGCATCGGCGTCTGCCGAATCCGGCTCCCGAGGCTGGCTACGGCGGTATCGACCGTTTCGGCACGGTTCTCTTCACGGACGCCCTCGTACCTTTGGAGCTGTCGTCTGCGCTGCTCTTGGTCGCCGTGGTCGGGGTCGTGGCCGTGGCTCGAGGGCACGTGAGGTGGCCACGTTCGCCGCGCAACGCGCCTCGGCCGCTCGGGGCACGAGTCGGCTCGCGTGCGGCCGCGACGGAAGGACCCTCGCTGTGATTTCCATCGAACACTATGTCGTTCTGAGCGCGGTGCTCTTTCTGTTGGGGGGCCTCGGGTTTCTCGTTCGGCGCAACGTCCTCGTCGCGCTGATGAGCATCGAAATCATGCTCAACGCGTGCAACTTGGCGTTCGTGGCGCTCAATCGCGCGAGACTGGCCACCGCCAATCTCTCGTCCTTGGCGGGAGGCACCCACACGGGGCAAGTGTTCGCATTTTTCGTGATCGCTGCAGAAGCGGCCGAGGTGGCCGTGGGCTTGGCCATCGTGCTGGCGTTCTACCGTCTTCGCTCGAGCGTTCGGTCCGACGACGCTCAACTCTTGAAGAACTGAGGAGCCATCCCGATGCGCATCGCCTTCGATCCGAATGACTACGCGCTCATCGCGATCATTCTTGGGATGCCGCTGCTCGGCGCGTTCGTGAGCGGTCTCTGGGGCGCGCGTCTGGGCAAGCGGGCTGTCGGGCTCATGGCTCTCGTGGCCGTGGGCGCTAGCTTTCTCGCGTCGCTCGCGGCGTTTGGCGATCTCGCGCGGCTCACTGCGGAGAGCGGGGATGCCCAGGTGAAGCTCGCCTGGACGGCATGGCAGTGGATGCGGACGACCTCAGGCCAGGGAGCGGCCGTGTTCATCGAAACGCGGTTCTCGGTCGATGCGCTGAGCGGCGTCATGATGCTCGTCGTCACGGGAGTCGGCTTCCTCATCCATTGGTATGCGACTTCGTACATGGCCAGTGACGCTGGGTTCGCACGCTTCTTCGCATATATGAACCTTTTCATATTTTCGATGTTGGTGCTGGTCCTCGCGGACAACCTGCCGGTGCTCTTCGTCGGCTGGGAGGGCGTGGGGCTCTGCTCGTATCTGCTCATAGGCTTTTGGTACGACAAGGCCCCGAATGCGGCGGCGGGGAAGAAAGCGTTCATATTAAATCGCATCGGGGACTTCGGACTGCTCTGCGCGATGTTGATGCTCGTGCATTACACCGGAGCCCTCGACTGGAACGGTATCGCCAACGGAGCTGCGAAGCTGGTTCAGCCCGGCGAGCTCACCCGAGTGCACCTGTGGCCGCCCGGCGGGGGCCAGTACCCTGCGGTTCTGCACTTCTTGCAGCCGGCTCATCCCTTCACCATCAGCGCGGCTACCGCCATTGGGCTAGCGGTGCTCCTCGGCTGCACGGGAAAGAGCGCTCAGATCCCGCTCTACGTCTGGCTTCCGGACGCCATGGCGGGGCCTACGCCGGTCTCAGCCCTCATTCACGCGGCGACCATGGTTACGGCGGGCGTGTATCTGATCTGTCGGCTGTCGTTCGTATTCGTGCTCTCGCCGTTCACGATGATGATGATCGCATGCGTCGGCGCGGCGACCGCGCTCTTCGCCGCGACGATCGCGACGGTCCAGAATGACATCAAGAAGGTCCTCGCGTACTCGACGATCAGCCAGCTCGGATTCATGTTCCTCGGAGTTGGAGTCGGCGCGTTCACCGCTGGGTTCTTCCACGTGTTCACGCACGCCTTTTTCAAAGCGTGCCTGTTCTTGGGTGCCGGGTCGGTCATCCACGCCATGCACGCGCGCATTCACGACGATGACAAGGCGCAGGACATTCGCAGCATGGGGGGATTGCGCAAGTGGATGCCGCTCACCCACTGGACGTTCGCGGCTGCGACGGCCGCGATCATCGGGTTTCCGGGGACGAGCGGGTTCTTCTCCAAAGACGAAATTCTCTATCGCGCGTACGTCAACTCGGTCAATCCGAGGCCCCTCGGCCTGAACGATGCGCGCTTGTACGAACCGCCGGTCGCCCTCGGTCCAGTCCTCTTCTGGGTCGCCATCGCCGCGGCGACGTTGACGGCGTTCTACATGGGCCGCCTCTACTTTCTCACCTTCTGGGGGGATTTCCGAGGCTGGACCGTGGGCAGGCCGTCTCAAGCCGCGGCCGAGGAGCTTGCGGCAGCGCGGGCGCCCCACGCCGCCCACGAGGATGACCTCAGGCGGCCAGGGTATGCTCCCCACGAATCCCCGCGGTCCATGACGATTCCCCTCATCATTCTGGCAGCGTTTGCGCTGTTCGCAGGGGTTGTAAATCCAGGATTTCACCTCATGGCGAAGGCGCCGCTTGAGCACTGGCTCCATCCGGTGTTCGCTGGCGCGTTGACCCATTCGATCACCGTACGGAGCGGGGCCGACCGGTTCGAAGCGATGTCCGCGTCCGTCGGCTTCATGGCTTTCGCGGCGGGGTCGATCGTCGCGTGGTGGACCTACGTGGCTCAGCGGGGCGAACCGGCGGCCCGGCTGGCCGGAGCGGTGCCGTGGCTTTACGCCTTGGTGCGCGACAAGTGGCGAATCGACGAGCTCTACGACGTTACGGTCGTCGCCCAAGTGGACTCGCTGGCGGAGACGTCGGCCGTCCTGGACAACGTGCTGGTGGACGGAATCCTCTCGAGACTCACCTCGCTCGTCGTGGCCACCGCCGGAAGCGCGCTGCGAGTGATCCAGAACGGCATCGTGCACGCCTATGCGGCTCTGATGGTGGTCGGCCTCGCGGCGCTGGGGTGGTTTTTCGCCGTGCCGCACCCGAACGCGACGGTCAGTTCGATCGACGGCCAGGAGGTCACCGTGTCCGCAGCGGCCGGCGTCGGGTACTCCTATCGGTGGGACGCCGACGGCGACGGACGGCCCGACGCCCCGCAGTTCTCGGGACAGTCTACGCTCAAGCTCCATATGCAACCGGGGCAAGTGATGAACATAAACCTCGAAGTGAAAAACGCCTTGGGATGGGTCGCGACTCGTACGGTGCGCGTTGCGGCGCCCGCTGCGCCGACCTCTTCACTCTGAGAGAGCCCGAGTACGATGAGCACCCTCGACCCACCGCGCGATCTGCCCGAGCGTCCCGCTGCGGCGCACAATTTCGGGGCCAAGCAGCTCGCGTTGCTGGTGGCTGTCCTGTCTGTGCTGGGCGTCGTCGCGCTCCGGTTCAATCTGGTCCCGGTAGTGCTCGCAGGCGCCGTGGGCGTGGCAGTGCCCTCGCGTCGGCCAGTGGCTGTTCGTGTCGCATTCGGCGCGATCGCCGCACTGCTCGCGCTCCTCGTCGTTCGCCTGTGGCCCGACCTCGACACGATTCAGGCGCCCAGCGCCGAGCCCCGACAGCTCCTGACCTGGCTTGTCGGCCTGCCCTTGTGCGGCGCGGTTGCGATCCTGCTCGTGCCCGCCCGAGCCCTCGCCGTACTGCGAAGCGCGACGATGGGCGTGATGCTGGCCACGTTCGCTGCGTCGCTTCTGCTCCTGCGGATCGACATGGGACGGACGTTCCACTGCGATCAGGACATCGTATGGATGGCGAGCTACGGCATCCACTACCACGTGGCCGTGGATGGCGTTTCTCTCTGGCTCGTCTTGCTCACGACGTTCATGGCCCCGATAGCGACCTATGCGTCGCTCGGGCCCGTGCAGACACGGGTCAAGGCTTGGTGCTTCGCGCTCCTGCTGCTGGAAGCCGGAATGCTCGGTTCCTTCGTCGCGCTCGATCTGTTCGTCTTCTACATCTTCTGGGAGCTGATGCTCGTGCCGATGTTCGTCATGATCGGCGTCTGGGGAAGTACGAACCGGGTCCGGGGTGCGCTAAAATTCTTTCTTTTCACGATGGCTGGGTCGGTGCTCATGCTCGGCGCCATCCTTTATTTGGCGTACGCGTATTCGAAGGTCAGCGAAACCGGTACCCCGAGCTTCGACTATTTCGAACTCCAGCGCCTGGCGCTTCCCCGGCACGTGCAACATTGGATCTGGCTCGCCTTCACGATTGGCTTTCTCGTGAAGGTGCCCATGTTTCCTCTGCACACGTGGCTGCCCGACGCGCACACCGAAGCTCCGACGGCGGGTTCGGTGCTCCTCGCCGCGGTGATGCTCAAGCTAGGAACCTACGGATACCTGCGGTTCTCGATGGGTCTCTTCCCTGAGTCCTGCTGCGAATACGCCGCGAATTTGGCCGGGCTCGCGGTCCTCGGAGGCATTCTTTACGGGGCGCTCTGTGCCTGGAAGCAGGCGGACGCGAAGCGACTCGTCGCGTACTCGTCCATATCGCACTTGGGGTTTGTCATGTTGGGCCTGTTCGCGCTCAGCGCGACATCCATCGAAGGAGGCATCCTTCAGATGGTCAATCACGGCATCAGCACGGGAATGCTGTTCTTGCTCATCGGGGTCATCTACGACCGTCGTCACACGCGGCGTCTCGAGGCTTTCGGAGGGCTGGCGAAGCCGATGCCCGTGTTCGCAGGGCTCTTCTTCGTGGCGACCCTTGCGAGCATAGGCCTTCCTGGAACGAATGGGTTCGTCGGTGAGTTCATGGTGCTCACAGGGACGTTCACTGCGCGAATGCTGGGGCACTTCAGCGGAGTGCAAGCCGTCGCGGCCGCGGTCGGCGTCGTGCTAGGCGCCGTGTACATGTTGATGGTCGTCGAAAAGATGTTCCTCGGCCCGGTGACTCATGAGGAAAATAAGAACCTGCCGGACGTGAATGATAGGGAGCTCGTCGCCCTGGCCCCGCTCGCGATGATGGTCTTCGTCATCGGCTTGTTTCCAGACCTGTTCGTGTCCCGGTTGAAGGGGGCCGCCGAGCGCGTGTCGGCGGACGTCGAAGCCGCCTACGAGGCGCACCCAGGTCCTTCCTTCTACGAAGGCCCGATTCGGCTCAACCCGCTGCATCCGGAGGCCCCGACGTTCAGACCCCCGCTGCCCAGCGACACCGCGGCGCAGCGCCCGTGAGGAGCGGCTCATGATGTTCGCAGTCGTCTTGTCTCCACTGCTCGCGGTCGGCCTGGGCGCTCTTGGGTTGATGCTGTCCGACGCGCTGTCCGACCGAAAGGGCGGATTCGCCCTCGGAACGTTCATGATTCTGATCTCGGCCGCTGTGCTCGCGGCCGGCGTGTGGCTCGGCGGGTTGGCGGATTCGCCCGACGTGGCAGCGCTCGCGCCGTGGATCCTCGCCGACCGCTTGTCGCTCTACTTCACGATGCTGCTCTGCGTGGGCGGTGCCCTCTCCGCCTTGCTGGCGGGGGGCTACTTGGCTGAGCACCGTCTGGAGCGCGGTGAGTTCTACGTCCTGCTGCTTCTTTCCGTGTTTGGAGCCATGACGCTGGCGGCGGCGGGGGATGCGCTCACGCTCTTCTTGGGTTTGGAGACAATGAGTCTGGGGGTGTACTGCCTCACGGCTTACCGGCGCCAGAGCGCGCGTTCGATCGAGGGAGGGCTCAAGTACTTTCTCTTGAGTTCGTTCGCTGCCGCACTCCTTCTTTATGGCTTTGCGCTTGTCTACGGTGCGACGGGCCACACGGACCTGGTCGGCATCGGCGCCGCGGCGTCGACCGACGCCGGGCGCTCCCCGCTCTATCTCTTCGGCGCGGTTCTCGTCCTCGTGGGGCTCGTGTTCAAGGTGAGCGCAGTGCCGTTCCACGCTTGGGCGCCCGACGCCTACGAAGGAGCTCCGACCCCTTCCACGACGCTCATGGCGGTGATGGTCAAGGCGGCCGCGTTTGCCGTGCTCCTGCGCGTATTGCGCGTGTGCTTTTCGGATCCCGCGTGGACCTCCTGGGCGAGCGGCTGGCCTCCGGTGGTGGCCACGCTCGCGGCGGTGACGATGACGGTCGCCAACCTCGTCGCCTGCCGTCAGGACTCGGTCAAGCGGATGCTCGCGTACTCCAGCATCGCCCACGCTGGGTACGTACTCGTCGGTCTGTCGGCCATCGTGCGGCTGCGGTCGGAAGGAGAAACGAGCGCACTTTTTTATCTGCTCGCGTACGCCGTCTCGACGGCGGGGGCGTTCGGGGCGCTCATCCTTTGCGGGAGCCACGGCCGGGAGGCGATAAGCTACGAGGACCTCTCCGGCCTTGGCAAGCGGCACCCGTTTACCGCCTTCGTGTTTTCGGTTTGTCTGTTGTCGCTCGCCGGGATTCCCCCGACCGTCGGCTTCTTCGCCAAGTGGTTCGTCTTCAGGGCCGCTGTCAACGCCGGACTCTACGCGCTCGTCGCTCTGGCCCTCGTCAACAGCGTCATCGCCGCAACCTACTATCTGCGTGTCCTCGTCTTCATGTACATGCGCGAACCGGAGGCCGGGGCCCCGGTCGCCGTTCCGATGCGATCGGGATACGTTCTGGTCGCCGTCGTTCTCAGCGCCGCGGCCGTGATTGCCCTAGGCCTTGCCCCCGCGGGCTCGCTCAACGTCGCCGAGATCGCGCTCGCTCGAGGTTCGGGGAGTTAGCGGAGCGAGCACGCTCTTTGTAAGGGCAGGGATCCATGCACCAGTTCGGCCGTCATTTTGTCATCTTCGTTGGCACTCTAGCCTTCTTGGTTGGCTGTCGGCGCTCTCAAGACGACGTTGCTCGAGAGCCGCCCGAAAACAGCGGAGAAGCCGCAACGACAAGAGACGTCGCCCACGAGGACGCCGAGGCACGCGGCGTTCCGGACGCGAGCGCTCCGGTCGACCCCCTGGCCATTTCGAGCGCCAGTGTCGCGGCCGTGGTCAATCCCGCGCACCTTCCCGCGTACTCAGGGCCAACCGGGGCCGTCGAGGGGACCGTGCGGATCGTCGGCCCTGATGCCCCTGAGGTGCCTGGACTCGTGTTCCGGTCGTGTCCCGCCGCGATCGACATGTACGGTAAGGCGTTTCGTTCCGGCGTTCCCCGGGAGGACGGTTCGAGGGCACTCGCCGATGCCCTGGTCGTCGTGACGGGGTACTCGGGTTATATCGAAGAGAAAGAGCCGGCCGTGCGCGTGACCGTCGACTCGACGTGCTCGTACCCGTCGAGAACGATAGCCATGACATTCGGCCAGCGCCTCGAGGTGACGAACGACACCAAGCTGCCCTTCGGGCCCTATCTGGTGGACACGTATACGCCGGTCGTTCGTGTCGCTCCGCCGATGAACGCGGGGGATCCCGTTCGCATCTACCCGCCGCGGGCGGACTACTTCCATATGAAAGATCGATTGCAGCCGTTCATCCACGAAGACGTCTACGTACTTCGTCAGCCGCTCCACGCGGTGACCGACGTCGCGGGGCATTTCCGGATTGCCGGAGTCCCCGCGGGACACGTGACGGTCTCGGCGCGCTTGCCGATGATCGGAACCGACGCGGCTCGAGACGTCGAGGTGCGGGCGGGAGCCGCGACGGGCGTCGAGCTGACGCTCACCTACACCGTCCCGGCGCCGGCGCCGGCGAGTTCGAAGCCGATTGTCCGCTAATAGGCCGGTGTCTTGAGCCCTTCGCAACCCCGGCGTCGAGGGTGCCTAGCCTGCGGCAAGCAGGCGCCGGGCGGCTCGCTGTCTCCGGCGCAGTAGGCCTTCACTCGCTGCCTGAAAGACGCGGACGCGGTCCGGATGACGCGGGGCGTGGTTGCGAGCACATCCAAAAAGGAGTGTGTCTTTGCCCACGTCCGGCCATAATGGCGTCCGGAGGAGGAGCCATGGGAATCGCGCGGGTGCTTGGTAGTCTACCGGCGGTGGGGCTGGTAGCGGCCCTCTGTTTCGGCGGCTGCGGCGGCAGGACAGATCTGGGGGATGACGCGTTCGGTGAGCTGCTCGACGCAGCGGCGCGCTCCGACGGCCGCTCACTGTCCGACAGTGCTGCCGACACTGGGAGCGCAAAGCCCCGAGACGCGGGCACTCCGGTCGACGCGCGGGTGGGGGATGTCCTCGTCAACGATAGCGGGAAGGACGCGAGTAGTTGCCTAACGGGCACGAACTGCAACGGCGCATGCGTTTCTATCACAACAGACAATTCAAACTGTGGTGGCTGCGGTGTGCACTGTACGGGAGGCCAGGAGTGTCTCGCCGGGACGTGCACGTGTAGCCAGGGCAGTCGCCCCGCGTTCTGCTCCGATGAGTGCGTCGACCTCGCGGCCGATCCTGACAACTGTGGCGCGTGCAATAACGTGTGCCCCTCGCCGGGCTGGTGGGTTGGTAGCCCCGCCTGCTCCAACTCGGTGTGCGCGTCGGGATGCCCTTCGCCGCTCACGGAGTGCGGCGGCGCTTGCGTCGACACCACGAGTGATCCGAACAACTGTGGAGCGTGCAAGAACGCCTGTGGCGGGACGGCAAGCTGCCAATTCGGCGGCTGCACGTCGTGTCCAGATCATCAGAGTTACTGTGCCACCCTATTCGCCTCCGGGTGTGTCGACACGCAGACAGATCCACTCAACTGCGGTTCGTGCGGATACGCATGCGGCGCCGGGATGATCTGCCAAAATGCTACATGCTCGTGTCCGAGCAGTGAGTCTCTGTGCTACGGGCCACTTTACCCGACCTCCTACCTATGTACTGACACCCGGACGGATACTCAGAACTGCGGGAGCTGCGGAAACGCGTGCCCTGGCGGCGCGAGCTGCCAAAACGGTGCATGCGTGTGCCCCGCCGGTCTGACGGACTGCTCCGCCGCGGGGTACGGATGCACCGACGTCCTGTCCGATCCAGACAATTGCGGCAGTTGCGGCAACGTTTGCAATGGAATCGCCCAGTGCGAAAGCGGCGTGTGCTCTTGTGGCACGGGTCAAACCTACTGTCCGGGTTCGCCCAACGGCTGCGACGACATCACCACGAGCGCACTCAACTGCGGAGCGTGTGGAAAGATCTGCCCGGCGGGACAGGGCTGCGTGAGCGGCGCGTGTAACGAATGTCCGGCAGGTATGATGCTCTGCGGCAGCGCCTGCGTCGACGTGGGAAAGGACAACGCGAACTGCGGGGCCTGTGACACGCTTTGTTCAGCCGGAACTGCTTGCGTGTTCGGCGTGTGCGCGTGCGCGAACGGAGGCGCTCGCTGCAATGGGATTTGCACGTTCATCGCGAGCGATCCGAAGAATTGTGGCGCGTGCGGAGCGGCCTGTGCGGCCACGGCGCCCGCGTGTTCCGGCGGCTCGTGCGCGGCGTCGTGTCCCGCAAGCCAGACCAATTGCGGCGGCGCGTGCGTCGATGTGCAAAGCGATATCGCGAATTGCGGTGGGTGCAACGTGGCCTGTCCAGACGGAGCCAGCTGCGTGAATGGCCAGTGCGCCTGCGGCCCCGCGGACACGCTATGCGACTCGGCGTGCGCCGATTTGGCCACCGATCCAAATAACTGCGGGACATGCGATAGCCCGTGTGGACCGTGGTCTTCGACTCAGGGCTCGACGTGTGCCGAGGGCGCGTGTGTTCCTTTGTGCGACACGACCGCGGGACTGACCGCGTGCGGTCACCTGTGTACGAATCTGCTCTTGGACAACAATCATTGCGGGTCGTGTGACGTTGCGTGTCCTCTGGACGCTCCAGGCTGCGCGAACGGAACGTGTGGGTGCGCCTCCGGTTTGGTGCAGTGCGATGTCAACGATCCGGTGGGCGGTCTCGGTACCTGCACGGATTTGAGAACGGACCAATACAACTGCGGAGCGTGCAATAACGCGTGTCCCGCCGCGACGCCCTTCTGCAATGATGGCCAGTGCTCAATTGGCTGCGGAGCGCCCGGCCTCGTTCTTTGCGCGGCCGAGGGCGCGTGCTCCAATCTGCAAACCGATCCGAACAACTGCGGGGCATGCGGCGCCCTGTGCGCGGACAACTTCGTGTGTCAGGGCGGCAAGTGTACGTGCCCCATGGGCCTTTCTCTCTGCGCTGGAGAGTGTGCCAATCTACTGAATGCGAGCGACAATTGCGGCCAGTGCGGCACCGTTTGCGTCGCCGGCAAGAACTGCCTCAATGGCAAGTGTCAGTAGGGAGCAGACGTGCCCGACCCGCAGGGACGGGGCTCCGGAGCGCTGCGAAATCGTTCAGCCAGAAGCGATCACCGCCGGAGCCGCGTCGAATGGGCAGTGGCGCGCGCGGAAGGGCGCCCGATCCGCACGTGGCCGGGGCTGTGAATACGCTGGCAGTTCGACACGTTCAAAGCGATGATGTGGTGGAACTACTTGGAGATGGGTAAAAGCATGAGAACAATGACCTCGGTTGTCGGAGGCGCAGCAACGCTGCTTCTTGGATCGCTGCTCGGACTCGGCTGCGTGGTACACGAAGCACGGTATTCGGAGGCGCCTCCACCCCCGGTGGCAGCGCCGCCCCCGCCGCCCGCACCGCCTCCCGCGGCGCCTGTCGCCGCGCCTCCTGCGCCGCCGCCTCCTGCGGCGCCTGCCGCCGTTGCCAAGCATCCGGCGTACCTCCACGCCTTGTCCGACCTTCGCAACGCTCGCGCCCATCTGGAGCGCAAGGGGGGTGACCGCCAGATGAAGTGGGACGAGCACGACGCGATCGTGGATATTGACCGTGCGATTCATGACATCAAGGGCGCCGCGATCGATGACGGCAAGAATCTCGATGACCATCCCCCCGTGGATGCGCGCGAGCCCCGAGAAGGGCGGCTGCACAAGGCTCTCGCCGCATTGCGTTCCGCTCGCGTGGACATCGAAAAGGAAGAAGACAACGCGAACGCCGTCGGTCTACGGGCGCGGGCCATCCACGACGTCGACGAGGCGATCCGCTTCACGGAAGCGGGGATTCGCGCGGCCGAGCAGCGCATCTAACAGCACAAGGTCAGCGTCTTTCGGCCGATCCCTTCGCGATCCCGGCGTCGAGCGTGCTCGCGTACAGGAAGTACGCTCCGCGCGACTCGCCGTCGGCCTCGCTCGGTTTCGGCCGAAATACACTGACCTTCTGGGACCTTGGGCCTTGTCTTCGAGGTCCCCTCAGCCACGCCCTACGTGGCTCGTTCACACGCGCTGGCGTCGGCACGCGATGACTGAAGAGAGGCCCGCGAGGAGCCAGAACGCCCAGAGCCGCTCCGGGCCACGCCCTGGGGCTGACATCTCGCAGCCGCCGCCGCCGGAGCCTGACGTCGAGCCGGAAGCGTCGTTCTGCGTGGCCGCGTCGCCGGTCTGTGATGAGCTCGCGTCGGCACGGCCTGTGATCGAAGCGTCAGCGCCAGGCGCTGTGCCGGTTGAACTGTCTTGGCCGGTCGAAGCGTCGGGACCTGACGAGGCGTCACGACCTAGCGAGGCGTCATGACCTGGTGAGGCATCGAGTGTGGCGGTGGGGCCCGCGTCGTTCGTCGCCTCGGTCCCCGCCTCGACGCAGGCAGCCGCCGTGACGTGGCTGCATACGCCGCTGACGCAGCCGTCGGTAAGGCAGGGATTGCCGGCATCGCAATCGGCCGCAGTCGAGCAGTTGTTCCAATCGCTCGCCGTGAAGGGGGGAGTAACGACGACAGGGCTGCCGGTCTTCTGGACGGCGAACGAAGCGTACGAGGTCGTTATGGTTGCGTGGAGAGCTGCGGCCTCCACGGCCAGGCTGAGGCTCGAGAGGTAGAGAGTATTCGTATAGTAGTTCGGGAAATTCGCGACGGCCCAATCGAGGACCGCCTTGACGTCTGCGGAGGGTACGGTGACGACGCCATTGCTGTCCGGCGTGAAGGTGCCCTGCGGATAGAGGAAGTCGACGAAGGGTCCTTGTCCAACACCCACCTGTCCATGGTAGTCGATGACATCCATCCCCTGCGCTCCGTTGATCGGAGCGTGGCCCGTGGCGGTATTGAACGAGTAGTTATTCCAAAAGAAGACGAGTGTGAGGTTTCCGCCATCCGCGTGACCGGCAGCCGTAGTGCTCAGGAAGATCTCGTAGTAGACGCGGTATTGCTCGATGGTCCAATCTGGATTGAGCGGATACGGAACCTGAAACGTCCACGCGCCATTGAGCGCGGCAATGTCTTGGATCTGAAGGGGCAGGTGGGAGCCCGGCTGGTTCCACTGGTCGGACGCTTGGCACGCATCGAAGATCCCGATGTTGGCGTACGGCGCGACGCAGCAACCTGAGCTCGTGATCGTTTGCAGAAGCTGCAGCGAATTCGCACCGATCGTCATAGAGATGGACGCG
>JBEKXD010000075.1:0-21146 GCA_049512415.1 Polyangiaceae bacterium
AGGATCTGCTGCACCTCGTCCCACTCCAGTTCGTGGACGTAGCCGACTTGGTTAGCATCCATGAAGCACGGATCGCACATCATGTTGCATCGGTTCGTGAGGTCGACGGTGAGCACGCTACCTCGTCCGTACTTGACGCTGCTCGTGCCGTGGTCGCGCAGCGACGTGAGTGGCGCGAGAAAATCGCGTCCCGGGTAGAGGCGTTCGATGCGAGCGGTGAATGCGGGATCGATGGAGAGCACGTCCTCAAAGCGCCCATGAACGGGGCACGTCTTCACCATGAGGACACGCCCGTCCTTCTCCTGGATGACGGCCTTGACTTCGCCTGGCTTGCCGTCGACGAGCGAGCGGACGTCGCGTGCTCCGGAGAGAACCGCCGCGCGGACGTCCTTCACGCAGCGAGGGCAGAGCGAGTCGGTCTCGCGCGGCCACCCGAGCTGCGGATAGGTGCGCTCCCGTCGCTTGAGCAGCGGTGCGGGGGCCCATCCGGGATGGGGCGCAGCGCGCTCGAAGGTCCGGTTGAAGCGCTGCACCCACGGCCATGCGGCTCGCGCCGCCCGCGAAAGCACACCCTCGGCGAGCCGACCGGCGCGGCGAATTGCGGAACGCGCACTTGCGCGCGGCACTCGGTGCCCAAGGTCTTGCATGATGGTCCCGGAATATACCCGCGCGAAGCGATCACGGAGCCCTTTCGTCGCTCGATCGCAATTCAATCGTGGACTGGGTTACCACTGGGTGGAGTGCGCCGAGACGAGGAGCGTTTGCGGGCGTGCGCAAGAAAGTGACGCGGGGGCGTAGTTAGACCTACGGTTGCCGAACACGTCCGTCTCTCAACGCCTTTCGCACGAGGTAGGCGACGATCACGGCGTTGACAATCAACAGCGCCGCGCGAACGACGTGCGCGCGGCGCATGAGAGCGACGACTTCGAAGGGCATCAGCGATCCTGTTCCGACGACAACGAGCCACGGGCCCCACCAGTGTCCATGGACCAGCGCCCACCCTTCGACGAGGCTAAACGAGCCATCGGCGATGAGTGCAACTGTGATCGTCCAGAGCCCGCGCTTGCTCGCCGCGCGAACGACCAGCCTTGCGAGTTCGAGACTCCACGCCCGGGAGTGATGGCGAAGCTCGGCAGCGAGGCCGAGCAGTCGATCTTCCAGGCCGAGGTGAATCGCAAAGAGGATCAGCGTGGCAATTACGAGCCACAGCACGCCCTTTCCGAGCTTGTACACAATGATGAGCCAGAGAGCCGTTTCGCGTCGCACGCCCGCGTAATTGTAGACTCGAACGATGCGTCGCGCCCGGACATCGCCCGCCGTGGGCAATGTACTTCCGCGGATGGCGTTCGTTCTGCCCGCAGGGACCAAGCCGAGCAGGCCAACGTCTCCGGAGCTCCGGCCCAACCTATGCGCGACTAAGGATAGAAGGCCACCTGATAGACGCAGAAGTCGAACGAGATTGCGGGGCCGCTCGAACTGTCTTGCTGGACCAGGAATTGAAGAAACGCGAGCGTCGAAGGGTCGACGACGTTTTCATTCGCGCCACCGTAGTACGTATTCGGAGTGAAACTGCTCCAGGGCGCTTGGATAAGCTGCCAGCCTCCAGCGAGGGAGGTCAACACACCCCCGTCAGCGTCAAAAAGTGGCCCGGCGCCTTGAGACAGGGATGCGACGCTACCGGAGAGGTCAGCGCTCGCTGCCCCGCACGCTGCGGCCGTCGTGGAGGATGAATCGCACTTGCCGCCGCCAGGTAGCTCGTTTTCGTCAAACAATTGGACTTCAAAGCTCGACGCGACGGCCGTCGCTGTATCCGGGGAGACCCATAGCCAGAACTGAATCCCGGAGTACTGGCTGGCGTCGATCAAGGCGGGAGGCGGTACGGTCGTAAAGCCGCTGACTTCGGTGGGTGACGATGGACCGCCATCCGGCACCGAGCCCGAGAAGGCGAATTCCAAGCTCATTCCGGCGGCGTAGAATTGCTCCGGGCTCGTCTGACCGGCAATGCACAGGGCTTGGGGGCCTAAAGGCGCACCGTCGCCCCCTTCCGCACTGTCGCTTGCGGCGTCGTAGGTTGCGGCGTCGTAGACAGCCGGTCCGGCGTCTCCCGCGGAGACCGTGCCGGGGAACCCGGAGGGAAGGGGGCTATATAGCGATCCGCAAAGACTCCCGCAGTTCTCCAATACGGCGGCGTCGCCCGCAGGCGTGGTCAGGAATCCGGGCGCCCCCGAACCCACGGTCCAAGCCCCCGGCGTTGCGCACGGCGGGGGCGTGAAGCTGATGGAGGAACCGGTCATGTCGTCAATGAGGGCCTCGGTCACGGGACCGGTGCAAAAGCTTCCCGCGTCCCCTCCGTCCTGCGCGGACGACGAATCGGCTGGCTGGCCGGAATCCCCAGCGTCCGCGGGTTGGTTGGCATCTTCTGGGGTCTGGTCCGACGAGGAGTCGGCGGGAAGGCCGGAGTCGGCAGCACCATCGAGTCCCGCGTCGATCGGAGTCGTGCCGGTCGATGAGCCGCACGCGACGAACGCCGTGACCAGACCCGCCAACCCGCATAACGGCACCGTAGATTGCAACGAGATTCTCGCCATCACCTTCTCTCCGGCACCCGGGGAACCGAACTGAACACGCTAGTCAGTGCGCGTCAAGACTGGGATCGCGGAACCATACCCAGCGAGGAGCGTCGCGTGGGCCGACGCGGCCATCGCGGCCGAGCAACATCCGACACTGGTCGGTGTGCGAGCTAGCCACCATGGGCAAGGCCGCGTCGAAATCGGGGCGGTGACACGCGCTACCGTGCCCAGGATTGCCGGGGGGCTGACGTTGCGACGCGCCGTCGTTCACTCATGCCCCGAGTCCGCCTTGCGGAGACAGACCTCGTGCCACACTCCCGGCCGCCGCAGCGCCGGCCATTAGTCCGTACGTCGCTGCTTGCGCTACTTGGCTCGGAAATCCGTAGCTGCGAGGCGTCCGACAAGCCTAGCGACGTTTCCGTCAAGCCGAGTCGTGACTCCGTCAAGCCGAGTCGTGACTCCGTCAAGCCGAGCGACGTTTCCGTCAAGCCGAGTCGTGACTCCGTCAACCTGAGTCGTGACTCCGTCAAGCCGAGCGACATTTCCGTCAAGCCGAGTCGTGACACCGTCAAGCTGAGCGAGGTTTCCGTCAACCTGAGTCGTGACACCGTCAAGCAGAGCGACGTTTCCGTCAAGCCGAGTCGTGACTCCGTCAAGCCGAGCGACGTTTCCGTCAAGCCGAGTCGTGACTCCATCAAGCCGAGTCGTAACCCCGTCAAGCTGAGTGGCGATCCGATCAAGCCGGTTCATGGCTGACTCGATGGAAGCGGTTCGTCGTTCGGGCTGACAGAGGTGAGAGTCGACAGCAAGGACGGCCCCAAGTCGCGAATGCGTTCACGCGGGTCGATGGCAAGCACGCCAGCAGCGTTCGCGCGTCACCCTGAGCGTTTGACGCGGAGTCCCATCCCCGGGATTGTCTTCCCCCCTACCGCGACCCGGCCCCGAACTCCGCTGACGGTGGAAGCCAATGCGGGCGACAGTGGCGTCCTGCCCGACGCGGGCGACAGCGGCGTCGCGTCCGATGCGGGCGACAGTGGCGTCCTGCCCGACGCGGGCGACAGCGGCGTCGCGTCCGATGCGGGCGACAGTGGCGTCCTGCCCGACGCGGGCGACAGCGGCGTCCTGTCCGACGCGGGCGACAGCGGCGTCGCGTCCGATGCGGGCGACAGTGGCGTCCTGTCCGATGCGGGCGACAGCGGAACGCCCAAAACTGGAGAGCACTGCCCCAGCTGGCCGACGGGATCGTCGGATTGGGACTTTACGACCGGGTGCTCCGCGCTCGATGCAGGCGAAGTGTGCGCCGAAAGGCAGCTCGGAGGCGGCAAGAAGCCGGACGCCCCGAGATCCCCTTCGGTCGTGTTCGCTTCAGGGCAAGGGGCCAACCGGGAGCTTGCGACTCGCCGGCGGTCGGCGCAGTGTGTGCTCTACGCGAACGCGAGAAAGCTATGAGCAAACCTAAAACCCCCGCCGCAAAATCGAAAGTACCCAGCAAGAAAGCAGTCCCGTCCATCGCGAGACGGGATGCTACGGGGCATCTTGCACCGCAGTACAAGCGAGGTCTGCTTGAGGGGTCGGGAGCCAGGCAGGATGAGGGCGGGGCAGTTGCCGCGTTCATCGTGAAGCCGCGGACGGCGGAGGAATTGGGTGAAGAGCTCGGAGAGGCTTTCGTCCAATCTGCGACCTCCGGTGAAGAGGCCGGATCCGAAAGGCACGATCGGCTGATTCCCGAAGAGGACGGTGGCCCGTTCGTGCCATCGAAGGCCGAAAAGGAGTTTGCCGGCGGGACGGACGCGTCCAACTTCGAGGGAGCGACGCGCGAGCCCCTTCCCAAGACGTCCAAGGCCGATCCCTGAGCGGTTCGGGAGTGCGCTGCGGGCGCCTTTGCCGTCTAGGGTGCTTCCCGGTGTAGCGGCTGGAGCCCTTGGCCGCGCAGGCCATTCACTCCTTGCGATGGCTGCCCTAGTCACGGGTGTGGGTGTACGGTACCGACCCAAGGAGACGCTACTGCCATGATGTTTCCCACACGCGTCCTGCACGATGCCGGCCAGAGCCTCTGGCTCGACAACATCACCCGCGCACTGCTGGGGAGCGGTACGCTGGATCATTACATACGTGACCTCCAGGTGACCGGTCTGACGTCGAATCCGACCATCTTCGACCACGCCATCGCGGACACGCACGACTACGACTCGGCCATCCGCGCACTGGTCGCAAAGGGCAAACGCGGCGAGGAGCTCTTCTTCGACCTCGCGTGCGAGGACCTCCGACGCGCAGCAGACCTGTTCAAGCCGGTTCACGAGCGAACGGCCGGCGTCGATGGGTGGGTGTCGCTCGAGGTCTCGCCGCTGCTCGCGTATGACGCCGACGCGACGCTCCGAGCGGCGAGGGCCGTGCGCGATCAGATGACGCGGCCCAACGTGTTCGTGAAGATTCCTGGAACCGCGGAGGGGATCGGGGCCATCGAAGAAGCCATTTTCGAGGGGATTGCGGTGAATGTCACCCTGCTCTTCTCGCGGGAGCACTACGTGGCGGCGGCGGAAGCGTATCTTCGCGGCATCGAGAGGAGAATTCAGGCGGGCCGATCGGCTGTAGTTGGTTCGGTCGCATCGGTGTTCATCAGCCGGTGGGATCGCGCCGTTCACGGCAAGGTAGGTCCCGCGATCGCGAACAAATTGGGGCTTGCCATGGCGGCGAGAACGTATCGAGCGTATCGCGACCTCTTGGCGTCCGATCGTTGGCAACGCCTCGCCAACCACGGCGCGCGGCCCCAGCGGCTGCTATGGGCAAGTACGGGGAGCAAGGACCCGGACGTGTCCGACGTGGTCTACATAGAGGGCCTAGCGGCACCCCACACGATCAACACGATGCCGGAAGCCACGCTCTTGGCGTTTGCCGATCACGGGCAGTGCAGGAAATGCCTTCCCGCCGACGGTGGCGATGCGGAGGACGTGCTGCGAGCGTACGGCGACGCGGGAGTCGACGTCGTGGCTTTGGCCGAGCGTCTGCGGAGAGAGGGAGCCGACTCGTTCGCCGCATCGTGGCGGGATCTTCTCGCAAGCATCGAAACAAAGGGTTCCGCACACTAGCGCGTGAACCAACACGCATATTTGGGTGCTCGGGACGAGGGTAGAAGTGGGGTGATTTTCGTCGAGACCGAGCGAGGCCGGCGGCGCGTCGCCCGGAGCCTACTTCCCGTGGGCGAGGACGCTCGACGCCGGGATCGCGAAGGGATCGGCGAAAAGCACCCACTTCTAGGCCAGATGGACTTCGCAGGTTCGCCGGAAATGGTAACCGCAGATGGCGAGCGTGACCGCCAGAGGGAACGCCTTGGGTCGGTGGAAAATCGTCCAAATGAGCAGCTTCCAATACTCGGTCCGCTCTGCCCCGGCGATACCGAGCCTTCCGACGGACCGCGCGAAGGCCAGCAGCTGCTGCATCTCATAACGAATATTGTACGGAGCGTCGGACCGCGACAGTCTGTATTCGCGTAGGAACGTTCGAACGCGTTCGTAGTAGGGCTTCGGAGAGTACAGACGGCGGAGGCCTTCGCGATACTGCTCGCGCAGGCCCAGGGCATCGTGGGTGGAAACGATGTTCGTCTTTCCGTTGACGTTGTCGCCCGAGGTCGAGTCTTCGAGGAGCCGTCCGGCCTCCTTCATGCGCGCGTGGAGCCGTGTGCCCGGCATCGCTTGGAGCAGACCGACCATGGCACTCACGATTCCCGCGCACTGAATGAATTCGATGATGCGGGACACCGACGAGGGTGTGTCGGAGTCGAATCCCACGATGAAACCGCCCTGCACCTGCAGGCCGGCCCGGTGCATGCGTTTCACGTCGGCTACCATGTCACGATTCAAGTTGTGCTTCTTGTTGCACTCGGCGAGGCTCGCCGGGTCCGGGGTTTCGATCCCCACGAACACCATGTTGAATCCGGCCGTGACCATTTGACTCATCAGAGTCGCGTCGTCCGCGAGATTGATCGAGGCCTCGGTATTGAAGTCCATGCCGGGATGCGTCTTTCGCCAGTCGATGAGCGCCGGGAGAAGCTCTCTCATCAGAGTCCTCTTGTTGCCGATCAGGTTGTCGTCGACGAAGAACACGCCGCGGTGCCAGCCGAGTTCATACAGACCTTGGAGCTCCCTGATCACCTGATCCGCGCTCTTGGTCCGTGGCCTGTGGCCTAGGAGCGCCGTGACATTGCAGAACTCGCAGTCGTAGGGACAGCCGCGGGAGTACTGGACGGCCATCGTCGCGTAGGCGTCCCGATTCAAGAGTTCCCACAACGGCGTCGGCGACGAGCGCATGTCCGCAAATTCCGAGGTCCGGTACACATGCATCGGCTCGCCTCGTTCGAGGTCGCGCAGAAAGAGCGGCAGCGTCACTTCGCCCTCGTTGAGTACGAGGTGGTCCACGTCGGGGAACTGCTCTGGCTCCGAGGTGAACAGGGGCCCTCCGGCCACGATTCGCACTCCGTGCGCCTTGCATCGCGCAATGATCCGTTTGGCGGACGGGCGCTGCACGGTCATTGCACTCAGAAAAACGCAGTCAGCCCACGCGAGATCCTCGTCGGTGAGGGCCGCCGCGTTCAAGTCGACCAGTCGCTTGGGCCACGCGGGAGGGAGCATCGCGGCGACGGTGAGCAGACCCAATGGGGGATGGGCCGCTCTCTTGCCGACGAAACGCAGCGCATACTTGAAGCTCCAAAAAGTATCTGGAAACTCGGGATAAACGAGCAGACTGTTCATGGGTGAAAGTCCGTGTCGTGCCGCCGTTCGTGCTCGCTTCGGCCCGCCAAGCCCCGGCCCAGGCGGATCGTCGGCCGTGCAGCTTTATGTTCGCTTCGCCAGGGCAGCGATAGGCCTCCAACGTAGCGGGCCTCCGCGGCGAGCGCGGCCGCGTGACCGAAATGTGACCCTGACTGACCGGACCGTGACGTCGGCTGGGTTCCGTGGCGGGCGACGAAGGCCGGGAGATGCGATAGGGGTTCACCCTCCGGCGCCAAGACCAAGGGATCCAGAGCGCTTGATTTCCGCCCGTCAGGCGTGGGCGGTGTGGGGACCGTCCTCTTGTCGGGCGCTCGCGTGTTTGTGCAACCAGGCCAGAATCTCGCGAATGCTCCCGGTGGCCACCGCGACGCACGTGTCCGCCGCCCCGTAGTAGATTCGAATCTCATCGCCGTCCGCGCCCACGGTGACTCCGCATGGGAACGTGACATTTTCGACATCGCCTTGCCGCTCGTACGCCTCCTCGGGGCCGAAGATCCACGAGTCGCCGCGCACGAGGCAACGCTCGGGCTGATCGAGTGCAAGCAGTGCGGCGCCGAGCCGATACAGGCTCCCGGAAGCCGTTTGGCGTACTCCGTGGTACAGCATCAGCCACCCCGCGGAAGTCTCGATGAGCGGAGGCGATAGCCCCACCTTATTGGCATCCCAATACGCGCCCTTGCGTGCCGCCAGCACCATCTTGTGACTTCCCCAATTGCGCAGGTCCGGCGAGAGCGACAACCAAATGTGAGCGCCGGAATCGGTCATCGGGCGGTGAATCAATGCGAAACTTCCGTCGATCCGACGCGGAAGGAGCGCGGCGTCCTTGTCGTCGGGCTGCATGACCAGCCCACATCGTTCGAAGGTGACGAAATCTTCCGTGAGCGCGAGGGCGACCCCGGGGCCGCCGCGACCGAACGCAGTGTACGCGATCGCATAGCGCTTCAATTCGGGCACGTACGTGATGCGAGGGTCTTCTATGCCCCAGAGCTCCTCGGGATGGTGCTCGGAATCGGCGCAGAGAGTCGGCACCGGGTCGATGACCCACGCGTCGAGACCGTTCGCAGAACGCGCGGCGCATAAGTGCGAGAGTCCCGTTCGATCCTCGACCCGACAGAGGAGCAGCGTCGTCCCGTCGCGCAGCCGCGTCGCCCCCGGATTGAACACGGAGTGGGCCGGGTAGGGCCAGCTGTCCGCTGCGAGAATGGGGTTGTTCTCGTATCGACGAAACAGGGTCTCATATCCATGATTGGATTTCATCGCAAAGCCTCCGACGCGTTCGACGACCACGCACCCGCGCGTCCGGCTGTGCGCATTTCAACCAGTGCCATCAGAAAAGACAATGTCGACTCCGCGCCCTGATTCTGATTCACGCGATCGGCGTGGAGGCCGTCTCGGCAACCTCCCGTCGAAGGATCGTACAGCGATTCCTTGAGCACGTTGAAGCCCAAGAACCATTCGAAGGCATGGCGAGCCCGATGGGCCCAGGAAACGTGTCCGGTCACGCGGTGTGCGTCCAAGCAGGCGGACACCATCGCGCAAGCGTCCACGGGCTGTTGGTCGAAGAGTGCCTTCTCCTGGCCTCGCACGAAGAAGCCATTGGTTCCGATGGGCGCGAACGAGCCGTCTTCCGTGGACTGGAGTGTTGTCAGCCATTCCAGGGATCGGAGGGCTGTAGAGACCATCTCCTCATTCCCCATGTGCGCGCCGGACACGAGCAGCGCCTGGGGCAGTCGCGCATTGCAGTAGGTGACGCGGTCCTCAAACCAGGGCCATTCGGGGTCGCCAGCCCTTCGCTGGAGGTCGAGCAGCCGCTCCGAGAGCGCCTTGCGCACCGCTTGAACGCCGCGGTCGCCCTGAAATGCCCGCACGTACTCGTCGATTCCGAGGAGCGTGTAGGCCCAGGCCCGCGGGCTCGTTAACTGCTCGGTCGCGGGCAATGCGCGATGGAAAAGGTTGCCGCCGAGGCTTTGCCTTCCCGGGTCCACCGCACGGCCAACGACGGCGCCGAGCGCCCAGAGGGCCCGTCCGTGGCTGTCCTCGGAACCGCAGTCCTCCAGCCAGGTTCGCGAGTACGACATCATGTTTCGGAATCGGCCCCGATCGTCGTTGAACGCGTGGCTCACGAAGGCCAAATAGCGGGTGGCGAGCGAGCGGATCGTTCTCGCATCTTCGGCGCCGGCGTCCTCGATGGTCGTCATGAGCAGCAGCGCGCGGGCGTTGTCGTCGAGGCAGTATCCATCGCTGTAGCGGGGCACGCTAAACCATGCATGTTGCAGAATGCCTGTTGCGTCGCTCAGCCGGGTCACGTGGTCCAAGTTAGGGTCCGGAAGGACAGCAGGGCGCTTGTCGATGGTCTTGGCTTGGAACACCGTGCGCAGTCGGCTGGCGTGTTCCCGGCGCGCGCGCTCGAAGCTGTCGACGTAACGACGTGCCACCGCAGGCCACGCCATCGAGCGCCCGTACGCGGCGGCGCGCCCCTCGATGTCGGTTCGCTGGACCTTATCGGTCAGTAGATCGCCTACGGCTCGGGCAATCGCGCGGGCATCGTGGGACGGCACGAGCAGGCCGCGGCCGTCGGCTAGGAGCTCGCGCGCGTAGTGATAGGGCGTCGACACGACGGCCTTCCCCGACCCAACGGCGTACGCAAGCGTGCCGGAAGAGATCTGTTCCGCGTTGAGGTAGGGTGTGACGTAGACGTCCGCGGCCGACAAAAACTCGGCGAGTTCCGCCGCGCTCACGAACCGATCGTGGAATATGAGGCTCGAGTCGACCCCGAGTCGCAGGGCCCGAGCCTCCAGGGAAAGACGGTATGTTTCCCCGCGCTGCTCTTTCACACGGGGGTGGGTCGCTCCGAGAACGACATAGATCGCTTCGGGGTGGCGCGCGAGGATCGCCGGAAGGGCTTCGATGACGTATTCGATGCCCTTGTCCGGAGAGAGCAGGCCGAACGTCAGGATGACCGAACGACCTTCGACCCCGAGCCGGTCTTTGCTGTGTTCTGCGTGCGGCGCGCCTGGAATCCCGTGCGGGATGATATCAATCTTCTCCTCGGCGACCCCGTGGACTTCCCGAAGCAGCGCGGCGCCGTAAGCGCTCATGACGACGATGCGCTCGGAAAGCCTCGTGAGCTCATCCATGGTCTCTCTCTGAAGAGACGTCGGCTCGCGCACGATCGTGTGGAGCGTCGTGACGATCGGCATGCGCAGTTCGCGGAGGAGCGTAAGAAGGTGGTTTCCGCTCTTTCCGCCGAAGATTCCGTATTCGTGCTGCACGCACACGGCGTCGACGGTATTGACGTTCAAGAAATCCGCCGCCTGTCGATACGAGGCGAGGTCACTCTCCGGTATCTCGAATCGGACCCGAGAAGGATACGCATAGCGGCGGCCCGGGTCGTTCATCGCGACGACTAGGCAATCGATTTCGCAGGACTCAGCAGCGACGGCGTCGGTCAAATCCGTGGTGAATGTCGCGATTCCGCATTGCCTCGGCATATGGTTGCCGAGCATGGCCACTCTACGGATACCTGACGCAGCGTGGACGGATTGGATGGGACCTCCGCAAGGGGCCAGCAGGCCGAGTACAAGACCCAAGCCAGCGCCTCCGCGGCGCCATTCGAGTGGCCGGAAGTAGAATGTGCGCCCACTTTGCCCGAGACGCAACCGGCTTTCTCGGCATCCCACGCCTGTCCCGCGGCGGCGCGCCTGGAAGCCACGCTTCCCGCGTGCTTCATTTTCTACGCCGAAGCAGCTCCGTCAGTCCCGGCCCCCATGAGATCCCGTGTCCTCTGCTTCCGGGAAGCAGCGCTCGAGCACGACCTTCGAAGGGCCGAGTCCGGCGAGTGTATCATCCGCCCTTCCGCCGGCCGCGGCCGGTCCTCGCGGCCAGCGCATGACGAGGACCCCGATCGCTTGCTCGATCCGGCTCGCGAGCAGAGCGTCCTCGCGCCGTGCTCGGCTGCAGAGGCGCGCCATCGAGGCTAAAACCTCGCTGAAATCCTCTTTGAGGCACTTCGCTTTTGTCGTCATGTACCCCGCCCTCACGCTGCGACGAAGGGAGACCTGCCAGCCGATACGGCTCGGGCAGGCCGGACTTAAGGCCGACGATGCGCCTGGCCGGTCGGTCGAAAGGCTCGCCCGAGTCTCGTCTTCGGCTTGACACTGGAGAAGAAACCGCCCAGGTTTCTGGGGTGATGTTGTTCCCTCGGCCGAGGTTCCCTTTCGCCAGAGCGGTCAGCGCTTTGGGTGGCGAGGGCTCCGTGCGCCGAGCGACGTCACGGCTCACCGTTCTCCGGGCGACCCTCGGCCTCACGGTCGTAGTACGCGCGTGCGGGGACGGCTGAGGCCAAGCTCACATCGACGGCTTGACTCGAACCGACCCCCGCAACCGAAAGGCTGCGGGGGTTTTCGCATTTTCCACCCCTCGACTGAACTCGCTCGAATACCCGGACGGAGACCCGATGCACACGCTCGCTGACTGCCCCAGCCCACTCAATTACACACAAAACGACCGCTCATCCCCATTGGCCGCCGGCGACTTCGCCACCGGGGCCAACCTCCTCTGCCAGACGCTCCTCGGTGAGGGTGTCGACGTCGTCTTTGGATACCCGGGCGGAATGATCCTCCCCGTGTACGACGCGCTAGCAAACTACCCTATCCGGCACATCCTCGTGCGCCACGAACAAAATGCCGCCCACATGGCGGATGGCTATGCGCGCGCTTCGGGGAAGGTCGGGGTCGCCTTGACGACCTCAGGTCCAGGCGCGACCAATCTCGTGACCGGAATCGCGAATGCCATGATGGATTCGATCCCCATGGTGTGCGTGACGGGGCAGGTTCCGTCGGGCCTCCTCGGTACGGACGCATTTCAGGAATCGGATATTTTGGGCATCACAATTCCCATAACCAAACACGGATTTTTCGTCCGAAGCGCGGAGGATGTCGTTCCCACCCTCCGCCAGGCCTTCGAGCTGGCCCGCAGTGGCCGCCCCGGCCCCGTGCTCGTCGACATCGCCAAGGACGCCCAGACCGGTCGGGCGGCGTTCGCATGGCCCGAGCCCGGGCGCGCGGGCGTCGCGGCCCCACTTCCCTCGGACGCGGCCATCGCGTCCATCCTCGAACTCGTGGCGTGCGCGGAGCGTCCAGTGATCCTCGCCGGCCATGGCGTCGTCCGCTCGGTCTCGGGCCCTCTCCTGGCGGCCCTAGCCGAGAGAGCCGGCATTCCCGTGGCGTGCACGCTGCTCGGTCTCTCGGCCCTCCCCGGAGGTCACCCGATGAATCTCGGCATGATGGGCATGCACGGCCACGTCTCGACCAACCGCGCGGTGCAACGCGCGGACTTGATCGTGGCCCTCGGAATGCGATTCGACGACAGGGCGACAGGCGATGTGTCCAAGTTTGCGCCTCGAGCCAAGAAGGTCCACGTGGATGTCGACGAGTCTGAACTCGGCAAGAACGTCGGGGTCGACGTGGCCCTCGTCGCCGACGTTCGCACGGTTCTAGAGAGACTGGTGCACTCCTGCAGCGCGCGGAGGCTCGATCCATGGTGGTCCGAAATCGGTCGCTTGCAACGCGAAGATGGGTTGCGGCCGGCGGGGCCTGACCGCAGCGACGAGCGGCTCCTTGGCACCGACGTCCTCGCGGCGATCTGGAGCGCGACGGGCGGCGACGCGACCGTCGTGACCGACGTCGGTCAGCACCAGATGTGGAGCGCTCAGCAGCGGACGGTCGGTCGCGGGCGGTTCATCACGTCGGGCGGGCATGGGACGATGGGCTTCGCTTTGCCGGCGGCCGTGGGCGTCCGCCTCGCGTCGCCCGGCGACGAGGTCTGGGTGATCGCGGGCGATGGGGGATTCCAGATGGCCGCCAGCGAACTGTCGACGATCGCGCAAGAGCGCATCAAGCTCAATATCGCGGTCATCAACAACGGGGGTCTCGGCATGGTTCGCCAGATCCAGGAGCTCTTCTACGGGGGCCGTCGCGTCGCCTCGAGCCTTCGCGGTCCGGACCTCGTGACGCTCGCGGCCGCCCACGGCATCGAAGCAGTGCGCGTCGACCAGCGCTGCGGGGTCGAGCCGGCTATCCAGCGCGCGCGCCGGTCGGGGGAAAGCTTCGTCGTCGACTTTCGAGTGGTCGCCGAGCAGCTCGTCTTTCCGACGGTGCCGGCGGGCGCTGGACTCGGCGAGATGGTGGAGTGCCCCGGCTCGGCACGCGCGGAGGTGCACCGGGGCGCGGACTCGGGTCATCGGTCCGCCGAGCTCGGGGGTGCGGCATGAGCTGCGCGTCGGACGTGGTCACGCTTTCTCTGCGGCTCCAGGACGACGGGAGCGCCATCGAACGAGTGGCCAACGCGCTGCGCAGGCGCGGGCACATCCTTCGTTCCATGAAGTACGGATTCATCGGCGAACCCGGCGTTGCCAAGATGACCGTGACCGTGTCCGCGCGTCGGTGTCGGCCGGAGAGGCTCGGAGCCGAATTGAGGAAACTCTACTGCGTCCTCGACGTGAGCGCGGAGGGAAGCGGGGAAAGTCGGCCGTAGGCTGGCAACGACGCCGCCCCGTCTCTGTCGACGAGCCCAGCGCGCGTGGCGCCGCCAACGCACGATATCCGGGGCCCTTGACGCGGGCGCCAGGATCCATATAACTGACCGGTCAGTTATATACGTGCATCCGAAACTCGACAACGACACTCACCCGTCGGCAACGAACATCCTTTCCTGGGCCCCGTCGAACTCATGACTGAACGGTCAGATAAAAAGGCGGCCGAGCGAGGCAAGAAATGGGAACGCCGCAGCGACGAGCGCCCCGCCGAGCTCATGACCGCGGCTCTGCGCCTCTTTGCGGAACGCGGGTTCGCCGGGACGCGGCTCGAGGACGTCGCAGCGAGCGCAGGCGTCAGCAAAGCCACCGTCTATCTCTACTTCGACAACAAGGAGAGCCTCTTCGAGGCTGTCGTCCGCGATACCGTGACGCCTCGCCTGGAACAGGCCGATGCGCTGCTCGACGCGTTCGACGGTTCGACGCCCAACCTCGTGAGAACCATGCTCGCCCTGCTCGAGGGCGTGCTCGATGGCCCCTTGCCGTCGGTCCTCAAGGTCGTGATCGCCGAGTCGGGCAATTTCCCGGAGCTCGCTCGCCTCTGGGGTGATGTCGTGCTTCGACGCTTATTCAAGCTACTTCACAGGGTCGTGCAGCGCGGCATCGATCGAGGGGAGTTTCGCTCCGTGAACCCCAGCGACATCGTGCCGCTCATCGGGGCCCCCGTCGTGATCCTCGGACTCTGGAAGCAGTCGTTCGGGGTGCACACCGAAATCCACCTCGATCCGCGAGCCGTCATGGCTGCGCACGTCGATATGCTCCTTCGTGGGCTTTCTAAGCCTGCGCCGGGCCGCGCTCGCGAGAAAGGAAAGCGATGAAGCCTCCTTCCCGAGCCAGAGGGGTCCTCCTGCTGGCCGCCGCCGTGGCGGCAGGCTTCGGCGCGTGGCTCGTGCTCTCCGGTCGCCTGGCACGCGGTCGCGCGTCGTCGAGCGGGCTTACGCTCTACGGGAACGTCGACGTGCGACAAGTGGAGCTCGGGTTTCGAGTCTCCGGGCGGCTCAAGACGATGCAGCTCGAGGAGGGGCAGCCCGTGCGCGCCGGCATGGTGCTGGCGACCCTGGATGAGCGGAGCTTCGAGGACGAACTTCACCTGGCGGAGGCGGACGTGGCCGTGCAGGACGCGACTGTGAAAAAGCTCGTAGCCGGCAACCGACCCGCGGAGATCGCCAGGGCGCGTGCCGCCGTCGATGAGGCCGTGGCGTCGCAGCTCAACGCGCGTACGTCGTTCGAGAGGGCTCAGAGGCTCTTCGAATCGAGCGCCATCCCCCAAGCGTCCCTCGACGACGCGCTCGCGGCGACTCGGATGGCCGACGCGCGCCTCGCTTCCGCCACGCAAGCGCATCGTCTGCTCGTTCAGGGATCTCGAACGGAGGACATTTCTGCCGGCGAAGCATCGCTTCGGGCTGCGCAGGCGCGACTCGCCGCCGCGCAGACGGCCCTCGACGACACGAGCCTCGTGGCTCCGTCCGATGGGGTCGTCCTCTCCCGCGTGCGGGAGCCCGGCGCGATCGTCTCGCCGATCGACATCGTCTACGTCGTCGCGCTCACCCACTCCGTGTGGGTGCGCGCTTACGTCTCCGAGACGCGTCTCGGCACGGTTCGACTCGGAATGGACGTCGCGGTGTTCTCGGATACCGCGCCCGGCCACGCGGTCCGCGCTCACGTGGGCTTCGTCTCGCCCACCGCGGAGTTTACGCCCAAGTCCGTGGAGACTCCGGAGCTGCGCACGGACCTCGTGTACCGCCTCCGCATCATCGTCGACGAGCTCGACGCAGGATTGCGGCAGGGCATGCCCGTCACCGTCGAGATCCCCACCGCAGGACCGGGGCCATGACGGGCGCCCTCGTCGTACTGCGCGCGGTGACGAAACGCTTCGGGATAGGGCCTGCCGCCCTCGATGCCGTGTCGGGGAGCGTGGCGGCGGGCGCGATCACGGGTCTCGTCGGACCCGACGGCGCGGGCAAGACGACGCTGATCCGCTTGATGGCCGGTCTTATCTCCGCGGAAAACGGATCGCTCGAAGTTCTCGGCCTCGATCCGACCAAGCACGCGGCGTCGATCCACACGGCGATAGGTTACATGCCGCAGCGGTTCGGCCTGTACGAGGATCTCACGGTCCAGGAGAACCTGACTCTCTACGCGGACCTCCGCGCGCTGCCCGCGGCCGAGCGTCCTTCGGTGTTCGAAGAGCTGCTCGCGTTCACCGACCTTCGGGAGTTCACGCTTCGGCCCGCGGGCAAACTCTCAGGCGGCATGAAGCAGAAGCTCGGCCTGGCGTGCGCTTTGCTCCGCAATCCGCGACTCCTTCTGCTCGACGAGCCGTGCGTGGGCGTCGACCCCATTTCGCGCCGCGAGCTATGGCGCATGGTGAGCGGTCTCAAGGACGATGGCGTCGGGGTGGTCTGGTCCACCGCGTACCTCGATGAGGCCGAGGCGTGCGATCACGTGCTCCTTCTCAGCGAGGGGAAGGTCCTTTTCGATGGCCCGCCGCAAGTCCTCACGCACGAAACGGAAGGCCGCGTGTTTCGTATGGTCGATATCGATGGACAGCGCAGGCCGGTCCTCGCCGCTACCCTCGACAGTGCGGGAGTGATCGACGGAGTTCTCCAGGGACGCTCCATTCGTGTGGTCACGAGCCGCGGGTCGCCGCCCCCGTCGCCTCCGCTGGAGGCCGGCCCGCGCGCCAAATTCGTGGCGGTCGCGTCGCGGTTCGAGGACTCCTACATCGATAGGCTCGGCGGCGGCCCGGGCGGTCATTCGGAGCTCGCGGAGCAGGCATCCAGGGTGCCCGACTCCCCCCTGCCGGTGATTGAATCGCGCGCGCTGACGAAACGCTTCGGCGACTTCACAGCGGCCGCCGACATCTCGTTCGACGTGTCGCGCGGCGAGATTTTCGGCCTGCTCGGACCCAACGGTGCCGGCAAGTCCACGACGTTCCGCATGCTCTGCGGGCTGCTCAAGCCGTCGGCGGGCGAGGGCCGCGTGGCCGGGTTCGACCTGAGGCGCGACACGGCGGCCGCGCGCGGCAGGCTCGGCTACATGGCTCAGAAGTTCTCGCTGTACGGCGACCTGAGCGCCGCGCAGAACCTGACGTTCTTCGCCGGCGTCTACGGCCTGACGGGGGCCGTCAAGCGCCGCAAGATCGAGCAGATGATCGACGTGTTCGCCCTCGGCGACCGTCTGAGCATGGCCTCCAAGCAGCTCCCGCTCGGGTTCAAACAGCGCCTGGCCCTCGCGTGTGCGGTCATGCACGAACCGGAGGCACTCTTCCTCGACGAGCCGACGTCGGGGGTCGATCCGGTGACGCGCCGCGAGTTCTGGTCCCACATCAACGGTTTGGTCGAAAAGGGCGTTGCCGTCGTCGTCACGACGCACTTCATGGATGAGGCCGAATACTGCGACCGAATCTCGCTCATCTACCGCGGGCGCTCGATCGCGCTCGGCTCCCCGGACGACCTCAAGGCGAAGGCCGCTACGGAGGCCCGGCCGGAGCCCACGATGGACGACGCGTTCGTGGCGCTCATCGAGGCCTACGATCGCGCGCGTGCCGCCGCATGACGCGCTGTGGCTCGGAGCGACCGTATGGTCTCCCGGCTCGTGCGCGGCGAGTCGTCGCGCTCGTTGGCAAGGAGGCGCGGCAGATCGTCCGCGACCCGAGCAGCATCCTCATCGCATTCGTCCTCCCTCTGATCTTGCTCTTTCTCTTCGGTTACGGTGTGTCGCTCGACACGACGCGTACCCGTGTCGGGGTAGCCATCGAACGGCCCACGCCCGCCGCTCGCGGACTGCTCGCCGCCTTCCAGGCTTCGCCCAGCTTCGACGTCCGCGTCGCGACCGACCGTCGGCAGCTCGAGGAGCCGCTCGCCCGCGCCGAGCTGCGCGGCATCATCGTCATCCCCGCCGCGTTTGACGCCGATCTCTCGAGGCGCTCCACGTCGCCCGAGATCGACGTCATCGTGGACGGGTCCGATCCCAACACGGCGGCGCTCGTACAGGGGTATGCGCAAGGGGTCGTGGCAACATGGGCCCACTCGCGAGCGATCGAGTCCGGTCGCGCGGCCTCACTGCCCGGCGCAGAGGCACGCTTCTGGTTCAATCCCGAACTCTCGAGCCGGTTCTTCCTCGTTCCGGGCTGCGTCGCCATCGTCATGGCGCTCGTGGGCACGCTGCTGACTTCGCTCGTCGTCGCTCGCGAATGGGAGAGGGGAACGATGGAGGCGATGATGGCGACGCCGGTCACCGCATTCGAGCTGCTGCTCGGCAAGGTGATCCCCTACTTTCTCCTCGCGCTCGCCTCGATGACCGTGTGCGCCGTCGTAGCCGTGGTCGTCTTCGGCGTCCCATTCCGTGGCTCGGTCGGTGCGCTCTACGCGATCTCGGCGGCATTCCTGCTGCCGTCTCTCGGCCAGGGCCTGCTCATCTCGGCGGCGACGAAAAACCAGTTTCTCGCCTCGCAGCTCGCCCTCATCTCGGCGTTCTTGCCGACGTTTCTCCTTTCCGGGTTCATCTTCGAGATCGCGTCGATGCCCAAGCCGATCCAGTGGCTCACCAACGTCGTGGCCGCTCGTTGGCTCATCCCCAGCCTCCAGACCGTGTTTCTCGCGGGGGACACTTGGACGCTGTTTCTCCGTGATATCGGTGTGCTGACGCTTTTCGGCGCCGTGCTGCTGCTGCTCGCCCTGCTCACGACGAAGAAACGGGTCGCGTGATGTGGACGCGGCTGCTGGCCCTCATCGTGAAGGAACTCCTCGTCGTGCTTCGCGACCCGCGGAGCCGCGCGATCTTGATCGGGCCTCCCGTCGTGCAGCTCCTGGTCTTTTCGCTCGCCGCCACTCTAGAAGTGAAGAACGTCGACCTCGTCGTCATGAACCGCGACGAGGGTCCATCGGGAATCGAGCTCGTTCGACGCATCGAGGGCTCGCCCACGTTCCGCAGCGTCTCCGCGGTACACGACCCGCGCGCCCTCCGCCGAGCGATCGACCAGGAGCAGGCGCTCTGCGCGGTCGACATAGGGACGTCGTTTTCGCAGGACCTCGCGGCGGGACGTCCCGCGAGCATCCAGATCGTGCTCGACGGCCGCCGCTCGAATGCATCGCAGATCGTCAATGGGTACCTCGGCGAGATCATGAATACGTTCGTGGCCGACGACAACGAGCGCCATCGTCGCGTTTCCACCCTGCCGCGGGTCGTGCCGAGAAACTGGTTCAATCCCAACCTCACGTTCTCATGGTTCACCGTGCCTGGCTTGATCGCCGTCGTGGCACTGCTCGTCGGCTTGCTGGTGACGGCGCTCTCGGTGGCGCGTGAGCGCGAGCTCGGGACCTTCGATCAGCTCATGGTCGCACCCCTTCGAACCCACGAGATTCTCATCGGCAAGACCATCCCGCCCATGCTCATCGGACTCGTCCACATCACCGTCTACGTTCTGGCGACGGTCCTCATCTTCAGAGTTCCGCTCCGCGGATCGATCCTGCTGCTGTATGGGAGTGCCCTGTTCTTCCTCGCCTCCGTCGTCGGCGTAGGCCTCTTCATCTCCTCGCTCTGCGCGACGCAGCAGCAAGCGATTCTCGGGGCGTTCCTCTTCGTGGCCCCGGCGACACTGCTCTCCGGATTCGCGACGCCGATCGAGAACATGCCCCGTTGGCTCCAGACGATCACTCTCGCGAACCCGCTCCGTTACTTCCTGGTCGTGACGAGGGGCATCTTCCTCAAGGCCATGCCGATGGGGGACGTCGCAAGAAACACGGCCCCCTTGCTTCTCATCGCCGTAGTCACGCTCGGCGCGGCCGCGTGGCTCTTCCGGCGGCGGACGGAGTAACCGCTTGGCTGTCCAGGCGTCCGCGGGCCACTCAGCCATCGAACGGCTAAGACTGCCAATTGAAACCGGGCTCACGTAATATGGATACGACGATAATCCGTAGAGCCCGGCAGCGCATCGTTTGCGTTTACGGCACCGACTCGACACAAATGCCGAGGTAAGGTCGTGCGCCATCGCGAGCTACACGCGGTGATTCGCACCCTATAAAGGAGTCTGAAAAAATGCGCAGACGAACCAGCCTGTGCCTGTTAGGCACCCTCTTGTCGTTCGCTGGATGTACCGCGGCCAACCAGGAGCCTGTGACCGATTCGGTCCCCGCGACCGACCAGAGCCCCCTCGGAGCGGGCACGACATTTGGTGGAACCGGCGACAACGCGACGACGTCGCCGGTCAAACACCTGATCGTCATCATTGGCGAAAACCGCACGTTCGACCACGTGTTTGCCACGTACAAGCCCGTGAAGGGTCAGACGGTCGATAACCTCCTCTCGAAGGGTATCGTCAACGAAGACGGGACTCCCGGCCCCAACTACAGCCGATCGCTTCAGGCTTCGGCGATCGATTCGAATCCTGCGCCAGGGGTCGATCCGCTGGCCGTCCCGATTCCAAGTACATACCAGGTCGCGCCCGGCGGCAAGACTCCCTACACGACGCTGCCGCCGCCCGGAGTCGGCGGACCCGAGACGCCGTACCTCCCTGACCTTCCGACAGCGGAGGCCGCCGAGAATGGGTTGCCCGACCTGCCCGACGGCGGTCCGGACCCTGCGTGGTACACGCTTCTGACGACCGGAGGCACCGGCATTGCCGGCTCGCACGTTGCCGACACCCGCATCGTCGGCGTGACCGACCTGCCGCCCGGGCCGTTTCAGCTGACGCCCGGTATTCCGTACGATGCGTACGCCGCGAGTCCCGTTCACCGCTTTTATCAAATGTGGCAGGAGCTCGATTGCAGTGGCGCGTACTCCACCGCGGCGAATCCATCGGGATGCTTGGCCGACCTCTTTCCGTGGGTAGAGACGACGGTGGGCGCCGGCAGCAATACGAACGCTCAGCCCGCGAACTTCAACGACCTGTCGACGGGCGAAGGCTCCACGTCGATGGGCTTCTACAATGTGCAGGAAGGCGATGTTCCCTACCTCACGTCGATCGCGAACACCTACGCGATGAGTGACAACTACCACCAGGCCGTCGAGGGCGGCACTGGCGCGAATCACATCATGATGGGCAGCGGCGACGCGATGTACTTCAGCGATGGCAATGGGCTTGCGATCGCCCCGCCGTCCGCCGAGATCGAGGACCCCGATCCGCAGGAGGGCACCAACAACTACTACACGGACGACGGGTACGGCACTTCGACGACGCTCGCCGACGGCGGCGTGGCCCCGCTCGGCGGCGGCAGT
>JBEKXD010000076.1:0-6343 GCA_049512415.1 Polyangiaceae bacterium
ATGACTCCCCTTGACGGAGCCATGACTCCCCTTGACGGAGCCATGACTCCCCTTGACGGAGCCATGACTCCCCTTGACGGAGCCATGACTCCCCTTGACGGAGCCATGACTCCCCTTGACGGGGGCGCCCCCCACTTCCGCCTTCGGCTTCACTTCGCTCGCGTGCGGGCGCGATGCGTTCTCCGAGGGGGCGCCTCTCCATCTCCAGCCGCTTTGATTGGCTGACGCTCGACCTCGCACCTCTGATGGGGAAATTGTTAGTTGACTGTGCAGGTCGTGGCATTGAGCGCGAACGACGTTGGTATGGCGTTCGTCACGCCGTTCCAGGTACCGTTGAAGCCCAAGCCGTTGCTACTTCCGCCAGCGGGAATACTGCCGTTATAGGCCTCGTTGGTCACAGTCACGTTCGCACCGCTTTGGGTCTCCACTCCGTTCCAGAGTGACGTTATTGTCTGCCCATTTGCAAAAATCCAAGTCAGCGACCAACTGGTCAGGGCGGTGGTTCCCGTGTTGTTGATGGTGATGGTAGCTCCGAAGGAGCTCGAGTTCTGGGGCGAAATCGTATAGTCAATCGTACAGCTGGTCCCCGACGATCCGGGAATCACGTCCAGGGCGATGGCGGCGGTTGCGCTCAAGCTGCCGGAGATTCCGGTGACGGTGACCGTCACCGTTCCGGCAGTGGCCGTGCTGCTGGCCGTGAACGCGAGGACGCTGGTCGACTCGGTGGGATTGGTTCCGTACTTGACAGTTACGCCATTCGGCAGGCCGGAAACGGAAAGCGTCACGTTGCCGGCAAATCCGTTCACGTCCGTTACCGTGATGGTGTCGGTCGCGGTACTGCCTTGACCAACGGCCAGAGTGGGCGCCGAAGGCTTGAGCGAGAAGCTCCCCCCTGACGCGACGGTGAGGGGTATGGCAGTTCTTGCGGTGGTAGAGGTGGTGGAAAGTCCGGTGATCGTAACCGGGTAGGTTCCGGCAACGGCCTCACTGCTGGCCGTGAGCGTGAGGACACTTGTCCCCTTGGTGGGATTGGAGCCAAACGATGCGGTCACACCGCTGGGCAGACCGGATGCAGCCAGCGTTACGCTGCCAGTGAAGCCGTCCGTGTCGTTCACATAAATGGCGACCGTGCCGGAACCGCCTGGATGGATCGTCAGACCGGTCGTGATAGCCGCGTTTGTGAGCGTGAAGCCCGATGACGCGACTCCGATCAGATCGTTGATCAGGTTCTGTCCATTCGGGCTGCCCCATCCCGTCACGAGATCATAGCCTTTGACAGCATTGAATGCGCCATTGGTCCCACCGATCATATCGTGAAAGTCGGCGGCGTATTTCGCCGGGTTCTCGCCAATCGCATAGATTGCCGGATTGATGAAGCCCAGGCCGCCCTTCGGCGCATTTCCCGTCTCCACGGCCTGCTGATTGACCAGCGCCATGAAGCCTGCCCATAGCGGCGAGGCAAGGCTGGTGCCGGGCCCGGGGCCACAGCCGCCGTCTGAGCAGAGATACATCCCTGGTTCAGAGATCGCAGCCACGTCTGGTAAATTGCGCAGGGTCGTGGAAGCTCCGTTCAGCGAATTGGCTACTCCCACTTGCCAACTCGGAATCGGAATACTGTCGGGACTGATGCCTCCGCCGCTCGCGGCACCCGCAACGCTGGCGCTATAGCCAAGGCCCCAAGCCACCTCTGACCAAGGCGAAACATAGGCTGGCAATTCGGTTCCTCCGACAGCCGTCACCCAAGCATCTTCTGCCGGGAAGGGGGTGTCGTGTCCGTCAGGATAAGACCCCCAATCCCCAGATGCGACGAAGATACTCTGGCCCTGCGTAGCCATTTCTTGGAAGACAGGATCATCTGCAACGGAATTATCGCCTTCGGTCCATGAGACGCTGATTTGTTTGGCCATATTCTCCGGCTTCTCGGTCGCCATTTTATTGAATATGTCCACATCGCTCGCTCCAACATAGACGCGCACCTGGCTCAAGCCTGGAGCCATGCCGATTGCAGCAACGATGTCCAGTATGACTTCGCCATCGCTGCCGCCACTGCCCACTCCGGGGTTCGCACCATCCAGCACCACACTGACAACGGGCACGCGAGACGTCTGTCCGGCGCTGCTGAAGCTCTCATTGACGTCGCTGAGATTGTAGCCTTCGAACTCGAGGAGACCGACGATCTGACCAGCGCCGGTGAGAGCGGTCAGCGGGGTCGGAGGGGTCGTGGAGGAGTTCTCGTAGTAGGCATTCCGTATATTGCTTCCGAGGTACGTACCATATGGACCCGAGGCAGTGTAGGGCGCCGTCGCTGCGCGGTGCGGAATATTGTAGTTGTCCAAGCCGGAGATGTGCGTGACCGGCACGCTCAGGTTGAGCGAAGGCTCACGGTCCGGCGCGAAGAAGGTGCGGTTCTCGGTCGGATGCTGATAGGCGTTCATCTTGACATTGAAGGCCTTTTCGATCTGAGCGACGGTGCCGTTGAGCGGCACGATCAGGCGATTCGCGGGCGTGTCGGTGACGGCAATGCCATTGGCTCGGGCGAAGCTCATGACCGTCTGGAAATCCTCCGCAGTGGGGCCAAACTGCTCGGTGAACTGCTCGACAGAGAGGAATTGGCGGTACTTGGGGCTGGACGGGTCGTAGAGCTGGCTCAACAGGCTGGTCAGTTCCGCCTGATTGCGCGGCGACAGGGACAAAGTGACATGCAGATTTTGATCCGCGGGCAGCGAGCCTGCTAGCACGGCCTGACCGTTGGACACGGCGAGTGGAACGTGATGACTCAAGACCGCCGCGGCGGTCTTGGCCGTCCGTTCCGTGGGCTGTATGGCCTGCGAGCTGCACGCCGAGACAACGACGGTGCTTAGGACAAGCGCCCAGCGGAGCTTCCTATTTTGGTATTTCGATAGCATTGGTCACCCTCCTTTGGAATCCAGCGGCGCAGCACAGCCTTGCCCGCCAACGGCCGCAATCCTGCCCAAAGCCTGAACCGAATGCAACCGGTGGTTGGCGGGACCCGGCGATCCCACTGGAACGTTCGCGCAAATCTCCACCGTGGACATCCGCGATCGTTGCCGCACGAGACTGCTCATAGGCTATGGACCGCCTCTCAAACATCAATGATATCGACGTATTGAGCGCCCATGGCTTCTGCGCAACACCTCGCGGAGCGCCACGTGCAACTGGCCACGTCCTTGCGGTCGCGGCTTCGCGCCGACGACGAGCGCGTGCGGCTCGGGCTCCGTTCCTTCCCGAGCTCAACCCTCGCGAATTCGCGTGACTCGCCCGGACGATCTTCCGGACATTGCGGCGTCAGAGGCCTGCGCTTCCTGCGTAGCGTGTGTACGGCTGCGCGGGAGCGGAGGGCGTAACGCCCTGGACCCACGCCGGGCTCCCTTCGGACGTGATCGTAATCGTCCCGTCGGTCAATCCGGTCGCTGTCGCACGGATCACCGTGGTTCCAGCATAGTAACTGCGGAATTCGATGGCGGCCGTGCCGTCCATGATGGCGATATCCGATTGCGGACTGCTCGACGGCGGAGTGAACGTGATACTCGGTCCGGTCGGGAACTCGCCGGGGCCCGACTCGATCGAGAGGGTGACGGTAACATTATTATTGATGGCGTTCCCGCTGCCGTCCACGACCGTGACCACGATCTGCGCATCGTCCGTCCCGTCCACGGCGGCCAGAGTCGTCTTGTCCGCAGTCAACTTCAGAGCAGCCGCGGTTCCGGCAACCGGCCAGGTCGGCGCTGCGATGCCTCCGTAGGCATTGCGGTACCAATACCACGCGCGCTTAGGCAGGCGGAAGTAGTCCACGATGCCCATTGTTTCGAGGCTGGTGCCGCCGACGCTGCCGTGGTCGAACATGCACCAAAGGGCCTGCCCGCTGCGCCACGTGTATTCGGTGGGGAACCCATTGGTCAGCGTGGACGCCAGGAGACCCCATCCAGCGTCGTAGTCACCGGGACGCGTCGCCGACACGCTCCCGTATTCATTGATGATCGACGGGAAGCCTGGATTCTGGAACGCCGCCTGTGTGGCTCCATCGCCGTTGTAGCCGGCCACGTCGCCGATCGTATCGATCCGATTGGCCCCCAGGGGGCGTTGGGCCCCGCCAATTCCAGCCGGGCGCGTCGGATCGAGCTGATGCGTCAGGTCGACCTCGGTCTTTAGCAGGGCACGCATGTTCGGGATTGTGGCGGTGGCCGTATCGAAAGGTTCGTTGCTCATGCTCCAGGCGGCGATGCTCGGATGGTTCCGAAGAATACGAATCATGTCCGTCAACGTGTTCGTGATGCTCGCCTCGAACGGCGCCTGATCGGCGGCATTGTTCGGATACGACGCCGCGGTCAACCAGGACCCCTCGCCGGTCGCCCCGCCCATGCCCCAGAACGGATTCTCCGACCACAAGATCACGCCCAGCTGGTCGCACGCATCCACGAAGGCAGGATCCTTGGGGTAGTGCGACCCGCGGATGTAATTGAACCCAGCAGTCTTCACCATCTGTACGTCGCGCATGAAGCCGGCATTCGTCACGCCATCTCCCCAGCCCGCGTGGTCCTGATGTACGTCGACCCCGTGAAGATAGTAGTGCGACCCGTTGATATTGAATCCGCTGGTGGTCCAACTAATGGACCGAATGCCAAACGGCGTCGTGAACGTATCCACGGCGGTGGACCCATTGGAGAGGGTCGTGAGTGCCTGATAGAGCGTCGGGTGGTCCGGGTGCCACAGCGACGGATTGGCAATCGCGGGCGTCGTTTGGTCGAACGTAATGGACGTCGCGGCAGCCACAGTCTGCGTGGAAGACGTCGTGGCCACGGTCGTCCCGGTGGAATCGACGATATCGGTCCGTACGGTACAGGTCGCCGCCGCCGCGCTGTCGTTACGCACTTCCGTCTGGACTTCCACGGTTGCGGATGACGTCGAGACAGTGGGCGTCGTGACGAACGTGCCATACCAGGTGACATGAAGCGGGTCAGTCACGACGAGGTGGACGTCGCGGTAAATGCCGCCACTGAACGTGTGATCGCCCGCGCGCGGCGCGATCTGAGCATTCCAGTTGTTGTTCAGGCGTACCGCTACGACGTTATCGCCCGTGACCACGGCGCTGGTGATGTCATAAGAGAACCCCGTGTATCCCCCCAAGTGCTCGCCGACGCTGGTGCCGTTGACGTACACCTGAGCGTCCTGGAAAGCGCCTTCGAATTCTATGAAGATTCGCTTGCCCGACCACTGCGCGGGGCTCGTGAAGTGCTTCCGGTACCAGCCGTAGCCCATATAGAACTGGGTCCACAGGAAATAGGGCCGGCTGAACGAGTGAGGAAGCCCGACCGTTGTCCACGCGCTGTCGTCATAGGTCGTAGCTTGCGCGCCAGTTTGGTCGCCGAGCATGAACTGCCACGCCTGATTGAAGTTGAGCGATTGGCGACTCGCTGCGGTGCCGCCATCCCCGCCGATCGAGCTGTCCACCTCCCCACCGTCCAGGCCCGGCCTCGAGCCGCCACCACTCGAACTGGAGCTCGTTCCGCTGCTCGATGCGCCCCCGCTGCTCGACGTGCTTCCACTGCCGGAGGCGCTGCCGCTGCTCGAGCCCCGTCCTCCACTCGAGGTACTGCTCCCACTGGACGCGGCTCCGCTGCTCGTCGCCCCGCCCCCCGTCGATGACCCGCCCCCATTGGACGTCCCCCCGCCGCTCGACGTGCCTCCGCTGCTCGACACCCTCCCTCCGCTCGATGTCCCACTCCCGCTCGAGGCTCCGCCGCCACTCGACGTCCCGCTGGACCCGTTTCCGACGCTCGAGTCGTCCCCGCTGCTGGCATCCACCCCGCCCGCCGCCGACGAATCGGACCCGCACGCCGCCATCAGCAATGCGAGAACCGTCATCGCCGCTGTCCGGCGGTAGGAAATCATCCAATCGCGCTCCGCGGTGCGCCCCTTCGACGATGAAGTCATGCTGTGCTCGATATTTCCAGGGATTGTGGTTCCGTTCGGCCTCCGCCTGCCCGAGCGCCCTGGCCCGAGGGGCAGCGCCACGGGCGATGCGGGCCGGCGGCATTCACGGCGACGGGCGGCGTAACGGGTTTGTGGCCGGGGCCGGCGAGTTTCGTGACCAAAACTTCGCCGGCCGACGGGCGAACCGATCGATTCGTTCAGCCATCCCAATCCCCGGGGGGCCGGACTCCATCGTCATGACCTCGCGCTGGACCGAGGCGGACGCTCCGAGCTCCCCGGACGTCTGAAGCGCGGCGGCAGCGACCGCCCGGCCGCGTCGATCTACGCGCGCTCCAAAGCTCGCCGCTCGAAGTTACGGCAGCCACGTTGGGACCAGCGTATTCTTTGGCAC
>JBEKXD010000076.1:6352-17030 GCA_049512415.1 Polyangiaceae bacterium
AGCTGCACTTCCGGCTGACTCTGGCTCAGCTCCTCGGGCTCACGACGGTGACCCTCGCGCTCGCCCTCGGAGTGACGTTTTGGGTCGTTCTCGACTCGTCACGCCGATCCATCCTGCGCCGCTCCGACGAGCTTCGAGACGCCGCCGCGCTTCGAATCCGCGCTCGGGTGTCGGCCGAGCTCGAAATCGCAAGTGCGGCGCTGGACGAATTCGCGGCGGCCGTCCGGTTCGGGGCTCTTTCTGCCGACGATCCGCGGGCAGCCGAGAATCGCCTCTTCTCGGAAATGCTGGCGCACCCGACGCTGTCCGACATGACGCTGACGCACGCAAGCCTGCTCGGCCGAACTCCGACCGGAGAGGCCGAGTGGGCGCCCCAAGACCGTTGGCAAATTACGGTGTACCGCGCGTCCGCCGATCCCGGGAGTGAACTCATCACACGACGAATTTCGATGGACCAGAATCGATTCGTCGCCGACGTGCGCCGCCGCGCCCCTCAGAGTGGCCTTCTCAGCGCTCCGTTCCTGCGAGAGTCGGCCGCGGTCGACCCGACGAGTCACCCAACGTTCCAGACGCCCGTGTCCGAGCGCCTCTATGGTCGGGCGATATGGAGTGACCTGTCGTTTTCCGAGCTCGACGCCACGCGGCCTCAGGCCGCACGGCGGGTCGTTGTCACCGTGCAAGAGGCAGTCGACGATGAATCGGGGCGCTTCGCGGGGGTCGTCCGAGTCGGACTGCTCACGGAGACGATTGACGAGCTTCCTCGCCTCGACACGACCGACTCCCAGCGCGTATTTCTCTGCGATCGCCAAGGTCGCCTCGTCGCTCGGGTGGACCCGGCAGACACGCTCGAGGTCGTGGGAGACGATCTCCGTGTCACGCCGCACCACTTGGCCCCCGAGATCACCGCCGCGCTGGAGAGTCTTCGTCGCCACGGCCTCTCGGATCGATCGCCCCAGCGCTCTCTGGCCCTGAGCGTCGGGGGCACTTCCTATCTAGCGACGGTTCGCGATCTCGATAACTCGCAGGACTGGCTCGTGGGCGTCGTCGTGCCCGAGGACTATTATACGCGGGATCTGCGGGCGCTTCGCGACCGGTTCACGATCGCGATGCTGGTCGTCGGTGCCATCGTCCTCGCATGCAGCGGAGGTCTCATTCAGAGTGTCCGCAAGGCGCTCGAGCGCGTGGTCGCGGCCATGGCCAGGATGCGCGACTTCGACTTCTCGCCTTCCACCGTGGACGCACCGGTGCGCGAGATGGTCGACGTGATGGAGGGGATTGAGCGAGCCAAGACCTCGATGCGCGGCCTGAGCAAGTATGTTCCCGTCGATCTCGTACGCGAACTCTACGAGTCCAATCGCGAACCCGAGCTCGGGGGCGAGCTATGCGAAATATCCCTCATGTTCAGCGACATCGAGGGCTTCACCGGCCTTTCAGAACGACTCACGCCCGACGCCCTCGCGAGAACGCTGGGCCGCTACCTCGAGGCCATGACCGCCGGGGTCCGCTCGACGCAAGGCACGATCGACAAGTTCATCGGGGACTCGGTCATGGCCTTTTGGAACGCTCCGACTCGCCGGCCCGACCACGCGCGGCGCGCTTGCGAAGCCGTGCTCGCCTGTCTGCGCAACACGAGCGAGCTCTTTGCCTCCGCGTCCTGGCAGGGCATGCCCCCGCTCTTCACGCGATTCGGCTTGCACCGAGCTCGCGTCATGGTGGGCCACTTCGGGGCGCCCGATCGACTCAGTTACACGGCCCTGGGGGACGGAGTGAACCTGGCCTCGCGACTGGAAGGTCTGTGCAAGCACTACGGCGTCGCGGTCCTAGCGAGTGAGGCGATCGTCGCGGAGGTGGGCGACTCCTTCGCGTTTCGCCTCGTCGACCGCGTCGCCGTGAAAGGCAAGCATGAGGCCGTACGCGTCTACGAGCTCTTGGGCGCAGGCGTCCCCGGAGCGGCGCCCTCGCAGACGACCCTCGCATACGAACGGGCGCTCGAGGCTTATTTCTCTCGTGATTTCCGAACGGCCATGAGGCTGCTTGCCGGCCGAGGTCACGACCCGCCGAGTCGCGTCCTCTCGCTCCGATGCGCCGAAATGCTCGAGCGTCCTCCGCCGGAGGACTGGAACGGCGTCTATGTCGCAAGCGACAAGTAATGCCGACGTCGCGTCCAAGAATTGCAGCGGGCACTACGTCGCGTGCGCGACCCCGGTTGGCAGTTCGGAGTCAGAGTTTCGAAACCGCACAAGCTCGCGCAAGGCGCGCAACCGCGAGCCACGAGCAGCGTATACGGCACGATGAGCGCACACCACAGCGGACCCACGCGTGACGGTCAGACTCTGCAGGACGCCGAAAGCAATGCACCCGAATGGACAGATTCCCGCTTACGAGTTCGCCTTCGAGGACGTCAATCCCCCCGTGCACGCGTGGGCTGCATGGCGCGTCTACAAGTTTGCGGCTGGGCGCGGGCGGCGTGACGTCACCTTGCTGCCCGGCGGCAGGAAGGACAAGAATCGTGATGTGGATACCTCTCGGATTTCGGCTCCAACCGCCGACCTGGCAGGCTCCATCGACCGGTCGACCGCGAGCCAAGCCATTGTCGAATGCCGGTCTGCGCTGCGCGACGCGCGACGCGTAGCCCCATCGACCGCCGTCAGTTCTTGTCCGTCGCGAAGACCACGGCCCCAAGCCGCGCCTCTTCCTCGCTCGCGGCTTCCCTCTCCGCTTGAACGGCGGCCGCCTCGAGTTCCAGATCCTTAAAGCGCCAGCGCATCTCCTCGGCGGGTTCGAGAGCTACGTCCCCTCCGAGGGCGATGAGCTCGCGGTCAATCCGCTTTCGGTCGGGCGGCCATCCCGTGGCTCGCCGCCAAGCCTCCGTCACGTCTCTGTCGCGCACCGCCTCCTTGCGAGCCAGACGCTCCAGGACCACCCGCAACATCGCAAGTCTCCCCCGCTCGGCCCGCGCGGCCCGTTCGCGCGAAGGACGAGCGAGCATTCGCGTGAGCGGAACCAAGAAAAGAAGCACCGAGAAGACGAATGGAATCACGCCGAGCACGAGCGGAGTTCCGGAATCCACATAGGGCGTGGGCACGCGCGAAAACATGTGTCCGAGCTTGTCGAGTGTCAGCCCGTTTTCGAGGGCCGACGACGCCATGAGCAGGTTGAACGCGTTCAAACCCATGATGGCAAGGTTGGTCCCAACCGAGTTCCCGGTGAGCGGAGCAAGCGGCTGGACGCGGACCCACGCGGGCGACGGCTGCTCCCTGTCGGCCGTCTCCGCTGCGGTCTTGCGAAGGGCCGTGAACCGATAGACGATGCCCCCGTCTTCGCTCACGTCGACGTCCCCCTCGTAGTCGAGCATGAGGCGCGCCATCATTGGATCGGCCTTCTCTCGCGCAAGCCCGGTGACGCGCATGACGTCCGCAAGGCCGATGCGACCCTTCCCAGCGCGAATTGCGGCGAGGACGAGGCGCTCGTTCTCTCGCTCATCTCGCGGGGGATTGGGCGGACCAAAGAAGAATCGGTTCACGCGCTCGTAGAGCGGCACCCGCGCGCCTCTCGACCTCGCGGCTCGAGGCACTCCCCAGCCGGTCGCGTTCGGCGCATAGGAGTACGCGGAAAACGGCGACCAAGGATGGAATGTCCAGAAGAGCGCGTCGCCCAACACTCGCATGAGCCCGTACGCGAGATCGCCACCCGGGAGACCTCCGCTGTCGCGCCGGGAGTCGCCCCCCTGTCGCGCGAAGGTCCCCCCGAGGATGAGAGCCAAGAACAGCAAAGCGTACCCGACGAGCGCGATGGCAACCCAGGCCCGTACGACGAACCGCAGGACGCTCATCGAGCCGTGACCGAGCGTAACGAGGATCGCCTGCCACGCCTCCCGGACTTCCCAAGGCTTCGAAAAGCCAGTCGGAAACACGTGAACGAGCTCTCCTTCGCTCGTCACACGGAGCTGGCCGCGATACTCGGACGATAGCCATTTGAGACCGCTCTCGGCGTCGCGCAGCGCGAGACCGGACTTGGCCGCAGCGTCGGCCACGGTCATCGGGGCCGCGGAATTCACGTGCGTCCGCAGAATGGCGGCTGCCGCCTTGGGGTCCAGGAACCCGGGGGACGACTGCGACGCGGACTGTTGTCGCGAACTCACGGCTAGAGCAATCTAGGCGTCCCCGCCCCTCCGGTCGAGCCGAGGCGCCCCGTCCTAGACTACAGCCTTTGACATCCACCCCGTCGGGCGGTTGATTGGGGGGGCATGCGATTGGGACTCCTCGGTCCCGCACAGGGGAACCTGGACGGACTGGCACGCACGGCGGAGCGAATGCTAAACGGCGCGAAAGTCACGCGCGCCGTATACTTGGGCGCTGACGATGCGATCGAAGAGTTGGTGCAGACCTGGGCTGAGTCGCTCGTGGGAAGCGATCCCAGCGACGACGGATTGTGGGAACGTGCCCTCGTCGTCGCGGCGAGCGGCTCGCCAGCTCAGCTCGACGCCTTCTCGAGATCTGAGCGAGCGCGCCGGCGACTGCGTGCGCTCGAACGACTCCCGACACCGGAGCTTCGCACCGCCGAGATGCTCGGCGAGCGAGTGGCCGTGATCCTCTATGACAAGGCCAAGCTCGACGAGGAAGACATCTACTCGGCCACATTTCTCATCTACGGCAAAGGGGACGCCCCGCTGGTGCGCAAGATAGGCCCGCGATGGTTTCTTTCGCCGGGACCGATTGGCTGTCCAGGCGGAGGCGGCCTCGTGATCGACGATACGGGCGATGAGCTGACCGCGACCATTCACGATGTCGACGGGCGCGCCGCCATGACAGAGAAGCTCGGCTCGCGGTCGGCCGTGAAGATGAGCGTGAAAGGCTAGAGGTTCCCCTTCTGTCCGCAAAGAGAGGCTTGTAGCCTTCTTCCCCGTGAAGGTCGGCGTCTTTGGCGGAAGCTTCAACCCCCCCCACATCGCGCACGTCCTCGCATGCGCGCTCGTTCTTTCGCTCGAAGACCTCGACTCGCTCGTGGTCGTGCCGACATACGAGCACCCGTTTGCCAAACCCCTGGCCCCGTTCGACGACCGCACGCGAATGTGCGAGCTTGCGATGGGATGGATCCCGCGCGTCTGCGTGTCGCGCGTCGAACAGGAGCTCGGCGGCCAGAGCCGGACCCTGCGGACGCTCGAGCACCTGGCCCGGGCCCACCCCAATTGGCGTTTGCGCCTCGTCGTCGGTGCGGACGTTCTGCTCGACGCATCGCGCTGGTTCGGATTCGACGAGATCGTGCGATTGGCTCCCCTCATCGTCCTTCCGCGCGCCGGGGCGAGCGGCGTCCCGCAGCTATTGCCAGACATATCGAGCACGCAGGTTCGCGAGGCCATCCAGCGAGGCGCATGGGCCGACGCCGAACGGCTCGTGCCACGATCGGTCCTCGCCTTCCTGCGCGCCCACAATCTCTATGAGCCAACCCAGTGATAGCTCCCTGCGCGTGTTCGTCTTCGGCGCGGGCAAGGTCGGACGGGCGCTGGCCCGTGCCCTTCGCAGGGCCGGCGTCGCGGTCACGCTTCGCGCGTCGCGCGCGGGGCTGCCGCAAAAGACACACGCAACCCTCGTCATTCTCGCCGTTTCCGACCGTGAACTCCCAGCGGTGGCCTACAGAATGGCGGGGAGCGGCGTCGTGGGCGATGAAGCCGCCGTGGTACACGTGGCGGGCGCCCTCGGCCCCGAAGTCCTCGCTCCGCTCCGCGGCATGTGCGCGGGCGTCGGACAAATGCACCCGCTCGCGTCCTTCGCATCCCTGACCAAGACCCCTCGACTCGCGGGGACGGCCGTTCACATTCAGGGCGACCGGATCGCGGTGGCGCGTGCCCGCCAAGTCGCCCGACGGATCGGGATGAAACCGTGGACACAGCCGGACCTCCACACGGCGCGATACCATGCCGCCGCAGGCCTCGTCGCCAACGGGACTGCTGCGCTCGCGGCGGTCGCCACGGAACTCCTCGCGGCCGCGGGCGTCGCCCGTGGCCGAGCGCCGGGCATGCTCGGACCGCTGATCCGCACCGTCGCCGACAACGTGGAGGCGCTCGGGCTTCCGGACGCGCTCACCGGACCCGTGCGCCGCGGAGACGTCAGGACCGTCGAGCGGCACATCCAGGCTGTCCTCTCGACGGTCCCGGACGCCCTCGAGCTCTACGCAGCGTCCGCGCGGGCGCAGCTTGTACTCGCACGAGCGATCAAGGATGCCCCCCGGTCCCATCTCGAGGAGATCGCCCGGCTGCTCGCGGACCCATTCCGATCCCGGACGTGACGCTCGATTGGGTACGCTTGCTGCGAAACACCCAAGAATCGGCAGGGCGGTCGTGTCACCCTCGCACTCGCAACCCCCACGCAACGCCGCGCATCGAACCGGGCAGCGGCGAGCAGGCATGGATCCACGGTTCGAAGAGTCCCGCCCTCCCTGACCCATGTTCCGTATCTCGCTCCAATCGCTGCTGCACGAACGGGGGAAGCTCGTAGCATCGCTCGCCGGGGTCACGTTCGCCACGGTCCTCGTGCTGTCGCAACTGGGAATGTACGCGGGATTTCTGCAGACGTCGTCCGACATCATCGTTCGGATGGGCGGCGACGTATGGGTGATGGCGCGAGGCACGCGCGTCTTCGATTTCGCTGAGCCCCTGTCTTCTGGAGCTCGTTCGATCGCGGCTTCCCATCCGTGCGTCCGACGGATACGCAGCGTGGTCTCTGGGTTCGCCCAGCTGCGCACCGCGAGCGGCGCGCACATCGGCGTCGAGGTCATCGGGTTCGAGCCCTCGGACGGCGTCGTATTTCCATGGACGTTCGCGAGAGGCCTGCCGAGCGACCTGCGCGGCGCCGCCCGCGTCTCGGTCGATGCGCTGGACCTCGGACGCCTGGAGATTCCACCGCCGACGCTCGGTGTCGAGGTGGACATTGGCGAGCATCGCGCGTGGGTCGCCGCCGAGACAGGGGGCATTCGGGGCTTCACGCTTTCTCCCTACATCTTCGCGAATCTCGACGTCGCTCGACGCCTCACGGGCCTCTCGGACGGTCAGGCGCACTACCTCGTCATCGACCTGGCAGACCGCTCGTGTTCGGAAGACCTGCGCGCCACAATCGAACGACAGGGAGACCTGCAGGTGATGGACACGCGGGCGTTCGCGCACATGACGGAGGCGTATTGGGTCGATGGTGCGGGTGCCGGCGCGGCGTTGGCGCTCGGCGCGATCCTTGGGCTCGTGGTCGGGGTCGTGATCGTCGGCCAGACGCTCTTCTCGGTGGTCAACGACCATCGTCGCGAGCTCGCGACGCTCAAGGCCGTGGGCGCCAGTGGAGTCGAGATCGTGAGCTTCGTCGTGTGGCAGGCGCTGGCCTTGGCCGTAGTCGGGGGGGCGCTCGGGCTCGCGGGGGCGGAGCTCCTCGCGAGCGGCGCGCAGGGCGTTGGCCTGACGGTCGCATTGACGCCCGCGACCATTGCCAAGTCGCTCGGCGCCGTGGCCGTGATGTGCGGCCTCGCCAGTCTCTGGAGCGGGCGAGCCGTCCTGCGGCTCGAGGCCGCCGAGGTATTTCGATGACGACACCCACCATTGTCGCGCGTGGCGTGAAAAAGAGCTTCGGAAGCGGAACGCTCACCGTCGATGCCGTTCGCGACGTGTCCCTCGACATCGCGGCCGGTCAACTGGCGCTGATCATGGGGCCGTCGGGCTCTGGAAAGACGACGCTCATCTGCGTTCTGGCGGGACTCTTGCGCGCAACCGAAGGCGAAATCGAGTTATGTGGGCACACGATGACAGGAGCGAGCGAAGGGGCGCTGGCGCGCGTGCGGCGACAACATCTCGGCTTCGTATTCCAGACTTACAATCTCTTTCCGGCGCTATCCGCGCTCGACAACGTGCGCGAGGTCCTGCGACTGCGCGGGCTGGGCGCGCGCGAGTCTCTGGATCGCGCACGCGCTGCGCTGGAGCGGGTCGGGATGGCGGACCGGTTGACACACCGTCCAGACGAGCTCTCGGGCGGCCAAAAGCAGCGCGTGGCCATAGCCCGCGCTCTTGCGCCGGAGCCGGACGTCGTCATTGGAGATGAGATCACGGCCGCGCTGGACTCGACGACCGCCTTGATCGTGATGCGCCTGCTGCGCGAAGAGCTCACCCCGAAGAGGAGCATCGTGCTCGTCACCCACGATCATCGGCTCGAAGCATTCGCCGATCGGGTGATCGAAATCGCGGACGGTCGAGTGGCGGACGACCGGTTGTTGTCGAGACGGGGGGGCGCTCCGGTGGCCGCCTCGTGACACGCCGCCGCTGGGCCCTGCTCGTCGCTGTCGGCTGCGCGCTGACGGTAGGCGTCCGCGCGTGGATGTCGAACGCGGACTCGAGAACCGCACGCCCTTGCGCGGGCGTGATCCACCGTCGGGTGATCGGGCGAGGCGAGATCGACGCGATCGGCGGCGTCTCGAAGCTCAGGTCGCGCGTCGACGGACAGGTCACGCGCGTTGCCGTGAGGGAGGGCGACCGTGTGGTCAAAGGACAGCTGCTCGGCGCGATCGACGATCCGGTACTGACCGCGGAGATCGCCCGGCTGCGCGACGAACGAGACGCGCGTCGCCACGCCGAGGCGACGGTATCGCAAGGAGCGCGCAACGAAGAACGCGCTGCGCTGGCCGCAGACGTGCGGTCCGCGGAAGCCGAGCTCGCGCTCGCCGAGGATCGCTTGCGGCGGACGACCGCGCTCAGCGCGACGGGAAGCGTCTCGGACGCGGAGCGCGTGGACGCCGAATCCGCCGCAGGGGCGGCGAGGGCTCGACTCGAGGGAGCACGAGCGCGCCGTGACCTCGCGACGAACGGTCCCCGCCGAAGCGAAGTCTCGTCCGCCAAGAGCGAGAGCGCGGCGGCGTCCGCTGCGGAGGTCGAAATGGAGCGACGTTTGGACATGACGCGAATCGAGAGCCCAATCGACGGCGTGGTCATCGCTCGTCACATCGACGAAGGGGAGGTCGTCACGGGCGCCGAGTCAGGACAGGGTCAGCTGCTCTTCGAGCTCGCCGACGATACCCGAGAGGAGTTTCGTATCGAGGTCGAGTCCATCGATGCCGATCTCGTCGCGCTCGGGCAGGACGTCGAGATTCGCGGTCCTGGCGGGCTCGCAAGGCTCGGCAGCGGGCGGGTGAATCGCCTCGGCGCACGGCTGGCGGAGCGGACGATCGGCGTCGCCAGCGCGCGAGAGCGGGCCGAGGGCTGGGTGCGCAACGTCTGGGCGAGCATCGCGTGGGACCGGTCCGAGGATCACCACCCGCTCGGTGAGCGTCTCGAGGGGTATATCTCGCTGCCGCCTCTGACGGTCGCCACTTCGCTCCCGCGCGAGGCGATCGACGTACACGGTGGCCGCGCGGTGGTGCATGTATCAAGCTGGCTGGGATGGCGTGAGCTCCCCGTGGTGCTGGGAGAATCCGACGAGCACCTCGTAGAGGTGCGCGGGGTCGACCCGGGGGTCGTCGCGCGATTGCGGTAGCCAGTTCACCCCACGATCGTTCTTATCGGCCCTGCTGCATGCTACGCTGCCACGGTGGATGCTCTCCTGAAGAGCAGTATCGAGCTCGCGGCCGCCAAGGCCCCCGGAGAGAAGCTCGCCGAGGCGCTCGAGCTCATGGAGTGGGGCATTCACATGGAGCAGGCACGCCTTCGTGAGCGCAATCCGGGGGCGTCCGCCGTCCGACGGCGACTGTCGAGAACAACGTCACAGTGCGCCTTTCGACGGTGCGACTGTTCTCCCCTCAGGGAGTCACGGTCGATCTGCTGTTTGCCAGCTCTGGGATAGAAGCGGAGATCGTGGCCCGTGCGACCGACGTGGACGTGCCGGCGGTGGGGACCATCCGCGTGGCTCGCGCCGAAGAGCGCGCGGGTATCACCGCGACCAGGACCTCGGTGCCAAACTCGATGCTTTGCTCGCTGAGCTGGGGCGCGGCGCGTAGGGTTCAAAGGGGAGCACGTGCCCACGGGCGGAACGCGCAGGACGAGCGCTGGGACTGCGCTCAGCTCACGGGCTGCCCTCCGTGACCTTGGGGCCCGTCCGGGTCGCGCTCCGCGATGACGGCCGATGACCCGACGCCGCCGACCGCTCACGGCAAGAACCCCGCGAGCGCCTCCGTGTACGCATCGAAGGCTTCTACTTGGGGCAGGTGCCCCACGGCCGGGATCTCGACGAGCTTCGCACCTGGAATCGCGGCGGCCGCCTTTCGTCCGAGCGCCGGGTAGTCCCCCAGGTTCGCGGCCACGTTCTTCGGTGCCCACGCGCGCCCGAGCGCGGTGCGGTCGCGCTGCCCGATGACCAGCAGCGTCGGCACTCGAAGGAGCGGGAATTCGTAGACCACCGGTTGGGTAAAGATCATGTCGTACGTCAGCGCCGACGCCCACGCGACGATTGGATAGTCGCGATGTCGGGTTACGCCTGCGGCGACCTCGATCATCCGTTCGTATTCGGGTTTCCACTTTCCGTCGTAATAACTCGTGCGCTGGTACTCTCGCACCGTATCGGCCGTGGCCTTCATCTCCTGCTCGTACCACTGGTCGATCGTGCGATAAGGGACGACGGATTTCCAGTCTTCGAGCCCGATCGGATTGACCAATACGAGCTTTTCGACGCACTCCGGGAACATGAGCGCGTATCGCACTGCGAGCATCCCACCCATC
>JBEKXD010000076.1:17037-38134 GCA_049512415.1 Polyangiaceae bacterium
GCCCGCGGCCTCGAGAAGGGCATGGGTATTCTCGGCGAGCTGATGAAAGCTGTATTGGAATGCAGCGGGTTTGGATGACTTGCCAAAGCCGATTTGATCGGGCGCGATGACGCGATAGCCTCTTGCCACGAGCCACCGAATCGTGGGCTCCCAATAGGACGCGGTGAAGTTCTTGCCGTGCAGGAGCACCACGGTGTGCCCGTTGGGTTTGTCCGGGCGCACATCCATGTACGCCATGCTGACGGCCTGCCTCTGCTCCCGCAGCTCGGCGAAGTGCACCTCGAAGGGGTACGCGTACCCGCCGAGCACGGCGTCGAAACGCGGATCGTTTGCGGCGCGCTCCTGAATCGTCGTAGCGACCCTGGCTGGTGGACGCGACGGCGGGGGCGAGCAGGCGACAAGGGCCAGAGCGACAAGGATGGGGAGTCTGCGAGCTCGGAGCATGGCTACCCGCACCCTACCACCGGGCAGACTAGGGGCGTTCGTGGACGGCGGCTGGGATCTGTCGCACAACTGACTCGTGCGCTGCGTGTCCCATGACCTCGCGTGCGGCCCGGACGGACAGTGCGTCCTGTGCCATCGGTCGATTCCGCGGCGCCCTCTTCTGATCGAGCGTGCCGCCAAGTGGCTCGGCGCGCTATTGGTCCTCGCGGCGGTAGTCGGCGCGGCGCACCGGACGTGGGGTGTTCTCCACGGTTCGGCGGGTGATCTCCGCAATGTTGGCCGGACTGCGCCGCCCGCCCAACCGTCCGCCGAGGCGACTTCCGGAGAGCGTTCGGCGGCAGACTCTGCGAACGTCCACGTCGTGGTGTACACGACCGCTTGGTGTCCGGTGTGCAAGCGCGCGAAGGCGTGGATGCGCGCGCAGGGGATTGCCTTCGAGGAGCGCGACGTAGAGGCGTCCGCGACCCATGCCCACGAGATGCGCACGCTCAATCCGCGAGGCGGAGTCCCGACATTCGACGTCGAGGGGGACGTGCTCGTCGGATTCGATCCGAGCCAGGTCATGTCCTCGATTCGACGGGCCGCCTCGCAGCGCCGACTGTGACGGCCAGCGCGGTCCGAATCTCAGGCCCCCGTTCGCATGACGACACCAAGGTGGCAACAATGGCGCCCGACTGCGCGACCAACGCCGCCCGCTGCGGGCGCGACCACCTGGGGCGGAGGCTCGGCTTCCCATCACCGATCCCCGGCCTACACTCTCTTGCCCCGTGCAGGACCTCCGCCCCAAGACCATCCTCTTCTGCGCCGTCCTCGCCCTCGCGATCGCGCTGAGCGTCCTTCTCCGCGGCCGTCGCCGCGTTCACTGGCTCTTCGCAGCCTTCGCCGCCGACATCGCCCTCTGGTACGGCAGTCAGTCCCTCGCAGGGTTCTTCCGGGCGGACATCTGGGAGCGCGTGACCGGGGTGCTCACCGCGCTGCTCCCCCAGTTTGGGATCCACCTGTTTCAGAACGTCATTCCACTCGAAGTCCGCAGTACCGAGACACGGCTCGCTCGGGTGGCCGCCGTCGCGGGGGTTCCTGTCCTGCTGGTCTCGGTCTCGCCTTACCACGACCGACCGGTCGCCCTCGGCGCCGTCTACACGTACGTGTTCGGCCTGCTCGCCGCCGCATTCATCTCGCTCGCCCGGCGGGGCCAGCGCAGCACGTCGCGCGCCGTCCGCGACCGCGTGCGGTTTCTCGTGCTCGTCGGTGCGGCCGCCATGACGTTTTCGATGGCAGATTTCCTGTCGTACCTCGGCGTATCTCTGCCCCCGATAGGCGCGGTGCTCTCCATCGTGTTTCTCTTCGTGCTGGCGGAGTCGGTCACACGCCAGCGGCTCGCGGACATCTACGAGCTCGCGGGACGCCTGCTCGTCTCGACGGCGCTCGCCTTCTGTCTCGCAGGCATCTTCTACCTCTTCGTGATGGTCATCGGCGGTTTCGACACGATGTACTTGAACGCGGTTCTCGCCGCGATCGTGTTTCTCGTTCTCTTCGAGCCGCTCCAGACGGAGGTCGAGACCCGCATCCACCAGTTCTTCTTTCGGGAGCGCTACGACCTCGAAAAGAGCGTTGGCGAGCTCCGCAAGCGGCTCGCTCACGTACTCGAGATCGACGCGATGGTCGCGACCCTCATGCTCGAGCTCGAGCGATCCCGCCGAGTCACGACGGCGGCGTTCTACTTGTGCGATCCCGAAGGCGACGGGTTCGACCTCGTCGCGTCGATCGGAGCCGCCGTCCCGAAGCGCGTCGAGATGCTCGGGGTGCGACCGCTGCTCGAACGGCTCGAGGAGAGCGGACCGGTGTCGCTGGAGGAATTGGCCCGCGAAGCCAGCAAAGCCGATTCCGTCGTGCTCGCGGCGGCGGCACCCCTGGGGGTCCTCAAGAGCGCCGTGGCGATGGTCGTGCGCGGCTTCGACGACGAGAGCGCGGGGCTGCTGTTCTTGACGGACGACCGCGTGCGCGACGCGTTCACGCCGGAAGAAGTCGCGCTGCTCGAGACGGTCGCCGCCCAAATGGGCGTTGTGCTCGCCAACAGCCGCGTCTACTCGCGGATGAAGGAACGCGACAGGCTGGCAGCCCTTGGATCGATGGCTGCGGGTTTGGCCCACGAGGTCAAGAATCCGCTCGGCGCCATCAAGGGAGCCGCCCAGCTTCTCGAAGACTTGGACGCGAGCGCGGAGGATGAACCGACGTCGCGGGAGTTCGTCGGCATCATCATCGAGGAGGTCGATCGCCTGGACCGCGTCGTGGGAAGCTTCCTCGACTACGCGCGACCGCACGCGGGCAACCCCATACCCCTCGACATCAATGCGGCCGTTCGGCGCACCGTGCAGATTGTGTCCAGTCAAATCGCGGACGGAGGCGTCGACGTAGCGCTCGACCTCATCGAACCATTGCCACGAGCCCGAATCGACCCGGAGAAGTTTCGACAGGTCCTCATGAACCTGATGCAGAACGCCATCCAGGCGATGGATGGCCGCGGCAAGATCACCGTCAGCACGTCGACCCAGCGGCCCGGACGCGGGCGCATCTCGATCCACGACACGAGCGGCGCCGCCGCCCGCCGAGCGGGAATCGAGGATGAAGAGCGCGTAGAGGTCAGCGTGCGCGACACGGGACCCGGTATTTCGCCCAAAGTCCTTCGCAACCTCTTCGTGCCGTTCTTCACGACGAAGGTCGAGGGCACGGGGCTCGGTCTCGCGATCAGCCAGAGCATCGTTCAGAACGCCGGAGGTACGATCGAGGTGCACTCCCAACCGGGCGCTGGAACGACCTTCACCATCGTGCTGCCACACGCCGACGGCGCCCTCGCCGCCGTCCAGACCAGCGACGCTCCAAGGAGCGCGGAACGGAGCTAAACCCGCAGGCCCTCCGGGGGGAGACATGGCTCTCTCCGGACAGTAAAGAGAACTTCGGCGTCGGACTCGGTACCGAAGCCGCCGCGCAAGTAGCCCTCAGACCCACCCGGGCATGCCGAACGGATTGTCGGTAGCCGACTTGACCACGCCGCTTTGGACCCACTAGCCTAAATTCGCTAGAGTTTCGGCGCTGTTTGCGCGCAGTGTGGCCGCCTTCCGGTCCTACGAGACCTTGACCAAAGATCGGATCCGGACGTTTCCGTCGGACGAGAGATGCAAGACCCCTCACCCAAGGTGTCCACGGCGCCCGCGCCACAGCCGGCGGGACGGTCGTTCGTCCTGCGATTCATTAGCGGCAAGTACCAGGGTGGGGAGTTCCCGGTCACGCCCGAGAAGCAAATCCTCGTCGGTCGATCGAGCGACCTCGACATGGTCTTGGTGGAGGACATGGTCTCGCGCAAGCATGCGCGCATCGGAATGGTCGGCGAAGAGATCTGGATCGAGGATCTCGGATCGACGAACGGAACCTTCGTCAACGGCGAGAAGATTGCGCGCGCTCAGCTCAAACAGGGCGACCGCGTGCTCATTGGCACGAGCATTCTCAAGCTTGTCACGGGCGATTCCCCGCCTGCACCAGGCGACTCGAGGCGCGATCTCGAGCACGTGGCGCAAGCCCGACGAACGAGCCAGCAGCGAACGATGAGCGGGAGCATCGAAGAGGTCCCTCTGCCCGACCTTCTGCAACTTTTTGGCACGTCGAAGAAGAGTGGGGTGCTCGTCATCCGCACCGAGGAGGACGTAGGGCGCATCTACCTGAAGAAGGGCAACATCGCGTACGCCATCATCAACGAGCTCGATGAAGTCACGCCGCTCAAGAGCCTCTATCGCATGCTCGCCTGGCAGTCGGGACTCTTCGACCTGGACCCGGCTGAGGACCGCGTGTTTCCGACCGAGCTCAATGCCGGCGTCCAGGAGGTCCTGATGGACGGGATTCGGCAGCTCGACGAGTGGAACCGAATTCGCGACGAACTCCCGACGCTCTCTGCCCACTTGGAGGTCTACGCGCCGCTCATCCCGCCGCTCCGCGATCTCAAGCCTGCCGAACTCGACGTCCTTCAGCTGGCGCACAACTTCGCCGTCTTCGCGTCGGTCCTCAACAAGAGCTTGGCGACCGATCTGGACACCGCGCAGATAGTCCTGCGCCTCATCAAGGCGTCCTATCTTCGCGTGCGTGAAGACCACAGCGCGTATACGCCGTCATGACCCCAACGGTCGTGGTGACGGGCGCGTCGAGCGGCATCGGCGCCTGCCTCGCGCGCGCGTGGGGAAAGCGCAATGCCCGCGTGGTCCTCTGCGCTCGAGATGAAAGGGCTCTCGAACGGGTAGCCGCCGAGATCGTGCGAGCCGGGGGTCAGGCAGTCTGCGTGCCCGGGGACGTCACGCGCGAGGACGATCGGCTAAGGCTCATGGATCGCGCGCGGTCGGAAACCGGTCGGATCGACGTCCTCGTCAACAACGCGGGGCGCGGCTACTACGGCGGTCTCGTGGGGGTGGACGTGGCCGAGCTCGAAGCGCTGTTCGCGCTCAATGTCGTGGCCCCGCTTCGACTTCTTCAGCTTGCGCTCGACCCGCTCACCCGAGCCGGCGGAACGCTGGTGATGGTGTCGTCGGTCGCCGGCGTCGCGGCTCTACCCCGGATGGGGGCTTACGCGGCCAGCAAGTTCGCGCTCGAAGCGATCGCGACCGTCCTTCGCGCAGAACTCGTGGGCACCGGCGTGCACGTGCTCGTGGTGCGGCCTGGCCCGGTCGACACACCGTTTCGCTCACGCTCGCTCTGCACGGACGGAAGCGCCGGAGTCCGGCCACGAGGAGTTGCCGTCCAGACGCCCGACGAGGTCGCCGAACAGACCGTGCGAGCCGTCCTATCCCGTCAATCCGTCGTCGAAACGACGCCGTTCGTTCGGGCGGCGAGTCTCGTAGCGCGGGTCGCGCCCGCGATGATGGGATGGATCGCGACGGCGATGGTAGCGAGCAACGCCGGCGACAAGTAGCGACGTAGAAGGCCGGCGTATTTCGGTCGAACCCGAGCGAGGCCGGCGGCGAGCCGCGCGGAGCCTACTTCCTGTAGGCGAGCACGCTCGACGCCGGGATCGCGAAGGGATCGGCCGAAAGACGCCGGCCTTCTAGACGCACTTCGACTGCGCGAGCGTGCGCTTCGAGCCCCTCGAGGCGCGCGAACGCGCAGACTGCGCCCGACTGGCGCGAGAGCGCCTCGGGGCGATACTCGATGATCGACGTACGAGTGACGAAATCGTAGACACCCAAAGGAGACCCGAAACGCACTGTGCCACCCGTCGGAAGGACGTGCGACGGACCGGCAACGTAGTCGCCGACGGCCTCCGGCGTCATCGACCCAATGAACGCCGCGCCGGCTCGATGGATGTCGGCGAACAGTTCGTATGGATCGGTGACGTGTAGCGAGAGATGCTCGGCTGCGAGACGGTCGGCGACGTGCGCCATGCGCGCTCGGCCCGACACGACGAAAATCGCCCCATGACCTAGCGCAGCGCGCGCAATGGAAGCTCGCGGGAGGGTTTCGATCTGTTGCTCGACCTCTCGCACGACGGCCTGCGCCATGAGCTCCGAAGCACACACGGCCAGCGGATACGCAGCCTCGTCGTGCTCCGCCTGCGACAGGAGGTCGGCCGCCACGACGCGCGGATCGGCCGAATCGTCCGCCACCACCAGAATCTCGCTGGGCCCGGCGATGCCGTCGATATCCACCACCCCGAACACGAGCCTCTTGGCGCACGCGACATAGCGATTGCCGGGGCCCACGATCTTGTCGACGCGCGGGATGGTCTGCGTCCCGTAGGCGAGGGCGGCGATGGCCTGAGCGCCCCCCGCATCGACGATCGCGGTCACACCCGCGAGGTGTGCTGCCGCATAGAGCGCGTCGTCGGTCGCGTCACCCGCGAGCGGCGTCGCCAATATTATGTCCCGAACCCCGGCGACCCCCGCGGCGATCGCAGACATGAGCACGCTCGACGGGTAGCGCGCCTTGCCCCCCGGTGCATAGACGCCGGCGCGCGACACGGGCGACACTCGCACGCCCAGAGTGACTCCGCCCTCCGTGTAGCGAAAGCCTTCGTCCCGCTCGTGTTGGTGAAACGCTCGGACGCGCTGCGCAGACAGCTCGAGCGCCTCTCTAGCCGAGGTCGGCAAGCGAGACAAGGCCTCCCGGCCAGGAAATTCACGACTCATGAGCCGCGGAGTGGGTCGCCCGAACTGCGCGTTATACCTCTCCACGGCCGCGTCCCCCTCGGACCTGACAGCCGCCAGGATCGCGCGCACGGTGGGCTCGACGGCCTCGAAATCAGCCTCGCCGCGCAGCTCGAGCCTGCGGAGCGTGGCGTCGAACTCGGCAGTTCCGTCGGCGAGGATGACGAGCATGGCGTCCCGTCAGTAGCACGCGTACCGTACCGTGCCGATGTACGGCGATGGGAAGGTCGTGGTGCGCGTTGCCGGCGTGGGCGCGTGTGCGGCAGCCTGCCTCCTTAGTGCAGCGTGCGCCGGGATGCGGGACGATGAGCTGGCGCGGAATGCTTCAGGAGGCAGGCGAGAGGACTCATCCGCCGGGGCGCTCGAACGTCCAGCTGCCTCCCCGACATTTTGCCCGCGGGAGGGAGCTGTTGTCCTGGGCGCATGCGTGACCCAGGCCGTCGCAGACGCGTACTGCAGGGCGGGCAGGCCGGAGCGTCCCGGATTCGCGCGAATGGCTCGGGACGGATGCGCTTTCGATGAGTGCCCTAGCGGTCGGTATCTCGACCTCGTTACGGGCGCGTGCGACTCCGGTCAAGGTCAGTGCGAAGGCGGCACGGTGCAGGCCCTCGCGCGAGGGTCGGTCGTGTGCGTGAGCGACGACGACGCGTGCCCGATGGGAACCGCCGCGGCCTACGAGCGGGAGCCCCTGGGCGGCGTGGGGCTCCCGCACTTGGTGTGCGAGAGGCTCCGCCCGTGCCCCCTAGGCTCGATCCGTTATGCGGACCGGTGCCTGCGCGTCGTTGGGGGGCGATCCTCGGCCGACGGTCCGCGAGTGGATTTGGGAGCCTGGAGCACCGCGGTTCTCGGTCCGAACGGGGGATCCGGGTCGTCGGACCTGTGCCGACCCCTGGCATGGGCCGCCGCCGCCGAAACTCACGGCACGTCGGCGCCCTTGGGGAGATCGAGGCGGGCCGCGCAACGCCCCGAGCCTCTATCTCAAGTGCGACTTTGGATCGCGTTGATCGTCCCAGACGAGGACGTTACGAGGGCCCACGCGACCGTCACGGGCCTGAGCACTCCCGACGCCGCGGCCCCTCGACCCTTCCTGATCGCCGCAGCCCGCGCCTCCGTAGACAACCTGCTCGAGCTGCTGCGGGCGCTGGGAGGACAATCGAGTACGGCCGCCGCGGTGTCCGAGCTCACGTGCCACTTCGCGGGGGCCCGCCGTCCAGCCAACGTCCAGGCGATCGCGGGAGAAGCCGCTCACTCCAGAACTCGCGAGACCGACACCCCGTGATGCGGCCCAGGACGATCGCGTCGGGTCCTTGCGAAACTCCGTTCGAATTCGTCGCCAAGGATGCTAGCGTGAGTGCGCGTTATTTCAACGCCATGCCCTCCTCGGCCATCCTTCCGGTTCCGCTCGCACTGCGTGGACGGAGCTGCGCTTGCGGAGGGCCCACAGCGACCTTTTTTGCGAGGCGACCACGTGGATAGTGATCTCGCGGATGCGGTGCAGGCTCTGAAAGCCGTATTCGAGAAGCGGAAGTTGCCTTGCTCCTTCGGCAAGGCGCCTCAGGCGCTGGTCGATGAGATCAAGAAAACACTCCGCGTTCCCCCGCGCTTCCGAAGCTACTTGCTGGCCGCGAATCCAGAGCACGTCGAGACGATCACGCCGGTCGAGCACGTCCGGTTGATCCCCGCCGAAGAGCTGATCAAAGCGCAAGAGCTCGTTCACGCGCCCGGAGACAACGGTGCGGCCCCCGCCGAGTGGAAGCCCTCGTGGGTCGTGATCGGCGAGAGCGCGCTGCTCGGGGATCCGTACTTCCTGGACGTGAGCAAGCCAGACCCCGAAGGCGACTGTCCCGTCTACACGGCGATGAGCGGACAGGACCGATGGAGCCCGACCCTCGCCGCGTCGAGTTTCGCGCAGTTCTTGCGGATTCTGTCGATAGCCATGGAAATTGCGGCGGGATTCGGCGACGCGATCATGGACGACGAGGACGAAGACGCTTTTCGCGAGGCCCTCGGCCCGAAGGTCAAGGTCATCGACACCGCAGCGCTGCGCGCCGGGCATTGGACCTGAAGCGGTCGGACACCCTTCAGGTCCGTCCGCGTCACCGCCGCCAGCGCCTATTGTGGGCCTGCACGAACGCCACATAGTCCGGGGGCGGCCTCGCGACGGACAGCACGTCGGGGTCGGATTGGGCGCGCTCCGCCATCGACGGCAACCGCTCCGCAAGGACTGCTAGCTCAGCTGCGGCGGCCGGATTCGGCTTCTCAAGCCATGTTCCGATCGCAGACCGTAGCAGCGTCGCCTGCTTGCCGCGCAGATGGCCGCGGCGCGCGAGTTCAAGATAGCTGCGGGCCAGAGCGTCCCCGTCGAAGCCATGCCTCACCACGAGGTCGGCGGCCACGAGAACGACGCTCTCGGCTCCCAGCCGACCGTCCTCGAGGAGCACGAACGCCGCTTGCAGGTAGTTGTAGAATGGGACCACACGCGAACCGTAACGACGGAAGTCTGCCGGAGGCGTCTGGCGATCCAGATGGATGAGAATTCGCTCGACGGCGTCGACGACGACGAGGCGACGGGCAGCGTCCATGGTCTCGCGGATCACATCACGATAAACGCGACCGCGCTCGAGCACGTCCACGAGCACGTTCTCATCCACGCGCCCCGCAAGGCAGTCCGCATAGAGCGAGTACACGAAGGCATCGGCTTCCGAGTCGTCGCCCACGAGGGTTTCCGTTCCGAGGGCCCGCACGCTATCGCCGGCCAGCGACGCTCGCGCGCGAAACAGCGCCGCGAGCTTGTAGCCGAGTTGGTCCCGTAGCGCGCGAAAGCGCAGGCGCATCAAGTCCCGCAGGCTCGGTTTGAGGGTGAACGTCTCCCAGACGACGCCGTCCATTCGGAGTTTGCGTTCGAGGCTCCCACGCATCGGCTCGGGCGAACCTGACAAGATGTGCACCTCGACGCCGGCTCGCGCCGTCTCCCGAAGCAGCGTCGCGGCGCCTGGATGGGTTTGTTTTTCCTCGGCGCGTTCGAGGGCGGTTCGCAGGAGCGCCCGGAGGGTGTCGAAATCCGTTCGCAGATAGGTCTTGTCCAGATCCCAACGGGCGATATGCGTCGTCAACGGAGCCTCGCGTTACCGATTACACGGCCAAGGATCGACGCAACGCCTCGAGATTCAACACGAGCTCGTGGGCGCCGGAGCGAGACGCGATCTCGAGCGCTTCGAGGACCCAGTCGTGGGCCTCTTGTCGCCGATCCCGGGCGAGCGCCACACGGGCGAGCGATCCCAGTACGGCAGCCCTGTCTTTGCCGCTGGGCCCGGCGACATCCAGCGCTTCGCGCAGAACGCCCTCGGCGTCGCTAAGCTGACCGCCGACGATGAGCGCGTCGCCGAGCTTGCGGCTGAAGATGAGAACCGCGCGCATGGGATCGTCGAGCTCACCCCGGAATAGCTCCCGGCGCGCGAGGTCGAGGCCGCGCCGAAGGGCCATGACCGCCCCATGATCGTCACCTCGCTGACCCGCGAGAACGCTGACGCGTTCCAGGAGCAGCAAGGCCTCGAAGGCGCTGCCGCCCCAGAGCTCGTGGACTGCCCGAACCTCGATGGGCAGCACTCGCTCGTCGCACACCGTCGACGCGACCGCGTGGAGCGCCCGTCGGACCGCCGCCGGAATGGTTGCGAGCGTGACCTCTCGCACCAGCGGATGACTCGCTCGAATTCGATTCTCGGTCGCGAGGACCATTCCGGTGCGCCGCAGCAGCGCGAGAGACTCGGCGATGTCCGCGCCGTCGCCCAGCATTCGCCGCACGACGGACTCGTCGCAGTCGTCTCCCCACACCGCCACGGATTGCAGCACGCGGCGCGCATCCGCGGCGAGACGCTCGACTCGCATCGCGATGATGTCCGCGAGGCCGGCAGGCGGTGCTCCGGACTCTTCGCGCAGAAAGAGAAGGAGTTGTTCGACGTAGAGCGGGATCACGGGGCGCTCTGCGTCGACGAGAGCCGGGATCGGCTTCGCTCCAGCGCGAGCGAGCGCAGCGCGCACGTCGTTTGCGGACAGCGGCGATATCACGCGAGTCGTGACGGCGTCGCCGCCCCACCCGGCTTCGAACCCGGGCGCGCAGGTGAGCAGCAGCATCGCCGGCACGAGCGGCGGATCGCTGAGAGCATCCGCCAAGGCGTTTCGACTGGCACCGTCGACGCTGTGCAGGTCGTCGATGGCGAGGACCACTCGACGTCCGCGCGATCGCTCGCTCGCGCGCACGATCGCCCACCTCAGAGCTTCCGCCGTCGCGAAGCGCCGCTCTTCGGGCGATAGCTCCGACCGCTCCAGCCCGGTCCCGCGGGACTCCGAGCCAAGGCCGAAGATGTCCGCAAGTCCACGACGCCCCTCCGGCGTCGCGCCGACCCAATCGCGCTCGGAACCGCCCGCATCCGACAGAAGCGCGAGCTGTGCGATGGCGCGCCGCAATGCATAGTAGCCAACTTCGGCCCAGGCAGGGTCGGGGCCCGCGCAGACGACGACATCGCCGGCCGCTCCCATGATGTCGACGAACTCGCTCACCAGCCTGGACTTGCCGATCCCGCTCTCGCCGACAAGCTGCACGCCCACGAGCGACCTGGCTTGCGCGCGACGCGCCTCGAGCCACGCCAGATCCTGCTCCCTTCCAACGAAAGGGAGCATCCACGGAGCGCGCTTTCGGCCCTGTCCGGGAGGTGGCTCGCTCACGACCAGCGGACCAGCCGGCAGGGAACGACCGCGGACCGTGGATCGCGGCGGGATGCTCGACGTGGGAGTCGGAGTGACTGCGGCGCCGCACTCGCCACAAAACTTCTGCATGGAAGTGTTCAGTGCCCCACAGTACGTACACGGTACGGTCGCGCTGCGCGCTGTCGGCTCCCCCACCGCCTGAAGGGCGCCGGCCAGAGCCGACGCGAACCCGTTGGCGTCCTGGAAACGCATGTTTGCATCCTTCGCCAACGCACGCAGAGCCAAAGCCGCGAGCGGGGCAGGGATGTTTCGATCGGGCGCCACGGCCCGCGGGTCAGGCGGAGGTTCGGAAATATGGGCGAGCACGACTTGCGTCGGAGAATCGCCGTGGAACGGCAGACTGCCCGTGAGAAGTTGGAACAAAATCACGCCGACCGAATAGAGATCGCTGCGCGGATCGAGCGGATCGCCGCGGGCTTGCTCGGGACTCATGTACTCGGGCGTCCCGCAGACGATCCCGGGACTGGTGATGCCGGGCTTCTGAGCCTCCTCTCGCATCTTGGCAAGGCCGAAGTCGACCACCTTGACGAAGTCCCCACCGGAACGCGCTGGCTCGAGAATGATGTTCTCGGGCTTCAAGTCACGATGGATGATGTTCTCGCTGTGAGCTTCGTCCAGCGCCGCGAGCGTCTGCCGCAAGACGTCGACGATGCGCGCGAACGGCAAGGGTCCGTCCTCGTAGGTGACACGAGCGAGATCGCGTCCGCGCAAGAACTCCATCACCATGTAGAGCTGACCGTCGGGCGACTTGCCGAAGTCGATGATGCCGACAGAATTCGGATGGTTGAGACGACTGGCGGCGCGCGCCTCCGTGATGAAACGAGCCGCTGTGCTCTCCTCGCCGACCAAGTGCGGGTGCACGATCTTGACCGCTACGGTGCGCCCGAGGTTCGTCTGCTCTGCGCGGTACACGCGCCCCATGCCGCCGACCCCGACCAGCTCCAGGATTAGATATCCGCCAGGGAGACTCCGCCCGATCAGCGGGTCGTCCGAACTTGCAACCACCTTGCCCACCGGAAAACCGCATGTCGGACAAAATCGATGGCCATCATCGCACGCGGTGGCGCACTGAGGGCAGGACCTCATTAACGCGCGACCAAGCTTAGCACGTGGGTCTCGGTTATCATTGGCCAAGCACCCTGTCATTCAGGCACCATGCGGTCGTGGCCAAGCGCATCGGTGAACTCTTGGTCGAGGCGGCGGTACTCTCACAGTCGCAGCTCGAGCAAGCGCTCTTTGCCCAGCGCAAAGACGGACGAAAGCTCGGACAGCTTCTCATAGAGCTCGGCCTGGTCTCCGAAGTGCAGCTCACGCAAACGCTCTCGCGACAACTCAGTGTCGCATGGGTTTCCCTCTACCATGTGGACTTCTCGCGGTCGCTCCTCAACCTCGTCCCGAAGGAGCTCGCCGAACAGTACTGCCTGGTTCCGGTCTTTGTACGGCATGTGCGAAACCAGGGCGACACACTTTACATCGCGATGGACGACCCCACGAACGACAGCGCCATCGAGGAAGTGATCCGCTCGGGGTCGCTGCCCGTCAAGGCGATGATCGCGTGCGCGAGCGACATCCGAGCGGCCATTCGCGTGTACTACCTCGGCGGTGTTCCAACGCCCCCGCCGGCGGCCCGTGAGGAACAGGCGCCGACAGAGTCGCCGGTGCGATCCGCTCCGACACGGTCGGGCACCGGCCCCACCGCGGTCGCAAGCCTTCCCGCGGCGGCACCGTCGCCCTCCACGGTCACACCAATCTCGGAAGCTGCCGCTCCGGCTGCGGTGGTTCCGCCGCCCCTTCCTTCGAAGGCTCGCCCGGCTCCGAGCTCCACAGGCTCCTCGGAGCAAGACCCGCCCACGCTGGGCGCCGAGGAGCCCAGTGCCCGGCCGCCGGATGACGAACCGGCGCGCGACACTTCCCCGGCGCGCCATGCGGCCGAAGCCGCGAGACCCCTTCGACCGCGGATGATGTCGCTCACTCTCCTCGACGGGACGACGGTCGCCTTGCCTGCGCCACCGCGGAGGGCCCATCCGTCGAGGCCGAATCTGGAGGAATTCAGCGATCAGTTGACCGGTCGGGACCTCGTGAGTGCGCTGCGCGCGGTCGCCCACGGCGCGGATGCGAGCGAGATCCTGGGGCGTGAGCCCCGATGGGAAGCGCTGTTTTCGGCACTTCTTTCGGTCCTGCTCCGCAAAGGCCTCATCGCAGATTGGGAGTTCATCGAGGAGTTTCGGAAGATCTGAGGCGATGAGCAAGAGCACGCTCTCGCCCGCAGACTCTCCTCTCCCATCGACTCAACTGGCACACACTCTATTTCGGCCCTGAGTCTTCGCCGCGTACAGCCTCTCATCGGCCAGTCGGAGCAGGCCGTCCGCGTCGCGACTCGACTCGGGAAGTTCGATGAGAGACGCGCATCCGATGCTCGCGGTCACGCGCAGTGTCAGCGTATCTGCCTTGATGTCTTGACGCTCGATCGCTGCGCGCAGGCGCTCGGCGAAGCGAAGGACGTGACCGAGTTCGATGCCGCGCACCGCCACGACGAACTCTTCGCCGCCGAATCGCGCAAGGACGTCTTCTGCGCGGATCATGCGCGAGATGAGGGACGCGACGCCTCGGAGCACGTCGTCTCCCGCGAGATGGCCGTGCGTGTCGTTGATGCGCTTGAAGTGGTCGAGGTCTAGCAGCATCAGAGCGAACTCGGAGGCGTGGCGCTTCGCGTAGGCAATCTCTCCGGCGAGTCGCTCGACGAGGTACCTGCGGTTATGGGCCCGCGTCAGCGGATCGCGCACCGATGACTCGTAGAGTTGGTGCTGAAGACGCTCCGCTTGGGCGTCCAGGATTGCGAACGAAAGAGTGACACTCGCGCCAAATCGGATCCGATCCCCGCTCTTTAGCTCGACCCGCTCGACCCGCACGCCATCCACAAAGGTTCCATTGGTCGAACCCAGGTCTTCGAGAACGTACTTGCCGTCGTCGGACACGACGATGCGAGCGTGACTGCGGCTAGCCCCGGGATCGTCGATGCGAACGTGGGCGGTCTTGCCGCGTCCGACGAGCGTGATCGGTTCGACGATGGAGTACGCCCGACCTGCGTGGGGGCCGACCACTACGGTGAGAAGCGCCCCCGTCTTGTGTCGATGCGGCACGGGAGACGACACGGCAATCGTCGCGTCGGTCGTCCGAGTACTGGACTCCTCGTCCGCCCACTCGGACAGACTGATTCGCGAGGTCTTTTGGGTTGATGGGGCGGACGGAGGCGCGGACTTCACTGCATTCGCGGCGAACTCATTCACCGTCGGAGGCTTCACATTGGGCGTTTCGTCAGACATGTCCGGGGATGGCGGCCGAATTTCGGAGCAGGGGCCGTGCGGGGGGGTGATTCTCCCCCCAAACCTACGCCGGCGGAAGGGCCGCACGATGACTGTGAGCAGACATTGGGCGGCGCCTGCTCCCAAAGCATATCATTCGCCGCTGGACGTTGTCCGCCGACGCCCCTATGACGCGCCTCGGAGAGCGGTATGGGCCTGTTGGACGGCAAGGTGGCCATCGTAACCGGTGGCGGCAGGGGCATCGGACGGGCGCACGCACTGCTTTTCGCCCGCGAAGGGGCCCGGGTCGTGGTCAACGACGCCGGAGTATCTCGGGACGGCGTGGGAGCGGATCCGTCGGTAGCGGCCGCCGTGGTCGAAGAGGTCCGGAAGGCCGGCGGGATGGCTGCGGACAGCTCCCACGATATCTCGAGTTCCGAGGGCGCAAAGGCAGTGGTCTCGTGCGCGATCGAGGCTTTCGGCCGCGTCGACGTTCTCGTGAACAACGCCGGGACGGCTCAGGACGCGAGTCTCGTGAAGATGGACGACTCGATGTGGGACACGGTCGTCGCGGTCCATCTTCGAGGGACGTTCCTATGTTCTCGCGCATTCGCCAGGCAAGTCGTCGCCCAGGGAGGAGGTGGGCGCATCGTCAACACCACGAGCGTGAGTGGCATGCTCGGCAACATCGGGCAGGCGAACACCGCGGCGGCCAAGGCTGGAATCTACGGCTTGACTCGGACGATGTCGATCGAACTTCAGAAGCACCGGATCACCGTGAACGCTATCGCACCGATCGCGAGAACGCGGATGACCGAGGATGTACCCATGTTTCAGGGCGTCCACTCGCTCACGCCCGAGCACATCGCGCCCGGCGCTCTCTTTTTCGCGAGCGACCTCTGCGAAGACCGCACGGGGCACGTTCTCGCGATCGCCGGCGCGCGCGCGTACACGTTCAAGGTCGTCGAAACTCGCGGACGATTCAAGGAGAGTGAAGACGGCGTATGGACGGCAGCCGAGCTCGCGGAAAACTGGGACGCGATCGCACGCGCGTGACGCAGACTCGACGCCGCCGGATTTTGAAGTTCGGGAATGCCCTCGGTTTTCTGCTAGATATGGCGTCCGCCTATGCTGCCCGCTCGAGCGCTCGCCAGCGCAGCCATCGACTACGTCCGCAAGAACCCCGACGAAATTGTGCACGCGGCCGTTAGCGCCGCCGGGCTTCGGTTTGCGGTGCCCCTGGCAGCTCTACGTTGGCTGTCCGCGAGGGCCAATCTTCCCGCCCGCGCACCGCAGGATATCGATATCGGCAGCGCTCCGCCGGCACTCCGGGTCACCCTGTCGCTCGAGACCATGGGCACGCCGGTGCGAGCCAGCGTCGCCCTGCGCGTGGAATCGATCGATCTGTCTCCGACGTCCATTCGGGTCGGATTTCGTCTTCACGACGTGAAGCTCGCCCTGCGCGGTGAGAGCCGCACGCCCGTGGCGACGTTGATCAAGTCCGGCGCACTCGACCTATCCAAGCCGGGCAACTTCGTGAGAGCACTCCCCGAGATGCCGCCGGCGGTCGTCGAGGCCGAGGACGATCGCATCGTCATCGATCTGATGAAGCTCCCGTTCATCGCCAACAACACGCTGCTCCGGAGAGCACTCGCGGTGGTGACTCCGGTCGTCAACGTCCGGGCGATCGAGACGGACCGCGACCACCTGTACGTGGCATTTCGGGCGACACCGCGCGGTCTGCCCCAGTCGTTCGCGGCTCTGCGCGAAAGCTTCGGCTGATTGAAGCCGCAGCATTCGCCGGGCGGCGCGTGCTAGACTCGCGCGGTCGTTCGGGGAGTCGCACAGTCCGGTAGTGCACGAGCTTTGGGTGCTCGTCGTCGCGGGTTCAAATCCCGCCTCCCCGACCATACTTTACACGGCGACTTTAGGCGTTTCCATGCGGAAACGGGTACAAATCCGGCCTCCTCGGCGCGTCTTTCTGCGGGAAGGCCGCTGCCGTCTCCACAATCTCTCCACCGCATCTGCACCGACGAGCGACTCCGGCGCCGCGGATGAGCGCGATCATCCCCCGAGAAGGACGTTCGCAGCGGGTGAACCAAGGCCGCTGTCGCTGCGGAATAGATCGCTCCGCCGAACTTGGAAGGCATAGACTTCCACGTTGGGGCAGGCTCGATGCGCGCGAGCAAACGTTCCGGGATCATCCGTTCGGGCAGCGACGACTGCTTCGATTCCGCCGACCGTGACCCCGCGCTCCCTCCGAGCGCTTCGTGCCTCGTGGACGGCCCTCACGCCGGTACGTCGGCCATGAAGGTTCTACCCACTCGCCCGTCAACCTACTGAGCTTCGCGCACCCTTCGTCCGACGCTCGCCGTCACAAACACTAACATTTCACACGTGTTGGAGGCCCCACCTTGTCGAATACCGACGTTCTTGTTCTGACAGCCGATGATGTGGAAATGGCTGCGCTCGAGGATGTGATCAACCGCGAAGCCGAGTCGGTGGCACCGAGCGTCGACGGCAGCGGCTTCCGGATCATTCGAGCCACAATGGTCGACGATCAGGGTCATGAGTTCGCCGTTATCGCCGCGCGCGCGCATGCGATCGGCGGCGCTTCGGCAGCTAACGTCGCTACGCGTCTCGTCACGCAATACGAGCCCTATTGCCTTGCAATGTGCGGCATCTGTGCCGGAAACCCCGAGTCCGTATCCCTTGGCGACGTCCTTGTGGCGCAACACACGTTCGCCTTTGATCAAGGCAAGCACGTCGTTTCCTACGACAAAGATGGGGCAATACTGAAGGATGAGCATCGCCAAGCGATTACTACATTCAATCTGGATCCCCGATGGCGACTTGAGGCCGAGCGCTTTGCGCGTGTCTCGGGCACAAGCTCGGGGGCCCTGGAAGCGGTGCTGGTGGATGCGGGCGTGTCGAAGGACGTTGTTGCCAGTCATCGATCAACTCTACAGGGGCCAATACGGCGCCAAGAACAGTCGGAAGTCCGCGCGCGCGGGAGCTGCAGGCAACCTTGCTTCGTCCGCAGGGGGTACCCGTTTCTGGACTGACCGTCGGCGCTGGCGTCCCTCTGAAAATGGTACGCTCGGCTTCGCCGAGCCGACGACGCCCCGAGTACAGGCGCTGCGATCAACCCCATGCTCGGCCGCGAAGACGCGCACGCTACTGGACGGCTTCCCGACGACCGACCTCGTCGAGGTGATCGGCCGCCCATTTTAGGCCGCGGTTCGCTTCGAACCGCGCGAGCGACGTTTGGCCTGCACCGGAAACCTCACCGCATCCGCCGCTTCGACGACAGCGCGAAGCGCCGCGTTCACCGCGTCCGAGCTACCAAAACCGCGCGAACAGGTCCGGCTCGACGATGGCGATTGCGAACGACCGCCTCGCCTTAGCGGCATACTTGCCGCGCGGAAGGCGCTTAGCCTTGGAAAAGTCGAACTCGGGGATCTCCCGCAACGAGCGCTTGGTCTGTTCGGTCTTCTTCGGCATAGGCTTTCCGCTCGCGTTTCGCGACTCGCCTGGCGCTGATGATGCGGATCATACCGGTTGCGACACGCTCCGTGAAGACGACGAGGATCGTTCGGCCGAGCCGCGACTCGCCGACCAAAACGGGCCGATCCGGATGCTCGCCCTCCTCGAAGGGGACTGCCAGCTCATCGAGGAAGACGGTCATCGCCTCCTCGAACGTCACGCCGTGCTGGACGGATACCAACGAGCTGGCAGCCCTCGACGAAAAGCACCGCAGCTCGGCAGCGGCGGCGGCGATGGCGCCATCGCTTCGATCATCCTTCAAGTGCGCAGAACCCGCGGTCCGCCCGGGTGCTACTCTTACGGTATGAACGCCGTGCGAGGCCGCGTCCGGGGAGGTCGAATCGAACTCGAAGGCGCCCTGCCCGAGGGGGCGGAAGTCGTGGTGCTGACCCCGGGGACTGAGGCGCCGTTCGACCTGGACGATGCCCAGCTCGCGGAGATCGAAGCTCGCATGGCGGCAGCAGACCGCGGGGAGATCGAGCCCGTCGGCGCCGTGCTCGAGAGGCTGCGCCGCAATCGATGAACGAACCGCTGGTGGTCGTCCTCCAGCGTCGAGCGACCCGCGAGATCGAAGACGTCGACGCCTGGTGGCGGCAGAACCGCCCGGCCTCGCCGGACCTCTTCCTGGCGGAGCTCGAGTCGATGCTTGCCGCCACGGCTTTGATGCCGGCGCTCGGTGCGGCGATCCGGGGCGAGCGCGTGCCGGGGCTTCGGCGCGTGCTCCTTCGCAGGACGAAGTATCACGTCTACTACCGGGTCAGCGGCGAGACGCTCGAGGTACTCGCCGTCTGGCACGCTGCGCGTGGAGCGGGCCCTGGTCTGTAAGCTGCGGCTCGGAAGCCGGTCCAGCGTACCGGGGGCCAGCCCGTCTCCAAAATCTCTCCACGGACGGCGGGTGATTCGGGGCTACAGCGAGCTAACGGCGGCGTCTGGTGGCGATAAGTCTGAGGAGAGAAAAGGAGACGGGATTCGCGCCCTTGGACGAAAAGATCAGCAACCGCGCCTGGTTAGAGAGTGCCTGCTCTTCAGGGTTCAAATCCCGCCTCCCCGACCATTGTCCTTGAAGCCCCTGGCTTGCGCACCGTTCGGCGGGAGACCGCCGCGCATCACGAGGCGGATCCAAAGCAGTCTACGGACTCGTCCAGGAATTGAGCAAGGCGTTGACGCTCATCGGGCGCGAGCACCTCGCCCAGCCACGAGGCCATCTCGCCCGCATCCGTGAAGAGTCTACGCCGGGGATTTCCGCTTTCGCGGATGAGGCGCGCAAACTGCAGCATGGCGCTGGGCGAGTTCGCGGAAGCCACGATCGCGCTCCGTTCGATCCGCGGATTGTGGCGTGTGAGACTGGCCACGAGCGCTTCGCCCGCGTCGGTTGACATGACGTGGCAGAAGCGCCAATCCGCTGCGATGACGATCCGGTCGGAGCGATGGTTCCTTTCCAGCTCCGCGTCGATATCGGCGAAGTGATTGGCGACGTACGCCGCACTCCTGAAGCCCAGCGAGATACGAACCTCGAGAAGGCGCCCCACATTCACGATGGCGGTGTTTCCGACGCAGGCCATGGGACAGTGACTGCCTTAAACCACAGAGGCACTAAAGATGCCTCCTTTCTGCCTTGCGAGCGTCACGGCCACGCACGGTAATGCGTCGCGGCCCGTCGATTCGAACTGGCCGCACGAGCGGTCGGGGCACTGGCTGGTCCAAGCCCGCGAAGGCGCGCTTCAGCGAGCACGCCCCGGCGCGCGTGGTCCTGGTCCACCCAAGATGCACGACGGACACGCCGCGTTCACGGGTCGCGTGGTATCCTCCCGGCGATGCTTCGTCGATCCATCGCACTCGCTCTGACCTTGGCCGCCGCTCTCGTGGCCGGCGACGCGAGGGCTCTCGGGCCGGTCGATCTCGAGGTGGCAGCGAAGGCCGGCCTCGGAACGGACCCGCTAGGCAACGGGAATCCAAACCCTCTTGGCTTCGGCATCGGCGGACGTGCCGGGCTCTCGTTCTTCCGTTTTTACGGAGGCGTGGCCCTCATGTACTATTTTGGCGCGAGCCAGAACGAGAGCTTCGGCGACGTCCCTAGCCTATCTGTATCCGAGCACGCGCTCATGTACGGGGTCGAGGCCGGCTACAACTGGTACTTCCTCGACAAGACGCTGACGATTCGCCCGCAGCTGGGAGTCGGAAACCTCACGATATCGTCCTCGGTCGGCGCCCTGCCGCAAGGAGTCAATCCACTCCCGAACTCGGTCAGCAATCTCTATCTCGAACCGGGGGTGACCGCGCTTATCGCGTTGGGCCAGTGGTTCGTGGGCGCTGACGGCAATCTCCTCGTTCTGCCTTCGATCCAGGAACCCGGCGCCACCTCATCCTCGACGGACGTGGCTTTCACGGTGCATGCCCAGGTTGGGCTGAAGTTCTGATCGAATAACCCCCCAGGGCGCCTGGAGGGTTATTCCTTATGATGCGCGCACGCTCAGGGCGTGCCGGCTTCCAGGCGCAGGTAGTCCCATTCGAGAGCGGAGCCGCCGGCCTTGAGCGTGAGCGTGTTCGCGCCGGCCTTGAGCGCAGTGGCAGCAAACGTGACCTGCCCGTCCCAGTAGTAGCCGTGGCTGCCAAGGCGGGTGACCGCGTCGCTGGTGTTCTTCGGGGCAAGGCTCCCGATGGACGTGCCGTTGAGCGTCACGGAGATGCTGCCCCCTTCGTTCGCCGCCAGGGCCACGTACAGCCGCCCTTGGCCGGTCGGCGCGCTCGCCATGGTGAAGTTCACCGTCCAGGGCGAGCTGTCCATATCCGAGTAGTTCCAGACCTTGGAATAGTCGTCCGTGCCGACCGTATAGGTGACGCCATTGCCGAAGTTGGTCG
>JBEKXD010000077.1:0-27509 GCA_049512415.1 Polyangiaceae bacterium
GTCGCCCCCGTACCCGCCCCGACCTGAGTTTCGTTCTAGGCCCGGTGTCTTTCGGCCGATCCCTTCGCGATCCCGGTGGCGAGCGTCATCGCCTGCGGGAAGTAGGCTCCAGGCGACTCGCCGTCGGCCTCGCTCGGTTTCGGCCGAAATACACGGGCCTTCTACGACTTTGGCGGGGATAGATTTCTCCGAAAACCGCTTGAGGGGAGTGCCTCTTCTCCTTAGATCAAATCGGGAACGATGGAGACTGGCGAGGCTGTCTTCCATGCGCTTCCGAACGCGCACTTGCGTGCCTCGAGCGCAAGTCGATAGTGAGGGAGAGCGGCTAGCAGTTTCCTCGTGCAAGAATGCTGACGGGCTCCGTGGCGTGTTCGCATTAAGCGTCGTCACGCGAACGTCACCTGAACGACACTGCGCCATCTCCCAGAGCACCGATAGTGCGCGCGGTGGTTGCGGTACCCAAGCTCCGGGCTGGCGAAGGCGGACCGTTGAAGATGCGGTCCACGAAGTTGACCGTGTCGTACGGTGACAAGGTCGCCATTAGGGACGTCTCCATCGAGGTCCACGAGAAAGAGGTTCTGGCCCTGATTGGACCTAGCGGTTGCGGCAAGAGTACATTCTTACGGTCCCTCAACCGGATGAACGACACCGTAAGCGGCGTGACCGTCACCGGCCACGTGGAGCTCGATGGCGAGCGCATTTACGGCGCTGACGTCGATCCGGTTCTCGTCAGGCGTCGCGTGGGCATGGTGTTTCAGCGTTCGAATCCGTTTCCCAAGTCCGTTTTCGAGAACGTTGCGTACGGCTTGAGGATCGCCGGAGTCAGCGAACACAAGGTGATCGCGGAACGAGTCGAACGGGCGCTCCGGCATGCCGCGCTGTGGGACGAAGTCAAGGACCGCCTCCATGAATCCGGCCTAGGGCTTTCGGGAGGTCAGCAGCAGCGCCTCTGCATCGCGCGTGCGCTGGCGGTCGAACCGGAGGTCCTTCTCATGGACGAGCCGGCGAGCGCGCTGGATCCGATCGCGACGGCCAAAATCGAAGACCTCGTGTCGAATCTTCGCAGCGATCTTACGATCGTGATCGTCACGCACAACATGCAGCAGGCTGCCCGCGTTTCGCAGCGGACCGGTTTCTTTTACATGGGACGTCTGGTCGAGGTCGGAGATACTTCGGACATATTCACTCGCCCCAAAGAGCGCGAGACGGAAGACTACATAACCGGGAGATTCGGCTGATGAATCATCGATGGACCTTCGTGGCGCGGAGCATCGTTCTGGCGCTGGCGTTTTCGGCCGTTGGCTGTGACAAGAGCCAGCCTCCGCCCCCGGAGCATACGCAGGCAGCGGCGGACGCGGCCTTGAAAGTCGACAACGGGCAGACGGGGACTGTTCAAGCCAGCGGGTCGAGTGCGCTTCAACCCCTCGTGAATGCGGCGAAGGAACAGTATGAAGCGCGAAACAAGGGCGTCAGTGTCGAGGTGTCGGCCGGCGGGTCGAAAAAGGGCCTGGCCGATGTTGCGGCCGGCGCCGTCCAGATCGGCGATAGCGACATCTTCGCTCCAGAGGATCTCAAAGGCCAGCTCGTCGATCATAAGGTGGCTGTGGTGGGGTTTGCCGCAATGGCCAACAAGGGTGCCTTCAACGAAAAGATTCCCGCCATATCGCTGCTGGATCTGGCGAAGGTGTTCTCGGGCACCGTGACAGACTGGAAGCAGCTCGGAGGGGCGCCACAGCCGATCATTGTCATCAATCGCGCTCCGGGGTCGGGCACTCGCGCGGTCTTCGGTAGCTTGGTGCTCGGTGGCGACAAGTTCGTCGAGTCGCAAACGGAGGACAACTCCGGGGCGCTCGTCACCAAGCTCAAACAGACCAAGGGAGCTATCAGCTATCTCGCGCTGTCGTTCGCGGATCCGGAGCTTCGCGTGTTCGGGCTCAAGACCGACGCTGGCGTTGTCGATCCCGGTACCGCGACCATCACGGCAGGCACCTACCCCATCTGGTCGTACGAGCATATGTACACCAAGGGTCAGCCGCCGCCGCTCGCCAAGCAGTTCCTCGACTATGTGCTGTCGCCGGACTTCCAGGAGCACACGCTACCGAACGTGAAGGGATTCATTCCGGTCACTCAGATGAAGGTCTCGCGGGACAAGGATTGATCAATGGGGCAGAGCGCTACGATAGTCGATCCGACCGAGACGGTCGCTGAGCGCTCTCAGTTTGTGATGCGTTCGCGCTTCGGGGAAGCTGTCGTTCGCGTGCTCCTCACGACGTGCGGTGTCTTCGTCGTTCTGACCACCGTCACGATGATTGGCTTCCTAGCCCACGCAGGCCTTCGAGGGATGGCCATGGCCGGAATAGGAGACCTGCTCACCGGTCGCGTGTGGAAACCCGAAGCCGACTCGTACGGTGGCTTTGCCCTGATTGTGGGTACGTTCACGAGTGCGAGCGGTGCGCTTCTTCTCGGAGCTGTCCCGGCCGTGCTCGCGGCGGTGTGGCTGACGGAGTTTGCCCCGCCCAGCATCAAAGTGGCCGAGAGGCGAGTCCTCGAGGTGGCCTCTGCGATTCCCAGCGTGGTCTACGGTTGGCTTGCGCTCGTGTATCTCGTACCCATCGTGTTTTCGGTGGCGCACTGGCTGCGAGGAGCGGATGCGGCCGTCACTGGAGAGGGGCTTGCCTCGGCGTCCATCTTGCTCGGCGTGATGGTGGCTCCCACGGTGATGCTTCTGTCGCTCGACGCCCTCTCGCGCGTGCCGCGTGCCCTTCGGGACGCGAGTGCCGCGCTGGGGGCTTCGCCCTGGCAAACCGCGTTCCAGGTGTCCGTGCCCTACGCCTGGCGCGGGCTCTTGATCGCCGTCTTCTTTGGGTTTGCTCGTGCCGCGGGAGAGACGATGGCAGTACAAATGGTCATCGGCGGGGCTCGGCGTCTGCCCAAGGACTTTCTGTTTTCGCCGACGACGACGATCTCGGCGCAGATCGTAATGGACATGCAGGAGGCTCGCCCGGGGACTCCGCAGAACGACGTGCTCTTTTCGATGGCACTGGTGCTTCTCCTCGTGTCCGTCGTCGTCGTTCTCGCTACGCGGCTTCTCGGAAGGCAGAGACTATCGTGACCGCTGCGCGTCATTCGACCGGCCCCGGGGTACTGCAACGAGGCCGTCGGGCGGGTAGTGCCCTCGAGTTGGTGCTCCTGTCACTTCTCGGCGTCGCTTCGATTCTCTTTGCGGTCGGCTACGTGATCTGTCTTCTCTATTTGCTCATCAAAGGCGCGGGCAAGATCGCGTCGTTCACGACCTACGCGTCGCCGCTCGCGGGTGTGGACAATGAGTCGGCGATGCGATTCGTTGTCGCCGTCTGTGCCTTTGGCGTCATCGCCTGGGCCGTCCTGGCGAGCTGCAGAGCCGTCGCGTCTCGATACCACTGGTGGACGTCGAGCGTGGACCGAGTGGGTGTCATAGTGGCCGTCGTCGTCGCGCTCGGGGGTGGCGTTATTGCGCGTGACCATTTGCCTCGCTTTCTCATTTCATTGCCGAGCGAAACGACGGCGGGCGGAGGCATCGGCCCCGAGATTTTCAATACCGTCTACTTTGCCGTGCTGAGCACGATGATCACCCTGCCCATTGGCGTGGGTGCGGCCGTGTACTTGGCTCGATTCGCTCGCTCGCCGACATTCGTCGCCGTCGTCCGGATCGTGCTCGACACGCTCGCGTCGCTTCCGAGTATCGTCTACGGGCTATTCGGCTTCTTGGTCTTCGTCGTCGAGATGAAGATGGGGTATTCGCTGTTCGCGGGCGCTGTGGTGCTGGCGCTCCTCAATCTGCCGCTGGTCGTGGGCATTGCGGAGGAGAGCATCGTCGCCGTACCCCAGGAGCTCGACGAAGCGAGCCTCGCACTGGGCGCGACACCGATTCAGACGACTGCTCGAGTCACCCTGCCGTACGCATGGCCGGGAATTCTTAGTGCCCTGGTGTTGTCGATCGGGCGTGTGTTTGCCGAGAGCGCACCCCTCATCATGACGGCTGGGACGACCATTTCGAGGGCCAGTGCGTATTCGCTCAATCCGTTTCGCGGTGGCGAGACATTGGCGGTTCACCTTTGGTACGTCAATTCGGCGGGGCTTTCCCCCGACCGTGTGGAAGTGAGCGCGGGAACCGCCGCCGTGCTCGTCGTCCTCGTCGGGCTGACCAATCTTCTGGCAGCTCGCCTCGCGCGCCTGGGTGGGGCGGAGGGAACTCGCGTCAGGAAGGCAACCCGATGAGTCATTCTTCGCATACGAGTCGCGACTTCGAGGCCGAGCTGCGCGAACTCCGCGCGCACTCTCTCGCCATGGGCGCCCGCTGTGAGCGCGCGTTGCAACTGGCGCTCAAGGCGTTCTGGGATGGTTCTGCCCAGATTGCCGGTGAGGTGGAGGAGTTGGACCGGCACATCGACCGCGACGAAATGGACATTGATGCGCTCGTTCTGCGCGTCCTGGCTCTGCGTCAGCCCGTGGCGTACGACCTGCGCTTTCTCGCCGGAGCCCTGCGGCTTGTGACCGATCTTGAGCGCATTGGCGACGAGGCTGTGAACATTGCGGAGCGAGCCAAAGAGAACCTCGGGACGGCGCGGGACGGCATCAAGATCGAGCTCAGGTCGATGGGAGAGCAGGCCCAGGAGCTGCTGCGCGACGCGCTCGACGCTTTTGTGCAGGGTGAGGGGACGCGGGCAGAGCAGGTGCTTGCGCGCGACGACGCGGTGGACGAGCTCTACGGGCGCGTCCTGCGCACGATGACGGAGTTTATGACGAACCAGCCCAATCAAGTGGCAGAAGCCATACGCGTGATTCACGTGGCCAAGTACCTGGAGCGAATCGCGGACCACGCGACCAACATCGCGGAAGAAGTCATTTTCATGGTTCGAGGGGAGGATGTCCGGCATTTCCGGACGCACGCTCCACCGAAGATGGTGGAAATCGAAACCTAAGTCGGCGATTTATATTTGTAATATCGAGAGCTTAGAGATCCCGCTTGCGAACTATTCCGTGTGCGGCGGGCTATGCCAGATGCGGTCAAAGTGGCCAGGGTGGCCGTGATTTGACGCACAATTGTTACCGCATCGTCCGAAGAGGTTCATCTTTCTTTGCCATCCTCGCAGTAGGAGAGCGCCCTGGCGGTGCTCACCGTTCGAGGAGACTCCACGATGAACCCCAAAGGGACGCGCATTGCGCACATATCGGATGTGCACATGCTGGGTACCGCACCGAGCGAGTCTCGGGGCGAGTGGTCGCTTCGTCATCGCTTCTTGAGTTTCGGTCGTCCGCTGGATCCCGCGGGACGCAGACGGAGGCTGGCGCTCGCGTTTGGGCTTGCGCGGAGTGCGGGCGCCGATCACGTGGTGATTTCGGGCGACTTGACTGAAGTCGGCAGTCGCTCCGAATTCGTAGCGCTCGGTGAGGTCCTGCACGAGTCCGGATATGCCCCCGAGTGCATCACGCTCGTTCCGGGCAACCATGACCTGTACTCGTCGCCCGACGCGTGGCGTTGGGCGATACGCGGCCCCCTCGCTGCGTTCGCGTCCACCAGCGCGACGGAGACCGCGGGGCGCATTGTCGAGTGTGCGGGTGCGCGCCTCTTGCCTGTCGATGCGACGTTTCATCAACCCGTAACCCGCTCGGCCGGTGCCCTCTCAGCCGACACCCTCGACGCCATGGTGCGCCGCGCGTCCGATCCTGGACTCACCGACAAGCCTCTCATCATCGTTCAACATCACCCACCGTTCCTTCGTGGGTCGTGCGTGTGGCGGTGGATCGACGGACTCGTCGGCTCGCGTCGAATCATGACGATCCTTCACTCGTTTCGTCACGTGTTTGTCATGCACGGACACCTTCACACACTGGTGAACCGCTGCATCGGGGACGAGCGGCCGCGCATCCTGGGCGCAACGGCCGTGGTGGAGGACAGAGAGGTGCCACGGGTGCGGCTGTTCGACGCCACCCGCGGCAAACTGCATGAGGTTGCGCGAGCGTGTGCCGGGTCGGCCGAAGGACGTGGATCCAGTGTCCTCGCGTCGCCCTTTGGCTGCTCGTCGCCTCCCAATCTCGAAGCCGCCGTGTGAGAATCCCGACTGGGTTGTCCGCCGGCGCTAGGTGACAGACATCCACGCGTTGTGGACGTGGCTGCGCAGCAAGTGTTGGCGAGGCGGGGAGATCGTCGGGCACGAAGAAGGGGGCGTCCCTGGCGAAGAGTCGGAAGGCGGGGCGGTGACCCGTGCACTCAGTAACCGGGGGGAGAGAGGCATCGTGCGGGCGAGCGAGCTTCCCACGCAGCCGCGACTGCGAGCATGGACTCTTCGTCCATGGGGCGAGCCGCTATCTGGAGGCCGACGGGCAGGCCGCTGCGCGTGGGTGCGCAAGGGACACTCATCGCTGGGATGCCCGCGAGCGAGGCGGGAACCGAGTACACGTCGCTCAGATACATCGCGAGGGGGTCGTCGACACGCTCGCCGAGGCGAAAGGCCGGCGTGGGGGAGGTAGGGCAGCAGATGACTTCGACCTGACGAAAGGCTTCCTCGAAGTCGCGCCGGATGAGCGTTCGCACCCTTTGAGCCTTCAAGTAATAGGCGTCGTAGTAACCGGCCGAGAGCACGAACGTGCCGAGCACGATACGGCGTTTCACTTCCGTGCCAAAGCCGGCGTCGCGAGTGGCGCCATACATAGCCCTGAGGTCGTGCCGCGCGGCGCCGTCGTCGACTCGCAACCCGAACCGGACTCCGTCGAAGCGCGCGAGATTGCTCGATGCCTCGGCGGTCGCGAGAACGTAGTAAGTTGCAATCGCATAGCGCGTGTGCGGGAGACTCACCGGGTGCACGATGCAGCCCTCCGCCTCGAGCTCCGCGATCGCCGCGCGCACGCTCGCCGCCACATCGGGGTCGAGACCGTCGCCGAAGTACTCGGCCGCTACGCCGATGCGCAGGCCCTTTACGCTTCGGCCGCACGCGGCTTCAAAGTCGCCGACGGGCTCGGCAAGCGATGTCGAGTCGCGCGGATCGTGCCCGGCCAGCACCTGGAGGACGCGAGCAGCCCCGCGCACGTCGGTCGCGAAGGGGCCGATTTGGTCGAGGCTCGAGGCAAATGCGATGAGGCCGTAGCGCGGGACGCGTCCGTACGTGGGCTTGATACCCACCGTGCCTGTCAAAGAGGCGGGCTGACGAATGGACCCGCCCGTGTCGCTCCCGAGCGAACAGGGGACGATGCGCGCCGCGACGCTCGCCGCACTACCGCCCGAGGAGCCGCCGGGAGCCCTGTCGAGATTCCACGGATTGCGCACAGGACCAAAGGCGCTGTTCTCGTTGGACGATCCCATCGCGAACTCGTCCATGTTTGTTTTGCCGACGACCACGGCACCCGCAGCCCGAAGTCTTTCAATGACGGTAGCGTCGTAGGGGGGAACGTATCTCTCGAGAATGCGCGATCCCGCGGTCGAGGGGAGGCCTCGCGTGCAGATCGCGTCCTTGATGGCGATGGGAACCCCGGCGAGAATCCCGGGATCCTCGTTGTGAGCGCGTCGGGCATCGACAGCTCGAGCGGCCTCGAGCGCCGAATCGTGAGCGACATGAAGGAACGCGTGGAGGTCAGGGTCGCGCGCGCTCAGGCGGTCCAGTGCTTCGGTGACCGAAGACTCGGCGCTCTGAGCGCCGCTGCGTACGCGTTCGGCGATGTCGATGACTCCGTTGGCCATGGATCACTCGACGAAAGTCGGGACCGCGAAGCCGCCTTGGTCGGCGCGCGGAGCCTGGGCAAGGGCGTCCTCGTGCGACAGTCCAGGCTGCAGCTCGTCCTCGCGCAAAGGCAAACGTTCAAGCGCGACGTGGGCGGTGGGCGGAACGTCGCGCGTGTCGAGCTCGTCGAGCTGCTCGACATATTCGACGATGCGCGCCAGCTCCAACGCAAGGCGATCTGTGTCGGCATCGGAAAGGCGCAACGAGGCCAGTTTGGCCACATGCAGCACGAGCGCGCGGTCGACCTTCGGGGCGGACATGGCGCGCAAGCTATCACGAGCTTGGACCCGCGCGCGCGTCCGGAGCGGCTCCCCCTGCTTGCGCCGTGGGATTCGCATCGAGCGCGCCGGCATCCGGAGCTTCGGCCTCCGGTTCCTCGTAGGCGGGGGGCGGCCAGGACGGCCGCACTCGTCGTCCAGCACATCCGGCTCCACATGTGACCAGGGTGGCCACAGCGAGGAGCACGCCCGAGTTGTGACGAAACGCGCCGGTCATGGCTTGCTTTTTTCCGGTCCGCGCGTATGTTTCGCGCCCCGCGGAGGCGCGTTTCTGCGCTCGACCGCGACTCTCTATCACGGGGCGGGGTCTCGAAGCTCCACGCTTTTCAACCCCGATCCCACTAATCCCACACGCTCCCCTGCGCAAACTTTCGTCCGGTGCGCCTCCGAACGGCAGCTCATTCGAGCCCCGTTCGGCAGCGTTGGCGAAGGAGGAGAGCGGAGGCCCAACCGAAAGGAATCGCGCCCATGACCCAATCCTCGGAACTCAGTGCCCAAGGCGTCCCTCGCCTTCCGGGCGACATGCCATTGCCTTTGCGCTCGCTCCTCGACGCGGGCGTTCACTTCGGCCACCAGACCAAGCGCTGGAACCCGAAGATGCGACCGTTCATCTACGGCGCGCGCAATGGGATTCACATCATCGACCTCGACCAGACAGCTCGCCTGTTCGCCCGCGCCTTCAACTTCGTCGTCGATGCCGTAGGGCGAGGTGGCCACGTTCTCATGGTCGGCACAAAACGCCAGGCGCAGGAGATCGTGCAGGAGGAAGCCACCCGGTCGGGCAGCTTCTTCGTCGTCAATCGGTGGCTGGGCGGCACGCTGACAAACTTCCGAACGATCAAGACGGGGCTGGAGCGCATGCGGCAGCTCGAGCGAATGAAGGACGACGGGACCTACCAGTCCATCACGAAGAAGGAAATCTCGCGGCTCGAGAAGGAACGAGAGCGGTTCGAAAAGTACCTCGGGGGCCTGCGAACGATGAGCTCCCTGCCGAGCGCGATGTTCGTCATCGACCCCGCCAAGGAAGCCATCGCGGTGGAGGAAGCGAACAAGATCGGCGTTCCTGTCATCGCCATCACCGACACCAACTGCGATCCCGACAAGATTGGTTTCGTCATTCCGGGCAATGACGACGCCATTCGTTCGATCCGCCTCATCGCGTCGCGCATTGCAGATGCCGTCATCGAAGGAGCGCAGCGTCGCAAGGAGTTTGCGGTTCGCGAGGACCCACAAGGCGGAGCGCGTAGGGACGGTCCGCAGGCGGAAATCATTCGCGGTCGTTCTCGTCGCGACGACTCCAACCGACCGAGCTGAGACAGCGAACGAACTTCATTCGAGGAACCGAGTCATGGCCGACATCAATGCATCGATGGTAAAAGAGTTGCGCGATCGGACGCAGGCGGGCATGAGCGACTGCAAGCAAGCGCTCGTCGAGGCCTCCGGGGACATGGACAAAGCGGTCGAGATCATCCTCAAGAAGGGTCTCGTCAAGGCCGCCTCCCGGGCTGGACGCGTCGCCGCCGAAGGCGAGGTTGCGACGTGGGTCGCGCCCGACGGCAAGCGGGGCGTCATGGTCGAAATCAACTGCCAAACCGATTTCGTCGCTCGCGGCGACGACTTCAAGGGATTCGTCCACGGAGTGCTCCAGGTCGCGTCCACGGCCCCGGTCGGAGCGGATCTCCTCGCGCTGAAGTTCCCTGGGAGCGACAAGACGATCGATCAGGTTCGCGCGGAGATTATTTCGAAGACGGGCGAGAACTGCGTCGTGCGGCGCTGGGACGCGCTCGAGGCGCCGGACCAGGGCGGTCTCGTTCACTCGTACGTTCACGCGGGCGGTAAGCTGGCCGTGCTGCTCCGAGCGCACGGGCCGGACAGCGCGGGCGCGGAGTTCCGGGAGTTCGTCGACAACGCGGCGATGCAGGTCGCGGCCATGAGGCCGATGGTTGTGGCAAGCTCGGAGATCTCGCCGGAGGAAGTCGCCAAGCAGAAGGAGATCTTCGAAGCGCAGCTCGAGGAAGAGAAGAAGCCTCGCGCTGCGTGGCCGAAGATCATCGAGGGCAAGGTGGCCAAGTGGTACACGGAGGTGACACTGCTCGGGCAAGTCAACGTGTGGGATCCGCCCGCTGGTAGCATCGACGCCGTCCGTCAGTCTCTCGCCAAGAAACTCGGCGGCGAGGTTAAGCTCACTTCGTTCTTCCGCTACGAACTTGGCGAGGGGATCGAGAAGAAGAAGGACGATCTCGCGGCGGAAGTCGCGAAGATGGCGGGCGCCTGAGTACTGGGCCGTGGGTGCACTGACGCGGCTCGCGGCCGTGAGTGTGGACCTCGACGAGATCCCTAATTACTTCGGGATTCACGGCATCGAGGAGCCGGCCGGCGCCGTCCGCACGCTGGTCTATGACGTAGCTGTCGGACGCCTCGTGACGCTTGCCACGGAGCTCGAGATTCCGCTGACACTCTTCGCGATCGGTCGGGATCTCGAGCGACCGGAGGCGGCATCTCAACTAAGGGACGCGATTGGGCTCGGCTTCGAGATCGGCAATCACACGTTCGACCACCGATACGACCTCGTTCGCCTAGGGGCCGACGAGATACGGCTTCAGGTCGAAGAGGGGGCGCGCGCGATCGAGCGTGCAACGGGTCACAGGCCGGTCGGATTCCGCTCGCCCGGATACACCGTGACCGACGTCCTGCTCGACATGCTGCCCGGTCTCGGCATGCTCTACGACACGTCCGTGTTCCCGTGCCCTCTCTATTGGTTGGCCAAGGCCACCAAACTGCAAATGATAGCCGCGCTCGGTCGCCGGAGTCGATCGGTCTTAGACAGCCCGGCTGTGCTCCGGGCGCCGACGAAACCATATCGAGTGGGCAGGCCGTACTGGACGCGCGGCACGGGCATCGTCGAAATGCCGGTGGGGGTGACGCGTGGTCCCCGCCTTCCTTTCATAGGTACGACTCTGTCCTTGGCCGGCGTCCTCGGCGCCCAAATGCTCGCGCGCATGTGCGTCGGCGAGCCAATGATCAACCTGGAGATGCACGGCATCGACGTCCTCGACGAAAGCGATGGGCTAGGGGCACTTCGCCCGCACCAGGTCGACGTCCGCATCCCCTGGAAGAGCAAGGTTAGTGCCTTTCGGTCCGCCGTCGAGGTCTTGCGAGCCCACGGCTACTCCTTCGTGACGCTGGGCGAAGTCGCGCAGCGGTTTCGCTGAGGTCGTTTTTGTCCAGCCGTGACGCGAGGCATCGGGCCGCCGGCGTGCGCACCGCGAACGGCGCCGAGCAGTCTCAGTGGAGCAGCGCCTGTACGAGAGCGCTGTTCCACGTGCGGCTCGTGCGGTCATAGGCCTTGAACTTCCCGCCGTCGTCCCAGTACGCCCATCCGAAACCCCGACGCTCCGCCCCCTCCCGCGTCATGCGAGTCCAAGCGGCGCGCGACGCACCATCGGCGTTGTCGATCGTACCGAACTCGCCCATGTACACGGGTACGTGGGTCCGTTCGGCAAAGTCATGCGCTACGTCGAGCTGGTTGTCGACGGTCGCGGGGCCGGACGGGTTTCTCGCGATCGGTTCCTCGTTGTAGCGCCGGAACCAGTCAGCGACCCAGCCCTTCTGGAGAGCGTGAGGCCCGGGCTGGATCGGGTGAGACGGGGGGCCTGGAAAGACGACGCCGGTCGTTTCCCATTCGGAAGGCATGAAGTCCGCACCCTGATGCGTAAATAGAATCGGCTGATACATGTGAAAACTACCAATGATATTGGGGTCATTCGTCGGGATGGACAGCGTATCGCGCAGGTTCTTGGCAGACGCCCAATCGACGCCCTCGAGCACGATCGCGCGTGTCGGGTTGGACGCGCGCACGACGTGCAGCGCCTCCGTCATGATGCTGTTCCACGTCTCCGCAGTCATCGGAGCGGTTGGCTCATTGCAGAGTTCGAACGCTACCGTTGCGGGGCGTCCTCGCTCTCGCTCCGCGATCTGCGTCCACAGGCCGACGAAGCGAGCCCGGTTCTCCTCGGCGTCGGTCATCAGCGACTCATAGTGATGAAGGTCGACGATGATCGCGAGGCCGCTAGCCAAAGCCTGATCGATCGCCCAGTCGACACGAGACAGAAACGCCGGTTCAATCGTGAAGGGTGGTTTGTCGAGGGAGTGGCTACTGAAACGCGCGGGAAGCCTCACGTGGTCGAATCCAGTCTCCTTGACGGCCACGAAGTCCGATGCGGCGAGCACCACGCCCCACTCTCCTTCGGACGGAGCGTCGAGGGCGTTTCCGAGATTGATGCCACGCCGTAGGCCCACCGGTGGCGTGGGCGGAGGCAGTGGGGCCGGAGCAAAGGCGGCCGGGGGAGGTCTCGGCGGCGGGGCCACCGGGGGGGAAGCGGGATTGCAGCCGCACGCGAGTGCGAGCGAAGCGGCTCTGGCGAACGAGCGAACGTCGGAACGGATGGGTGGGCTCATGTCCGAATCATCGGCGATCTGGGACGCACGTCTTCTCGTATGTGCACGAATGAGACGCATTTTTGGCACAACGACTGTCCGGGGCTCCAGCGTCGAAGGATGGTAATGTTGCCTCGTGCGCCGAGTCGATTGGCCCATCGTCTTTGGTCCGAGCTGGCACTCCACGTTTAGCCGTCATCCGTCTCGCGGTGTCGTATCCGTGCTGTCGGCTGCAGACGAACTCGTGAGCTATAGGGACGCGGAGACCATCGAGCGTCGTACCGTGGAACTCGCGCGCGACCGGCTCGGACTCGAACGAGTCGCGTTCTTCCTTCTCGGCGACGATGACCAGATGTGTGGAACCTTCGGGACGGGTCCGAGCGGGGAGACGACGGACGAGCGCGACATCGTCTTCGCCCTCGGCGAGTCCCATCGGGAGGCGATGTCGCGGTCGCTCGCCGAGGTCGGACGGTGGCTTGTTCTCGAAGACGTACCCCTCGTCTCTCAACGGGACGGCAGGACTGTCGTCATCGGCCGCGGGTGGAATGCCCTCACTCCAGTGCGCTCGCGCAACGGGATCGTGGGCATGCTGATGAACGACGCCGCGCTGTCTCGCGCTGGGCTCGACGAGAGCAAACAAGTACAGCTGGCGGTTCTGGCGACGATCCTGGGCAATCTACTGGAACTCAAGAGACACGACGCACGCGCCCTGCCTTGGTCGCCCACGCTGTCGGGCGTGGGGGGTGGCACCCTGGCTCTCCGGGCAAAGTCGCTACCTGAGGATGTTGCGAAGGCGATGCAACGCGTGTGCGAGGACCCGTCCGTGGAGACTCGTGCGCTCGCGCGCTCGGCGCACGTAACTCCTCGCGTGCTCGCCAAGCACTTTCGGGATCAAGTGGGAGTGGCGCTCGTCGATTATCGCAATCGCGTGCGGGTGGAACGCTTCCTCGGCCTGGTGGAGCGAGGCGGAGGCAATCTACTGCAGGCGGCCCTGGAGGCCGGCTTTGGCAGCTACGCGCAGTTTCATCGAGTCTTCCGTCGCACGCTCGGCGTTACGCCGCGCGAGTATCTGACGGGCAGAGAGAGGCTTCCCGACGGCCAGGCCGAGGTGTCCTCTGCGGGAGATTCGGTCATCCGAGAACTGCAACGATGAGCGATGGGCTCCAGGTGGCCAGCGGCTTCGGGATGCTGTCCACCGCGAGGCCTTGGCGCAGGGAGGGCCTCCGTGCTATGCGAGGCCCCCCTTGCGGCGGTATTGTGCCCTCGCGGGGCCGGAGAGCGTCGATGCCCAGCGAAGCCATTCAATGTAAGCCCCTCGAGGTCGTAGTCAGTGACCGTGGTATCGAGCGAGCCATCAAGATGCTCAAGCGCAAGCTCGCGTCCGAGGGAGTGCTTCGCGAGCTCAAGATGCGACGCCACTACATGAAGCCGAGCGTCAAGCGGCGCAAGAAGCAGGCGGAGGCGGCTCGACGGCGGCGGAAGCGGGCGAAGGTCGAAGCAGCGGTTCCGAAGCCGCGCGAGTGAGGCCAAGCGCGGCGCTTGCGTACCTCTCACCCTATCGACGAGGGGGGCGCTTCGGGTCCCCCCCCGGCGGCGGCGATGGCCTCTTCGAGGCTGAACGAGCCGTCGTAGAGCGCCCGACCGACGATGCAGGCGTAGATCCCACGCGCTGAGAGAGCTCGCAGATCGTCGAGCGCTCCGACGCCACCGGACGCAATAACTGGGACGGGTGTCGCGCGCGCTAGCCGCTCGGTGGCCTCCATGTTGGGCCCTGTGCGCATGCCATCGCGAGCGACGTCGGTGTAGAGGACGCCTGCGAGCGGCACGTCCGCAAATGACTTGACGAGGTCTTCGGCCCGCATGCTCGTTCCGAGCGTCCACCCGTCGATGGCTACGAGTCCGTCGCGCGCGTCGACGGCCAGGATCACGTCGCCCGGGTGTTCGATTGCGAGAGCTCGAACTAGCGGCGCGTCGCTGACGGCTGCGGAGCCCAGCACGATGCGCGAAACCCCGAGCGCTCGATAGGCGTCGAAGGAGGCGCGCGATCGGACTCCTCCTCCAACCTGGACGCCGGCGCCAAATGCGTCGACGACTCTGCGGACGAGGCCTTGCTGAACGGGCGAACCCGCGCGCGCGCCCTCCAGGTCGACGACGTGCAACCACGGCACCCTGCCGCGCCACAACTCCGCCCGTGCAGGAGGGTCGTGGTCGTAGACCGTCACCGCATCGTAACGGCCCTGCCTGAGCCGCACGACGTGACCCTCGAAAAGATCGATAGCGGGGATAACGATCACGATGCGAGAAACCTATCGAGCAGCGCGAGTCCCGCGCGCTGACTTTTTTCTGGGTGAAACTGACAAGCGAACACGTTGTCGAATGCCACGGCGCTCACGAAGCGCGAACCGTACTCCGTCGTCGCCGCGACGTAGCGCGAATCCTTGGGCTGCACCGCATAGCTGTGAACGAAGTAGAAATGCGTGGGCGATCCTGGCGGGAGAAGTCCTTGGTTATCCGTGGGTTCCACGGTGTTCCAGCCCATGTGCGGGATTTTGAACCGGGCGCCGGTGGCCGGGTCGATGCCGGGGCTAATTCGCGCCACGTGCCCTTCGACGAGCGATAGTCCATCGTAGCCAGGGGCCTCGTCGCTCGCGCTAAAGAGAATTTGAAGCCCCAGGCAAATCCCGAGGTAGGGGCGGCCGGACGCCACGTGAGCGCGAATGGCGTCACCCAGCTCGCCGGAGAGCGCTTGGGCGCAATCTCGAAATCCACCTTGACCCGGCATCACGAGCTTGTCGGCGGACGCAATGCGCGCTGCGTCCCGCGTGATTTCCACCTCGATCGCCCTTCCACGCCCCGCTTCGCGCAGGGCCCGCTCGACCGAGCGGAGGTTCCCGAGCCCGACGTCGCAGACCACCACGCGCATGGCCGCTTGGCATAACACGGGGAGCGCGTTGTAGGAGAAATGCGCGCCCCGCTGCGCCAGCATTCTCGTACGCGGGTGCCCTGGAGGCTCGTCGCGCGAGCCTTCTCGAAGGGCTTCACGAAGAGCCTGGATTCCAGGGTGGCGAGCGTGGTATTGCGGCGAACCATCGATACGAACGCTGGCCGGCGCGCCTTCGCGCAAGTGGACTATGGCCCCCCGCAGCCCATGGTCGTCGTTCGTGCGGCACGTCCGAACGGGCCCGTCTGGGCGAGGGTCGTGGCCACGAGTCCTAGGCGGGGGCGCAGAGCCAATTCAATAGGAGATCGAGCATGACGCGCACATTGATTCGTGGGGTTTCTTGGCCGATCGTCGTTGCAGGGCTGGCGGCACCGTTCGTGACCCATTGCGGAGGCTCCATGCCCGGTGGGGGTGGCGGTATGCCCGGCCTGCCCGGAGTTGGAGGTGGTTCTTGTCCCGACATGACGAACGTCGAGGCGATCGATAAGTTCGACTTTGCGAAGGAGTTCAAGCTCAAGGCGGACGTTGGCCTAAAGATCAAGGCTGCCGCGGCGGCGGCTGCGGACACCAAGGCGGTCGCGGACAAGATCGAGGCAGACCTGAAGGTCGCGTGCTCGACGCTCGCCAAGGACCTCAATGTGGCCGGCGACTTCGGCGACGCGCAATCGGCGTGCAAGGCCGCGGCCAAGGCTCTTGGAGAGCTCAAGGCAAAGCTGGGTGCCAGCGCCAAGATTAGCTTGGCGATCCAGGAGCCGCATTGCGGCATCGACATCAACGCTTACGCGGACTGTTCCGGCCACTGCGACGCGTCCGTGTCGGGCGGCAAGGCCGAGGTCAAGTGCGAGCCGGGCAAGCTCCAGGGCCAGTGTTCCGCGAAGTGCTCAGGCGAGTGCGAGGCGAGCGCCGCCGCTCAGTGTTCGGGTGAGTGCCACGGCACGTGCGACGCGGATATCAAGGGGACTTGCGGCGGCAAGTGCACTGGCAAATGCGACGGCAAGGTCATGGACGCCAAGGCGAACGGCGTGTGCGACGGCACGTGTGAAGGCAAGTGCGACGCGAGCATCAGCGGTGATTGCAAGGGCAAGTGTGGCGGGTCGTGCAAGATCTCCGGTCAAGCGGAGTGCAAGGGGACGTGCTCGGGGTCCTGCACCGCCGAGATGCAGGCACCGAAGTGCACGGGCACGGTCGAACCGCCGAAGGTGAGTGCGGAGTGCAAGGCCAAGTGCGATGCCCATGCGCAAGCGAAGGCCGAGTGCACGCCGCCGCGCGTATCGCTTCGCGTGACCGGCGCTGCCGACGCGAAGGCTGAGGCCCAGTTCCGCACCGTCATCGCGAAGGACTACGCGGCGGTGCTGGCTGTGGCGCTTGGGACGGGCAAGGGCGCTCTCCAGATGGCTGGCAACGTCAAGACAGTAATAGAGGGTGCCCAAGCGGGCATCCAGACCGCTGGCGATCCGATGGTCGTGGCCAGGCTCTCCGCGTGTGTCGCCGCGCCATTCAAGGGTGCGGTGGATGCGGTAGCCAGCGTTCAGGCCAATGTGAACGTTTCGGTCAATGTCCAAGCCAGCGCGACCGCGAGCGGCAAGGCTGGCTGATCGGCTCAGCGAACCGAGCGAGCGACGAGGGGAGCAGCCGATCTCCCCTCGCAGGTGGGTGGTTACTGGTAACGCGTCAGGAGCTTGCGCAGTCTGGTCTATCGACTAGGGTGGCGGCTCTTGCCTTTCGGGGCGTAGCGCAGCCTGGTTAGCGCACTTGACTGGGGGTCAAGGGGTCGGAGGTTCAAATCCTCTCGCCCCGACTGCTTCAAAGCAGCCGGAATCATTACAGTTTCTCTCCTCTCGCCTCCGGTTCCGCCGCTACCGTTTCGCCCTCCAGTGGCCAACGCCGTGGCCAACCGGGGCTCATCGGCAAGCTCTGGGATGGCGCGCGAGATGTCCGGGAAGGGTGCGTAAGCGAGGTCCTCCAGCGTCGTCGCGCCGCGGTCATAGCGGGCGATCATGTTCGTCTCGATGTCATGGCCGGTGCGCTCCGAGATCCAAGCATCGGACTTGCCGGACCGACGAGCCCACGTGCAGAACGTCGCCCGTAGGTCGTGGAAGCGCAGTGGCTCGACATTCGGCGCCGTGTCCTCGAACAGGAGAGCCCGGGTGACTCCCACGGCCTTCAAGTCGTCGCGGAGTGCCGTCGCCAAGCGCTTGCGGTCGTACCTGACGTCTTCGTCCGTGATGATTGGATTGTCGCCCGCGGGGTTGCCCTTGTGAGCGTGCCACGCCTTGAGCACGACCATCAGCCCGGGGTCGGCCACCCAGTATTGAGCTCGACCCGTCTTCGTCTTGAAGGAGGCCATGGTGCCATGGTCGAAGTCTACATGCTTCCAGCGAAGCGCAAACAGGCTCCCTTTCCTCTGCCCGGTGTACGTCGCGATGGCATAGAGCACGCGTCTCCCGAGCGGAACGACCGTGCTCCCCTCGTCATTCTTGCCACCCAGAAGGGCTAGAACCTCGTCGGGGTACAAGAAGCAAAAGAGCTTCTCGGGGTCGCGCTCCGGACGGAAGTACCTCAACACGGGGCTGTCACCCTCCTTCCGGAGCTTGCACGGGAAGATGGCCAGGTCGAACAGACGCCGAAGGCACTGATAGGTGACGGTGATCGTCCTGGCACTGAGATCCTTCGGATGCGCAGCCATGACGGCCGCCACGTCGTCGCTCGTGACGCTCGCCACCGGGAGGTCGCCGAACACGGGCCCCGACGGTCCGCGCGTCCTGATCTCGTATGCGTGCGCCCCGAGTATCCAGGCGTCGATATCGGCCGTGGCCTTGACGCGAAGCCGGTTGACGGTGCCATGGCGCTCAAAGAGTTCGCCCGACGTCCAGGACTGTCCGAGCTGGCGCACGGTCATGATGGCAGCAGGGGAGGGCAAGGCGCCCCGTCGAGGGGCGGCATCGAACACGATGCGCCCGGCCCGGATGTCAGCGGCCAGGCGTGCCCCTGCCTTGCGCGCCTGTAGCTCCGTCATCTTCTCGGAGTCAGCTATCGGCACGCGTCGGCGGCTTCCGTCGGGGAAGCTAACCCGCACCCACCATGTCGAGCCCCGACGTTCAAGCCCTCCAGATCCGTTCGCTGCCTTCGTCCCGGTGCTTTTGCGTCCCATGGTGGCCTCCTTCAGCGCTCGCCTTACGAGCGGACGCTCCCTCGAGGGAGAGAGCGTTTCGGCCTATGCGGCGCTCGCCTTGCGCCGGCGCTCTGCCATGGCTTTCTCGAATGCGATGAGCAGGCCGCGGACCTTGTCTCGCCATACTTCGAAGCCAAAGAAGTGAGCCTGTTCGGTTGACATGGTGAGGACGTTCACGCTCATGGGCGTACCCTTTCCACCGAAGGGCGCGTTTCCCTGCCCGACGGCGTAGCAGGCGAGCTCCCAAAGGAAGAGGCACCGCTCATGCTGGTCATGAAGCAGCGCACGCTGTTCGTCGGTCGCAACGGTCGAGGGCCGAGCCTTGCTATAGGGAACCTCTCGCTGCTGGCGCTTGCTCAATTTGCCGAACGCTCGCCATTTTGCTTGTTCGCCTTCTGCTACGAACGACGCCTCCACCATGAGGCCCGAGCGATAGAGCTTGACGACGTCGGAGCCGGTCGCGACGAGTTCCCACATCAAGCGAACGTCGCTCATTCGCTTGACCTTGGTGGCGAACGCGAGGCCCTCTTGGAACTTGGCGAGGTCTGCTTGACGGTCCTGCAAAGTCGTGTCGACGGTGGGTTTCGTGGTCTTTGTTGGCTTCATGTTCTTCGCTCCTTCATGCTTTCGCGGTCGGGGTCGATACTCCGGATTCGGCGAGCTCGCGGTGCACGAGCGCTCCGACGCGAGCCTTCGTGACGGCGTCCAGGAAGGGTGAGACGCGCTCGAACGGCGTGGGCCCCTCGTATCCGTGGGGCACGGCTTGCAGGCGCGTGACCACTTGCAGAAGAGTCTCGTCGGTCGCGGTCGCGGCGAGCTGGCAGAACGTGGCGGCTTGCTCGCGTAGCTTCATGCTTGCCATGGAAACCTCCATCGGTGCGGTCGGTCGGCGTGGCGGACTTGCCTGGCCAGAGCTCGGAGTGCGCTGGCGACCGTCTCCGACTGCGAGAGACGCAGCGATCGGGCCAGCGTCACCAACATCTCGACGGTCACGCGACCGAGCTGCAGGCGGACGTCGACGGGCTGGACGCAGCGTGGCACGTCGCCGCCGACGATCGCGCAATGAGGGCACTGCGGCCGACCTTCGCGGGTGTCTCGGAGCGTCGCCACGGCCAGGCGCTCGCCCGTTCGCCGGCAGACGATGTCGCCGCCCATGGCTTCCGTAGTGGTCATGTGCGCGGCTCCCTGGTCTTCGACGTCTCGTCCAGCCTGCGGGCCACGGCCAGCACGATCCGCTCGAGCCGCACGACCGCGCCGGTCAATTCGGAGAGCGCTTCGAAGACGACGAGCTGCGCTTTGCCCGCTTCGATGGCAACGTCTTCGGGCAGCTCCGGTTTCGATTCGGGAGCGCTCATCGTCCGCCCGCCTTTCGTCGTGCCTCGATGCTTTCCACCGTAGCCGCTGCGATGGCTTCGACGAGCGGGTCGTGTTCGAACGCCGCGCGCACCAGGCAGGCCAGCGCCACGTCAAGGGCGTCTCGGGTGTCGGGGGCGCTGGGCAGGGTGTCCGGAATCTTGTCGTGCGCGTTCACGGGGCACCCCACGCGGTGACGAGGTGCCCCACGGCGACCTCGAGGCGGTCGATTGCTTCGCCCTGCCTGTCAATGGCGGCACCCAGGCCTGAGACGGCCAGGGTCATGTCTGAGAGGACTGCGCCTAGCTCGTCGTTCATGTCTGAGAGGACTGCGCCTAGCTCGTCGTCGGACACGGATTCGGGGTCGGCGAGAAAGCGCGTGGTGACGTTGTCGAAACAAGTGTCGGTAGCTACGTTTGCCATACTGAACTCCATTCGTGTGGGGTTTGGTCACGGGCTCGGCCGTTTGCGCGGCGCGGGCCCACTACTTCAAAAACACCAGGTGAGCGGGCTACCTCCGTCGTCCAGGGTGAGGGTTCCAGCGTCGTGCGACACGTCGCAGACCCACGACCCAACCGGGGGAGTGTCCTCGTAGGGGTGGCATGCGCTTGCTGGCGGGGTCGCGGTGCAGTCTGTGACCGCCACCAAGACGAGCGAGTAGTCGACGACGGAGCGGCTCGCCGGGTACACGCTGGTGCAGCAACCGGAAGCCGACTCGCTCGCCACGGCGGGGGGCTCGATGGGTGCCACGCACGCGAGTTCGCTGGCGACGAACAGCAGCAGCAGCGGGGTGGCGCGGCTCATCGCTTGCCCCGGGGGGGCTTAGGTTCTTCTGCCATGCGCTTGGCTTCCAGAGCATCTAGGCCGGACGACAGCGCAGCCCGGACGGCATCGGTGCGCGTCGTCGCGACTCCCGGCTGTGCAAGCCATGGGAGAAGAGCATCGAAGCGAGCGAGCCATTCCTCGGGGACGCGAACCACAAGCTGGACGGTGTTGACGGACTTCGTGCGGGGCATGCGTTCAGATACCATTGTCATGCTTTTTACCTCAACACGAACGTAGTGCATTCTCATTCGTTGTGCAAGCTGGTATCACGACTAAATGTGCTCGCGTACGTCGAATCAGTCGCACCTTTCCCGACTGGAGCCGATTGGGACCGCGCCCGACGAAAAACCTCGGGAAATACGATGGCGACCCATCAAAAACGTCGGCAATTTGACCGGCGCCGAACCGAAGTGTGCCCGGACCACTTCGGGCGTCTCGAACTCAATCGGACTCGCGGATAACAGCTCGGAACCATTGGGCAAAGCGGCCAAGTAGCGGCCGAATTTGGCTGGTTCGGACGTGGTCTTTTTCTCGGTCTTTTCTGGCCCTCCGCGCGCGCGAGGGGGCCCGCTAGGCTCTCCTTCTGGAGGAGACCCTCACGAAGTTGCTTCCGCGCGCGCGCGGGGGAGCCGTTGTGGCCCAGAGCCATAACGGGAGTCGCTCCCGCGCGCGCGAGGGGCACTCGCATGTTTGCGAAATTGCGCAGACGTCGCTCCCGCGCGCGCGAGGGGCACTCTGAGACGGTGTCACCCTCGGACCCCAAGTTTGACCCCTCGGACCCTACCCCCCGCGAGGGAAAGATGGGGTCCGCGTGCAGGCGCCACGCCTCAACCTCGCCGGAGTAACTCACACGCGAGATAGACGCTCAAGTCGAGGGCCTCTTCTGCGCCCTCCGCTCGCCAGTCTCTGGGGTCGGCCACGCAATCGAGCGGGCCGTAGGAGCCGCGACCGTCGAGTAGCCGGCGGGCGATCATCGAGAGCACGCGCCTCTCGTCGGGCCCAAGCTGGCGAGCAATCGCCACAAGCTCGCCCGTCGATTCGGCGCAGAGTTCGGCGCGAGTCAGTAACGGGTCGTCTATGTCGGGAATCGGCGTGATGGTATTCATTGCGCTTGCACCGATGCCGCAACGACCATGTTGTAGGTCGCGCCCGAGACTCCGCCGGCCTGGATCGTGATGACGTTTCCGCTGGCGCTAACGTTGAGTTGAGCGGTCCCTGTATAGTTTGCGGCAACAACGTTCCCGACGTGGGCATTCGCGCCGTCGAACGAGATGATTAGGTCCTGCTCGGCTGCGGCGGATGCGCCAGCGCCGTAGCCAGTCCAGGCTAGGCATCGTATCGTGACTAGCCAGATCGTCGGGGGGGCCGAGCCGAGGTTGGCGGAAAAAAGTGTGACGAATGACGTACCGGACCCGGTGGCGGATGCCATGATTCCGCACCCTCCGACCCAAGCGATCGGGAACCAACCGATTGTTTGTGCGGCCATGATTACGCTCCTAAATACAAATCGGTGAAAAGGTTGTAATCGCCAGTAATTCCAGCACCGTAAATGGCGAGGTTTAGGCCAGTGACAACTATCTGCAACGTCATTTCATTTCCGGGCTGCTCCAACGGCGTGGGAATAGTGATAGTCGACGCGCTGCACCAGCCGCCCCCGAGCCAGTAGGCAAAGCCGTTCGGACTGCCATAGCCAGTCGCGTGGAGCTCGAGGACAAACGAGTAGCTCCCTGCCGGCATCGTGATCGTGTTCAAAAGCGTCGAGGACCCGTTCGATGATGTCGCGAATCCACGAGAACAAAAGTGATTGAAGGTCGGGCCGCGCGCCATTATCGATGGCGAGCCGGACCACTCAGCACCGGGGTCGGTAAAAGCAGGTTGAGCGAAGTTTGTGTATCCCATGATTGACCTCTACGATTTTCGGCCGACTATGCGGCCTTTGAGTGGATTGCGACTTTGGAGTTCTGCGACGTCGACGACAACGAGATCGCCTACGTGCAAGCGCATACGGTTGTGGCAAGCGATATCACGTTGCAATGCACCCGAACGGCCACGCACTAGGGCACATTCGCCGTCCGGGTATACTGCGAAGATTGGACCTTGGAAGCGAAGCATGTCAGTCACCGCGGCACTTCGGGCAAAGGACGCGGGTAGCTTCGCGCCAGCCCCGAACGATGACATCAGCGCGATCGCTCACAATAGTCTCGCGTCGGTCGCACCGGTCGCAATCGAACAAAAGGATATGTTGCGACGGTGAAGGCGGCGCGAGTAGTACTTCGATGACTTGCATCATTTGGGTATCCCTCGACCTTCCAGCGCGAGCGGCCTTTCAACGAAGTCCGCGGGCCTGCGATGCAAGAGGTTGAGCGCCTCCCGTTCGAATCGCTCACGCTCGCCAGGCTGCAAGCGGAGAACGGGAACACCAGCCGGAGCCGGGGACCGGGGACTAGGTTCTTGCAAGAACCCAGGAAGAACAGGGATGTGACTCATGGGGTGCCCCGGTAGTACGACGCTACATCGGCACTATGCGCGATGAGCTCAGAGGCAGCGAGTAGTGGGTTGATACTCGCAAGCTTGTTTGCGCGTTCCACTATTGCGTGCCCAGGGTGCGGACCGACGGGAGCAGGGGCAGCAGCGGCAGCGACCGGGGTTACCGGGGCTACCGGGGCAGGGGGCGGGCTAGCATCGATGCCAGCGATGAGGCTTTTCGCGTAGCTCAATTCGGTTTCGGCGGCCACGCGGCGCTTCGTTTCGGCGAGAAGGATAGCGGCATTCTGGCGGTTCTTTTTGCTCATGATGATTCTCCGGTTGGTGATAGTGTTTGGTGGTGAGTCAGTTGCCGTAGGCGCTCCAGGTGACGCCTAGGTTCGTGGGCGACGAGCCCTCGAGGACGGTTCGCAAGGCATTGGTTCCGCCGGCGGCCAGCGGGCCAGCGCCCGCGACGAGCGCGCGCAGGTGATTGCGGTTCACGGTATTCGGTCCGCCGGCGACCTTCTGATTGAGCGTGGCAGCGGCGAAGCAGTAGAAGCAGAACGAGCGGGCGATTCCGCCATTCGCCAGGGTCGCCAAGTACACGCCAGCGAGATCGCACGAGAAGGAACCCGACGAGACAGACGCCGTCGAACCGCTGGGCTTTTGTACGAGCGTAATTGTCGGAGTCCCGATTGTGACTAGCGGATTGAGATTTATGCTATCTCCGACGATGGCCTCGAAAACGGCGCCGTCGGGGAAACCGTTGGTTGTGGTGAGTTCGGATGTGATCTGATTCTGGGGCATAGGGGGGTTCCTTTCGATGGGTCGAGTTCAGCCGATACAGAGTCTTCCGTGATTGCTGTTCTGCGAGCCTCTCAGCCCTCCGACCGCATCGGCGGCCGCGAGGTTGGCGAGGCATGCCCAGCGGTCATCATTTTTCTTTTTGCGGGCTGAGATGCTGATGGCCCCGCTGGGCAGTATGACCTCGTCTAGAGTCAGCATCTCGTCTATGAGCTTTGCGCCTTCCACACTTGGCTCAATCGCGAGGGTCCGGTCACGAAGCCAGGTCCGAATTCGTGTCAACGTCTCGACTTTGGACGGGTTGGTCCAAGCGTGCGATGACAGTGTCAACCGGTGCCGCTTGAATGCGCTGGCGAGCGTATAGGCTTGATATTGGTCGCAGTAGATTGTGCTTGCGCCGTTGCGATGAGCGACGCCGGCGATAGCCTCGACCACTTCGTCACTTGAGAGCTGCTGCGCAAATTGGCCCTCGAACGCGCCAACACTATGCACATAGAGTTCAGGCTTCGGAGCGGGAGGCGCGTCCTTGCGACGCTTCGGGATGCCTGGCGCGGCTTCTATGACAACGTACGAGTTCGCGTCGATTCTTTCGACCTCGAATACGTCCTCGAATTGAACAGTGGGAACATGCCAGCAGGCGGCTAGCCAAGCCCACGAATCACCGCGACCCATACTGCTGTCCATCGATAGAACCGTCGGCCCAATCGGCTCGCCCGGCTTCACGTAACGATAGGCGGCTTGCACGTCTTCGGGGTTCAGTGCCCCGACCGCGGCGTGTTGCGGAATTGCGCAGAACTCGCGACGCCAGCGGATATCATCGGGCTGGAGTGAATGCGTGTCGGCTTCGCTGATACTGGGGTTCCAGTACCACGATGGGCCCTCTGCTATGCACTGCTCTTGAGTCTCGCCACGGGCTATGAGCTCGGCGTGAAAGTCCTCTTGACCCAGTGGCGAACTGAACGTGTAGATTCGGCCGTTTGGCTGCGTTGCGAGTGACGGAGTCAAGCTGGCGTCGACTTCCACGGCAGGATTCGCGGATTGCTCATCGGACCACCACCGTGCGGCTTCGTCTTCGACAAGTGCGATAGACGTCATGCCAACCGAGAAGCGCGCGCTACACGAGAACAGACCGAACACGATAGGGCGCTTGGATAGCTCTATCGCGTCGTCGCGCGATGTGTAGGGCTCGCCTATTGCGTCGAGTGTCGCGCGGATGTTGTGTAGACGCTCACGACTCTCCTTAAGGCTGATAGAAACGAACGGAATATGCAGACGCGTGCCAGGCGATACGACGTGTTCGCCGAACAATGCAGTAACGACCGCGACCCGCGCCATGGTCGTGCTACCGCCACCCTGGCGACCTTTTCGGACCACAAGGCGACGCTTACCGGACATCCAGAAGCGCTCGAGCGTCGAGCGCCAGGCTTCGCTCGTCGCGTGGCCGCCGGGCTGGCGCGCACATTCCTCATCGACGAAGAGAAAACCGTCTAGGAGAGTAGATCCGTCGGTGGGCATGACTCTTCCTGCTCCGTTTGTGGTGCGGGTTGCGGCTTCGGGCTTGCCTGTCTTTGGGCGGCGAGTTCCTTCCTCTTCTTTTCGGACGGGGTCTCTTGGGGACGTGAATCAGCCAACCGAGTGGCCAGGTCGAAGGCGGTTACGGCGAGGCGCTGCGCCACTAGGTCGTGCGCGCGAGACTTTTCGGCGAGCTTGACGCCCTCTGGGCTCGCCAGGCCAACGCCGGCCGCTGCGTTCGCGTAGGTTGTTGCCATGACCGCATGGCGCGCCTGACTGGCGACGAGCTGGCGCACCCCGGGGCCGTCGGATGGCAAGCTACGAACAAGCGCGCGATACATCGTCAGCGCATCCCTCGCGAGGCCATCGTCGACACCGGATGTCAGACCCTCTAGGCCTTCCCGGCAGAGCTGCTTGACGCCGCGACCGATGGCTGCACCGTTGCCTGGTCCAAACTCGCCATGGGCCCCACGACCATCGGACGGAAGCGCAACCGTTATCGACGTCGGAAGGTCTTTCAGGCGCGGCGACTCCGTGCGCGCCTTGCCCTTTACGAAGCGTGTGGTCATCGCTCGGCCCTCGCCTTCGCCTTGCTCGGCACAAGCGGGCCATCGGGCAGTTCTTGCGCGCAGAGCCTCGGGCGACCCTGGCTAGCCTTCAAGTCGCGATAACTTTTATCGGGAATCTCGCCGACTGGAACGGGCTGCGTCCAGGGACTGGCCACCCTGAACGATGCACATGCGGCGCAGCAATATGGCCTCCCGTCGCGTTCGACCCATCCCGAAATAGTCCTCAATCGTTCGACCGACGGCGCCCAGTCAAGCCCCGGTTGCTTCCACTGGACGATTGAAATCTGAGAGTCGCAACGCGTACACTTGAGCTTGAAGGGGCGTTCCACGACGGACACAAGCTGGTGCTTGTTCACGGCCACGATTTGCGTCGTGGCTGGAGACTGCGGAACGCTTGGGGGCGGAACCACCGTGGCCATGGGCTGCGCCTCGGCAGGGGCGCGGCGGTTGTGGCGGACCACACACGATTGGCTGCACGCCCATTGCCGCGAACCGCCAACATCGACGGCAAGCCAGCCCCCGACCGACACGGCGAGCTCCGAAGTCGGGAGGCCACACGACGCAGAGCAGCCGATACACACGAGACCGGCCTCGAGGCGCGGAACCTCGGGTCGCGAGATTGCCTCGCACGCCTTGTTGGCACGTGCCCAGTTGCGGACTTCACTTTGATTCATGGGAAAGCCTTTCGAGGTTGAGTTCAGTGGGCCGAACGAACGGCGAATTGACCGAAGTGGCCTGGACGGGCCCGGACGCGACTGCGGGCAACGTCGTGCGACCACGACGCGAACGAGCGCGAACGCCCGCTCCCCACCCCCAGATCGGCCGATCCAAGGGAGGGGGCAAGGCCACGGACCCACCATGGGCCCGTGCTCGGACGCCGACCTCCGCGGGCCGACGTCGAAGTGTGTGCAGGTGCGAGCTTCATCCGCCCCGACTGTCGCGATTCCGCTGGCAGCGGCGCGTGACGCTATTTTTCCGTCATCGGCGAGCGTTGAAGCTGACGTAAGTGCGCGCCACTGTTCAGTAATCCACGTGACTGGCGTTTGTTTGCTGCAAACCCGCGCTGGGTGGCTGGCGCAGCCGTTGACTACATCCGCGCACGTCGGTAGGCGAGGCAGAGGACCGCGACTACCGCGCGGTAGACCCGGGGCGCCGGTTCCGGGAATCGGAGGGAGGATGCCTCGGCTGGTCATTTCTGACCCACGATCGGCGCTATCCCAAGCTCTGCAATATCATCGGCGAAGGAGGGCGTTGCGCAGTCTGCGGTGTCTGCGGTGTCAATTCTCTCTAGTATTGAGAGTGACTCTGTTTTCAAATTTGGGGTTGGGATTGACTGCGCAGACTGCGCAGACTGCGCACTTTGGGTTGGGGCCCCAATTCTTTCGACGGTCCATAGGG
>JBEKXD010000078.1:0-39795 GCA_049512415.1 Polyangiaceae bacterium
CTCCCGGGTCCAACTTCTAGCCGGGCTCTTTGCACCATTGCCGTTACCGACCTCCGACCGCCACCGCCCCCAGTATACGGGCTCCACGTTTCATGCGTCGCGGTCGGCCCCCGGACGGTGGGGACTTCCAGGCCCCCGGATCGGCGACCGCGCTTCACCGCTCTCGCCGGCCGCTCTAAATAGCCCCCCCATGCTGATCGTGGTGACCGGAACGGGAACGGGCATCGGCAAGACCCACTTCTCCGAAGCCCTTTTGCTCGCGGCCCGCGCGGCCCACCTTAGCGCAGCTGGCGTGAAGCCCATCGAAAGCGGAGTGACTGCCACAGGGCCCTGCGATGCCGACCGCCTCCGCGCCGCCTCGACGTTTCACGTGAAACCATTTGGACGCGCACTGACCGCACCCGTCTCGCCCCACCTGGCCGCACGCCACGAGCGCAACCCAATTCAGGTCGAGCCCATTCTCGCCGAAATTCGATCCTTGAGGCCTGCGCTCGACCTTCTCCTCGTCGAGCTCCCCGGCGGACTCTTCACCCCAATCGCCCCACCCATCCTAAACATCGACCTCGCGTCTGCCCTTCACCCAGACACGCTTCTGCTCGTCGCCCCCGACCGACTCGGCGTCCTGCACGACGTCATCGCCGCCACCCGAGCGGCCCGGATCCATCCGCTTCGCATCGACGGCATCGTCCTCACACCCCCCCGATCACCGGACCCGTCCTTCTGCCAGAACGCCCAAGACATTCCCCTTCTCACCGAAGGCACACGCGTCCTCGCCACCCTCCCGTGGGGCAACCCCGACACGCTCGCGGCGACGGGCCTCCTCACGCCTCTTCTCCCATCACCTACCCGCATCCCGCGCCTCCCGTGACCAACCGTCCCCCGTCGAGCCGAATCCTTCCATCTGCGATCGCCTGCGCGAAGCCGTCGTCGTGAGTCGCCACGACGACCACCGCCCCCCGCCGCGCCTCCTCGCGCACAGCAAGAACCAGCACGCCACAACTCCCGGCATCGAGCCCCGCGGTGGGCTCGTCCATTACGACCAGCTTCGGCCGGTGAAGAAGCGACCGCGCAATGGAGATTCGCTGACGCTGCCCCCGCGAGTACGTCCGAAGCGCGCGCTCCGCAAAGCTCCCCAAATCGAATCGCGCCGCCGCCTCGCGGTACGCCTCGCCCACGTCGAGCCCATACAGTCGCGCCCCGAGCTCAATGTTCTCCCGGCCGGTGAGGTCCCCGTAGCAAAGCGACTCATGCCCAGCCCACCCCACAACTCCCCGCTCGAGCCCGTGTTCGCCCCCCAACCCATCGCCGTACACCACGGCGCCGGACGTCGGACGACCCCGCCCCGCCACGAGCGCGAGAAGCGTCGATTTCCCGGACCCGTTGCCCCCCTGCACGACCGTAACCGTTCCCCATTCAAACGCGCAGCTGACCGTCCGCAGCGCCCTCACAGCGCCATAGACCTTGCTCGCCCGCATGACTCCGACCGCCACCACGTCCCCATAGTCCGCCGCGCTCCCCCCAACCGCAAGCGCCCACTCGGCACCGAACGCCTCGCTTCGCCGCGCGGACCCACGTGCTAGTCTTGCCCTATGACCGCTGCTGCGCGTCTCGCCGAGGAGCTGCCGTCGCTCCTGACGTTGCGCCAGGTTGTCGAAACGGCCCTCGAAGGCAAGCCCGAGGCGGTCGAACTAGCCCTTGTCGCGCTGCTTGCGCGCGGCCATCTCCTCATTGAGGACGTCCCGGGCGTCGGCAAGACCACCCTCGCCCACGCCCTCGCGGCCGCAGTGGGCGGCGAGCTTCGCCGGGTTCAGTTCACGAGTGACCTGCTCCCGAGCGATGTCCTCGGCGTCAGTGTTTTCGACCACAACCGCAGTGAGTTCGTCCTGCGCCGCGGTCCCATCTTTGCGAATGTGCTCCTCGCCGACGAGATCAACCGAGCCAGCCCGCGCACGCAGTCCGCCCTACTCGAGGCCATGAACGAAGGTCACGTCTCCATCGACGGCCAGACGCTCGCCCTCCCAGCCCCCTTCTTCGTCATCGCCACGCAGAATCCTCAGGACTTTGCGGGCACCTTTCCCCTACCTGAGTCGCAGCTCGACCGATTTCTCTTGCGCCTCCGCATTGGCTATCCGCCTACGCCCATCGAGATCCGCCTCCTTCTCGAAGGCAAGACGGACCGCGTCCGTGATATCCGCCCCGTCCTCGATCCGCGCCGATTGGCAGCCCTCCAGCACGAAGTGCAGCACGTCAACCTGGACTCCGCCCTCGCCTCGTATCTGCACGCCATCATCGCCGCAACGCGCGCTTCCCCGCTGCTCGCGCTCGGCGCCTCCACGCGAGCCGCAATCTCACTCGCCCACGCCGCCCGCGCACGAGCGCTTCTACGTCGTCGCAACTACTGCATTGCCGACGACATCCATGACCTCGCGATCCCCGTCCTCGCCCATCGCGTGCGCCTCGCCGCTCACGCGGACGGTTTCCTCCCGACGCGTGAGGAAGCAGAATCCGTTGTTCACGATATCGTCACTCGGGTTCCCGTTCCGCTCTGACTCTACGGACCCATCATGCAGCTTGGGCGCAGGCGATTCCCATTCGAGACCCTCTGGCCGCGCACACTGTCCCTGCGCCTGCGTCCTCCGCGCCATTTGAAATTTACTCGCGAAGGTAAGTTCTTCGTCGGTATCACGCTCGGCGTCGGATTCGCGGCCATCAATACTGCCAACAATCTCCTTTATCTCGTGCTCGGCATGCTCCTTGCGCTCATCGTCGTCAGCGGCGTCATGAGCGAGCTTTCTCTTCGCGACCTCACCGTTACCCGACGCCTCCCTCCGCGCGCCCAGGTGGGCCGCGCTCACCTCGTCGAAATCGAAGTTCGAAACCAGAAATCCCGCTCCGCCTCCTACGCGATCGAAGTCGAAGATTTGCGAGCCGGACAACCGGCCGACAAGCGCTGTTTCTTTCTAAAGATTAGTCCGAATTCTTCCCAGGTCGCGGCGTACCGCCGGACCCCCACCCAACGCGGTCCCGACCTCCACACGGGCTTTCGCATCGCTACGCGCTTTCCTTTTGGCCTTTTCGAGAAGTCTCGCCTCGTCGACGCCACCGGAACTCTCCTCGTCTATCCAGCGGTCGACCCCATCGTGCTCCCTCCCACCCGCGGTGGAACCCCGGCTGGCTCTCTCCTTACGACCGTCCGCGGCTCGGGCGAGGACTTTCTCGGACTCACGCTCGCACGCCCGGGCGACGACCCACGCGACATCCACTGGAGAAAGTCCGCCGCCCTGGGCCAACGCGTAAAGCGCGAACGGGCCCGCGACGCCCGCCCCGACGTCACGCTCACGGTCGATACCGCTCGACATCCTTCCGCCGATTACAACTGGGAGTCCGCCTTCGAGCGCCATATCCGCGACGTCGCCTCCCACGCAGTCGCGCACCTGCGCCGCGGCGACCGCGTCGCCCTTGTCGCCACGACCGGCGGCGGAGTGTCAGCGGACCGCAACATGGGAGCCGACCCCCTGCTGCGCTATCTCGCCCTGCTCAAACCCGTATTGGCTCAAGACGCCGCTTCATTCCCCCTGGTGGCCCGATGAGATTTGGCCTCATCCACCGCCTGATGACGCACCTGCTCGCGACCCTCGGCATCCTTGCGATCGTCACCACGGCGTCCCTTCCAGCGTGGACCAATGTCCTTCTCCTCCTTGGAGTCGGAGCCACGGCGTTCGTCCCCGAATCCTGGCAGCCTTCGCCCTTCATGCGCCACGTCGCCACCGTGGCCCCGCTGTCCCTCTTGGCCATCGAAAGCGCCCGCCTTCTGGCCGGACGTTCGCCCCTCGACACCGCCGTCGAGTTCGCCGCGGTCCTTCAGGTCCTGCGCCTTCTCACTCGTCGCGGCGCGGCCCACGACCAACAAATTATCGTCCTGGCTCTTCTCCACTTCGTCGCCGGCACGGTCCTCGGAGGCGGAGTCGCGTACGGTCTCTGCTTTATTGGATTCCTCATCGTCGCTCCCGGCGCCCTCGTCCTCAGCCACCTCCGACGCGAGGTGGAAGGTAACTACCGACAAGGAGCCCGCGACCGCACCGGCCTGCCCGTCGACGTACCGCGGATCCTTCGAAGTCGTCGTGTTATCGGATACCGATTTCTCGCTGCCACCTGCTTCTTATCCATTCCAATGCTCGCGTTCACGCTCGTCCTCTTTCTCGTGTTCCCGCGGGTCGGCCTCTCTCTGCTCCTCATCAACCATTCGCGGGCCGGCCGCATGATCGGCTTCTCCGACCGCGTCGACCTGGGCGAGGTCGGCGTGCTGCGCGACGATCCGACCGTCGCGCTCCGCTTCGAATTGCACCCGCCTCTCGACCCCGCGTCCACCCGCTTCCCCCTCCGCCTCCAAGGCACCGCCTTCGACACTTACGACGGCCACGCATGGCTACGGAACGACCGCAACGCTCACCCCACGGCGTGCAATTCCATCGCCGACGACACCTATCCTCTGTTCCGGTCTCCCGATTCGCAACACGACCGCTACGTGTCGTTCGACCTCGAACCCATCGACCCGCCCGTCGTCTTCTTGCCTCCTCGCTCCATTGCCCTGCACGTCCGCACTCCCACTCCCTTCATGCTCGCGGAACCCCCCACCCTTCGGTGCGGCTCCGAAGACGAGATTCGCTACGCCGGCTCCGACTACCGCGGACTGCACTATGACGCGTACATCGCCGCTGACTCCGAAGTCCTCTCGAAGCCTCTCATCGACCGCGACCGCCGAGGCTACCTCGCCGTACCGAGCGACATGCCGCCGCGCGTAGCCGAACTCGCCCGCACCTGGACCGTCGGCGCGACGACCCCCGACGCCAAGGCGCGCGCCATTCAAGAGCACCTGCGCACAGGCTTCGGCTACGACCTTCACTCCCCGTCGCAGGGCACGCCTCAGCCCATCGATCACTTCCTATTCGAATCCAAACGAGGACACTGCGAGTTCTTCTCCACCACGATGGCCATCATGCTGCGCACGGTCGGCGTGCCGTCCCGCAACATCACGGGATTCGTGGGAGGGACGTGGAATCGCTTTGGGCATTACTACGCCGTGCGCCAAGGCGATGCTCACTCCTGGGTGGAGGCATTCATCGACTCGCCCTCCCGCCCGGCGTGGCAGACCTACGACCCAACGCCCACCGCCGGGATCCAAGCTCCGGATCCCCCGGGCGGAGTCTACTATTACGCGCGAGACTTCGTCGAAGCCGTTTCCCAGCGATGGAACACCTATGTCGTGGGTTACGATCTGCGCAAGCAACTCGGCCTCATCGAGGACATCCGCCGTCAATACGAAGGACCTCACGGCACTTTCTCGAGCGCCCGGGGATTCTTCGACTTCGCGAATCCGTCCATCGCGCGCACGGCGACCTTGCTCGGCCTCGCCGCCATCGCCTACGCGGCCTGGCGCTATCGCCGGCGGCACGCGCGACCCTCCGAATTGCCGACGTCCCATCGTGCCGACGACGCACGACAGGCGACCGCCGCCACGCTGTATCGCGGCGTCGAGGCCGCGCTGCGAGCCAATGGCATCGCCCGCCCTGCCCACATGCCTCCGCTGACCTACGCGGAAACGCTAAGAAAGGAGAACCACCCCCTGAGCGGCTGCGTTCTTTACATCACGCGCCTTTATCTTGCGACTCGATTCGGCGGCGACGATGTGACCGACTCAGTGCGAAGCGACTTCCGCCGCGCCATCGGGTCGATACGGGCTTACCGCCCGGGGCGACATACCACCAACTCGCAGGCACTGACCTAGAGCATCGTTCCACCGCTTCGAACGATGCCCAACGATTGGCATCCCCTCGGAGTCCGCTCAGCGCGGACAGAACGCTTTGTCACCCGCGTTGCAAAGGCCCTCTTTGGTCCGAAGGATGGCCAGGTCGATGTCCTCGGCAGCGCGCCTCTTGAGGCCCTGCGCGAAGGCGTTGTCCTCTTCCTTGTCCACGTCCGCGTGCGCAGCCTGGAGGGCCTCGAGGGCGTGATGGAGGCGCCCAGCGCGCGCGAGCGTTGCGTCCACGGCTGGATGGTCACTCAGGTTCTTGCCGTCGTCGATCGCGGCTTCCTTGATCTTCCTGATGGCGCCGTCGATCGCACCAATCGCCTGACCTTCGTCCCACTTGACCTGCACGTCCCCCGGCTTCTTCTCCAGATTCGCCCGGGCGAACCTCAGATCGGTGAGCGCGTGGAGAAATGCAGGGTGTTTCCCTGGCTGATCGGCCGAAGCCTGCGGTCCAACGAGCGCAGCGAACGCGAGGGACGCCGGAATCACAATCTTGAGAAGAGCCTTCATGTCGATAGTCTCCTTGAGGTTGAGCGGGTCACGAATCCGGAGGCGTCACCGAATCCGCCCCTGCGGAAACCAGTGCGCCTGGCACCGAGCGTGAGACGCGCCGCAGCGTACTCTATTCAGTCCCGTCGGTCATCGATTCGCCCTAACGGACCCGTACCCACTCGGTTTCCCCCAGTGACGACCGCGTGCCAACACCCGCCCCCACTGACTGAATGCGCTGTCGACCCCGCGCCCTCTTCTCTCTCGCTCACGTCCCGTACTTCACACCGCACCCGTACGCCTTCGTTCTCGACACCCTCACAGGTCGGCCGGCCGCCAAGTCGTCGAGCGCGGCGTCGACATAGTTTACGAGCGAACCGCCCTGCGGTGACGCCCCTTCCGCGTCCGGCGAGTTGTCTATCGCGCCCGCGTAGACGAGCGTGCCCGCTCGGTCGATGATGAACATGTGCGGCGTATTCGTCGCGCCGTACGCGCGGCCCACGGTACCGCTCGTGTCACGGAGGATCGGGTGGGTGAGCCCAAACCGCGTCGCTCCCTCCCGGATGGCATCGACATCGTACCCCTGCTTGCCCGGCGCGGCCGAATCGATCCCAAGCCACACGACGCCATCCTTCATGTGCCGCGCGGCGGCGTCCTTGAGCGAGCCCTTGGTGTGCGACATCCGCACGAACGGACACTGTGGGTTGAACCACTCGAGCACGACCGTCTTCCCCATGAAGTCCGCGAGATGGGCCGTCCGCCCATCCAGATCTTGAAGCGCGAAATCTGGAGCTATCTTGCCGATCTCCGCGCTTCCGCTAGCGGTCTGAGGCGCAGGGACGGCCGCCATCGCAACCCCCGCGTCCGCTTGGCTTCGCGAGCACGCAAGCGCCGACAGAGCCACGACCAGGCCCGCCGCGCCCGCGCGAATCCGCCACCCGACAATCCAGTCATCCGAGAACGAGGTTGAAATCCACCCGTCTTGCCCTGGTCGCCGATCCCTGTGCATGGCACCTTTGTGGAGCACCTGCAGCCCCACGGCAAGCGCACGCGGCGCTGTCGTCTTGCCATCCACTGGAAGTCAACTACCCCGCAACGATACGGTCGAGGACGACACGCACCGCACGGTTGGCCCCGACCCCCGTCGCCACACCGTAGACGCACCCCGCGCCCGGACGTACCGACCGTCCGTCGAAATCCAAATCTGCGGAACCGGCCTCTATCCACGCCACGACCACGGGCTTGCTCGCCGCTTCAGGGGCGTGCGCCGACCGCAACTCCAAGAGGCTCACGCTGATGCCCGAGCGCAGCTCCTCCGCTGTGACGTCCCTCTGCACACTCCCGACCGGCCGCGCGCCCAAGTCAGGCACTCCATCGATTCGTCCGTCGTATGACTGGACGACCAAACGATACGTCCCCTTGGACACTGCGCGAGCGCACACCTCCGCTCGCACGGTATCTGCCGCATTCCCGAGCGTCGTCATGGCCACTAGACCGAGCCATGTCGCTGCGGACGAACGCGGCCGCTCGCTTCTGCGCAACGCTCGAGTAAGCAACGTGGACATCGCGACTGCCTGCTTGCGTAGCGATATTCGTGCCACGCGCTGACGACCGCCCGTTCACCACACCACCAGCGAAGATCCGCTCTTTCGAGCGAGTTCCCTCGCGCCCCCCCTGCGCTCGGTCACTCTGCACCAGGGCGACCCTGTCAGGGTCATGGCACCCTGTCGCCGCACGGACGAATTTGGCACATTCCGCATCTTAATTCGCGACGCCCGCACGGAACTTTAGCCCGCCATCTGGATCCCGCTCCACGACGACGCGCGTCCCGGGAGCGAACTCCCCCGCGAGGATCGCGCGCGCCAGCGGATCCTCCAAGCTGTGCTGAATAGCCCGCTTCAATGGGCGCGCTCCGTACTGCGGATCCCAACCGGCATCCGCAAGGGCCTCCTTCGCGGAAGACGTCACGTCCAGGCGCAAGTCCCGTGCCTCCATGCGGGCGGCAAACCGCTTCAGTTGGATCTCCACGATGCGCCGGATCTCTTCGCGCCCCAGACTGCGGAACACGACCAGGTCATCGAGCCGGTTCAAGAACTCCGGCCGAAACACCCTCCTTGCCTCCTCGAGCACCGTTTTGCGCACCGCCGCGTCCCGCGCCTCGCTGTGGCCGTCCGCTCGGCCTTCCATCGCCTGAATCTGCGCCGAACCAAGATTGCTGGTGAGGATGATCACGGTGTTTTTGAAATCCACTGTGCGGCCCTGCCCATCGGTGAGACGACCGTCGTCCAGCACCTGGAGCAGCACATTCCAGACGTCCGAGTGGGCCTTCTCCACCTCGTCGAACAGGACCACCGCGTATGGCCGCCTGCGCACTGGCTCGGTCAATTGGCCGCCCTCTTCGTACCCGACGTATCCGGGCGGCGCTCCCACCAACCTCGAGACCGAGTGCTTCTCCATGTATTCGCTCATGTCGATCCGCACGATGGCGCGCTCATCGTCGAACAAGAAGTCCGCCAACGCCCGCGCGAGCTCCGTCTTCCCGACCCCCGTCGGTCCGAGGAAGAGAAAGCTCCCGATGGGGCGATTGGGATCTCCGAGACCGGCCCGCGAGCGCCGCACGGCATTCGCGACGGCCTGGACCGCAGCATCCTGGCCGACGACACGCTCGGCCAGCGCCCCTTCCATGTGCAAGAGCTTCTGCGTTTCGCCCTGGAGCATCTTAGCCACGGGAATGCCCGTCCACTTCGATACGATGCCCGCTATGTCTTCGTCCGTGACTTCCTCCCGTAGGTAGCTGGTCTTTTCCTGCACCTTCGCCAGCGTCGCCCGAAGCTCGGAGACGCGCCGCTCGAGGGCGGGCAGCTTTCCGTACTGAATCTCGGCGACGCGGCCGAGGTCACCACGCCTCTGGGCCGCGTCCGCGTCTCGCCTCAGCTCCTCGGACTCCGGCTGCGTCTTTCGGATCTCCTCAATGATCTCCTTTTCGCGCTGCCACTGCGCCCGCATCGCGCGCGACGTCTCTTCGAGCTCGGCGATCTGGCGCTTTACGTCACCCAGCCGCGCCTTGCTCGCGCTGTCGCGCTCCCTCTTGAGCGCCGCCTCCTCGATCTGCAGCTGCACGAGCTTCCGGGCCAACGCATCCACCTCGGCAGGCATGCTGTCGACTTCGATCTTTATCTTCGCCGCCGCCTCGTCGACGAGATCGATCGCCTTGTCCGGCAGGAACCGATCGCTCACGTACCGATCGCTCAGCGTCGCGGCGGCCACGAGCGCCGCATCCTGAATGCGAATTCCGTGGTGGACCTCATATCGCTCCTTGAGGCCCCGCAAGATGGCGATGGTGTCCGCCACCGTCGGAGGCGCTACGAGCACCGGCTGAAACCGTCTCTCGAGGGCAGCATCCTTTTCGATCCGCTTTCTGTACTCGTCGAGCGTCGTCGCGCCGATGCACCGAAGGTCTCCCCTCGCCAGCGCAGGCTTGAGCAGATTCGCCGCGTCCATCGACCCCTCCGCGGCCCCGGCGCCGACGATCGTGTGAAGCTCGTCTATGAACAGAATGATCTGCCCCTGCGAGGCCTCGACTTCCTTCAACACGGCCTTGAGCCGATCCTCGAATTCCCCGCGATACTTCGCTCCGGCGACGAGCGCACCCATGTCGAGCGCGCAGAGCCGCTTGTTGCGCAGCGACTCGGGCACGTCGCCTGCGACGATGCGCCGAGCAATCCCTTCCGCGATCGCGGTCTTGCCAACTCCCGGCTCTCCGATGAGCACCGGGTTGTTCTTCGTCCTCCTCGACAGCACTTGCATCACGCGACGGATCTCCTCGTCGCGCCCGATCACGGGGTCCGTTTTGCCCTGTTGAGCGGCCAATGTCAGATCGCGGCAGTATTTCTCGAGCGCTTCGAACTTGCTCTCCGGGTCCCGATCGGTCACGCGCTGCGACCCGCGAACGCTCGCGAGCGCCCCGAGCAAGCGCTCGTGACTGATGCCGCCGAGGCGCTCGAGAAGCGCCCCAACTGGTTTGTCGTGGCGCACCATGGCCAGGACGTAGTGCTCGGCCGAGGTGAACTCGTCACGCAGTTGTTTCGCTTCGTCGTCCGCTCCGCGCACGACCTCGAGGAGCCGCCGCGACATGCCCGGCTCCGCACCCCCCGACGCCCGCGGCAATCCCTCCACGGCTTCGCGCACCGCCTGACGAATCGCGCCGACATCGGCTCCCGCCTTCTGAACCAGAGCCGCCGCCACGCCGCCTTCTTGGTCGAGGAGCGCGCCCAGCAGGTGCTCGGGTACGATCTCCGGATTGCCCAGCTTCGCTGCGCGCGCGAGCGCTTCTTGAAACGCTTCTCTGCTCTTCGTTGTCATCCTGTCCGGACGCATCGCCACGCTCCTGCTCCGCTGCTGGAGGCCATCGCCGCGACGCCCACAACGGGCTCTGCGCGGCACGGTCCTACGCGCCATCGCAAGGTAAATCTCCGGCGCCCTCTTGCAAGCAGGGTCCGATGCGAGCTTCCGAGCCCGGGTTCGCACCCTCAATCGACACCTGCTCCTCCCAGCATTATGTTGAGAATCCACATCGCACGTGGAGAATCGAAGCCTATGACTGGTGCAAGCGTCCTCGAGATAAACGATCTGAACTTCGACGCCGAGGTACTCAAATCGGACGTTCCGTTCTTGCTCGACTTCAGTGCCGTATGGTGTCAGCCGTGCCGGGCGCTGGCCCCGGTCGTCGCCAAGTTGGCCGACGAGTACGCCGGGAAGGCGCGGGTGGGCACGCTGGACATCGATAATTCGCCTACGGTTGCGAGCCAGTTCGGCATTCGCGGCGTTCCGACCGTCATCGCCTTCAAGGCGGGCCGCGAAATCGGTCGCCATGTGGGCGTAACCAACCGCGACACTCTAGTCCGGCTCCTAGGCTTCTGAGCGCGTCCGCTCGCTCCAACCGTCCCAGTGTTCGAAGATGAGCCTGCTGCGCAACCGGCTCGTAGGACTCCTGCTCATCGGTAGCGACGGCGGCCGCTATCGGCTCGTCGAGTCCACAGGGGCCGACGAGGACGATTGGGGGTATCGCGCGTGCATCGACGGCCGCGGCGCGGAACCGTTTCGCGCTGTCGTGGTTTCACCGGGCACACCCGAAACGCTGGCTCGAATCGAGCGCGACGTGCGCGCGCTGCGCGCCCTCGCCCAGGTCTCCCGGCCGCATCCGCACATCGTACGATGCGTGGATTACGGCCGCGTCCAGGTCCTCGTCGGTGCATCGCCGCTACCCGTTGACCTGCCCTTCGCAATCTTCGAAACGACCTCGGGGATGACCCTTGACCAGGTCCTCTCCGCGCACCGCGGTCGTGGATTGCCCGTCGACCGGACTCGCCGCATCGCCGCGAGCGTCGCGTCGGCTCTGACAGAACTGCACGCTAGCGCGGTCCTCCGTCGCGGGCTCAAGCCCTCCAACGTCGTGATCGCGATGGTCAACGCCCGGGAGATCGCGAAACTCATGGACTGTGGGATGCCGAGCGATCGCGAGATCGAGCCCGCCCCGCACGCCCGCGGTTCGAGCCCCATGCTCGGTTACACAGCGCCCGAGATGTTCGAACGCGACCATAGGCGCGTTGGGGTGCGCTCCGATGTCTTCGCCTTCGCGGCCATCCTCTTCGAGATGTTGGCTGGCACGAAGGCTTTCCCGTACGGACCCGCCGAAAACCCGCTCGTCGTCGTCGCTCGCCTGCTCAACGGCCCCCGCCCGTCCCTTGCACGTTCGATCGCCACGCTGCCGCCCGAGCTCGTGACACGCAGCGATCTGCTCGTGCGCCTCGATACGCTCGTAACCCGCGCGCTCGCGGCCGAGCCATCCGATCGACCTGCGACGATCGGCGAGTTCTGGACGAGCCTGGATGTCCTACTTCGGGAAGCGTGTGAAGACCCGTCGAAGCTCGCCATAGCGGCGACGCACGCGTCGGACGAGCGTCGCCCAGACTCTCACGCCGTCCCCCAAGAGCTGCTTGCCACGGCGCGGCAACAGCCGCCCGAGTCTCTCGATGGCAAGAGCTTGGCCGGCCCGGCTTCGTGGTCGTGGAGCTTGCGGGTCGCCCCGACGCGATCCGGGCTCGTGCGCGCGGCCTGCTTCGACGCTGCGGGAGAGAGCGCCATCGCCCTTTCGTCCGACGGGCTGCTCTATTGGGCTGATTCCGGGTGGTCGCGGCTGCCGCAAGTCGCCGCTCTCGACCTCGAGTCGCTGAGAGGTTTCGCGTGGCTGGGGGCAGGCGAACTGCTCGTTTTCGGCGCCCGGGGACTGGTCGGCCGCCTCGTCCCCGGCACGTCGTTCGATGCGTGGGCCCTGTCCCGCCACGAGCTCACATTCCATGGGGCGCACGTCGACCGCGATGGCGCCGTCGTCACACTGGTGGGACAGCGCCCGGCAGTGCCGGCCGTCCGCGGAGGCGCCCGCGTCGACACGGTGGCCACCGTCGCGCAATTGGCTCGTGGCAAGACCACGCTCATCACGGAAGCGATCGGGTGTTCGTGCCTGCGCGCGGTCACCCGCCTTCGCGACGGCAGCATCGTCGCGTGCGGAGACTTTGGTTCTATCGCGCGCATCGAGCCCGGCGTCTCGGCGCACTCCACGTCCGTGTGTGCCGGCCACCTGTGCGCGATCGCCGCCTCGCGGGATGGAGGTGCCGTCACCGTCGGAACCGGCGGCCACGCGTTGTCACTTTCTCCTAAACTTGAGGCCCAGCTCGAGGCCGTGCAAACCACGCGCGACCTACGAACCATCGCGATTGACTCCACCGGCGTTGCCTGGGCCGGATCCGATCAGGCGCGGCTGCTTCGACGCAATGCAGGAAGTTGGGTCCGCATGAGCGGCGAGCTGGGCCTCACGTCCTCCGTCGTCGCGCTTTTCGCGGGTATCCAGGTCGTGCGGGCTGTGTGCGATGACGGCGCGATCGTCGAGGGCAACGCCGCCACCTGACCCCTTCACGCTCTTCGGGACGCCTGTTCCGTGCCGGATTCGCCAATCCTCCCCACCCACGTGTCCCCACGCCTTCTGGCTCGCCGCAAGGCGTTCACTCGTCTCATCGCGGCGATCGCACTCACGGTCCACCTGCCGGCGGCTCTCGGCGCGGCGGGGCTGCTGCGCGCTCTAGGCATGGCCCACGCGATGGCCCTGGGCTCGGCCTGGGCCGCCGCGATGTCCGCGCTCTTCGTCATGCAGGCTCGCCGGTCGCTGCCCGACCATCGGCGCTCTCCCGTGGCGGTCGCACTCGTCGAAATCCCCATCTGGATCGAAACATGCGCGGCGCTCTTTGCTTTTCTCCCGAGCGTCCTAGCTACCGCTGCGGTCCTCGGATTCCAACTCGCCTGCCGGGCGCCGCTGCGCGCGCCCTTGACCTTGTGTCTCGCGACGTACGTGGTGGGGCTCGTCCTGGCCGCGTACGGCACGCTCGTGCGCAGGCGGCGAGTTCGCGTCGTGCGCAGGCACGTGCGCCTCTCCTCGCTTGACCCCAGACTCGACGGCCTCTGCATCGCGCATCTCTCGGACCTCCATATCGGGACGCTGACGCCCAAGGCCTGGGGCCTCGCGTGGGCCCGCGAGACGATGCGACACGCGCCCGACTGCGTCTTCGTCACGGGGGACCTCATCACGACGGGGTGCGACTTCCTCGACGACGCCGCCCAGGTCGTTGGTGCCCTTCACGCGCCCCTCGGGGTCTTCGTCTCGATGGGCAATCACGACCACATGGGGGACGTGCGCGCCCTGCATGCGAAGCTTGCGCATGCGGGGGCGCGCATCCTTCGAAATGAAGGCGTCGTCGTCGAGCATCGCGGGGCTCAACTTTGGATCGCAGCGGTCGACGACACGTGGACGAATCGAGCCGATCTGGAGCGTGCGCTCGCTGGGCGCCCGCATCCCATGACAACCCTCCTGCTGTCGCACGACCCCGGAGTGTTCGACCACCCCGCGTGCGTGACGGTCGACCTCGTCGCATCCGGCCACACGCATGCCGGTCAGATCGCAGTGCCCTTCGCCGTCCACGCGGCCAACCTGTCACGGATTACCACGGCCTATTCGGCGGGAATCTATCGGCGGGGGAGATCCACCCTCTACGTGAGCCCGGGGTTGGGAACGACCGGACCGCCCCTGCGCATCGGCGCGGCCCCGGAGATCACGCTGCTCGTCCTGCGCGGCCCGTAGGCCGGTGTCCTTCGGCCGATCCCTTCGCGATCCCGGCGTCGAGCGTGCTCGTGTACAGGAAGTACGCTCCGCGCCACTCGCCGCCGGCCTCGTTCGTGGACTGCGCCGCTTTCTGCTCCGGGGTCTGGACGACGTGCGGCAGGAGTTTCTCCTCATCGCGCTCACCCACAACATGCTCAAACTGCATCGCCACTTCGGTGCAGGCGCTTTCGTCGCGAGCGGATAGCGGAATCTACTCGTGGGGGTACGACCGTGAGAGGCGATCCCGAGGTCCCAAGCGGCCCGGCGGCCCGGCCTTATCGAAAAACCAGTGCGGCATGGGGTGCTCGAGGGGAGCGGCCGCGCTCCCCTCGAACGCGATTCGACACGACGGAGGCCGGCGGGCCTTTTTGCTCCCGCAAAAAGCCCGACGGACTCCTAGCCGGCCGGTGCCGCGCCCCCTTCGTCGGTTCCGTACATTTTCTCGGCAATGAGAAATGTCATCGCTTCGAGCTGCTGATAGCCTTCCCGGATCTTGCCTAGATCCGCCCCGGATTCGAGAAGGGCCCTCAGGCTGGCGGCTAGAGCCCGAGTGTCCGACAGCATCTTCGCGTCGACGAAGTCCGCGTATCCGTCGAGCGCGGCCTCCGTGGTGTAGAGCAGCGTCTCGGCCTGATTTCGCACCTCGGCGAGCTCCTTTCGGAGAGCGTCGGCGAACTTGAAGCGCTCGGAGTCCTGCACCAGGCGGTCGACCTCCTCCGGGGACAGTCCGCTCGTCGGCTTTACGCGCACCGACTGCGACTTGCCAGTCCCTAGGTCTTTCGCGTCCACGTTCACGATCCCGTCGGCGTCGATGCGAAACGCCACTTGAATCTTGGGCACTCCACGCGGGGCAGGCGGGATTCCAGTGAGTTCGAAGCGCGCCAGGCTCCGATTGTCCCCGGCCATCGCGCGCTCACCCTGGAGCACGTGGACCGGCACGAATGATTGGTTGTCGACGCTCGTCGTGAAAACCTCTCCCTTTTCCGCGGGGACGGTCGTGTTGCGCGGGATGAGGACCGTGAACACTCCGCCGCCGGTCTCGACCCCCAACGACAGCGGCGTGACGTCGAGCAGCAGCACGGCGACCTTGTCGTCCCCTAGGGCGGCCGCCTGGAGCGCGGCACCGGCGGCGACGACTTCGTCGGGGTTCACGCCCTTGTGGGGCTCCTTGCCGAAGAACTCCCGAACGGCCTGCTGAACGGCGGGCATGCGAGTCATGCCACCGACCAAGATCACGGTGTGGATGTCCGCAGGGGTGAGCTTGGCATCCGCAAGCGCTTGGCGACACGGCCCCAGTGTTCGTTCGACGAGGTCTGCCGTGAGCAGTTCGAGGTCCGAACGCGTCAGCTGTCGAACGAGATGGAGCGGCTCTCCCTTTGGGCTCTGGCCGATGAACGGCAGATTTATTTCGGTCTCGAGCGAAGCGGAAAGCTCGTGCTTGGCGCGCTCCGCCGCCTCCTTCAGTCGCTGCAAGGCCGACTTGTCACCGCGCAGATCGATGCCCTGGGCCCTCTGGAACGCCTCGGCGAGCTCCGTCACGATACGCTGGTCGAAGTCCTCCCCGCCGAGGTGCGTGTCGCCGTTGGTCGCCTTGACGCTAAAGACGCCATTTCTGATCTCGAGGATCGAGATGTCGAACGTTCCGCCGCCGAGGTCGAAGACTCCGACTCGCTCGGCTTCTCGCTTGTCGACCCCGTACGCGAGAGCGGCCGCCGTCGGCTCATTGATGATGCGCCGGACGTGAAGCCCCGCGATCTTGCCGGCATCCTTCGTCGCCTGCCTCTGGGCGTCATCGAAATAGGCAGGCACCGTGACCACGGCCTCGGCGACCTTCTCCCCGAGAAATGCCTCGGCGGTCTCCTTCATCTTGGCGAGGATCATCGCGCTGATCTCCGGCGGAGACATCCCGCGACCGCCCAGCTCCACCCACGCGTCTCCGTTCGGTGCCTCGACGATTCTATAGGCGACCCCCGAGCCCTGCCGGACGACTTCCGGGTGCTTGTACTTCTGCCCCATGAGGCGTTTGACGGCGTAGACCGTGTTGGGCCCGTTGGTCACCGACTGGCGTTTGGCGGCCTGTCCCACCAGGCGCTCACCACTCGCCGAAAAGCTCACGACCGACGGGGTCGTTCTCGCACCCTCGGAGTTCGGAATGATCCGTACCTCGAGCTTTCCTCCGGCGGTCGGCTCGACGAACGCGACGCAAGAGTTCGTCGTGCCAAGGTCAATGCCAACGATCTTTCCCACCACTCCCTCGACCACTGAGCTCGCTACCCGAGTCTAGCTCGTGACGCCGCTCGATGGCGACCCTTCGCTCTCTGCCTTGGCCACAATGACCATCGCAGCACGCACCAGCCGATCGCCCTGGCGATAGCCGCCCTGCACCTCGGCCAGGACCGTCCCCGGGGCATGCTTCGAGGTTTCCATGTGCTGGATCGCTTCGTGTATCGCTGGGTCGAAGCTCTGTCCAACCGTGGGAACGCGCTTGATGCCCTCCCGCTCGAGGGCAGAGACGACCTGCCTCTCTACCATCACGAGACCCTCGGCCACGGCCTTGATATCCGTGGAGCGCCCCGCGCTGTCGATCGCGCGCTCGAGGTTGTCGAACACCGGGAGCAGGGCACGCAGCATCTCCTCGCGCCCGACGCGTGTCGCTTCCTCCACTTCGCGACGCGTTCGCTTTCGCATGTTGTCCGTGTCCGCAACCGCCCGTAGCCAAAGGTCTTTGAGCCGCGCAACCTCTGCCTGCGCAGCCACCAACGGGTCGCCGCCCTTGGCCCCGACAGTCGGCGAATCGCCATCGACCTCCGTCGACGACGAGGCGTCGGCCGCCGCGAGAGTCTCGTCCGCCGCCGACGCGGCACGGGAGTCAGATTCTTCCTGCATTGGGCGCACTATAAATCGTTCCGTCCGGAAGACTAGGTCGGCCACCCATGGAGCGTCCGAGTCACTCGTCGATCGCACGCACCTCGCGGGAGCAAACCCACGGCGCGTTCGGCACGACGCCTGCTTGACCTGGGGGCTCCCGCTCATGGTCCGCCCCGCGCCTCCGCCCCTCGACGTCGTCAGCCTGTCGTGCGGGGCCTTTGCGGCCGGGGGGTTGGCCCTGGTCGCACCGCTCGAGGTGGTCGCCCTCTGCGCAGGAGTCCTCGTTGCCGCCCGCGTTTGCCGCCGCCTGGCTCCGACGGCGCCTATCGTGGTCGCGCTGGCACTTGCGGCCGGAGCGTGGCGAGCCCACCAGGCCGTCGCGGCGCACGAGCTTGCGCGCTCTGGCGCCCAAGAGCTCTTCGGCACGCCACTCCGGTGTAGCGCCTCCGTCTCGGTGGTCTCATCGCCGGTGCGCGTTCGCGGTGTGCCGCGCTGGGATGCGCGCGTGAGTCAACCTGAGTGCGAGGGTCGAATCGTCGCGTGGAACGGCCAAGTGACGTTCTACGGCGGACCGGAAGACCTGGCTCGCGGGGACCGCGTCGAGGTTGTAGCGGCTCTCGCCGAGCCCCAGCGCTTCTGGAACCCGGCGCTGGGCGATCCCCGCCCCGCGGACGCCCTTCGGGGATCGCTTCGTTCTGGAGGCGTCTTGGCGGCGACCCTCGAGCGCAGAGCGACGGGCCTCATCCCATGGATCGACAGACGCCGGGCCTCCATTCGAAGCCGCATCGACCAGACCTTTCCACCCGACCTCGCTCCGATGGCTCGAGCGTTGGTACTCGGCGAGAACGACCTCTCTCCCGACGATGACCGCGCGTTTCGGGCGAGCGGGCTCTCTCATCTGCTCGCGGTCTCGGGCATGCACCTCGTCCTGGTGCTGGCGGTCGCCGTGAGGACGCTCGAGGCGCTCCTCACCCGCTTCGAGCTGTGGGCCTGCCGGATGGACGTCGGCCGCGTCGCCGCCGGCGTGGGAGTGCCGGTCGCTTGGATCTACGCCGAACTGGCCGGCGGGGGAGGCTCGACCTGCCGAGCTGCGTGGATGGCCACGTGCGCGCTTGCGGCGCGGGCCCTCGGGCGTCGCACAGAGCCTGCGCGCGCCTTCGGGTTGTCGATCGGAGCGATGGCCGTCGGCGAGCCTCTGGTGGCGTTCGACCTGTCCTTCGTTCTATCGGCCGCGGCCACCGGCGGGCTCATCGCGTTCTCGGCGCCGCTAACCCACCGGCTCGGCGCTTGGATCCCGTTCAAGCACGGAACCCAAGCGATGGCCACGACGCTCGCCGCGTCAGTGCCGTGTGTACCAGTCCTCGCTTGGTTTGCGCCGACGGTGCCCCTCGGTGGCGTCTTGGCGAACCTGCTCGCGGTACCCGTCGGCGAGTGCGCCGCGCTCCCTCTATGCCTCATCCATGCCGCGCTCCCGTGGTGGCCTGCCGCAGAACGCGGGTGCGCGATCGTCGCCTCGGGCGCCCTGGTCCTCGTCGAACGCATTGCGATCGGCTTCTCCGCTCCAGCCATTACCCCGCCCATCCCCCAACCGACGTCGTGGCAGCTCGTCGTGGTCGGACTCGCATTGGCATCGTGGACACTGCTTGGGTCGCGGCGTCGGGCGGCGGTCCTCGCGGCCATTGCCGTCGTGCTCGGGCTCGAAGTCGCCGCCGTGCGCGCCGGAGCCCCACGGGGCCAGCTTCGCATCACCTTCCTCGACGTCGCTCAAGGCGACGCGGCCATCGTCGACCTTCCGGATGGCCGAGCGATGATCGTCGATGGCGGTGGCCTCGTCGGGAGCCCAATCGACGTCGGCGCGAGGCTGCTCGCCCCGGAGCTTCGCGCACGCCGTCGCCAAAATGTCCTCGCCGCGATCTTGACACACCCGCATCCGGACCACTTCGGTGGCTTGGTCACCGGGCTTGGCGCCGTCCACGTGGAAGCGTTTTGGGACACCGGCCAAGGCGAACAGGAGCGCCTCGGCGGCGGCTACGCATCGATTCTCGAGACGCTCCGAGGCCGAGGGGTTCCAGTCCTGCGACCCTCGCAACTCTGCGGCAACCATGACATCGCCGGCGTCCATCTGGAAGTCCTCGCCCCGTGTCCGGCGACCTCGTCTGACTTGGGCCCCAACGACAACTCCTTCGTGCTTCGATTCTCCTACGGTATGCGAGCCTTCCTTCTGGTAGGTGATGCCCAGCGCGCGGAGGAGGAGGAGCTCCTGGCGAGCGACCGACCGAAGCTGCGCGCAGACGTCCTCAAGGTCGGCCACCACGGCAGCAGAAGCTCCTCGTCACCCGAGTTCTTGCAAGCCGTGGCGCCACGTGATGCGGTGATCTCCGTCGGTGCCCGCAATCGCTTCGGCCACCCGCACCCCGAGACGCTGGCATCCCTTCAGAAGGCCGGCGCTCGAGTCTGGCGGACGGACCGCGACGGCGCGGTGATCGCACGCACGGACGGTCGCTCTCTCGTCGTGTCGGCGATGGCTAGAAGTGCGGGGCTTTTCGCCGATCCCGTCGCGATCCCGGCGTCGAGCGTGCTCGCGTACAGGAAGTAGGCTCCGCGCGACTCGCCGCCGGCCTCGCTCGGTCTCGACGAAAATCACCGCACTTCTAGGCTCGACTTGAGCACTTCACGCGGCATAGGCGAGGGTGTTCAGCAGGGGATCGAGGGATTTATGGTGCCGGGGTGCTGTGGGCAGGAGGCTCAGAAATCTCTCGTGCCACGAGGCGCGGCGCACTGTGGGCAGGAGGCTCAGAAATCTCTCGTGCCACGAGGCGCGGCGCAAGGAGGCAAGCATGTCGCTGAAGGCCGGGCTGTGCCAAACCCGCGACCAACTCGCCGCTGCCGCTATCGCGCACCTGAGGCATTGGAGCCGCTTCATGCGACCGCCACATCAGAGCGGCTCCGATGCCTCAGGCGGACTGCTAAGCTCATGGGCCTGATTCATGGTCGACGTTCCTTCTCTCCTGATTCCGACCGACGCAATCGCCACGCGCGTACGCGAGCTCGGCGCGGCCATCACCCGGGACTACGCCGAGCGCAGGCTCGTACTCGTATGCGTGCTCAAAGGAAGCTTCGTCTTCGCCGCCGATCTCGCGCGCGCGATCGATCTTCCCCTGCGCGTCGAGTTCTTGGGCGTTCGTTCGTACGGCGACGGAAGCAAGTCGAGCGGCGTCGTTCAGATCACCCAAGACCTGTCGCGCCCCATCGAGAAGGACGATGTCGTCATCGTCGAGGACATCGTGGACACCGGACTGACGCTCGCCCACCTTATGGAACTTCTGCGCACGCGCGGACCGGCGAGCATTCGAATCTGCGCCCTCTTGCACAAGCCAGCCCGCAAGCGTGTCGACGTCGCCATCGACTACCTCGGCTTCACCGTCGAAGACCAATTCGTCGTCGGCTACGGCCTCGACGCCGCCGAGCGCTACCGAAACCTTCCCTACATCGGCGTCGTCGACCGACCGTGACGCTCCGAGCCGGTTTGCCTATCGTGGGGCGTCGTGACTAGCCCTTTTGCCGACGAACAGTTCTTTCGCGCGCTCTTGTCGAAGGCAGTGGGAAGCCAGGCGAGCGACATCCATCTCAAGGTGGGCCAGCCGCCGGGTGCACGAATACGAGGAGACATCATCTACTTTCGAACCGACCGGATCACGCCGGAGGACACCGATACCGTGGCACGGCTCATCCTCGCGAGGTCCGAGATCGACGTGAACGTGGACCAGCTCCGAGAATACGATACGGCGTACTCGGCCCCCGGGATTGGCCGATTTCGCGTGAACGTATATCGGCAGCGCGGCAGCCTCGCGATTGTCATGCGCTTCATCCCGATCGAGATCCCCACCGTTCAAGAGCTCGGCCTTCCGATCCCGGTGACCACCGAGCTCACCGACCGGCGCAGCGGCATGGTCCTCGTCGTCGGGGCTGCCGGCATGGGCAAGAGCACCTCGATCGCCGCCATGATCGAACACCTTAACGCAAACCGCGCGGTCCACGTCGTCACGGTGGAAGATCCCATCGAGTTTCTGCACCGAGACAAGGTCGCCAGCATCAGCCAGCGAGAGGTAGGCGTCGACACGATGAGCTTCGCCGCGGCGTTGCGAGGGGCGTTGCGACAGGATCCCGACGTCATTTTCGTCGGAGAGGTTCGCGACGACGAAACGATGGAGATAGCGCTCCGCGCATCCGAGACGGGGCACCTGGTCCTCGCGTCGCTACACACGAGCGACGCCGCACGAACGGTCAACCGGATGCTGGCTCTAATGAAGGGCGACGTGGCGGAGAACCGCGTGCGCATCGCGAGCTGCCTCCAGGGCATCATCGCGCAGCGTCTCTTGCCGCGCATCGACGGCCAGGGCCTCGTGCTCGCCGCCGAAGTGCTCGTCGCGTCGCAGTCCATCCGAGAGAGCATTCGAAGCCCCGAGCACAATCCTCCACTCAAGCTGCTCATGGAGCGAGGCCAGCACCCGTACGGCATGCAGACCTTCGCGGTCGCCGTAACGGCGCTCAGGGAAGCGGGCGCGATCGACGACGTAACGGCAGACGCCGCCCTCGCGTAGAAGGCCGGTGTCTACCGACCGAGCCGCAGCACCATCGGCATCACGACCGCGTGCACGATGCGCCACGCGTAAGGACAGACTGCGAGCGCGAGGAGCAGGCCCACGAACGTGGCCACGCCCACACGAACGGCGTGCGCGTCGTACGCCGACAGCGCCGCTTCATGAACCTTCACGTCGCGCGCCGCCGACGCAGCCGCATTCTCGAGGCTCGCGAGGTTGGCGCAAGCCGACCTTAGCTCGGCGTCGAACGGAAGCGATGCCGAAAGCGCCTCTCGCGCGAGGACGATGCTGCATCGGCGAATCTGCGCGCGAGCCTGCTCGACCGCGGCGGTTCGAGTTCCGGCCTGGCGCTGAAACCAACGCGCCAGAGAGCCGCGCTCCCGGCGCGCCGCCTCGACGGTCCCTTGCGCCGCCGCCACGCGCGCCCTCGCTGCGGCGAGACGACCCTGGATATCCGTCACCGCGGCGCGAAGCTTCGAGACGTCCGTCTCCCGGCCCTCCTCGTCGACCGACGAGGCGCTCGGGCGCGCCACCACGAGTCCGGCGGATTGCACCGTCTTCGTGGACGGCGTCAGCGCCGTCACCCGCGAGGGCAGGTCACCGCCGATGCCCGCGTAGCCGAGCGACGAGCTCACCGACGTTTCATCGGCGGGCGAACTCGCCATCCCGCCGAGCGCTTCGAGCGCGCCGCGAACCGCAGACCTCATGGTCGCCGCGTCAGGCCACCGGGCATTCCGATCGAAGGCGAGAGCCCTATCCACAATGGCGGCCACCACCGCGGGCACCCCAGGCGCTACCGATTGAAGCGGCGGCGCGGGGCACGTCGCGTTCTTGATCAGCTGGTCCGTCCCGCTCTGCGCCTCATGGACGTGCCGACCACTGAGCAGCATGAACATCGTAGCCCCAACAGCCCAAAGGTCGGTGCGCGCGTCGACCTCCTCCCAGCGCGCGCGCGCCTGCTCCGGCGCCATGTAGGCGGGCGTACCCATGATGGTCCCCGCTCGCGTCGTCCTGGAACCCTCCGGCTCCGCCTCGAACACCTTGGCGATTCCGAAGTCGAGCACCTTGAGCGCCCCGCCGCGCGTGACAAACAGATTGTCGGGCTTGATATCGCGGTGAACGACGTTGCGACTGTGCGCTGTCCCGAGCACACGCAGGAGCCCGTCGACCACCACGAGCAGGTCGGCGACGGGAATGCTGTTTCCCGCCCGCTCCCAGCGCGCCTCGAGCGTCTCGCCCTCCAGAAGCTCCATCACGATGAACGCCGACCCGTCGGCCGCGATGTCGTCGTCGAGGACGCTCACGGCACCGTCGTCCTGCAGCGCGTTGGCCGCGTACCCTTCGCGCAGGAACCGAGTGCGCACCTGTTCGTCGTGGCTGAACTCCTCCCGCAGCACCTTCACGGCCACGCGCTTGCCGTTGCGGTGCGTCGCCGAGTACACGGCGGCCATCCCCCCGACGCCTAGCAGTCCATCGAGCGTCCACTTCTCCTTCAACACCGTCCCTATGCGCGCACGCGCGCGCTCGACGACGAGTTGCTCCTGTGCGCTCGCCATCCTCATCCGCCAGACCCTTCGGCGCCTCCCGAGCGAGGCGCCGCGCGCTTGTGAGCAGCCTCCTCACGAGCGACGGTGGCCTGCGCGGCGCCCAGCTCCGCAGCGATCCCGCGTTCCTCGGCTTGCGCATTCGCCAGATCGGCATCGAGGGCTCGAAGGCGAGCGTCGACCTGGGCGAGTCTGGCGTTCTGTGCATCCTGCTCGGCCGCAAAGACCTGGTCGCGCGAGCGCAACAGCCCCTCAGCCTGACGCAGATTCTCGATCGCGGTCTCAAAGGCCTTCTCGCCTTGAACGATCGGCCGCGTTTGCTCGGCGATCGCCACGAGAGCGTCGTCCACTTCTTGCGCGGTCCGCCTGGCCTCCTCCCTGCGGACGAGCAGCGCGCGCCTCAGCTCACGTCGCCTCCAAAAGACGCGCCAGGAGTAGAGCGGCCATAGGAGCCAGTTCCTGTGGGGCTCGCCGTAGTCCGCGAGCAGCCTCGCGTCGAACACGAGGTCCCCGACCGACGCAGTGGCGGACGACCGCTCCCGCACGAGCGCCATGGCATCCACCGCAAGCTCGATGGACATCTCCGGCTCCCCAGCGCGGATCGGCAGCCGAGCGTTCGGCCGCCCTCCGCGTGGAAGATCGAGATCCGGAACCGTGATGCCCTCGAACGATGACGCCTCTGAGGTCCCCGCGAGGCGTCCACCCGACATGGGCGCCCCCCCGCAGCTCGAGCACGGCATGTCCTGCCGGGGCCGCTCTCCACCGCACGCAGGGCACACGAGCATAGCCGCAATCATACTCCATCGCTCCACCCGTGATATGGCGCGGGCATGGCCAAGACCAGCAAACGCCTTGAGTTCCTGCTCGCACTGGCGCCGACGAGTGCGGATCCCATGGTCGGATACGGACTCGCGATGGAGTTCCGCTCTCTCGAACGTTACGAGGAGGCCCTCGCAGCATTTGAGGCGCTTCGAACCCGCACTCCGACCTACGTGCCCATGTACTTGATGTGCGGGCTCATGCTCGACCAGGTCGGCAAGGCGGACGAGGCACGAGAATGGCTCGACGCGGGGATCGAAGTCGCTCGAGCCCACGGCGACGCACACGCCGTGACAGAGCTCGAAAACGCTAGGGCGACGGTCAACTAGGGCAGTGCCGCCGAGAAGGCCGGTGTATTTCGGTCGAACCCAAGCGAGGCCGGCGGCGAGTCGCGCGGAGCGTACTTGCCGTACGCGAGCACGCTCGACGCCGGGATCGCGCAGGGATCGGCGGAAAGACACCGGCCTTCACGAAAGTTGGCCCACTGCTCGCGCTCATAGCATCGATGACATCCATGAACAGCGAATCGAGCGCCGCTCATGTCGCCCCCGCAGAGGCGCGTGACTATGCCGGTCCGGAACGCCGTCGCCATCGCGTCTACGTGACGCGAAACACCGAATACCATTTCCGTGACGGCTTCTGTGTCGCCGTGCGCGATCGACGCACGGGAGAGTTCTTGCACGGTCACCTCGCCCTGCGGCGTCGCCTCCGAGGGGGGCTGAAGTTTTTCCCGAGCGGTGGCATCGCAGCCAATCCGGGCGAGCCCCGCCCGGGCGAAGCCCTCTATTTTGATGCCTCCGAAGACCGCGATCTGATAACGAGCCCCCTCGAACGGGTTACTCGACCGAACAAGGAACTCGTCGCAGCTTACCCGACACACAAGAAACGGCGATAATGTGCGGGCAGCGCCAAGGGCGTCACTTCGTCGTACCTTGACTGGAAACGCATGCTGGTCGTCCCGCCGCGCACCGAACTTCGACATCGCCCACTAGTGACGCAGCGCCTAGTGTTGCTCCCGGTCGAACCTGCCGACGCCCCAGACCTCTGGACCGCGGTCGAGGCGTCGCGCGCACACCTCGAGAAGTGGCTCCCCTGGGTGCCCTTCAACACCGACGTCGACGCCAGCTGGCGGTACTGCGAGGCGAGCGCCAATGACTGGGACCACGCTCGAGCGCTGCGCTTTAGCATCCGCGAACGCTCGGGGTCCAGGTTCCTGGGCGTCGTAGGGCTGGAGTCGATCGCCCATCTCCACCTCAGCGCGGACCTCGGGTATTGGCTCCGCCTCGAAGGTGTGCGCCAGGGCTTTATGACCGAAGCGGCCAGCGCGACGGTTGATTGGGCGTTCAAACGGTTGAGCATTCACCGAGTACGCGTCGCCGCCGCCACAGGCAATTTGGCTTCACTCGGAGTCATTCGGCGGTTGGGCTTCCGATTCGAGGGCATCGCTCGCGAAGCCGAACGATGTCAGGGACGCTGGCTCGACCACGCGCTCTACGCGCTCCTCTCCAGCGACCCGCGTTCCGAGTGACGAATGGCCCTCGAAAGACGCCGGCGAGTGCCGTTCCACATCGTTGACGTGCTTCGTTGCCTTGTCCTCCGCCTGACTTTTGCCCTGACCGCCGCACTTTGGCTGCTCCAGCCGTACGACGCCTGGGCCGAGCCACCGCTCTGGCACGCGGAAGTCGGGACGGCGCACGCGGTGACAGACCCCCAGGCCTACGAGTATGGCCTCGGGGCCGAGGGCCGTCTCGCGGGTGAACTGCCCCTCGGACGTGCGATTGGCCTCGAGCTCGAGGCGGGGGCGCTCTGGCTACCCAGAGCTCGCCCACCCGAGGACACGCGGATAAGCGACCACGGCGACGGCGTGGCCTTGTCGGCTCTGGTCGGAGCACGGGTTCATCCGTTTGCGACCCTGGCCGGACCTTGGATGGATGCAGCGGTCGGCTATGTCCGAACGGGTTCGCTCGATCGCCCGGGATTCGACGCCCACATCGGATATGACTGGCGCGTAGGGGATCGATGGGACTTCGGCCCCTACGTTGGATACTTCCAGATCGTCCAAGCGTCTGGCACGGTCGTAGCCGGCGACGCGCGCATCGTCTCAATAGGCCTGCACGTGTGCCTGGAGGCCGTTCGCCCGCGCCCCCCGGTCGCGCCGCCCGTCGCACCGCCACCGCCAGCGCCGCCACCGCCTCCTCCGCCTCCGGCACCTCCGCCCGATCGCGACCACGACGGAATCGTCGACGCGCAGGACGCGTGTCCGGACGTGCCGGGAGTGCGCACGGACGACCCTGCGACCAACGGGTGTCCTCCCGCCGGCGACGAGGTGCGGGTCGTCGCAGACCGAATTGAATACGACGAACGAATTCTCTTCGATACGGATCAGGCCCATGTTCATCACGCGTCGTGGCCGATCCTTCGCAAACTCGCCTCCTTCATCCAGGGCAACCCCGCCATCGACATCGTGGACATCAGCGGACATGCCGACGAGCGGGGAACTGCGGAGTACAACCTCGAGCTCTCGCGCGCCCGCGCGGAAGCGGTGCGAACCTTGCTTGTGAGTTTCGGCGTGGACCCCGATCGGCTGACGACTCAGGCCTACGGCAAGATGCACCCTCGCGCCGAAGGGCACAGCGAGAAGGAGTGGCGCGAGAATCGAAGGGTCGAATTCCACATCACGCAAGTTCGGGATGCCCTCGGAGTTCCGACGGTCGTTCGAGGTACGCCCGAGGGAGGGACGCCATGACACCGCGACATGCCTGGTCCTATGGAGTCCTGCCCCTGGGAATCGTCGTCGCCCTTATCCTGCAGGCGTGCGGGCTGAGCAATGCTCTGGTCGGCGGGACGTGTGCGGCGGGATACGCCCAATGCGGGGACCAGTGCATCGCCGTAACGAATGACAAGAACAACTGCGGGGGCTGCAACATCGTGTGCGCAGGGGGCGTTGCGTGCGTCGAAGGCGCGTGCGAGATCGCAGACGCGGAGGGCAACGGCGACGCGCAAGGCGGCGGAGACGCAGGCGCGGACGCGTTCCGGGATGGGGTCGCGGACGGGGTTGCGGACGGGGTCGCGGACGGGGTTGCGGACGGGGTTGCGGACGGGGTCGCGGACGGGGTCGCGGACGGGGTTGCGGACGGGGTCGCGGACGGGGTTGCGGATGCGGTCGCAGACGAGGACTCAGGGGGTGACGCGGTCGGCGACGATGACAGCGGCAACGGCGACAGCGGCGATGGCGGAGGGCTCGACGGGAACCAAGACGGTCCGCCGCCTGTCGTCTGCGACCAGGGCCTCACCGCCTGCGGCGCTCAGTGTGCCAACCTCTCGAACGACCCGCTGAACTGCGGCGGGTGCGGCAGCGCCTGCAGCTCGGAGATCTGCGAGAACTCGTCGTGCGTCGGCAGTGTGACCGGCGCGATCGTCTTCATCGGCCACGACTACCAGTCCACGAACCCATACACGTCTCAGGCCCAAGTGCTCGCCAACGCCGTGTTCATTCCGCACGCAAATCCGCTGCGAGTCCTGAGCTTCGAAGAGTATGCGGACGTCTCCGCGGTCGCTCACGTCTCGATCATCCTCCAAGACACCGCCCTGCAACTCGGCCGTACGGTGTCCTTGACCAGCACGGTCGACGAGTTGGCCGTCACCACCGCGATGGACGCGGGCGCGATGGACGTCCTGCTCGTCCACGACCAGCCGAACGCAGCACCGGGCGCCCTGGCCACTCTCGGATCGAACTGGGCGGCGTCTCTCAACGCGTTCACGCTCGCGGGCGGAGTGGTCATCGTGCTCGACGGCGGAACCGGGACGGACGAAATGCCGCAGTGGGTGACCGCCACGGGGCTCCTCTCCGTCCAATCGGACGAAACGCTCCCCACGGGCACCGAGCTCGAGGTGACGTCCACCACGGACGTCGTCGGCATTGGCGTGCTGTCACCCTACGCGTCGGAAGCCCACTCCGTCACCGCAAATACCGAGCCCAATGGCAGTACGGTAATCTGGGTCGTGGACGTCCCGAATTCGGAATCGACGCCGAGCCCCGTCGTCGTCCACAAGGCTCTGTAGCAGCGCTTCGAAATCATCGGGCGAGTCAAGCCCGCACGCTCTCTTGAAGCGCCCGTACGCCCTCTTGGGGCCTGTCGCCGAGAAGGCCGGGGTATTTCGGCCGAAACCGAGCGAGGCCGGTGGCGAGTCGCGCGGAGCCTACTTCCTGTAGGCGAGCACGCTCGACGCCGGGATCGCGAAGGGATCGGCCGAAATACCCCGGCCTTCTTCGGGGGCAGGGGCGGGGGGTCCACCATCCGCATGCGGGCCTATCCGCACCGCGCAGCGCGCCCATGCCGCATCGCCGCAGGAGTCAGCGCCTGCCGAGATGCACGCGAGCACGCGGGACCCTTCGCCTTCGACCAGCCGGTCCACCACGAGGTTGCATCCACGCCGGCACTCCGAAGTCGTGCATCCGATGGCCTCCGCCTCGCACGCCACAGCGCACGTTTCCTCAACGCCGTGCGGCGGAGCATGAGCGTCGCACCCACTCGGCAGGGCGCACCACGCCAAGACTGCGCCAAGCCCCCACCTTACGCGCTCCAAAGCAAGGTCGGTTGACCCCTTCAGGACCGCCCGCACGTGGACCCTATCCCTGCATCCAGCGCGCGAGGACCACCGTGACGTTGTCCGGTCCGCCGCAATCGTTGGCACGCGCAATCAGCTGCGACGCGGCCTGGCTGAGGTCGCGAGTCTCGACGAGGATGCGCAGCACATCGCCGTCCGCGACGGGGCCCGACAGCCCGTCGGAGCAGAGCAGATACAGATCTCCGACCCTCGGCTGCTCGAGGCGAGTGTCCACCTTGACGGTGTCCTTCATACCCAGCGCTCGAACAATGACGTTCTTGTGCGGGAAATTCGCGATCTCTTCAGGGGTCAGTCGCTTCATCTTGATGTAGTCGTTGAGCAGCGAGTGGTCCTCGGTGAGCTGCTCGAGGCGGCCGTCGCGCAGCCGGTAGACGCGGGAGTCGCCGACGTGCGCCAAGTACACGCCATCCTCTACGGCAAAGAGCGCGACGATCGTGGTCCCCATGCCGCGCTGCCGGGCGTCCCTCTGGGCGCTCTCGTAGATGCGAAGATTCGCGAGCTTGATGCCCGTGATGAGGCGGTTCTCTTCGTAGCCCTTCGAGCGGTCCATCTTGTACGGCCACGTCCGCTCCGGGTCGCTGGCGGTCGCCGCGAAGAACTCACGGAGCACGTCCACCGCCATCTTGCTGGCGATCTCGCCGGACGCGTGGCCCCCCATGCCGTCCGCAACGATGTACAAGCCACTCTCCTCGATGATCGAGAAGTTGTCCTCGTTGTGCGTGCGCTTCATGCCGACGTTGGTTTCGCCGGCAACTTCAATTCGGAGCGGTCCGCCCACGGGTCGCCTTTCTCGTATTCTGACCGCGCCAGCGGCGCCTCAAGAATCGTTGCAAGGTCGCATGCGCGCTGTCCAGTAGTAAAGTTATGCGCGCACCTCGGGCAGCGCGGCGGCAGCGGCTCCCGACCATAGTACCGCTTCAGTCTACCCTACTCTTGCCTCGTCAGTACGACCTGGATGCTACGAAGCTCGCTCTCGGACAGAACGAGGAGCCGTATCGTGTCTCCCGCGGCCCGGCTGGCGATGATCTCGGCGAGCTTCTCGGGCGCCTCGACCGGCTGGCCGTCGACGGACGCGATCACGTCGACCCCGGCCCTGAGGCCCGCCTTCTCCGCCGGACTGGAGGGGGCGACGGCCACGACCCGAACGCCCCGAACGCCTGCCGCCTTGTCGGCCGCCTCGCCGCGAATGCCCAGCCACGGCGGCGCCGATGTTCTCGCCGCCACCGACCGCCCCGCCATCGACGAGGAGGGCGTTTCGCGGCCTCCCTCGGGCTCCCCCGCAGACGCTGGGGCCGCGGGCGGTCCGTCCCGTAAGCTCTGCGAAGGGACGGCTCGCGTCCCCGGCCTCAATAGAAACGCCCTCAGGGCCTGGACCGGCGCCCCGACCAGCACCGGCCGGCAAGCGCCGTCGGCCCCCATCGCGGCCTCAGGAGCCCCGCCCCCCTGAGGCGCTGGACCCGGCTCCGAGGCGCGAGGACCTGCACATGCGCGCGTCAATAGGCCGACGACGCCTCCGTGACGGTCCACGAGAGGAGCTCCGGAGACGCCGGGAACGGGAACGTCGACCTCGAGCCGACCCGGCAGTGATTGACCGTCGCGACCGAACACGTCGACACGCCGCCTCACCACCGCCTCCGCGGCTCCCACTCTCATGCCCGGAGCCGGGTGCATGACGCGCAGCGGAGCTCCCACCGGATCGGTCTCGCCCGCCGTGAGTCCTTCCAACCACACGCCTCCTCGTCCGGCTTCGGGTTGGAGCAAGGCGAGGTCGGCCACGGGGTCCGCGTCCGCCACGGTGGCGCGAACGGTAGTTCCGTCCGAATAGCGAACGGAAAGCAACTCCGCTCCTCGGAGCGCCGAAAGCGACGTCAAGATCCGCCCGTCGCCACTCAGAACGGTCCCGACGGCAGGCGGTAGCCCCGACCGCTCGAGCAGGACGACGCTCTCTCTCACGTGATCGTAGAGGCGCGCAGCAGATGCTGTCGCTCCACCGCGGTTCGGTCCGGCACCCCGTCCGGCGGGCGCGGACTCGGAGGAGTCGGCGCGCGCCAGCGCTCCTACGCCAAGCGCGGACACGAGCACTGCCAGGGGTAGCAGGCGGTTCACCGGCATGATCATAGCTCGTGCTCCATGCAAGCGCCGGTCCGAACGCCAAGCCACCCGGTAGACCCACTCTTTGCCACATCCTTGGCTGCACCCCCCTGCATTTTGGGGTAGATCGCACCACGTCATGACCAGGTCGCCGCGCGGCGCCGCCGGAACGTACCCGGGCGCCGAGGTGACCTCTCCACCATCGCCGTTGAAAAGACGGGCGGAGGGTCGAAGTGAAGATTCCCCGAGGCTTCAGCTACGCCGGCATCCATTCCGGCATCAAGGCGGCGCGGAGCGACCTCGCGCTGATCTTCAGCGAAATGGCTTGCACGGCGGCCGGGTGCTTCACCGTAAACGCAGCGCGAGCCGCCCCCGTCCGCGACGCCGCGCGCCGCCTTCCCGCTCGCGGAGTGCGAGCGATTGTCGCCAATAGCGGCAACGCCAACGCCCTCGTCGGTCCGGCGGGCGACGGCGACTGCCGGGAGGTCTGCGCGGCCGTCGCCCGTGCCCTTGACGTCGACCCGGACACGGTCCTCGCCGCTTCGACGGGCGTCCTCGGTGTGCGCTTGCCCGTAGAGAAGCTGGTGGCCGCGGCGCCCAGCCTCGCGGCGGCCCGGGGATCTGCCATCGAACTGGCGGCTGCCGCCATCATGACAACCGACACTCGCCCCAAGCTCGCCAGCCACTCGCTCAAGCTCGGCGCCGCGGAGGTCTCCATTGCGGCCTTCGCGAAGGGCAGTGGCATGGTCGCGCCGGAGATGGCGACGGTCCTCGCGTTTCTGACGATGGACGCCGCGATCACGCCAGCAGCCTTGGACAGCGCCCTGCGGCACGCCGTACGCCAGAGCTTCGAAATGCTCAACGTCGACGGCGACATGAGCACGAACGACGCGGTGATCGCTCTCGCCAACGGCCTCGCGGGCAATCCGCCCATCGAAGAGGGGACGTCCGAATACAGTGCTCTGGTCGGCGCTCTCGAGTGCGTGTGCCTCGATCTCGCCCGGCAGATCGCGGAGGACGGCGATGGGGCGACGAAGCTGCTCGAAGTGCACGTGCAGGGAGCTCCGGACGTCGAGATGGCGCGAGACCTCTCGCGCGCAGTCGTAGGCTCCAGTCTTGTCAAAGCCGCGATCTTCGGTGCGGACCCCAACTGGGGTCGAGTGCTCGCCGCCGTCGGGGCGCGTGTCGGAAGTCACCAATGGCCTATCGATCCGACCCGGGCCACAGTGAGTGTCCAGGGGACCCGCGTCTACGCCAACGGCGAGCCTGCGACCGTCGACCCCGCCGCGCTCCGAGCAAAGATGCGCGAGCCGCACGTCGTCATCGACGTGGCGCTGACCGAGGGCAGCAAGGAAGCGACCGCCTACGGGTGCGACATGACCTACGACTACGTGAAGGTCAACGCCGACTACACGAGTCAGACCCACGCCTGGCCGGACGGCACCATCGCACGCGACGACCGCCTCACGAACTACAGTCCGGGCTTCAAACACGCCCTGCTCGTCGAAGCCCTGAGCTATATCGCGCGCTTCACCAATAAACGCGCCGTCATCAAGTACGGCGGGGCGGCGATGGTCAAGGACTCGCTCAAAGCGAGTTTCGCCAACGACATCAATCTGCTGCGCAGCGCCGGCTTGCTTCCCGTCATCGTCCACGGCGGCGGCCCCGAGATCACGCAGACGATGGAAATCCTCGGACGCGGCAAGAGTGAATTCATCGATGGGGTGCGCGTGACCGCCCGCGAAGACGTCAAAGTCGTCGAGATGGTCCTCACGGGAAAGGTCAACACCGAGATCGTCTCGCTGCTAAACCAGTCGAGCGCTCATGCCGTGGGCGTCTCGGGCAAGGACGCGGGCCTGCTGCGCGCGCGCAAGCTCGTCACCGAGCGGGACCTCGGAATGGTCGGCGAGGTCACCCACGTCAACCATGAGCTTCTCGAAGTCCTGCTCGACAAGAAATACGTCCCTGTCGTGTCCCCCGTGGGCCTCGGCGAGGATGGCGAGGGCTACAACATCAACGCCGACGCCGCCGCCGCGGAGATCGCCATCGCCCTTCACGCGTACAAGCTCATCTACTTGACCGATGTTCCCGGTATCATGGCGAACGGAGAGCTCGTCAGCCAGATCGGAGCGACGGAGCTCGTGCGCAAGATCGAAGACGGGACGATCAAGGGGGGCATGGTCGCCAAGGCCAAGAGCATCCTGCGGGCGATCGAGGGCGGGGTGGAGAGCGTACACATCATCGACGGCCGAACGGCCCACTCCGTCATCGCCGAGCTCTTCACCGATCGGGGCGTCGGCACGCTCATTCGTCGGGACTGAACGGGTCTCCTCCTCGTAGCCCAACCGTGGTAATGGGGTTCCCATGTCGATCGATCGCGCGCATGTAGCCCTTTCGTTGAGCTTGTTCCTCGCGTTCGCTGCGGCTTGCGGCGGGGCACCGGCCACCCCAGCCACTCCGTCGTCTGCAGCGCCCGAGGCTTCGTCCGCGTCCGCCTCCGCCACTTCGGCCCCGGCTCCCGACGCCTCGGCGCCGGCCGCGTCCGCCCCGACGCCCAGTGGAGAGACCTGGAGCAACGACTGGCCCAAGGACCAGCAGATCGCGTTCATGAAGAAGAACGTGGCGCCGCGGCTCGGCAAGGTCTTCAAGGCGCAAGACGCTGCCCACTACGCGGACTTCAGCTGCAAGACCTGCCACGGTCCGGCCTACAAGAACCCGCACGACTTTCTGCCCAAGCTCACGCTCAAGGACGGCAAACTCACAGCCTTCGCGGAAAAGCCGGAGATCTCGAAGTTCATGGCGCAGAGCGTCGTGCCCGAGATGGCCGCCGCGATGGGCGAGCCGCCGTTCGATCCGAAGACGCAGAAGGGCTTCGGCTGCGGCGGTTGCCACACCATCGCGAAGATGTAGGGGCAGACACCCGCCGCAACCTCCGCCCATGACGCGCCGACAGGGCGCCAATGGTGCGGTCTTCTGTAGCGGTCGGGGCGCTCGTTGTCGTGGGATGCGTGGGTTCGTCGAGCGGCGAGCCCTGTGGGACGGTGCGGTCGCAGCTCGCCGCATGCCCCGGGAGCACGCTGGTACACGGGATCGACGTATCGGACTATCAGGGCTCCATCGATTGGACTCGCGCCGCGAGCGCCGGGGTCGGGTTCGCCTTTGGGCGCGTGAGCGACGGGACCGATGTCATCGACGGCGAATTCGCGCACAACTGGCGAGCGATGCAGCGCGCTGGCGTCCTTCGCGGCGCTTATCAGTTCTTCCGTGCGGCAGAGGACGCGACCGCGCAAGCGACGCTCATGGTGGAGATCCTCGATGGGGCAGGAGGGCTGGAGTCGACCGACCTCGGCGTGGCCATCGACATCGAGACGGCCGACGGACAGGCGGCTGAGACGGTTACATCGCAGGTGGGATCGTGGATCGCCGTCATCGAGCGTCTGACCGGTCGAACCCCCATCGTCTATACGAATGCCGCCACGTCCGCGGTCCTCGGAACGACCTTCGCGAGCTACCCGCTGTGGGTGGCCAACTGGGGTGTGCCGTGCCCGACGATGCCCGAGGGTTGGACGGCGTGGCGCTACTGGCAAACGTCCAACGCCGGATCCGTCCCGGGCATTCAAGCGCCGGTCGACCTCGACGAGTTCGACGGCACGCTACAGGAACTCCTCGCGGCGACGACGGACGCAGGCCTCGACGGGGGTCCGGCAAACGCGCAAGCCGGCAGCGAGGAGAGAGGGTGCGAGAGCGAGCTGTGACTCATCTAAGTCCCTATCCCGCGGGGCTCGCAGCTTCCGGAGCCCCGCGGCGGACCGACGCCAGGTGTCGCCGATCAGGGCGCGGGCATATTGGCGCCCTCGTCACAGTTGCCGGCAGGGTGGTCGTGCCGCTGTCATGGCCCGCCGCAGGACCGGACGGTACGACGGTCGAAGCCCTCCGGTCCAACGTTGAGCCGGGAACGCACCCGAATGCGACGGCAGACCCCAGCCAGACCGTCCACGCTTTCCGCAGGAACTCTACGATAGCCGCGACGAGCGAAGTGGCCGCCAGGAAACAACCGCAGGGCGCTTCAATATCGTGATTCATCCGACACGTCACGCGAAGATCCTATCAATGATGCGCCGACCGGTCCCCCGTTCCTTGCACATACCAGGCGCCCACCCCGAAGCCCCAGAGCGCGATGACCGCGTAGAGATTCATCGCCTGGAACGGCACTGTGCAGAACGGCCGCGGCAGACGGGTGTAGAGAACGGGCCAATCGACGCCGCTCAAGGTGAGCAAAAGGACAGCGCAGCAGAAGACCGCGGTCCTCATTTCGACCCAAGCCCACGTCAGCCAAATGACGGCGGCGGGGAACAGAAACACGATGTGATGGCGGTAGAGGAGCGGCGACGCGACGATCATGATCGGCGGGAAAAGTGCGAAGGCGAGGGCCTCCGCTCGCGGTCCCCGCGCGCGCAGGGAGCAGAGCGTGGACACCGCGAGGAGCAGGACCGGAACGAACGTGGACAGTCCCGACAGCGCTGTGTGGGGACCCACTCCAAGGCGCGCCAGTTCGCCCGACAGAGAGCCGTTGCATAGCGTGGACAGCGGAAATAGAAATGCAATCTCGTGTCCAAGACCCATCTCTGGAAGGCGATGGACATATCGAATCCAAGCCGGGGCTGCTCCGAGTCCCACCGTCCACACGACGAGCCCGACCGCGCACAAGGCGAACCCCCCCACAGCGCGCAGCGCCCGTCGAGCCAAGAAGAAGACCACGAACGCGAGCGGTGTTAGTTTGATGAGCACCGCAGGAGCGAGTAGCGCGCCCGCCGCCCAGTGCCGGCCGCTGAAGTAGCTCGCGGCGGACAGCGCCACGAAGGCCATGACAAATAGGTTTACCTGGGCCATCTTGATATTGTCGCCGATCGGCAAGCCGTAGATAGAAATGGCTGCGATGGCGATGGGAGTCAGGAGGGAGTCGCGAGGATTCACGTCGCTCCCACGCCACATGCGATAAGCCGCCCATGCGATCAGTCCGACGACGCACGGCGCGCCGAGCATGGCGTGAATCCACAGCTTGTGGGCGGCCCGCACGGGCATCGAGCCAAAGGCTCCAAGGACATAAGCGAGAAACGGAGGGTAAAGGTAGGGAAAGACTTCGCTCGGGTCGTTGTGGGCCGCGGCCAAGGTCCTCAAGAGGGGAGTATCGTAGAGGTCCATGCGCTGGGCAGCAGCGCGTCCCGCGTAGAAGAAGGAAGTGAAGTCGTTCGGCTCCGCGTAGGCGACCTGGTCGACGGTCGCGCAGAATGCGAGAAGTCCAGCCATGGCTGCGAGGAGCAGGGGAGTCCAATACGGCCAAGCACGGCAAGCGCGCTTCAGCGATGTCGACGAGATCATGGGAACTCCGATCGCCGCCATGCCAGCAGCATTCCGCCCTCGCGTCGACCCCTGCCATACCGACGCGCGTTCAAAGGGCCCACTCGAGGACGCCTTGACATCCGCCGTGCCACGCGTAATTCGCAAGCGAAGATTCAGCAGGAGGTCACGATGGCTGATCCCTTCGTCGGTACGTACACGGGTGGCTGCGCTTGCGGGCGGGTGCGCTACGAGATCCGCGAGCCGCCCCGAGTGGCATTCAACTGCCATTGCCGCGCGTGCCAGCGCTATACCGGCTCCGCGTGCATGTCCGCGATGCTCGTGCCGGCCCGCGCGTTCACGCTAACCCGGGGCGAGCTTTCTCAGTACACGACGAAGAGCGACACCGGTCACGAGATCACCCGCTGCTTCTGCGGTCACTGCGGATCCCCGGTGGTGACCCGCCTTGCCCGACTGCCGGACGAAGTCGGCGTCCCCGCCGCGAGCCTCGACGATCCGAGCGGGTTCAAGCCGGTGATGAACCTTTTCACGGCCTTCGCGCAACCCTGGGCCCCAATGAACCCCGAGCTGCGGAAGTTCGAGACCGCGCCGACACGGGGGTGAGGCGGCGTTCGGGTCGACTTTGTCGAGCCCGGGGGGGTTGGCCGCTGGGCGGCGCGCATGGTCGCGGGTCGCATCCCCGTGCCAGTGCGAGCGCGCGCGTGTCGATGTTCCAATTCGCTAGAGCGCATCGCCGAGCGTGCTGAGCGACTGATAGCATCGCTCGAGCCACATCCGCGCGCGCTGGCGCTGCATCGGGGTGAGGGCTTGCTCGCCCTCCGCGACGTTCGCGGCCGCCCAGAAACTCATGCTCGATCGATCTACGCGGGTCATCGTCGTCGGGTCGAGCTCTGGAACGTCGATGACTCGCCCGCCGCGCTCTTCGACGCGGCGCTTCGCGTCGCTCGTGGAAAAATAGGAAAAATCCTTTCCGCGGCCGTGGTTTTTCACTACGACGAGCGAGAATGCACCACGGCCCATTTCGAGCGTCCGCTCGAGGTCCGTCACGGAGTCCAGCGTCCCGTCGGTCACGTGCCAGAGCGTCAGGCGAATGCCCGCTTCGGGCGCGAAGCGAAGAATGTCGGCGCTGTCGAGCCACCGCTGGAGAATCCGGCTGCTCTGCGCGGGAAGATCGACGACGACATTCCGATCCGCGGCGAGAGCGCGATTGACGATCTCGTCGGCGCTCGCAAAATCCTCCAAGTCTACCGCCTGGGCGTAGCCTCCATAGGCGCGCATCAGCGTGGCGTGCGATGCGTCCGCATCGACGGCTGCAAACGGCGCCGAGCGATCGATGAACCACTGCGAGAGCAAGCGCGCGACCATGCTCTTGCCGACGCCGCCCTTCTCTCCACCGACGAAATGGATATGACTCACGCGGGGCATACAGACATCAAGTGGCGGGCCTAGTCAATCGCGGGGCGGGGGCAACGACGACCTTGGAAAGCGATTGTCACTACCCACTAGGCGCCGTTTCTCAACGGTTCACGTCCACCTCGGCCATACTTCATCGAGGAGGGAACGAAGGCATGAAAACGATGAGAAAAGGGACGGCGTTGACGACGGCGCCGGTACCGAATCCGGTCGGCTGCGGCGCGGCGAGGGCGCCGTCATCGCGCGCTTCGTGCAACGCGCGGCGAGGGCGTGGCGCTGTGCGAATGAACCGAGCGTCTCGACTTGCCGTTGCCGCGTTGTTCGTAACCGCGTGTGGCGGCGACATCGCCCCCGGAGGGGACAGCGGGGATGCAGGGCTATCGCCCGGAGCAAGGTCCGAGGCCGAGGCAGGGGCGGGGAGCGCAGGCGGGTCGTCGTCCGGGACCGGGGGTTCCTCCGGGGCGGGGTCGACAGGCGGGAACTCGGTGGGGACCGTGGGGTCTGGTCCGGCTACGTCGGGGCAAGGCGAGCCGACGCCCGTCGATGCGGGCGCGGGGTCGGCGCAGCCGACGCCGATTGTGGACGCCGGGGTCGTCTTTCCCCCCAGCGACGCGGCTGTTGTCCGCTGCAACAACGCGGGCCCGGGCGGCGGCGGTGGGGGCGCGGGCGGCGGCGGTGGGGGCGGGCCCGAGTCGTGCAGTGCCTTCGCCAATGAGACGTGCGACGGCGTCAGCTACCTCGTGAGCTGCGCGTGCCCCCAGGGGACATGCGCGTGCCAGGGGCCGTCGTCGAGCTTCGTTGCGTTCACCGGTTGCCCCGCCTGCCCGACCTCTCCTGGGCAAATGTTCGCGGCGTGCGGCTTCCCTCAGTAGGGCTGCGTACTCATTCTGACGAGCTCCCGGGTTGGCACGCTTCGCACGAGCTCTCTCGGGCAGGTGGCGTATTGCTCCGAAAATGGCAAGCGCATCGCGCTGGCGCCTCACGAGTTTCTCGCGCGCTTCGTCCCGCACGAGGCTTGACCTAGACTGCACCGCGTGATCACGAGCGCACGCATCGAGGGATTCCGCGGGGTGCGGGAGGGCGGGGTCGAAGGGTTCGCGCCGATCAGCATCCTGGTCGGGCCCAACAACACCGGGAAGTCGACGGTCCTCGAGGCGATCGCCGTGGCGGAGCTCGCTCCGGACGCGCGCGCCATCGCAGAGCTGGTCCTACGTCGTGGGGGCCCTTCGCTCGACGCGCTGGCTCGCGCAGTCGCGCGCGGCGCAGAACACGCGTCCGTGACCGTCCACTCGGACATCGAGGGACCGGCGCAGGAGCGGCGGGCGACACTCCGGGTTGGCGGCACCAAGCAGATTCCGTGGGCGGAGGAGGCTCGTCGGGAGGGCCTTCACGATCCGATGGAACTGCGCCCTCGCCCGCAGCGTCGCTGCTTACCTCGGCGCGCTACCGCCGCAGGGTACCCCGGATGAGTCGCTCGTCTCCCCCGTCGCAACCGTGTTCGACCCCGACGACGCGCCCGTTTCTCGCTTCCACGGTGAACTCGACGCAGCCATCCGCGACGGCGCCCATGCGTGGACGCTCGCGGAGAGTACGCCGGGGACCTGGCGCGCTGCCCGCCGCGATGGCGCCGACCAGGTAGAGGTGCGTGCCGTCCACTGGCTGGGCACGCCCCGACGGGAGGCCAAGAGCCGTCAAGGAGAGTCTCGACCTCCACGCGTGCGACTCGAGCCAACCGTAGCGCGCTCCCGGCGGACACGCGCCCGCCAGCGCGCCCCGCCCGGAGGCACCGTCGCCCTTCGCTCCCATCGCGTTGGCTAGCCCCGGTGAGTCCCGATCCTCTAGCCGCTGCCAGCCATCCCCCTCGGCGACGCAGTCAATGCCTCCGAGCCGAACCCGGTCCAGGCCGACAAGAGACGCGTCTCCCCCGCCGGCCAATCCATCTCCCCCGCCGGCGACCCCATCGCC
>JBEKXD010000079.1:0-20058 GCA_049512415.1 Polyangiaceae bacterium
CCCCTGCCCATCCTCTTGGCGACGTGCGCACTGGCGCTGGACTGCGGTTCCTCCCCGCAGCTTCCTCCCAGTCCCGCCTCTCGTCCTGCGGTCCATGTCCCTGAGGCGACCCCGGGCGGCCCACTCGCGCCAGCCGCCCCACGCGCCTTGACGCCTTCCGGCCTCGCGGAGGCCTTCGCGCCGCTTCAGGTCGCGCCGAGCTCCCACAACCTCGTAAAAAAACCGTCGTTCCCGACGCCCAAGAGCCTGCCGTGGGGAACTTCGTTCACACGACCCGGAGAGGGCGACGGAAGCGTCGAGTCCGGTCTCTTCTGCCTTCGCGTGGACAACGCCGGCACCCACCCGTGGGACGCGCAGTTTCGTCATCGAGAAATGACGCTGCAGCACGGCCACACGTACGCAGTGCGCTTCAAGATCGGCGCGACGGTCCCCACGACGGTCATGTCGAAGCTCGCGATGTCCGGGCCGCCCTACAAGTCGTATTGGCAGACCGCCATCGACCTCGACGGGGATCCCAAGGTGATCGACACGACGTTCACGATGACCATGGCCGACGATCCGACAGCAGAATTCGCCTTTCACGCAGGCGGAACCCACGCCTCGAAACAGGTGCCGTTCCGCGTGTGCGTGGACGATGTCGTGCTGGAGGATCCGGACTTCGAGCCTAAACCGGACGCCGCGGCGCCTGCCATCGCCAACGTCGTCACGAATCAGACCGGATACTTGCCGGGCCTGTCCAAGCTCGCCGTGGTCAAGTCGGACTCGATCGCTCCTCTTTCATGGACTCTGACTGACAGCCAGGGTCGCGTCGTCGCCACGGGGAAGACCGCAGCCCAGGGCCTCGATCCCGCTTCCGGCGACCGCGTCCACACTCTCGACTTCTCGTCGGTGACCCAACAGGGCCGTGGATACACTCTGAGAACCGACGTCGGCGCCAGCCATCCCTTCGACATCGGCCAGGATGTCTTCCGGAAACTCAAATACGACGCGCTCGCGTACTTCTATCAAACGCGCAGCGGCATTGCCATCGAGATGCCGTATGCCGTCGATCCGAAGTGGACCCATCCCGTGGGGCACGCAAGCGACAAGAGCGTTCCGTGCGCGCCCGACGCCGGCTGCGACTACTCGCTCGACGTGAGCGGCGGTTGGTACGATGCGGGCGACCAAGGCAAATACGTTGTAAATGGCGGCATTTCGGTCTGGACACTCCTAAACCTGTACGAGCGGGCCAAGGCCCTCGGGTCCAAAGTCACCGACTTCGACGACGGCAAGATGAACATACCGGAGCGCCACAACGGAGTGCCGGACCTGCTCGACGAAGTGCGCTGGGAGCTCGACTTCATGATGAAGATGCAGGTCCCGGAGGGTAAGGCCCTCGCAGGAATGGCTCATCACAAGATTCACGACAGGGAGTGGACCGCCCTCGGGACATCTCCGGATCGCGACCCAATCCCTCGTTTCTTGCGACCGGTGAGCACGGCGGCCACGCTGAACCTGGCCGCAGCCGCTGCCCAGTGCGCCCGCGTGTGGCGCACGATCGACCCGGCGTTCTCGGACGCCTGCCTGAAGTCGGCCGAACGCGCCTGGAAGGCAGCCGTGGCCCACCCCGCCATGTTCATCACCTCCGCCGACACGGTAGGAGGCGGCGCCTACGAAGACGACGACGTCAGCGACGAGTTTTACTGGGCGGCCTGCGAGCTCTACGTGACCACGAGCCTGGGGGTTTACAAGGATTTCATCGACTCCTCGCCACATCGAAATTCGGTTCCGCTCGTCCTTCAAGACGATCAGACGACATCGCAGATGTGGCGCGAAACGGCTGCCCTCGGGACGCTCACTCTGGCGGTCGTGCCGAGCGCGCTCTCTCAAACCGAAAGAGATACGGCGCGCGCAGCGATCGTCAAAGCGGCGGATTCTTTTCTCGCCATCGACAAGGCGTCTGGATACCGCGTGCCCTTGAAGCCAGGACAAAATCACCTTCACTGGGGCTCGAACGGGCTACCGCTCAACAATGGCATCGAGCTGGGTCTCGCCTACGACATCACGCGGGACCCCAAGTACCTGGACGGAGCCGAAGACGCCCTCGCGTACATCCTGGGGCGTAATCCTCTCGATCAGTCCTACGTGACCGGATACGGGTTTCGCCCCCTCATGAATCCGCATCATCGCTTTTGGGCACATCAAGCAAACCCTTCTTTCCCCGGCCCGCCGCCGGGTATCGTAGCCGGGGGCCCGAACTCCGACCTCCAAGACCCGTACGTTCGAGCCGCAGGACTCCGGGAGTGCGCTCCCATGACCTGCTTTCTCGATCACATCGAGGCCTACTCGGTCAACGAAGAGTGTCTCAACTGGAACGCCCCGCTTGCTTGGCTCGCGGCTTTCCTCGACGATCGCAGGAGTGTGCGCTCTATCGCCACGCGCACTGCCGGCGCAACGAAGCCGATTACGCGCTAGCTCCCGGTCCAGGCAAAGTGCTACGAATGCAGCAGCGCGCGCCATGGGCCGGTTGGTTGGATGGGTCTGTGTTCTATGGGCGATACCGCTGACCGATCCGTGCGGTTCGGCGCACGCCGACGACGATGTCTCAGCGGACACGAGCACTCCTGGAGTGCGCCTGTCGACCGGACCTGATGGGCTGATGGGCGCTTGGCTGATTGCCGGGCCGTTTTCTCCGGCGCACGTTCCCTTCCCTCCCGCCGAGCTGCCTCGCCTCGGGGAAGCCGTCGGAACTGCGTCCTTTGGACTCGCCTACGCAGCGGACGGCGTGGTTGACTTGAAGGCGTCGCTCAAGGTCCGTGACGGGGAGTGGGTCGCGTATGCGGCCGCCGTGCTTCACGTGTCGCATGGCGGCCGGCACATTCTGCTGCTCGGAGCAGACGACGGCGTCACTGTGTGCGTCGACGGCACCACCGTCTTTGAACGCGACGAATCGCGACCGCAACGCGACGACGACGATCTCATCGGGCTGGAACTGGCGCCCGGAGATCATCGGCTTCTGCTCACCCTTCATCAGCACGGCGGCCCATGGGGGCTACGCGTCCGTTGGCTCGACGAGGGGCTCGAGCCGCCGACGGACGGGTGGTGGTCGCTCCCAGGGGCGGGCGGCACCGAGCTGAGCGCGCTCGTCGCGGGTCTAGCCTCTGTTTCGCTGGACCGGGGTTTGAGTGCTGTGGACTACACTCCACGCCTCCGGATCCGCTTCCTGGCGGGAGCTCCGCTCGACGCGGACATCCGGGTTCACGCTCGCCTCCGGGGGCAGCACGATGCAGAGCCCCTCTTCGATCTCGACTTCGGGCAAGCCCCGCGCCGTGGCCTGGGTGGGATCGACTTCGACGTCCCTCTGCCGGCAGTTGCCGCCTCAACCCTCGAGGACGGTGACAGCGTGCTGCACCTGGAAGTCGGCGGACGATCCTTGTACTTTACGATCACCGCACGACGTACAGTCCGCGAGTCTCTGGCCCGCGCCACCGCGGCCCTGTCCCGCGTTGGAACGGCCGTGTTGGGACCGGGCACGGCGGATAGCGTCGAGTTTCTTCGCAACCGCCTGGCGGCGTTCGTCTCCTCCGGCGATGTCGACGCCGAGGCCGACGAACGCGATGCGCGCGAACTCGACTCGCTTTCAGCCGCGCTCGAAGACGAGCGGGATCCGTACGACGGCAAGACTGGCGCGATGCGACGAGCCTATCGCTCGCCAGCCGATGGCCAACTCTCCGAGTTCGGACTCTACGCCCCGCCCGGAATGGACAAGGGGCGGCGCTTGCCCCTCATCGTGGCTCTCCACGGCATGAACGGGCGACCGATGCAAATGCTCTCGTGGCTATTCGGCCATGACGATGGGCACGACAGCGCATGGCAAGAGCGCCATCCTTACACGAACCTGCAGCAGATCGATGCCCTCGTCGTCGCGCCCGACGGCCACGGAAATGCGGGCTACCGTGAGCTTGGAGAAGACGATGTCCTGCGCGTCATCGACTGGGCTGAGCGCGTCTATCCAGTGGATGACTCCCGCGTAACGATCACCGGTCCTTCGATGGGTGGCATCGGAACGGCGGCCTGTGCGCTTCGCCACCCCGATCGGTTCGCCGCAGCGGCCCCACTTTGCGGCTACCACAGCTACTTCCTCCGCGGCGACATGGCCGGCCGACCACTCAAGCCATGGGAGCGCTTCCTCGCGGAGGAACGCTCAAACGTCTTTTGGGCGGAGAACGGCTCTTCACTGCCCCTGTTCATCGTCCACGGCACGCTGGACCTACCTCTCGAGAACAGCAGCATTCTGGCCGATCGCTACGACGAACTTCACTACGACGAGGTGCACGACTATCCCGATCTCGGCCACAACGTCTGGCAGTCTACGTACGCCGACCTTCAGGGAGCGAAGTGGCTGCTCGACCACAAGAGGCCAGCCCATCCCAGGGGGGTTCGGTTCAAGACTTCCAACGCGCGTTGGGCCGACGCCGACTGGGTCCACGTGGTCGCTCTCGCGGGCAGTGCCGTCTGGGGCGAGATCGACGCGCGAATCGAGCCAGCGAATGTTATTGTCGTGGTAGCTCGCGGGATCCGTGAAATGCGGTTCGACCGGGACGCACGCTGGATCGATGACGGCCGACCCGTCGCGATCAGAGTCGACGGAACACGGTTGGTCTTTCAGGCGGGAGAGCCGATCGCGATGCACCTCGACGCCGACGGATGGCACCCCGGAATGCTCGGTGGGGCCCTCGTCAAACGAGGGACAATCAATGGTCCCATCCGCGATGCGTTCCACGAGCCGCTTCTCTTTGTCTGGGGGGACGACGATCCGACGCAGGCGCGTGCCAACCGCGAAGTCGCGCGTGCGTGGAGTCGCGTGCGCTCCGGCGTCCGTGCGGACTTTCCGGTGATGAGCGATAGGGAATTCTTCGCACGAGGTGAGCTCATCGCGAACGACCGCTCTCTCTTTCTCGTCGGCAATGCGCGATCGAATCGGATCGTGCGAGAGCTGGAGCCGCAATTTCCGATCCGAGTCGACCGTTCCGATGTCGTCCTCGTTCGCCAAGGGAGCGACGCGAATGCCCCTGTCCTGGAGCGACTCGTGTCTGCGTCTTCCCCCACCTGGGCGTCCCAATTGGGATCGATGTTCATCGTTCCCAATCCGGCTCGACCCTCGCGCTACGCGGTGGTCGTCGAGGGCGTCAGCGCCTTGGGTACGTGGAGGTCGTTGTCGCTCCCGGAACTACTGCCTGACTACGTCGTCTTCGACGAAGCCGTAGCCCCCGCCCGAGGTGGCTCCGTGCTCGGCGCCGCGAAGTTACGGGCAGGGGGTTATTTTGCGAACGATTGGCAGCTTCCCGCGCTGTAAACTATCCGTCGCCAGCGCCACCTAAAATGTTGGGCGGACCAGCCGTAGGGTAGAGAACGGCTGCGCGTACAGCGCAACGGCGAAGTCTTCCGAGGCTCGGTCGTACAATCCCTTGGTGAGGCCGAAATGTCCGAGCCTGTCAGAGTGGCTATCTTCCTGTCGACGCTGGACAACGACTACCAGACGCAGCAAAGGGATATCTGCCGTGTCGCCTCGAAGCGACATGGTTTTTCGGTTCGCGTTTTGAGCGCTGGCAATAGCGCCGACGAGCAGGTGCGCCAGGTCAAGGAATGTCTCGCCGAGCCCGAGTCCGTTCGTCCGCGAGCCCTGCTCGTCAATCCTGTTCTTGAGTCCTTGTTGCGCCCCCTGGCGGAGGAGGCGGCGCGGCTTGGCGTCGCGTTCGTAGTCCTCAATCGGTCCTGTGGATGGATCGGAGAGCTCCGCGTCAGACACCCAAGAGTGCCCCTTTTCTCCGTCGATCCGGACCAGCGCAAGGTCGGTCGGATCCAGGGTGAACAGTTCGCCCGACTCCTGCCCGCAGGCGGGGACTTGCTCTATGTGTGTGGGACGGTCGGCACGTCGTCCGCACAGATTCGACTGGATGGGGTCAGGGCGGCGCTCGCCGGCCGCAACATCCATATGGTCCTGGCACAAGGGGACTGGTCGTCCGCAAGCGGGAGCGCCGCCGTTCAGCATTGGCTTAGAACGCGGATCACGACTGTGAAAGCCTGTGTCGTCGGCGCCCAGAACGACACGATGGCGATCAGCGCTCGCGCCGCGCTTGTGTCGGGCGCGCTCGAGTTGAAGCAACCAGAGCTGATGGACGTGCCCGTCACCGGCTGTGACGGAACCCCAGCCCAAGGCCAGGCGTGCGTGCGAAGCCACGAGCTCCGTGCGACCGTCGTCATCCCGTCTTCAGCCGATCGCGCGGTCGACGAACTCGCGTCCGCATTCGCGTCGGGCAGATCTCCGGAGGCGGATATCGTGCTCGACGTGGCGTCGTTCCCAGACATAAGTAGCATAGAGAGCCCGAAGGTGCCCAGAGCAACCGCGCAGTCGTTCGGACCGCACTCCAAGGCCTCGACTGCACGAGGCTGACGCGTCGAAGGCGTATCGTACTCGTCGCGATGAAGGTCACCTAAACCGCTGTCCGCAATTGCCGTAGGAGAGTCTACGGATGCACGGATCGCGGCGACGGCACGCAGTGCCGACGGCGGGGCCCAACAACACATGGTGAGCGCGATGTCCAAGCCCGTCAGGATTGCGATCTTCCTGATGACGTCGAATAACGACTATCAGACCCTCGAGAAGGAGGGGTGCCGCTCCGCCGCGCGCAAGCATCAGTTCTCGGTCCGAGAATTGAGCGCGCACAATGACATCGATCGCCAACTCGCCCAGATCAGGGAGTGCCTTGCCGAACCGGAAGCCATTCGACCGCGGGCGCTCATCGTGTTTCCGGTCATCGAGTCGCTGCTGCGCCCAGTGGCGGAAGAGGCAGCTCGCCTGGGCGTGGCGTTCGTACTGCTCAATCGGTCGTGCGCGTTCATGGAGGAGCTGCGCCTGCGGCATCCCACGGTGCCCATAGTCAGCGTCATGCCCGACCAGCAGGACATCGGTCGAATTCAAGGTCGACAGTTCGCCAGGCTTCTCCCCAACGGCGGCGAGCTCCTCTATATTCAGGGGACCTTTCTCACGTCGGCTGCTAGGCTGCGCCTGGCGGGAGTGAGAGAAACGCTCGCCGGTCTCAGCATCCGCTCGGTCATGGAACAGGGAGACTGGTCCACCGGCAGTGGAGCTGCGGCCGTCCAGCGCTGGCTGCGGGCCCGCATGGCGACGACGGTCAAAGACTGCGTCGTCGGTGCGCAAAACGACGACATGGCTATGGGGGCTCGCGCGGCTCTGGTCGAAGCGGCCGTCGAGCTAAAGCAGCCGGAGCTCAGCGATATCCCCGTGACCGGGTGCGATGGAACGGGTTCTCAGGGCCAGGTGTGGGTTCGCGACAAGGAGCTGGCGGCGACGGTCGTGATGCCACCGACCGCAGCCAAGGCTGTGGAGGTACTCGCACAGGCCTTCGAAACTGGAAAGGCTCCACCGGGCGACATCGAGGTCGACGAGAAGGCTCGCTCGTTTCCAGACCTCGAGCTCATCGGGGCACCCGAACCGACGAAGTCCGCCCCACGGATCCTCAACGCGCGGTCGAAGGCGCTGTCGGTGCGGGGCTGATAGCGCCCGTCTGCTCGGCGACGGTATCCGCGGGCGTCGTCTTGCCGACCTGCCTCGGCCCCAGTAGGGCCACGGCGGCCTGACGGCTCAGGACATCCTGTACCCGTTTGAGCGCACGGCGCAGTATCGTCATTGCATATTGAATACGAGAAATTCAACTTGCAAGGATGACATGAACTGTCGGCCGCGCTCGAGGGAGCAAGCGCCCGCAACGATACGCTCTCAAGCGCAGCTGCCGTAACAGACTCGACTGCAAGTGCTCGGGATGGGGGAGCTGACGGCGCTGCAGCTGGGGCGCGCATCGCCGCCCGAACAGTCGAATGTGCCGGCCCCTGGAGCCGGGGAAAGGCACGACGGCGGTGGGCAGGTTCCGCCCCCCGATACACACGGGCACGGTGGATACAGACAGATCTGAGATGGATCGCACGAAGCGTCGCCGCACTGCAGGGTCCCGGAATCGGCGGCACCGGCGTCGCCGCCGGATCCGGCTTCGGGGCTTTCGGCAATCACGCTTGCTTCGCCCGTCTCCGAAGAGTCGACCGCGCTGTCGCCCGACGCCGCGTCGCTCGCAGTCGCGACATCTTGGGCGGCAGCGTCTACGGTGGCAACCGCCCCTTCGCTTGCGCCGCCGCACGCCGCTGTGCACTCGAGCACGGCGACAGCGACTCCCGGCCAGATCCCACCGCAGCGTGTCCAGACCATTGTTCGCGAGCGGGCCATGGTCACGTTGAACGAGCATTGGGCGTGCCACGCTCGGACGGGGCAAATGTCAACGTATCAAGGTCACATCCGGGCCAGCGGTGTGCCACTCGTGGGCCGATCTAGATCGCGCTGTCGTGGTCGAGACAATCGACTCTGACTTCTCAGTCAGGCGCGGGCCAACGCGACGCTGGCGTGGAGGACGGCCATGACGATGTTCGCGTCGAGCACGTGATCGTTACGTGCCCCAGCCCACCGCAAACCCGTAGACAGCGCTGGCGCCGCTATTGCGCGGTACGTGAGAGGTACTTCTCAACGAGCGTGGTTTGATGAGTCCATCCTCCGTCGTTGGCAGCGAACGCCTGAGCACGCCGAGCCAGCGGGATACCGTCGAAGCCGGATTCGGTAATGCTCAGGGGCGTGCCGCCTTCGACCTCTGCCAACTCGAAGACGACCCGCGTGGTGGGCTCGCTCGAAACTTGCTGCGCGCACCGCTTGGGCGGGTGTGGCGCGCGGTGAGCGACGCGCAAGAGGTCGGCGCCTGGTTCGGAGTGTCATTCGACGGGCCCTTCGTACCAGGCGCGCGCCTGACCGGGAGGATCGTTCATTCAACCGAGTCGACCAGTTACCCGCGACGACCCCTCACCCGGAACGTCCCAATCTCCGAGCCGATGCCCCCACCGGTGCCGGTCGTTCGCGTACGCCCTCCACGTCCTCCCACGTCAGGCCGCGGCTTCAATTCGTGTTCCTCGTACCCGATCGAGCCACGATGCGCGGCCGAGCTACGAAAGTCCGCTCCGGGCCCATCCCTTGGAGCGGGCCCCCCTCCCCCGTAATGAGCCCCCAGCTCCCGCCGCGATCCTGGTCCAGTGGGCCGCGTTGAACGAGATGCCGGGCGCCGAGAAGTTGGCTGTGCCAACTCCTGGACGGGGGGTGACACGATGCGACGCGGGACGCCGTAATCGGCCTTGAGTTGGGCGAGCTCTTCCTTCGTCAAGTGGCGCCACTGTCCCGGACGCAAGCCCTCCGCCGTGACGCCGGCAAATGCGATGCGAGAGAGCCGCATGACCGGAAACCCGGTGGCTTCGCCCATGCGCCGCACCTGTTGATTGCGCCCCTCGACGATGGTGAGCTCGAACCATGTCTTGTCGCCCTCGTGGCGAAGGAGCTTGGCCTTCGCCGGCAACGTCTTGCCGCCGTCAATCGGCACACCGCTTCGCCATCGGTCCAGGGCCTCCGACTTCATGAGCCCGTGGACCTTCACGACGTAGGTTTTCGGCACCGCGCGGCGCGGGTGCATGAGCCCCTCGGCGAAGTCACCGTCGTTGGTGGCGAGAAGAACCCCGCTCGTCGCGAAGTCGAGCCGTCCGACCGAATAGACTCGCGCTGGTGCTGTGTCGAGAAGTTCTCGGACGCTGGGACGGCCCTCCGGATCGTGCAGGGTTGACACCACACCTCTCGGCTTGTTCATGACGATGTACGTGGGTGGCTCAGCCACCACGCGCTTGCCATCCACCTCGATGCGGCTGCGGCGTCCGTCGACCTTGGTGCCGAGTTCGGTAACTACCTGCCCGTCCACTCGGACTCTCCCCGCGACAATGAGGTCCTCAGCCGCGCGACGAGAAGCTACGCCGGCGCGAGCCAGGACTTTTTGCAACCGTATGGAGGGCATGGCATACGCTCATAGCCTAAGAGGCTGAAACCATGCGACGTGTCGACAAACCCTGGGGCCACGAGATCATCTGGGCTCACACAGACCGGTACGTGGGCAAGGTGCTCCACATCGCAGCTGGCCAAAGTCTCTCGCGCCAGTACCACCTCCAGAAAGATGAAACGTTTCTTGTGCAAGCCGGAGAGATGGACCTCGAGGTCGGAGTCGGAAGCGAGCGCCGCGTAATTCGAATGCGACCGAGCGATGCGTTCCACTGCGTTCCCAAGACGGTCCACCGCATGGTCGCGGTGACGGATGTCGACGTGATCGAGGTCTCCACGCCCGAACTTGACGACGTCGTACGCCTCGAAGACGCCTATGGCCGGGAGGGGACGAGCACACCCTGAGGCTCACGGCTTTGCCTTCCCGCGCTTCGGCGCTCCGCGCGACGCCTTGGGCCTGCCGCCGTCGCCCAGATGGCTGCCAGAATCGGCCGCAACAGCCCCCGCATCGTCGGGGAGCGCAGCCGAAGGGCCCGCCGACGGTTCGGCATCGCTCCCGCCATCGTTCGCCTCTGCCGCCGCGGATTCCTCCTTGGCCTGAAGCTGCGCATCACGATCCCAGCGGTCCACATGCCCGTCGCACGACAGGTCGTTGCCCACACGCTCCAGCCTGTCGTTGACGTAGATCTCCCATGTGTCTGGCTTGCCACTTGGGCAGTGTGTGTTGCGCCGAATACGCGTCAGGATACCGCTGTTGTAGAATTTCCAGACGTTCGGCCTCCCTGAGGCCAGCGTTTCGTCCACGTCCTCTTCGGAGATGCGGCCGTCCACGAAATTGAGCCATCGATCGATGAGTCCGTCGTAGTTCGAATCGGCCTCCTCGTGCTGAGGCTCACCCTTGTCGTTGAAGGTTCGCACCACGTCCTTGATCCCGTCCAGATTCGTATCGACCTCACGGCAGATGAGAACCGTGTGCCGGTCCTCGCGCGGCCCCATGACCTTGTACACGCGCCGGATGTTGGGTCGAAGCGCGCCTGGACCGACCGAATCGGTAGCGTCAAGGGACGGGTTCCCCCTGAAATGAATGATGCGCTCGCACAAGGATCGGTCGTCGGCCGGCCAGTGAGATTGATTGGCTGACCCGCCCGGCGCGACGGCGGCCGCGCCAGGACCGCCGCCGCCGCAAGACATCGCCATCCAGCTCGCAAGGAGGGCCACTCCCTTGCATCGCCACGTCATCGTCATGGCGAGGCCGCCTCGACTGCCCCGACCGCGCCATCGACCGGCGTCGGAGCCTCCGTCAACGCACCACCGCCCTCGGGCGACGTCTTCGCGTCGCCGCCGTCTGAAGCGGCTCCGGCATCTCCCGCAAGTGGGGAGAGCGCCGAGTCATTTCGGTTGCTACCTCCCAACACGACGGCGCTCCCGGGATCCGGATGACCGTCCCCGTCCCTGTCGGTGACGATGGTGACGGTGTCGCCGGCCCAAGTCCACCACTGGTCGACTCGACCCATGTTTCTCGAGTCCCTCTCCCTCCTGGAAGGATGAGCCGGCCGACCCGTGGCCGGGTTGAGCGGAAGGTCGGGGTCGAACCAGTCCCACGTGTCTGCGCGATGCCGTCCCATCGTGTCGTAGAGGCGCCGCACCAGCCTACCGCCGTCGTAGATCTCGACCGCGTCGACGTCCGTCGCATCGCCATACACAAACTCGCGACGTCGCACCGCCCCACTCGAGTCGAAGTACTCGTAGAGGTCCGGGCGTCCATCGCGATTCAGATCGGCGTAGCGGCAGAGGACGCGCCCGGTATCCCCTTGGGTGACTGTGAACACGTCTGACTTGCCGTCACCATTCGAATCGAGCGCTGTAACCTTGCCGACGCCCTCGTCACACATCTCGTGCTTGAGAGACTCGAGCGCATCGCCCTGCGGACCGTCCACGGCCCCACCGCGAGCAGCGGACTGAGCACCGCAGGCAACGCATACCACTCCGATTGTCCTTGCGGCCCATGGCCGACACAACGAGCGCATGGCGTTCATTAAGTTCATCCGTCGTCGGCCGCGGCTGGCGTGACAGAGCTGACAATACGCGCCGTTTACGCATTCGGGCAAGCCGCCGCCCTCCACAATCCCCGCTCAATTCGCCCCCCATCCCAGTTCTCGCCGGAATTGTGCAGTCCCTTCCTGCTGAGGTGCGCGCACAGCTTGAAGGGGCACATATGTTCACGTAGTGTACTTTCCTGTTCAAGCGCATCGTTGCCCCTGGCCGCGCGGTCTCCCGTCGGGTATCCGGAACGCACCGTGCGACCGCCTGCTGGCGGCCGAAGTGCTCGGCACCACCGAGCTTGAGCGTTCACAAGGCCCCATGTCTCGCAAGAAGATCTCGACAACGATCTATGTCACCCCGGAGCAAAGCGAGAGGCTCCGTCTCCTGCACGAGCGTACGAAGGTCCCGGTGGCGGTCTACATTCGCGAGGGAATCGATCTCGTGTTGCGCGAGTATGTGCACTTGCTGCCAGGCCAACTTCCCCTCGATGTCGAGCCCCCTTCAGTCCCGGCGGCGGGTCGGGGAACCGAACTTTCGGCGGCGCTCGTGGCGGCGGGAGAAGCCTCGATCCCCACGGACGCAAGACTCGCTCAAGCTCGCGCGGGGGAGCTCTTGCAGGGCGATCCCCTCCCTACCGACAACAGGACGAGGCTTGCGGAATACGAAGGCGCGCTCGATGGCGGGAGACCGGAGCCAACGGCGGTAGGCGGGAAGGGTTGACCGCACGCTGGCTTCCACATGGCGACAACGCAGCAAAAGATTCGCAATTTCTCGATCATTGCCCACATCGACCACGGCAAGTCGACCTTGGCCGACCGCATCCTCGAGATCACGGGCGCGCTTTCCGAGCGAGAAATGCGAGCTCAATTTCTCGACAAGATGGACCTCGAGCGCGAGCGAGGCATCACGATAAAGGCCCAGACGGTGCGTCTGTCGTTCAAGGCGGTCGACGGCGAAACGTACGAGCTCAACCTCATCGACACGCCGGGCCACGTCGACTTCAACTACGAGGTCTCCCGTAGCCTCGCCGCGTGCGAGGGGGCGGTCCTGGTCGTCGACGCTACCCAAGGCGTCGAGGCCCAGACGCTGGCCAATGTGTACCTGGCGCTGGATCAAGGGCTCGAGATCCTCCCTGTCTTGAACAAGGTTGATCTACCGAGCGCCGACGTCGACCACACGAAGGAACAGATCGAACAGGTCGTCGGCCTCGACTGTTCGGAAGCGATCGCCACAAGCGGCAAGACCGGAGTCGGGGTCCGCGACATTCTGGAACAGATTGTCTTGCGCGTCCCCGCCCCGGGCGGCCGGAAGGACTCCCCTCTGCGCGCCCTGATTTTCGACTCCTGGTACGACAGCTACCGCGGCGCGGTGGTGATGCTGCGCATCGTGGACGGAGCTATGGCCGTGGGCGACCGGATTCGGTTCCTCGCCTCGGGCACTCAATACGAGGTGCTCGAGATCGGCGTGTTTTCTCCGTTTCCAAAGGCAATCGACGATCTCGGCCCGGGAGAGGTCGGCTTCATCGCGGCCAACATCAAGAGCGTGCACGACGTGAAGCTCGGTGACACGGTGACACACGCATCGATTGTACCTGGACGCGCGCACCATCGTGGCCCAGCCTCGGAGCTTCTGCCCGGGTTCAAGGAGGTCAAGCCGATGGTGTTCGCTGGGGTCTATCCCACCGACAGCGCGGACTACCCGCAGCTCCGGGACGCGATGGAGAAGCTTCACCTGAACGACGCGGCGTTTTCCTTCGATCCCGACACCAGCGAGGCCCTGGGCTTCGGCTTTCGATGCGGCTTCCTCGGCCTGCTCCACATGGAAATCATCCAGGAGCGCCTCGAACGCGAGTTCAGTCTCGACCTCATCACGACGGCGCCGAGCGTCGTCTACAACGTCTACAAGACAGACGGCGACCTCGTTCGCGTCGAGAATCCTGCGCGGCTGCCGCCACCGCAGACGATCGAGCGCATCGAGGAGCCGATCGTGACGATGACGATCCACGTTCCCGTGGAGTTCGTCGGCCCTGTGCTCGCCCTGTGCCAGGAGCGCCGCGGCGTTCAGAAGGGCATGCAGTACTCGGCAGCGGACCGGGTCATCGTCACGTACGAGATGCCCTTCGCCGAGGTGCTTTTCGACTTCCATGACCGGCTGAAGAGCTGCTCACGTGGCTACGCCTCGATGGACTACGAGCTCGCGTCCTATCGCGCAGAATCCTTGGTCAAGGTCGACATACTCGTGAACGGAGAACCTCTCGACGCGCTTTCGATCATCGTACACAAGGAAAAGAGCAGCCTCCGCGGACGCGGCCTCGCCGAGAAGCTCAAGGAGTTCGTTCCCCGGCAGCAGTACGACGTTGCAATACAAGCTGCGATAGGGGGCAAGATCATCGCACGTGAGACGGTGAAGGCGCTCCGAAAGGATGTCACCGCCAAGTGCTACGGCGGCGACATCAGCCGCAAACGCAAGCTCCTCGAGAAACAAAAAGAGGGCAAGAAGCGCATGAAGCAGGTCGGAGCCGTCGAAATCCCCCAGCAGGCTTTCTTGGCGATTCTCAAGGTCGAATAGCGGCCGCAAGAGCGGCAAACCCCCTTGTATCTCACGGGTACTCGAAACTACCCTTGCAGTTTCGAAGGAGACAACGACATGCGGACCGTTCCGATAGCCCTCTTGGGCAGCGTTCTGGTGGCGCTCGCAGCGTGCGGCTCGAGCGTCCCGCCGCCGAACACCGAGTGGGAGGCGGCCTCAAACGACGTGGGCCACGCAGAATCAGGCGGAGCCCCGAACGTTCCCGACGCTCGATTGCATCTGCAGCTCGCCCGAGAGGACCTGCAAAAGTCGAAGGAACTCATTAACAAGGACAACCGTCGCGCATTGCGCCTCGTGGAGCTTGGCAGGGCCGAGGCACAGCTTGCGCTAAGCCTAGCCAAAGCTCAGGCGGCGCAGGATCAAGCCCGTCAGTACCAGGCAGATCTCCAGAAAGTCAAAGGAGGAGCCCAGTGATGCGTATCCAAACGTACGCCCCCGGACTGCGTCGGTCCGCGGTTGCCGCCGTTGCGGTGATCGCCTTGGCGCTAGGCGCATGTGGCGGAGAGCGGATTCCGCCTAAGCAGCTGGTCGATGCTCGTGCCGAACTCGGACGGGCCAAGTCGGGCATTGCCGCGCGGCTCGATCCGACCGATGTGCACGAGGCGGACCTCGCCCTGCAGCGCGCCGAACAGGCTTGGGCTGACTCTCCCGACGATCCCAACTCGCTCGACCTTGCGACCATCGCTCAACTCAAGGCGCAGCTTGCACAAGCAGAGGGCACAACCCTCAAGGCCCAGCAGGACATCGAGCAAGCCCGACGCGATCGCGAGGCGGCCCTCGCTGCGCAGCTCCAGGCGGCCAAGGGCACTCTGGACAAGACCCAACAAGAGCTCGCTCAGAAGGCTATGGAGCTCAAACGCACCGCGGAGGAAGCCGCCGCGCAGAAGAAGCAGCTCCAGGACCTTGAAGCGAAGCTCAAGGACGCGCGCGACACGATTGCCAAGATCGCCGCCGTCAAAGACGACGACCGCGGAATGGTCATCACGCTGTCTGGTGAAGTTCTGTTCCCAACGGGCAAGTGGACTCTCAAGGCCGGCGCGATGGCCAAGCTGGATCAGATCGCCGATGCGCTGCGAGGGAAGGAACAGCCCATGGTCGTCTACGGATTCACCGACGATGTAGGCACCCGCGACTCGAACATGGTGCTCTCCGAGAAACGCGCCGACTCGGTGCGAGACTACCTCGTTAGCAAGGGAATTCCGAAGGATCTCATTTCCGCACAGGGCAAGGGCCCGGACAACCCGATCTCGGACAATGGATCGGTCGAAGGCCGGGCGTCCAATCGACGTGTCGAGATCGTCGTCGAGCCGAAGAAGTCTTGACGCCTTCCTCGGGCGAAGGAAGAAGCATCCTGTCGAGCGAACGGCTCGGGCGACCGAGCCGCGGGCTCGCCCTCTGGAGGTACGATGCGCGATCGAGCGGCCGAGCGCCGGGCTTGGGCTGAGAAGGTGAATGCAAACGCGGCGCACGGGGGCCAGCTCACGTACGAGCGGTCGCATCCCTTCGGCGGGGAGGCTGTGGAGCGCTGGCGGCTGGGCAACGGGCTCACCGTGCTCGTACTGCTCGACTGCAGCGCTCCCATCGTGAGCTACCACACGTGGTTCAACGTGGGATCCCGCAACGAGCAGCCTCCGAAAACTGGGCTTGCCCACCTGTTTGAACATCTGATGTTCAATGAGACCGAGCAGCTCGGGGCAGGTGCCTTCGACCGAAAGCTCGAGGAGAACGGCGCCGAATCAAACGCCGCAACGTGGGTCGACTGGACATACTACCACGAGTCTCTCCCCGCCGAACGCTTCAAGCTCGCGGTGAAACTCGAGGCGGAGCGCATGGCGCACCTCGTCCTGCGGGAGCCTCAGGTGACGAGCGAAAAGGAGGTCGTGGCCAACGAACGCCGCTACCGTGTGGACGACGATGTCGAGGGCGCGGCGAGCGAGCTTCTCTACAAGACCGCGTTCATTGGCCACCCGTACGGGCGACCGACCATCGGATGGATGGAAGACATCCAAGGCTTGTCGCCCGAGGACTGCGCCGCGTTCTACCGCGCGTACTACGCGCCGAACAACGCAACGGTCGTTGTGGTCGGAGATGTGCGGGAGCGGGACGTTCTGCTTGCGATTCGGGATGCCTACGGAGACATTCCCCCCCAGGCGAGCGTCGTGGAAGACATTGCGCTGGATCCCCCGCAGTCGGAGGAGCGCGTCACATCCGTTCGCAAGCCGACCGCGACGGAGAAGCTTCTCATCGGCTACAAAGGCCCAGCGCTCGGGGACGCCGATCACGCGGCGATGACAGTCCTGTCCGAGGTGCTGTGCGGAGGTCGAGCCTCGCGCCTGTACCGGCTCCTCGTCATCGAACGCGAGCTCGCGAGCGACGTGCGCGCGTGGGTGTCGACCTTCCGCGACCCGGGCCTCTTCGAGTGCACAGCCACGGCCCGCAGCGGACACACGACCGCCGAGATGCAGGAGGTCATCGACCGAGCCGTCGAGAGCCTTCGCGCCGACGTCATCGGGGAAAACGAGCTGACGCGCGCGAAAGCTCGTCTGGAGCTCGGTCTGTGGCAACAGCTCGAAACGATTCCGGGGAAGGCCGAACAAATCGGCTTCTTCGAGAGTGTCTTGGGAGACCCTGGACACGCATTTCAGCGTGTCGACGCGTATCGACGGACCACCACGAGCGACGTTCGCCGAGCCGCACGTCGCTACCTCGCGAGGGAGGCAAGGACCATCGTCCGCGTATTGCCGGACCCGTCGGCTACGCCCGGGCCGGCGACGTCATGACAAGGTCGGTCCGCCCTCGTGCCCCGCGCCCGCCGCCGCGCTTCTCGTTTGACGGAGGCGCCATTGCGCTGCTTGAGCCAGCTCACGCGATTCCTCTGGTCTCGATCGTGATCGCGCTGCGATGCGGGTCGGACGCCGACCCCAGCGGCCAGTCAGGCCTCGCCCGAATCGCGATGCGCATGCTTCGGCGTGGGTGTACCGGGATGACTGCGGAGCAGATAGATTTCCGCATCGACGCGCTCGGCGCCGAGGTCGCCGTCGATACGTCGGCGTCGTCCGTGGCGATGCACGTGCAGGTCATTGCCCGCAGCCTCGATGGGCTCGTCGATCTACTCGGCGCGATGCTCGGGTCGCCGACCTTCGAGGAGGGCGAGCTCGAACGGCTGAAGCGTGAAACCATTGCTGAGATCGAGGATGCCCGCGACAGCGATCGGATCGTGGCGCAGAAGGCGCTGCAGCGCACGCTATTCGAGGGCCACGCCTACGGCCACAATCCCGGTGGGACCGTCGAGAGCGTTCGGGCGATCGGCTTGGACGATGTCGTCGCGTTCTATCGCCGCTTCGTCGTGAAAGCCAACGTGATCATTGGGATCGCAGGCGATGTTACGGCCGATCGCGTTCCGGACGTCATCGCGAAGCTCACGGCGGGAATGGCGACCGGCGAGCGGGCCCCCGATGCCGTGTCGGACCCCACGATGCGCCCCGGGCGGCGTCTCCTCGTCGTCGACAAGCCAGAGCGCTCGCAAACGCAGATTCTCGTCGCGACCCTTGGCACATCCCCCCATGACGAAGACCACGTTCCGCTCTACGTCGCGAATGCGGTATTCGGTGGAACGTTCACCTCGAGACTCATGCGCGAAGTCCGATCGAAGCGCGGGTGGTCGTACGGTGCGAGCACGCGCACGAGCGTCGACCGTCATCGTCAGGCGTGGACCCTTTGGACATTTCCTGCCTCTGTCGACGCCGCGCCCTGCCTGAGTCTGGTTCTCAATCTCCTGGATACCTGGGTCGAACACGGTGTCACGGCTCGCGAGGTCGCGTTCATCAAGCGGTATCTCGTTCGGTCGCATGCTTTCGATATCGATACGCCGCAGAAACGGCTGCACCAGGCTCTCGATGTCGAGCTTCTCGGTCTACCGCAGGACTACTTCACGGGTTGGCTCGACCGCGTGCGTGCCGTCGATGCGGACTCCGCCAGTCGGGCTGTTGCACGGCGCATTCGCCCGGAAGACCTCCTTTGCGTCACGGTCGCCACCGCGGCGCAGATCCTCGAGCCACTGCAAGCAGCGATCCCTCGCCTTGCCGAAACCCGCGTCGTCCCCTTTGACACGGAGTAGCTCGGCCCATGCGCGGCCTTGCTATCGCCCGAGCTCAAGTACCCGGTTGAACTCGCCCTCGGTTATCGGGACGACTGACAATCTCGGCTTGCGGAATATCATCATCGTTGTAAGTACCGGGTCCTCTCGCATGAGGGCTAGGGGCACCGAGTGTGGGAGCGGCCTCACCGGCTCGACGTCGACCGCGCTGAAATCGTCCGCGGTCGTCGGATCCGGATAGGCTCCGCGTGTGACGCGGGCAACGCCGACGACGGCCTTGCCCTCGGTCGAGTGGTAGAAGAGGCACGCATCGCCTGCCTTCATCGACCGAAGATTGTTGCGAGCTTCGAAGTTGCGTATGCCGTCCCAACGGGTGCCCCCGTCGGACACGAGCCGCTCGAAAGAGTACTTCGATGGTTCGCTCTTGATGAGCCAGTAACTGCGAGGCATGTCAATCGCCACTCTACTCCGGCTGTGGAATATCGAACCGACCCGAATGTGCGGGCTCAAGCACGAACGCCCCGAGTTCGCCTGTCGATTACAATCCGACCATCGCCGCGCGGAGTTCTGGGCTCTTGGCGACACGCCCATCCGATCGCCAGACGATTCGACCTTCCCGATCGAGAACAACGGTAACAGGCACCGCGCGCACGTCTCCGAACGGGCCCGCACCGGTCGATGTGGTGCTGTCGGCGAGCGCGACTGGAAAGGGCACGTGGAGCGCCCGACGGTAGAGATCGACGAGCTCTCGCGTGTCTTGCGCCCCGATCGCGACGATGACGTAATTGACCGCCGTCGCATCCCTCTTGGCCATGGCAACGAGGAAGTCCACCTGCGCCTGCGCGGCCAAGCTGTCGGTGGTGACGAACGCCAGCACCGTCGGCTTGCCACGCGTCGCGGCCGCGTTCACGATTCGTTCATCCAGTGAATCGAACGCGAACGTCACTGGAGCCGCGGCTGTCTGCTCCACGGCCGTAAGCCCCGGGTCGCGGACCGGCGGCATGGCGCCCGAGCAGCGAAGTCCGACGAGCGCGACGAAGAGCGGCGCAATATCAGTCGTCGCTCGCCTGGCCAATGAACTGATCTTCACGAGAGGCAAAAAGAACGTTGAAGGTCGTGAGCGATCCGTAGCACCCGGTCACGTATTGCTGCAATTGAACCTTCTCTTCGGGTGACAGCTTTGGATGACTGTTGATGCGTTGCTCGAGAACGCGCAGTTTGTCTCGTATCAGCACGATCTTGTGAAAGAGCGTCGTAAGCGGAATCCTCTTCTCTTGTGTCCCCTCCTTGCCTGGACGGAGCACCACTTCGCCACCGTCCCATTTGCCCGCGATGGTCACTTCGCCGACTCCTAGTTCATCGCGGAGAACCTGGGTCAGCACCTTGCGAAACGCATCTTCGTCCATATTGAGGAGGTCCT
>JBEKXD010000080.1:0-19499 GCA_049512415.1 Polyangiaceae bacterium
GCAGCAAACCCGTGACCCGAAGAGCCGGATGCGGTAGTTCCGCACGTCCGGATCCGTGGGAGCCCCGGGGGGCAACCCCCGGGGCGACCCGAGCGATCCCGGCGTCGAGCGTGCTCGCGTACGGGAAGTACGCTCCGCGCGGCTCGCCGCCGGCCTCGCTCGGGCTCGACCGAAATACGCCGGCCTTCTCCGCGATTGGCCCCAAAGAGGCGGCGGGGGCAGCCCCCGACCCTGGAAGGCCTCCACGGCTCGCACTATGACGAAGATCCCCTCGCGAGGCACGCATGGCTCTCACGTACACTGACCTCATCGCCAACGTGCGTCAGCGCACGCGGCAGGTTTCGCTCAACGAACTCAAACGTCGCATCGACTCCCGCGAGCCGCTGACTCTCGTCGATGTGCGCGAGAAGGACGAGTGGCGCGCCGGGTACATCCCCGGAGCGATCTCGCTTCCGCGCGGATTCCTCGAGATCCAAGCCGAACAGAAGCTGCCCAACCGAGACGCCTCGATCGTCGTGTACTGCGCCGGTGGAACGCGCTCTGCGCTGGCTGCCATGACCCTGCAGGAGATGGGGTACACGCGCGTTGAGACGGCCAACCCCGGCTTCGTGCGGTGGAAGGACGTGGGCTATCCGGTCGAGACGCCGCCCTCGCTGACGGACGCCCAACGGGACCGCTACTCGCGCCACATTCTCCTGCCCGAGATTGGAGAAGCCGGCCAGGCCCGCCTCCTCCAGAGCAGGGTTCTGCTACTGGGCTCCGGCGGGCTCGGCTCACCGGCGCTGCTGTATCTCGCGGCGGCGGGCGTCGGCACGCTGGGGGTCGTCGATTCGGACGTCGTCGACGCTTCCAACCTGCAGCGGCAGATCGCTCACTCCACTCGTCGCGTCGGTCGGCCGAAAGTGGAGAGCGCGGCGGCATGCGTGGCCGAGCTCAATCCCGACGTCAAAGTCATTGCCTACGGGGAGCGCCTGACGAGCGCCAACGTCGAGCGAGTGTTCTCCGACTACGAGGTCGTGGTGGACGGGACCGACAACTTCCCGACGCGCTATCTCGTAAATGACGCTTCGGTCTTCCTGGGCAAGCCCGTCGTCCACGGGAGCATTTTTCGATTCGACGGACAGATTACGACGTTCCTGCCGGAAAAGGCCGCGACGCGGTTGGGTTTGCAAGCGAGCCCGTGCTATCGGTGCCTCTACCCGGAACCGCCGCCGCCCCACCTTGCGCCGAGCTGTCAGGAGAGCGGCGTTCTCGGTGCGATCTGCGGGGTCGTGGGGACGATTCAAGCGACCGAGGCCATCAAGATACTGCTAGGCCGGGGGACGACTCTGGCGGGTCGACTCCTGACTTACGACAGCCTCAAAATGAAGTTTCGCGAGCTTCGCCTTCGCCGCTCGCCCGAGTGCCCGCTGTGCGGCGAGCATCCGACCCTCACGAGCTACGTCGATTACGAGGGGTTCTGCTCGCGGTAGGGGCACAAGACCAGTCCCGAGTCGCGGGATAGGGGAGTGGGCAGCGGTCTACAGACCGTGAAAGGAGCCGTCCGCCGGCACGGCGAGCATCGCAGCCGCGGGGTCGGACGAGTCATGCTTGGCGAGGGGTAAGGTCGGCAGGTCCCTCGTCGGGGGCGCCGCCGGATGGGCGGCCGGCAGCGAGGCCACATAGCGAGCGTGTTGGCCCGGGCCGCTCGCATCGATCCAGGAGACCTTTCCGGCCCCAGGATTGCGGACGTCCAGGTGAGCGAAGCCGCCCGACGGATAAAAGCCGCATCCGGTGTCAGGCAGCGTCTTGCAGTAGTTGACGACAGCCTGAGGGTCCACGCCGGCCACCCGGAAGTCGATCGCGCGGCCTGCGCCGTGGAACGCACTCTTGGGTCCCGGGCGGGCCGCGGAGACAATCTCGATCCGCGGCGTGGTTCCAGCTTGGCGGAAGTGGTCGATGAGCAGCTCCATCCGTTCGACGAGTCGGACATCCATCCGCTTGATGCCGGGCGCGATTTCGGTGCGGCGGACCTTCCCGAGTTCGGCGAGCGACTGTTTCGGCCGTTCGACGCCGGCCGGTCGGGCCAGAATCGAGAGCTCGTCCACGCCCGCTCGGTACGCTGCCCCGTCGCAGCGCGCGAGGGACAGCGTGGTCGCTTCCCCCGCGGCCACCACTTCGACGGGCGGCTTGACGCATGGGCGAGCCTCCCTGCCCTTTTCGGCCCGGGCCCTGCGCGCCCCGTCCCGGTCACTCGCGTGAGGATCGCTGGCATTCGTGGATGGGTGAGGGTGCGCCGTCCCCTCGTCCGCGCTGGCCACAGTCGGCACCACACACAACGCAATCACCACCAAACTTCGGGCGTCGAACAGCATCGGAAGCCTCCGTGTCGCACATTGGGTCACATACGCCGCACCACGGCCAAGAAAGTGGCGCTCCGGTCCGAGCGGGGCTCCCCAAGCGCTCACGGCCCTTGACGCGGCATCGACTCCTCGCGAACCCTGCGGCTTGCATGACTGGATCCGAATTCGAGGCGACCTATCGGAAACTCCTGGCCGGGCTGGCCCGCGGAGGACAAAACGTTGCGTGCATAGCCTGCGAAGGGTGCGAGCACTGCGCGGAGAGCACGTTCTGCGCGCGCTCCAAGGGCCTGGCGCGCTGTCACTACTGTTCCGCGTGCTCGGAGTGCACCGACTGCTCGCACTGCGTTCGGTGCGCGTCCTGTCGCGGCTGTCAGCACTGTGTCGACAGTGAGCGTTGCACGACGAGCGCCTATCTCGTGCGGTCCACCGCCTGCGTGGGGTGCGCCTATTGCTTCGGGTGCGTGGGTCTCTCGCGGCGCGACTTCCACATCCTCAATGAGCCGTACGACAGGGCGGCCTACTTCGAATTGACCGCGCGCCTCGCGCGCGAACTGCGCATCGAGCTGCCTTGAGAGAGCCGCCCGCGCCCGATGAACCGGCAGCAGGCCCGGCGCTCGATGCGCTCTGGGGGCGGGTGCTCTCCGCGTGGGACGACGACCGGGCGCACGACGCCGTCCGCCAGTACGGACTGCGAACTCACTCGCTCGCCGAGTTGGCGGGCCGGTATCGCGAGCTTCTGGACGACCCCGGAAAGGCGCAGCGGGCGAAGGCGCAGATCGATGCGATCGTCGCCGCGGTGACCGCCGAGCTCGCCGCCACGAAAACGCCAAAGCCGGCCCGAGTGCCGGTGGCCATCGTGCTCAGCGCGTTTGGCGCGTGCACGCTCCTGCTCGGGTGGCTCGGATGGGTTCTGTGGGGTCCCAAGTAGAGCCGCGCCGCGGACGAGTTATGAATGCGTTCGATGACCGACCCCATGGCGCGAATCGTGGATCTCGAGCTCCGCTTCATGACACTGCAACAGGAGTTGCGCGAACTCTCCGACGTCGTGGCGTCGCAGCAGCGCATCATCGAGGCTCTGCGACGCGAGGCGAAGCGGTGGCGGGAAAGATTTCTTCAGGAGGAGGAAGCGCCCGGGGACGATCGGCCACCGCATTATTGAGATTCCGAGCTCGCTAAAACGGAACCGCGGCGACGAAGTACGTCTTGTCGATGCCCCCGCTGGCGAGCCCCTTGGCGTAGCCGGCTCGGAAGTTGAAGGTCAGGAAGTACCCCAGCGTCGTCTCGAACCACAGCTCTCCGCCCGTTCCCGTCTTGAACATGGCCGTGGAGGCATCGTCGAACGCGCTGCCGTAGTCGACGAAGAGTGCGCCCGAAATCCGGTTGAGGAAAATGGGCAATGTGGAGATCCCGCGGTCGACGTTCACGATGGGAAATCTGTATTCGGCGTTGAAGAGCGCGTAATAGTTTCCGGCTTCGGCGACCACGGGGTATCCACGCAGAGTGATTCCGCCTTGGATCAGGGAATTCTGTACGGTATTGACGATCGGCTCGTCGACGAAGCCTCCGATGTAGAAGGGCCCGTTGCCGCCGCGGTCTCCCCCGCTCAGCCCTCCGCCCGCGTGCAGCGCGAGCGCGTGATGCCGAAGCCATGGCATCGCGTGGTAGGAGACGAAATCGAAGTGACTCGCAAATCCAGAGAAGTCGCTGGCGAGCGCCGCGTCCGCCAGATCGAAGCTCGCGCCGACTCCGAAGCCCTTCTCATTGCCCACGCCGTAGAGATACCCCGTCGCGTTGGAGTAGCCCCACCCGAGGTGCAGCGATCCCAGGATCCCTCGCGTGGGAGGTGTCGGCACGTCGTAGGGATTCAAGAGACTCGCCGGAAGCGGGAGCGTCCCTTCGTACCGTCCGAACGTGTACGACACGTAGAAGGATTGGCCGTCGAAGGCTCGCGGCAATCCGAAGGAGAGGGAGCTCGTGGCCCCGGCGATCTCCTGGACCCAAGGAACCGTGGTCGAGCCGATCGAGTAGCCCCCCGCGGGCGCGATCTGGCGGAACACCGAGAGCCCAACGTCGAACGGCAGACGCCCGTAGACGTACGACAGACTCCCTTCGATTTCCGGGCGCTCGAACTCGGTCACGAGTTGGCCCGTGATGGAGTGCCAGCCCGCGACGTCGCTGGCGGACGCGGTGACGGTACTTGCCTGGCCGAAGGAGCCGGGCCCAATATTGATAGAATAGGCGCGCGGTTGGAGCGTCGGCCAGGGGTCGTACGGGTGAACGACAAGCCGCGGCGTCGGCGGTTCATAGGGAGGGGGCGGCCTCGTCTCCTCGGCTTCGAGGACGTCCAGCCACTGGGTCTCGTCGAGACTCATGACGAACAGATCGTATCCATCGTGCGTATAGCCGACGTACGCGAGAGAGCGTCCGTCGGGAGACGGCTCCGGTTGAAATGCGCCGCCGAGGACGTTGGTGACCTGGCGGAGTCGCCGCGTCGCGAGCTCGTACGCGTACACATTGGTGATTCCCGTTCGATCCGAGTGGAAGTAGAGCAGCCGCCCGTCCGACGAGAAGACGGGTGAACCGTCGATCGCGCGATCGTGAGTGACCTCTTCGACCGATCCGTCGCTGGTGTCGACGATGCGGACATCCCGAAAGCCTCCGCGCTTCCAAGAGCTATAGGCCACGTGGCGTCCGTCCGGCGCCCATCGCGGCGTGAAGGCTTGGTCGAATAGGGCGCTCTGCACGAGGGTGCGGACGCGTCCAAGGGCTCGACCCGCGGCGCGCTCCGACGCGGGGGCAAGGTCGGCGATCATCAAGGTCGTGGTTCCGCGATGGTTCGCCGTGAAGACCACCTGTCTGCCGTCGGGCGACACGCTCGGGTCGAGAGCACGCCAACCGTCCGTCCAGCGGACGCGCGGTCCCTCGTTGCCTCCCGGACTCTTCGCGTGCGCGGGGAGTTCGAAGAGGTCATCGAATAGGAACAGATTGTTGTGGTACTCGTTCGAGCTGAAGACGGTCGTGCCGTCCGGGAGAAAGGACGCACCCCCGACGCCGCTCGTGCGGATGAGGAGCTCTCGGCCACCCAGGCGAGACCCGCGGATGGCCCCCGTCGCGTCGCGCTCGAGCGGCACCGCCCAGATGCCGGGCAGGTCATGGCCGTCGTCGACGAAGACGCAGAGGTCGTCCCGGTGTTCGGGCCACGCGTTCGCCGGGATCCAGCGCGGGCGCTCGACCGTATTGCCCCCGCGAGTGAGCCGAATCCCTTCTCGCAATCCTCGCGCCCGTACGGCGGATGCCTCCGCCCCGAAGTCGCGGCGAAGCGTGTCAATCCAGGCCGGATAGAGCTCTTCGAACGTCCGTCCGGTGGCTCGGCGTATCGAGCGATTCAGTCCATAGGGAATGGGCTGGTAGCTCTGATCGTCGATCATGGCGCGGATGGCGTCCTCCCCATAGGTGTCCGCAATCCATAGGAGGAAAAACGACCCATAGAGGTACCAGATGTTTCCCTGAGGCCAGCGGCGCGGCGTGTTCGAGAACACGTCCAGCGTGGCGACGTTATTCTCCAGGACGTCGGCACGCATGAACATGTTCCACATCGAGGAGCGCAGGCGTCCGCCGCTCGTCCGGGTGCTCTCTTCGTAGACGGCGAGGCCTTCGAGCAACCAGTGTGGCTGGACCTGGTTTGGAGACACGGTCTTGCCCAGCAGACGGTTGATCAGCGCTGGGATGCCCTGCGTGTGGTCCGTGTGGAGGATGTGCGTGTACTCGTGAGTCAGGAGCTCGAGGTACCAGTCGTCGTAGTCCCCGAGCGGCGACATGTCGTCCGGAGCGGTGACGTTCAATCGAATTGCGTTGTACGGAAGCGAAGAAGCGAGCCCGTTCGCGCTATCGGTCTGATCGGTCAGGACAAGCTCGGTCCTGTCCGACGGTGTCCACCCGACCGCGGGCACCAGGCGCCCGTAGATCGATTCGGCGAGGGTCGCGACGCGCTCAGCAACGAGATCCTCGGTCGAGTAATAGTCGACGCGAAAGTGCTCGGTGTCGATCGTCTTCCACGCGAGCCGCGGATCGTTCGCCGCCTCGGCGCGGGAGACCATGGCGACGCCGGCTACGACGAGGATGGCTTGCGAGATTCGCCCCACCAGAGCATGCCCGCGTCAGAGGTCGTCGTGAAAGAGCGGCTCCCGGTTCCGAACGTACCGATAAACGAGTTGCCGCGCCTCCGCTGTGATCTCGGTGAACTGCGCACCGAATCCGGGGGGGGCATCGGTACCGCCGACGTCATTCGGCTCTCGTCGCCACCGGACGACGGCATTCGCTTCGAATTCGTAGCCACCCGGGAGCGAGACCCGCAAACGCACGTGATTGCCAATCGAGGGGAGGTTATACGTCGCGACGAAAAGGCCGCCGTGGTCGACGATGTCATTGCCGGAGAGGCCTTTGAAGAAGTTACTGGGACTGTGAGCCCCGAGCTCGGCATTGATGATGGCGCCCTCCGCAGCACGCCCGGAACCGGCGAGCGGAGGCGCTGGGGCCACGTGCGGCGCGTAGGCGGCTGCAGGGGGAGGGGCAGGGGAGTAGACTGGCGCCGCGGGAGTCGGGGCATAGGCGGGCGCCGCGGGGTAGGCGGCCGCAGGGGCAGGGGAGTAGATTGGCGCCGCGGGAGCCGGTGCGTAGGCCGGCGCCGCGGGGTAGGCGGCCGCAGGGGGAGGGGCAGGGGAGTAGACTGGCGCCGCGGGAGCCGGGGCATAGGCGGGCGCCGCGGGAGCCGCGGAATAGGCGGGTGGCGCGGGAGCCGCTTGGTAGGCGGGCGCTGCCGCGGGCGGCTCAGCGGCACGCGCGAGAGTGTGGGCGCTCCCGAGCGCGCCTGCGACAGCCTCCATGGCGGCCAGGACCGAGTCGTCTCGGTGGGGGTACGACTGGAGCTGCTGAAGGGCGCTCTGAATGTTCGCGAGAGCCTCCCTCGCGTGAGGCATGAGGACGGACCCGCCGGATCGCTCGATCTGGTGCAAACCGCCCATCGCCCGGGCAATCGGCGCTGCGAGATCGAGCAACTGGGGATCGGCGTTGGAACTGCCCTGCAGTGCATTGAGCCCTCGAGCCAGCGATTCGCGGGCCGTACGGGCGAGCGTCACGATGTCCGACACGTTGAAACACTCCTCTTCGAAGCTCCGCGATCGCATGGTACGCGCACTCGTCCGGCGATGGGAAACCCACTGTGCGCGATCGCCACGGTCCTCACGACTAACCTACCCGGGCCTCGGACACCATACGGGCGAGGTCGGACGGCCCGAGGTCCGCGTCGTCCTCATCTCGGCCCCGCAGAAGTTCGAGGGCGCCGGACCCGGCGCGCACGATCCCGACGCCATCCGGGCGTACGACGGCCTCACCGGGCTCCAGGACCGAGGGATAATCGTCCGTCGGCGCCACGCTCACGAGCGTGACCAGCCGAGTTCCGACCTCGGTCCACGCGCCGGGCCAAGGCGCTGCGGCGCGCACCCGCCGTGCGATCCGGTCCGCGGGCCACGTCCACCGTAGCGCGAGGTCCTCGTCGGTCGGCTCCGGCGCAGCGGTGGCCCGCGCTCCGTCCTGCGGCTGGGAAGCAGGGGGACGGCCATCTGCGAACGCTTGGACGATCTCGCGTAGGAGCCCGAGACTCGGCCGGTCGAGCGCCCGTGCAAGGGTCCAGGCGTTCCACGATGGTTCGACGCAGAGTTCTCGCCTCGCGTAGACGGGGCCCGTGTCGTAGTCGCGCTCGAGCGCGTGCGCGGTGACGCCCGTCGTCGCGTCGCCCGAGTCGATGGCCCAGAAATACGGATCGGGGCCGCGATGGCGGGGCAAGAGCGAGGGGTGGACGCCAATCCCTGGTGCGATCCTCAGCACGCGCTCCGGCAGTCGACGTGTCCAGAACCAGCTCACGAGCAGCTCAGGATGCGTTTGCTCAATCTCGCGAACCATCTCGGGGCGCGCAACGTCTGGGACGATGTGCACGCGCGCGGGAGAAACACGGCTCGCGAGGCGCCGGCTGCCCGGGGCCCCACGGCGGCAGACCCCAGCCCACACCACACGGTGACCATCACGTTCGAGAAGGAGTGCGGCGATCGGCAGACCGAAAAATGCTATTCGCATGAGCTGGGGTCTGTCCGGATCAACGAAGAACCTCTTTAGAGGTACGCGCAGGCCTTACGGAAACAGTGTCCCGGGGCACAAGCCCTGCGCACGGCTGACTACGGCACAACGCATTCAATCCGGGAAGGTCTACGTAGGACAGGGTAATTTTCGGTGCGGGACAAATGGGGACCCTAGCACGCGACAACTGTCAACCTCGCGCGCTTTGTGATTGATTGACGGGTATGCGAATCTCGCGCCCTATCTTCAGGTTTACGTTTGCTTGGGATCGCGCGGGCGGTGCCGCGACGCGCCTAGTTTCGAGCCTGGGACTCTTTCTGGTTTCGCCCGTATTCTTGCTCCTCCCCGCGCTTGTCACCGGGTGCGCGGCTTCGGGCGCGGAGCAGGGAGGTAACGGTCTATCCGACGCCTCGGGGAACACTCTGTACGCTGAGCCGGACGGTGGGACCATCGTGGCGGGAGATGACGGGGGCGGCATCACCGGCGCTCAGGACGGCAACGGCACTGGATATGTAGCCGCCGGCGATCTCGGCCTCGCGCCGTATTCGACGAGCATCAACGTAGCGTACGGAACGCAGACGCCCACCGTGACGTACGTGGCCTCGATCAACGGCCAGACGGTCGCGGCGACCTTCACGACGGACGAAGGCCAGATTGCCAACATCGATAGCAGTACGGGGATTCTCACCCCGACAGGCAACGTAGGGGGCACCGTCACAGTCCGCGCGACCTACCAGAACCTCGCTGTGACTGCCACGCTCGTGGTCAACGTGCTCTACACCGACAACGGGGCGTCGGCGACCGAGACGGGGGGAGTTGGTGGCAATGGCGGTGTCGGGGGCGAAGGCCCGGGTGGCCCGGTGTCCGCGACGACGAAGGCGGTCCTCGATGGAACGCCGACGACCGATCCCGGCGTCACGTGGCTCTATCCCTATGACCGGACGGTATGGCCGCGGGGCCTGCTGGCGCCGCTGCTCCAGTGGTCGGCGCCGACGGGACACAATTACGACGGCGTCCTCATCGATCTCAAGGAAGCGGCGTTCGAGTACAAGGGGTACTTCGCTGCCACTGCAACGCCGTTCATCCACCATCCCGTGCCTCAACCGGCGTGGGACGCTCTCGGCTATTCCAATGCCGGGGAGCCGGTTGTCGCGACTCTGGTCTTCTCTTCTGGCGCAGCAGCCTACGGGCCGATCACCGAGACGTGGACCATCGCGCAGGGCTTCCTCAAGGGCACCGTTTATTATCAGTCCTACGGCACCGCATTGGCGACGAATTCGGGCGTCGTGGGACTGAACGGTCAATTCTTTGGCGCGGCCACGCTGGCCATACCATCCGGAGCGACGGATCCCGTCCTGATCGCGGGCGACAATACGCACTGCCGCGTATGCCATGCGGTGAGCGCGGACGGTTCGACCTTAGTAACGCAGGAGAACAATCCGAATCCGACCCCCACGGAGTATTACGCATATTCACCCTCCGACGTCGTCAGTCTCACGAATGGGAACGCGCTCACTCCAATTACTCCTCCCACAGGAGTTGCGGACGGGCGCTATGAATTTCCGGCGCTCTATCCAGACGGAACATTCTTGTTCTCCGACGGGGCCAAAATCAACGGGATTGAGTTTACTGGTGACTCGCAGCTCTTCAGCGTTCCCAGTGGGCTGTCGCTCGCCTCGACAGGCATACCGCAGGGGCTGAGGGCTGGTACCCCAGTGTTCTCCCCGGACGGGGCACACGTTGCCTTCAACTACTGGGGAGGGCCGAACGCCGACAACAAGTCGCTCGCCATGATGGACTTCGATGTCACGACCCATACGTTCTCGAACTTTCAGATCCTTTGGACGCCGCCAGCCAACGACGCCGGGACATTTCAAATGGCGGATTGGCCGTCATTCCTACCCACGAATGATGGCGTGATCTACGAGTTCCAGCTGGCGGACGACGCGAACAATGACTGGGGTGCCACGCGAATGGGCGATGGAGTACCGTCCATCCCCGCTCAGGGCGAGCTGTGGTGGGTCGACAACGCGAGCAAGACCGCGACACGCCTCGACAACCTCAACGGTCTCGGATACTTGCCGACCTTGGCGTCCACCAACCATACGGACGATACGGTGCTCAACTACGAGCCGACCGTAAACGTAATTCCGAGCGGCGGATACGCGTGGATCGTATTTACGACTCGGCGTCTGTACGGCAACGTCGCAACGCGCGATCCGTATGAGAGCGATCCTCGTAACTACGATCTATCGACGAGTCCGACGCCCAAGAAACTCTGGGTAGCGGCATTCGACCTCAATCCAACTCCCGGCCACGACCCCAGTCATCCCGCGTTCTACCTGCCGGGCCAGGAGCTTCTTGCGGGCAATTCGCGCGGGTATTGGGTCGTCGATCCATGCAAGCCGACGGGTACGACGTGTCTGACGGGCGACGAGTGCTGCGGCGGGTATTGCCGAAACGTAGACGGCGGTTCGGTCTGCGAGGACACGCCCGCCGCATGCTCCAACGAGTACGACAAATGTACGGTAGCCGCGGATTGTTGCGCGATCAATGGCGGTCTGGCGTGCATCGATGGGCGATGCGAGATCTCTGCCCCGCCCGGCGTGAAGTGACGGAGATATACCTGCATCGTCCGGCGCGAGAATTGCGCGCCGTCCCCAGACGTGACGTGCCTACCGGGTAAGCTCCGCTCCTCCTTGGTCGAGTCGCGGTTCACGTGGGAGGACAGAAGAGTAAGGGAGGGCGACGGCCGCGGGGAGCCCGGGATTCGTCGCGCGCGCGATCGCGGCGACGGCGTCGTCGCCAGGGGGCCGACCAGGAGAACACCGGCGCGAGCGTACCGGAAGAAGATGCCGCCTCGTCGTCGCCCAGGCCGCAGGGAGAGCCCCGCCCCGCCCGTCGCGCCTACTGCGGAGTCTGCGTCGAGAACACCTGATATCCGTATTCGTTCCACGACGTTCCGGTGACGACGATCTTGATGGTGATGGTGGATTTGCCCGATGTCTTCGACGCCGGCAACCAAAAGTCCTCCTCACGCCATAGAAACGAGGTATTGCCTCCGGGCGAATACCACGTCCCGACGACCGTGCCGTCGACGTAAACGTCCGCCTTCTGGTTGGGAACGCTGTAATCGAAAAGCCTTCGCACCGTGACGCCGCCATTGGCCGGCGCGATCGTCGCGACCCAGGTGCTCGTTCCTCCGGCGCCCAGGACGTTCCCCGAGTAGGTATAAGATGCGGGGTCGTCGCTGAAAAACGACCCCGACCGAGATCCCGAACTCGTGCGGCCCGAAACCTGGTAGGAGTGTGCGGCGACGGCCGTTGCATCCCCCGGATCCATCGAGTCCGTCTTGGAACTCAATGCCTGTCCATTGAGGTAATAGTAAGCTACGCTCGCATAGGGGACGATGTTGTCATCCGTGGAACCGTGTTGAATGGCGACGCGGATGCTCGAAAGGAAAGGGACCAGATCGCCCAAGTTGAAACGATAGGCGCTGAAGGGGGAAGTGCTCAATATGGCCGGGGCGCCGCAGGTGGGCTCCGTGAATGGGCCATTGTTGAAGTAGAAACCACCGTTGAAATAGTCTTCGGTTCCTGTTCCAGAGATCGCCGGAGTGCGAGCGCCATCGACAAAGATGTGCTCGTTCCCTTCGAGCGTGGTTCCGTCGTTCGGCACAGTGAGGTTCACCCCTACATAATGACCGCTTCCGACCGCGTCGAGAATATCATAGTCCTTGCCGACAACGGTCTGTGCCGATTGATAGAGCGCGTGGAAATACCCGACGGACGAAAAGTCACCGGTAAACGGACGGTGAGTCACAGAATACGTGACGTTTGGGATGCTCGGTTGCCCGGCGGGATTTGCGATCGCGACCGCAGCAGACTGTGCGAACGGCATGGGGAAGTAACAATAAAAGGTGCCGTTGTTGTTCCCCACGGGCAGCGCCTGTACCGTGGCGTCGAGGCCCGCTCCGGTTCCGAAGAAGTCACCGAGGGGAGCATCGACCGATGGCGTCGTCTCGCCGTCCCAGGAGATCTGAAGATGGGCCGCGCTCAGCGACGCCGCCGTCAACATGGATCCGGCGTCCTCGACGGGCGGATAATCGGCAGTCAGCGTGCCGTACCAGGTCTGTGAGGAAATGGTGTATCCGTGGGCGGTTTCGGAGGCGGTGTTTCCAACATCCAGAACGTCAGTCTGAGTCTCCACGCCGGAGACGGTCGAATAGACCCAGTAGTGAAACTCATTCCAATCGATCGCCGAGCTCACGAACTTAATGGTGACGTCGAGGGAGATTTTCCCTTGTGTGTTCGCGGCGGGAATGGAGAAGCTTTGGTCACGCCAGTTGTAAGTGGAGTCGCTACCAGGGCTGCTCCATGTGCCAGCAAGGACGCCATCGATGCTCACCGTCGCCGTTTGGTCCCCGACACTGTAGTTCATCCTCCGTACGAGCCTGACGCCCGAGTTGGCCGATGGGACGGTCACGGTAAAGTGGCTCGAGCCGGTAAAGGCACGCCCGTCGTCGGTGACCGATTGGGGCGCACTAGCCTGCGATATGTTGGGAACGTCGATGCGCAACTCTGTGATCTCGGCGGGCCCACTCAGCGTCGCCAGCGTCGTCGTGGATCCGCTCGCAATCGTCTGCGTCCCCTGGACGGTCTGGTCGCTCGAGCTCGGCGCGATCGGATTCTGACCTGCGGCGTTTAGCGTCGCCCGCGCTGCAGTGGCATCCTCTTGTCCCGTAAAGCTGACGAGGACCGTGTCGGGCGAGTAGCGGGCGTAGTTGATATCGTAGTAATCTGGGGACTGCGCGCCGATTGACGTAATCCGCAGCGAGCGCGCGAACGCGATGGGGTAATAGGTCACGAAGCCGCCACTTACCTGGGAATCGGTCAGCGACAGAGGAGCGGTGAACGGGGGCGTCTGCGCTTCCCAGAACGAGCCACGATCCACCACCAGACCGGGAGTCGTCTGCCCGTCAAAGTAGAAACGATAGGAACCGCTGGTGTCGCCCGTGTGCCAAAAGCGATAAATGACCCCCGGACCTATAGCGTCGAAGAGCACCTCCTCAGTGCCGGACGTGTAGAGATAGTTGTCGTAGTCGGTATCGGCCATTGCGGGGTCGGCGCTCGACGCACTGAGCGCGTGGGACCCGAGTTTGAGAGTCGGCAGATTATCAAACGCCGTGAGTGCGGCGAAGCCAATGGGGAGAGTCCCATTGGACCCCGTGTCGGCGTCGATTGCGGAAGCCGACGAGCCGTCGTTCCCGACGACCGAGTCCTCATTGGGGAATGCCTCGGGCGCGGCGTCGCCAGCCGGGCTGGCCCCGTCGACGGGTCCTTGAGATCCATCGGGCGCCGGGGAATCGGCCGCCGTGGCGTCCGTCGGACCGGCCCCATCGGCCTCGGTCGTCGGACCGGATCCGGCTTCATTCGAACACGAGACAAGACAAGGTGTCGATACGGCAATGCAAAGCCCGGCGAACGACTGCATCATCCAAGGAGAGGACGAGAACGGCATCCCCAAACGCAATCATAGATTGTCAGCGCTCGCTAGCGGGAGGCGCCCCTTGGTCCGATGTTTTCCCGTACCGCGATATACCCTGTCCCACGTAGACGTCTCCCGGATCGCTCGGGTGTCGAGCAGCGGTCGACAAGAGCTCGGCGCGACAGACTCAAGCGGGCACTCGTATGGATCGAAACTGCGAACGTGCAGCTGCGCTAGGTCGTGGGCGCGCATGTGGGTGCTCTGGAGGCTCGGTCGTGCGACCGTGTCCGTGCCGGGAGCCAGCTCCGTCACTCCTAGCGCGAGGAGGGCAATCGCAGCGTTGTCGCAATCCACTGCGTCGCCCGCGCAGGCGCGGCCCATTCTATCGAACGGCGGCCCTCGCTGGTGTATGGATATGGAGCAATGAAAGACGCTGTCTTAGCCCTCCTCGAGAAGATCTCCAGGCACAGACACGACTCCTTGGCGGATCTCGCAACGAGGTCCTTGCGGTACGCAAACGATGCGGCGCGCGCAGCCATTGCGCTGCGGCCCTGCAATGAAGTGGGTACGGGGGCGCGCTGCATCGGTCGAGTCGTGGTCAAGAACGAGGGGCGCATCGTCCTCGGCAGGGACGTCCGCCTGAATGCGCCCTGGAGTCCGATTGAACTCGCTGCTGGGCCTGGTGCCGAACTGCGGATCGGTAGCGACATAGATATCAACTACGGCACGCTGATATCGGCCGCACATCGTGTCACGATCGGCGATCGCGTCATGATGGGTAACTACTGCATCGTGGCGGACACGGAGGAGGCTGCGGTGGGGGGCCGGACCCGGCAGGGGTCCAGTCGGGAGCCGCCGCGGGCGATCGAGATTGGCGATGATGCGTGGCTGGCGGTGCGAGTCACGGTGCTTCCGGGAACCACCATTGGGCAGGGAGCCGTGATCACGGCGGGAAGCGTGGTCTCCGGGAATATCCCGCCCGGCGTGGTCGCCGGTGGTATCCCAGCTCGCGTGTTGCGTTCCATCGCCACGCCGGGCGATCGAAAAGCCAACGAGCTCACGGGTACCGCGGGCACATCCGACGTGGCAGAGCCCGGCGTCCGGACCCCCGCGACGGCCGTTGGCCCGGCCGTCAGACTTCGGGGCACGTTGATCTCGGACTTCACGATCGATGAGCTCTCGCGGCAGCTCGGCCAGATCTCGACGGCCGTAGGTCTCGAGGGTACTGCCGCTCCGTTCGGTCAGGTCGTGCAGGCGCTGATGGAGGCTCCCTCGGACGCAGACTTCGCTGTCGTGTGGACGCGGCCCGAGGCGGTGGTACCGTCCTTCGCGCGCATTGCGTCGTTCGATGGAACCGCCGCGCCGGTTCTCGCAGGGGAGGTCGAGCAGTTTTGCGATCTCGTTGCACGGGCGGCCGCAAACTTCCGGTTTGTCTTCGTCCCGACGTGGACGGCGCCCGCGTACGATCACGGTCTCGGGTTGCTCAGCGCGCGCGAGGGCGGGGCGGCGCACGCGCTTGCTGCCATGAATTTGAGGCTTATGGACGCGCTGGCGAAGGTGGGCAACGTCTATGTGCTCGACGCCCAGCGATGGCTGTCGCTCGTCGGAAAGGGGGCTTATAGTCCCAAGCTTTGGCACCTGGGGAAAGTGCCCTTCCACTCCGCCGTCTTCGCGGAGGCCGCGCGCGACATCCACGCCGCCGTCGTCGCGCTCCGAGGGGGTGCGCGAAAGCTCCTGGTCGTGGACCTCGACGACACCCTATGGGGGGGCATCGTGGGCGACGTCGGCTGGGAGAATCTCCGTCTGGGCGGCCATGACGGTCTGGGTGAGGCCTTCGTGGACTTTCAGCGCGCATTGAAGGATCTCACGCGCCGCGGCCTGCTCCTCGCGATTGCAAGCAAGAACGAGGAATCCACGGCTCTCGATGCCATTCGAAGCCACCCCGAAATGGTGTTGCGAGAGAGCGATTTCGTGGCTCGCCGCATCAACTGGAACGACAAAGCGCAGAACATTGCGGACCTCACGAGGGAGCTCAATCTTGGACTGCAGTCGGTGGTGTTCATCGACGACAATCCCGTCGAGCGCGCTCGCGTTCGAGAGGCTCTGCCCGAGGTCTTCGTGCCGGAGTGGCCCGAGGACAAGCATCAGTATCGCAGCGCGTTGGCCGCGCTTCGATGTTTCGACGCGCCCGTCATCAGCCAGGAGGACGCGGAGAGAACTGCGCTCTACGCGGCCGAGCGCCAACGTGAGAGCCTCCAATCGAGCGTCGGCTCGATCGAAGAATGGTTGAAGGGTCTCGGCGTCGTCGTGACGGCCGAGCCCGTAGGCCCGAGCAGTCTGCCCCGCACGGTGCAACTCCTGAACAAGACCAACCAGATGAACCTGACGACCCGCCGGTTGACCGAGGCTGAGCTCATGGACTGGGTGCGTGGTCCGGGACGCTCGCTGTGGACCGTGCGCGTGCGAGACCGGTTCGGCGACGCCGGTCTGACAGGGATCGTCAGCGTCGAGATTCAGGCCACGGTCGCCCAGATCGTGGACTTCGTCTTGAGTTGCCGCGTCATGGGCCGAAAGGTCGAAGACACCATGGCTCACATCGCGTGCGAGCATGCGCGGAGTCGAGGAGCGGCACGCCTTCAGGCTCGCCTCATTCCGACAGCGAAGAACAAGCCGTGCCTGACGTTTTGGAAGGGCTCCGCGTTCGCGTGCGAGGAGGAGACATGCTTCGTGTGGGACGCCTCGCAGCCGTTCCCGCTGCCGGAGACCATCGAACTCGAATGGAAACGCTAATGCGGCTCGCAAACTCCGCCGGGTCCTTCGCTGAGAGGTGGCGCGTTCAGCGCCTCCTGCGCGGGTGCGAGCGTGTCGGCCAGGGGGCCAGTATCGAGGGGCGTCCAACCCTCGGGACCGCGGGGCGGATACGCATCGGCGACCGCTTTCGCCTAGCTTCGTCGCCCGCGGCGTCGCACATGGTGACGGGTGTCGAGGGAGTATTGGAGATCGGCGATGACGTTGCGATCGGTTGTGGTGCCGCCATTGCCGCCTACGCGCGAGTGAGCATTGGCAGTGGCACGACGATCGCTCCTTATGTCATCATACTGGACACCGACTTTCACAGGGTTGGCGATCGAACCGGTCACGCCAATTCGAGCGACATCGTCATCGGCCGCGACGTGCAATTGGGAAGTCGAGTGACCGTTCTCCGGGGAAGCCATGTCGGAGATGGCGCGGTCGTCGCTGCCGCCTCGGTGGTTTCAGGAATCGTCCCCGCTGGGGCTCGTGTCTCGGGTGTGCCGGCCCGAGCACGGGGAGAGCGCGTCGCAGGCGAAACCGAGGGCGTCGCGAGCGTGCCCGACATCGTGATGCGCTCGTTTGCCCTTCCGAGCGCGCCCGAGCCCGGACACGGTCCAACGGAGATTCCGGGATGGGATTCGCTCGGCGCGCTCACGCTTCTCTTGGCGCTCGAGGACGCATTTGGGATCTCGTTGAGTGAGGACGGCGTCGTCACGGCTCGAACGGTGGCGGATCTAGCGCGGATTGTAGAGCAGGCAATGGCTGCCGGGAACGAATAGGTTCAGGCGGCGAGCAAGACCGGTGTCTTTCGGCCTATCCCCGCGCGATCCCGGCGTCGAGCGTCGCCAGGCCACGGCAAGGACGCTCCGCGCGACTCGCCGCCGGCCGCGTGTCGGGCACGACGGCATGGTCGTGCCCGACGCACTTTGACGATTGTCTTGACTGGGCGATCGTGGCACACTTTTGCGCAACTCGTGGTGAACAAGTTGCCGCTCGTCGTCTTCTCAGTCGGGATATTTATTTCGATATTGCCGATTGCTTTCATTCCCAGAGATGTTTTCTTTTCTGGAGATGGCGGAGTCAAATGGTTGCTCGTGGATCAGTTCGCGCGTGGACATGTGACTCCCGTGCTGAATCTGACAGTCCCGGCATCGATTGACGACGCTTGGCGATTCGGACTGTTCCCTCTGCAGCCGCCGTTCGTCTACTCGATCGCGCGAGGCCATATCGTCAGCTTTCCACTTCTATTCGAAGTGCTCACGACACCATTCTATCTGCTCTTCGGGTATCGCGGTCTCTACGTGCTGCCCGTCGTTGGCGTATGGGGCACCTGGCTTGTCGTATGGCGAACGCTGCGACAGCTCGACCTCGACGCGCGCCAGACCGCTTTGCACCTATTTCTCCTGGTCTTCTGCACGAATCTAACTCTGTTTGCGGCGGCCTTTTGGGAGCATTCGCTCGCCGTGTTCGCGGCGTGCCCAGCACTGGCGTACCTCGTCGTTGGGCGGATGCGCCCACAATCCGCTCACGCTGCCGGCTGGACGGGATTCTTGCTCGGACTATCGTTCATGTTGCGATCGGAGCTCCTTTTATTCGCAGTGATGGCGAGTCTATACGTACTGGTGCACTCTTCTGCATACTCTCACAGTAGGTGGTTTATTCTGGCCACCGTATCGACACTCGCGGCGGCCCTGCTCTCGAATCTTGCCATCTACGGACACGCTCTCGGATTGCACAGCGAGCAGGTTCTATCGGAGACAACCGGATCGCGATTTAATAATTGCCTGCACAATGCTGTCGATCTCTGGTCTCGATTTCTTGGATTCGTGCCGTGCGCGGTCCCCGTGATCGCGGTGATTGTGGTCGCTTTTCTTGTCAACCGGCGAGAGAGTCGAGGCTCCACCTCCGCGTGGGCGTCGCGCGGATTGGCGACCGTTTGCTTCTGGTTTCTCCTGCTCCTTCCGGCCATCGTCCCCAATTCAGGAGGCAAACAGCTCGGTCCACGTTATCTACTCGTCTTGACTCCAGCAGCGATCCTCATGGCGGGCGATCTCTGGGCGCATCACGTGCCCAGAGGCGGATCAGCTCTCCGATGGGCGCGCGTTCTCTGGGTAGCAGCAGGGGTTGCTGGATTCGCGCTGGACTCAGTGTACGAGGGCCATCGACTGATCGCCGATTATCGTAGTCGCGTTTCCCCCGCTCTCGAATACGTTCGGACCCAGCCGGAGCGTGTCCTGTGCATCACGAATTCCGTCGTCGCTCAAGAACTGGCTGCACTTTTTCCCACCAAACTGTTTTTGCTGACGGAATCACTCGATGGGTTCGCGCGCGGTGCCAGAGCCGCGCAGAGTCTCGGACAGACGAGTGCGGTTGTCATATCAGCGTGGGAGCAACCAGCTCGGTGGCTTCCCAAGGACTGGAAGGTTCAGAGCGAAGGATCATTGGGCATGATGTCGTTTTATCGAACGTCGCTGGCAGGATTGGTGCTTCCCACGCCGTAAGGGTCTGTTCTGCTATCGTGCATGAGCGCGAACCGAGGCACGGCGACCTGGCCGCGCGCGTCGGGCCGTGAGAGGCGGGCAGGACGCTCACGTTGTCGAGGACGGCGTCCGCTGAAACGCGGAGCCCCGTCGCGCGGCCCCCGTGAGCGGCCACGCATACGCCAACTCGTCGACGGCGCGCCAACCTGCACACGCCGGAACCTCGTTTCTGCCGAGCAGCACCCAGACGCGGCCGTCGGCCTCTACC
>JBEKXD010000081.1:0-19186 GCA_049512415.1 Polyangiaceae bacterium
CCGATGACGCTCGTGGCCCGCTCGGTCTTCTTCGACACCCACGTCGACAAGGACTACGTCTTCGACCAGACTGTCGGCCGAAACGTCATCGGAGTCGGGACCAATCGGGCCGGCTGGGTCGGCGCGGTCCGTGCCACCGGGGACTGGTTCGATGAATCCGCGAACGTGACGTTCGTCAAGTCGACGTACGACGACACGCACTTGCTCGTCCCCTACATCCCTGACGTCGTCGTGCGCTCGGACACGGCCGTGTGGCGCGATCTCCCGCTCAGGGTGGCGAGCGCTCCCCTGCGAGGTGCGCTCAGTGCGGGAGTGACGTACGTCGGCCAGCGTCCCCTGCCGTTCGGTGCGCTCAGCGGGACCATCTTCACCATCGACGGGAATGCGACGCTCGCGTGGACGCACTACGAAATCGGTTTGACGGTCACCAACCTGCTCGACACGAAGTACCGTCTGAGCGAATTCAACTACGTGTCGAACTTCAACGCCGCCGGCAGCGCCCTGGGCGCACCGTCGGGTCCACCCTCCTACGTGCCTACGCGCCTGTTCACTGCAGGGGCTCCGCGCGCGGTCTTTGGCAATTTCACAATCCACTTCGGTGGCGCATGATGGGGCGGGTATCGATCCTGGCCATGCTCGCGGCGGTCGTATCGTGCAATGGCAGCACAGGCTACGGCCTCGTACAGTTCTATGCGGCGGGCCGAGGATTTTCAGATTCCGTCAAGGGTCAGCCGTATACATTCGACACAGCCGAAGGCGTGCCCGTGACGCTGACCCAAGCGAGCCTCCACGTGGGAGCGCTGTATCTGACCCAGTCCGTTCCCGAGCCCGGCGGCGGGCCGCAACCGTGTGCCCTTCCGCAGACGTACGAGGGAGCGTTCGTCGGGGAGGTGAGGGGAGACGGCGGCGATATCGACCTGCTCGACCCTGCGGCGCAGCCATTTCAGGTCATCGGCGACGGATCGACGATTCCAGCGGCTACGGGACAGGTGTGGCTCACGCATGACGATGCGATCACCGACGGCAATCTGAATGGACCGGATGATGTCCCCATTCTCTCTCTCCAGGGGAGCTTCGAGGACGCGGCCGGGGCGCACACTTTCTCCGCGGGTTTCACGATCGACGTGACCCGAATCTCTGGAACGCCGAATCCCGGCTTGCCTGGCGAGATTCAGATCTGCCAGCAGCGCATCGTGTCCGGAATCCCTGTGGGGTTGACCCTGGCGCAGGGCGGAACTCTGGTACTCCAGGTCGATGCCCAGGCGCTCTTCCAGGGCGTGCCCTTCACGGACTTGCCGACGGCAGCCAGTCTCGCCGGGAACACCGCTTCGGCTTGCCTGGCGGATGCAGCGACGCAGCGGTGCTTCACCAACGACGACAGCAACGTTTCCAGTACTGTCCTATTCAGCAATCTAAAGACAACGGGCCCCTACAGTTTCGCTTGGCTCTCGCCGGCACCCTGAGGCCCTCGGATGCGAGGTCAACAACATCGGAGGAGACACCTATGAACATCCATCGAGGTTATCTGTTTTGCGGCCGGGCGGCACTCACAGTGCTCGTCATGGGAGCCGGGTGCACCAGCGGCACGGGAGGCGGGGGCCTGACGCTCGATTCCGGTGGGTCGCCTTCGGGGTCATGCATTTCGGTAGCCGCGCAATCGTCGGATGCGGGTTTCGCGCTTCCGATCGCCCCGTGTGTCGACCAGAGTTCGCTTCAGCCAGGTCAGCTATTGCTGACCGCGTCCGGAGAGATCCTGGCCCTCCAGGGGTACACGTTCCCGGACCCCAACGGCACGTTCGCGGACGGCTGGGCGGTGACGTTCTCTCACTACATCGCGACGTTCGACAAGGTGTCGCTCTGGGCGAACCCAGACATGGTCCCGACCGATCAATCGCAACACGGGCCGCTCGTCGCGGAGCTCGACGGTCCGTGGGCGGTCGACATGCACCTGAACGGCGCAAACTTTCCGTACATCGACGGCAAAGAACAGGGGGAACGCGCCATTGCATTCGCGGTTCTCGCCAATCAGAACATGAACGGCAACGCCCCATTTCCCACCGATGGGACGCGCCTCGCCGTCGGGTTCAGCGCCGTGGAGCCGACTCCCAATGCCCTCAACGTCAATCTCGACGCCGACGGTCTCGACGCGTACGCGTACATGATTCAGAATCAATGCACGGTCTATTACCGTGGGACGGCGACCTGGCAGGGTAACCTGAATGGCGGCCTCTGCGTGCTGCCCGGTGACGCCGGCGCCGGGAATGGATTGGGGAATGAGGCGGAATTCGCCAACATCCCGCCCACGGTCAACTTCGATTTCTGCTTCAAACCAGCCGACCTCGGTGCTCTTCAGGCGGGAGATCCAGAAACCAGCTATATCAACTGCGATAACCAGGACAACGACCCTGCGCCGGGTCTCAACGGGGAGCCACACGAGCGCGGCATTGCGTTTCCCTCCAATCGGTACGTAGTGGGCGAGGTCACCTTCCACACGGACCATCCCTTTTGGGAGAGCACCGAACACGACACGCCGGCTCGCTTTGACCAATTCGCGGCGCAGGTCGTCGGGGTTGCCACCGACGGCGGCGTGCCCACGGTGCACTTCGCGGACGTCCTAGGCATCAACTACCTGGCGTTCACGGATAGGCAGGGAAACGTCCTTCCGTGGCGAACGTGCGATCCGAACTATGAGAATCCGAACGGCGGCAGTCGCGTGGGTCAGATGCACTTCGATCCGGTCAAGGTGCCGCAATGCACCGGAGGCGATCACTCGACGGGGCTGTGCGACTACTACGACTTCTCCAAGTACGACCAAAGCACGCAGGGACACTGGAACGGATCGGACGGGCTCTGTTTCGTGCAGAGGCACTACCCATCGCCTCCGTGACCGGAGCGCGTGTGGACTCGGATCACGCGCGCGTGTGGGCGAGCAAGCCGCTCTCTCGAGCTCGTCGCAGGGCGAGCGCATTGGCGGTGTGCCCGGGTCTCACAGCGCGGATGCGACCGATCGGGGGTCCGCCCGCCAGGTAGAGGTCACCCAGCAGGTCGAGAAGCTTGTGGCGCGCAGGCTCGTCTGAGGAAAAAGGTCGACCCGCGGCCTGAACGCAGTCCTCCCTGATGATCACCGCGCCGGTCGCAGGAACGTGGCGGGCCAGTCCGAGTCGCAGGATAGTGGGGATATCGCGCTCGAACGCGAACGTTCGTGCCGGCGCAATTCGCTCTCGAAAATCGGCACTTGCCCCTTCCCAACGGGCCTCGGGTGCGAGTCGCTGGTCCGCGAGAACCAGGGAAACCTCCACGTCGACCCCGTCGAACGGACTAAACTCATATCGACTTGAGCCGATGTCAATGGTGCCCCGGCGCACGACCCGTGTGGGCGGCGACGTGGGGTGCACGCCAAGCGTTGTCAGCGCGTCGCACCACGCGAGCGCGGCTCCGTCGAGAATGGGTATCTCGATGCCCTCGACATCGATGCGGACGCCCTCGTGCAGGCCGAGTCCGGCCAGCGCCGCGAACATGTGCTCGACGGTCATCAGGACGAACTCCCCTCCGAGGGGCGCTACCTCCGTCCTCCACGCGGTCGAGACCACCGTCAAGTCCCGAGCGGCCGTGCCCATGCCGCCCACGACGACGCTCACGGGTCCCCGCGCTCGAGCTAACGCAACGCTCGCCTTGGAAGCCGTGTGCAGGCCCAGCCCCTCGACAACAACCGGGGCGTCTTTGGGCGCGCCCCCCCCACGCGCCCAGGCCTTCATGCGTCGACGCCCGCGGGTCGCGACGGCGCCGCGTCGCCATGAAGGGGTTGCCGGGTCGCGTAGATTTGGCTATTGCCAACGAGGCAAGAGCCACCAACCATGGCTATGAAACGAGTGCAGGTCATCATCCGGGGTCGCGTGACGGGCGTTTTTTTCCGTGCCGCAGCCCAACGCGAAGCGAAGAGGCTGGGTCTTACCGGATGGGTTCGAAATCGCGCGGACGGAAATGTCGACCTTCTCGCCGAAGGCGAAGAGGAGGGCATCCGGGAAATGGTGCTATGGGCGCAGCACGGGACATCGGCGGCGCGCGTGGATGACGTCGACGTTCGCTGGCGGGGATACACCGGGGAGTTCTCCGAGTTCCAAATCCTCGATTAGAAGGCCGGTGTCTTTCGGCCGATTCCTTCGCGATCCCGGCGTCGAGAAGTACACGGCGCGGGACACAGCGCTGCTCGTCGGCCTACTCAATCTTGGCGGTGGCTGGGCCGGTCACTTCGGCCTTCGGTGCCACATCCGTGTCGGGGGAATCTCCAAGAAGCTCGATGAGCGACACGGGCGCGTTGTCGCCGCGCCGCGGCCCGAACTTGATGATCCGCGTGTAACCGCCGGGACGCTCTCGATATCGCTTCGCCAGCTCGACGAGCACCTTCTCGACGAGGTCGACGCGCCGTGCCACGCCGCCTTCGTCCATTCGGACCCCGAAGTGCGGCACGTAGGCCGCGATGAGGCGGGCTGCCGCCAATCGGCGACTCCTGTCGCTCGGAGAGAGCTCCCCTTGAGCCGAGTAGGCCAGTGTCCCGAGCCGCCGCGCCTTCGTAATCAAGCGCTCGGCCACGCGACGAAGCTCCTTGGCCTTCGCGTCCGTGGTCTCGATCCGTTCGTGCAGGATGAGGTTCGCCGTCAGGTTGCGCAGCATGGCACGCCGGCTGCTGGAGTTTCGGTCGAACTTTCGACCTGAGTTCTTGTGGCGCATGGCTTTCCTCGACTAGCTCGCTCGCTTGAATGATACGTCCCACCGCGATCCGAACGCCGGATCGCGCTCGACTAGTTCTGCTGTTGCTGCTGCTTCCAGCGCTCCAGCATTTGAGGCCAGTTATCAATCTTCATCCCTAACGACAAACCCATGTTTGCCAGGATCTCTTTGATTTCCTTCAGACTCTTGCGCCCGAAGTTCTTCGTCTTGAGCATATCCTGCTCGGTTCGCTGAACGAGCTCGCCGATGAGCTGAATGTTGGCATTCTGGAGACAGTTCGCACTGCGCACGCTGAGCTCCAGCTCGTCCACGCTTCGAAACAAATTCTCGTTGAGCGGCTCTTCCTCGGACCCCGATGGAGCGTATTGAGTCTCCTCGGTCTCCTCGAAGTTGATGAAAATCGAAACCTGCTCCTTGAGAATTTTCGCTGCATACGCAACGGCGTCCTGGGGCTTGAGGCTGCCGTTGGTCCAAACTTCCAGCGTCAGCTTGTCATAGTCTGTCTGTTGCCCGACGCGGGCGTTGGTCACGGTGTAGTTCACCTTGCGAACCGGCGAATAAAGCGCGTCGATAGGGATCGTGCCGATGGGCATGCCAGGCGACTTATTTCGCTCTGCCGGGACGTAGCCGCGGCCCACGTTGACCGTCAGTTCGATCGACAGCGGTCCCTTCTTGTCGAGGGTGGCGATGACATGGTCGAGGTTCAAGACCTGCAGCCCGTCGACGAGCTGAATGTCTTTCGCGCATACGAGCGCCGGACCTTCCTTGTCGATCCGGACAGTGTACGTCTTCGGATACGCCGACTTGAGAACAACCTCTTTGAGATTGAGAATGATCTCCGTCACGTCTTCCACGACGTCGGGGATCGTCGTGAACTCGTGCAGCGCGCCTTCGACGCGGATGGCTGTGATCGCAGCCCCTTGGAGCGACGATAGAAGAATCCGACGCAATGAATTGCCGACGGTGATCCCGTATCCGCGTTCCAGCGGCTCCGCTGTGAACTTCCCATAGAACTCGGTTAGCGTTTCCGCGTCGACGTGGATGCCTCGTGGACGAATCAGGTCCCGCCAGTTGCGCGTCACGACATTCGATACCGTCATTGCCTACTCCCAAGGTTGCGTTCACGCGGCGATCCCGGCACGCCATCGAACCCGCTCTCCGGTTCGTGCCCGTCGCCAGCCCGTGTTGAACTCATCACTACCGCGAGTAATACTCGACGACATACTGTTCGCGGATGGCCGGCTCGTTGAGCTCCTCGCGAACGGGTGTCGCCTTGAATGTTCCGACGAAATTCGCCTTGTCCAGCTCGAGCCAGGAAAGCTGAGGCCTCTTGTCGATCTGTGCGAGCGACGCGACAATCTCCTTGATCTCCCGGCTCTTCGGCCGAATCTCGACCTTGTCACCCGCGCGAAGGACCACGCTTGGAATGTCGACGCGGCGTCCGTTGACCAGCACGTGACCGTGGCGAACAATCTGCCGCGCCTGAGCACGCGTGAATGCGAACCCAAGGCGATGGACGACGTTGTCCAGTCGGGATTCCAGGAGGCCGAGCATCTGCTCGCCCGTCCGGCCCTTCCGGCGAGTCGCGTCGAAGTAGTACTTCTGGAACTGCCGCTCGACGAGGCCGTAGACGCGCCGGACCTTCTGCTTCTCACGAAGTCGGATCGCGTACTCGCTCAGTTTGATGCGCGCCTGCCCGTGTTGCCCGGGTGGGTACGGCCGTCGCGTGTAGGAGCACTTCTCCATGAAACAGCGCTCGCCCTTCAGGAAGAGCTTCATCCCCTCGCGCCGGCACATCTTGCACGCGGGACCAGTGTATCTTGCCATCGACTCATCACTTTCCGGGTCGCAGAGATCGCTCGGAAGCGACCCAAAAACCGGTTTACGCGCGCAAGGCGTTTCGTCCCGGTCCGGCGCCCAAGCGCGCCGGCAAAAATCCTCTCATATCTCGTAGATCAAACGCGCCGACGCTTTGGGGGACGGCAACCATTATGCGGAACGGGCGTGACATCCCGGATGATGGTGACTTTGAAGCCTACGGACTGAAGCGCTCGGAGAGCGCTCTCGCGACCGGCACCTGGGCCGCGCACGAAGACAGCGATGGATCGCATCCCGTGGTCCATAGCTTTCCTCGCGGCCTCTTCAGCTGCGAGCTGAGCGGCGAACGGCGTACTTTTGCGCGAGCCTTTGAAGCCACGCGATCCGGCACTCGACCAAGATACCGCGTTGCCATTGACGTCCGTGATCGTCACCACTGTATTGTTGAACGTGGACTGGATGTGAGCGATCCCAGTCGAGACGTTCTTCTTGACCTTCTTCTTCCCGGTCTTGGCCTTCGTGGCGGCTGCTGGCGACGCCGGTGCAGCGGCGGTGGCAGGGGGCGGGTTACTTTTTGACTCCGACATGACAGTGTAGGCTCCTGAGCATTAGCTCGTCGCGCCCGGGGATTTGCGGGCGCGTGAGATCAGTCCCTTGCGGGGTCCCTTGCGCGTGCGGGCATTCGTGTGCGTCCGCTGCCCGTTGACGGGCAGCCCACGGCGATGCCGAAGACCTCGATAGCACCCTAGGTCCATCAACCGCTTGACGTTCATCTGTACTTCGCGCCTGAGGTCGCCTTCGACCTTGTAATCGGCTTCGAGCAGGTCGCGGATCTTCTTGATCTCACCCTCGGTCAGCTCCTCGGTCATCCGGTTCGGTGCGATGCCCGCCTTTTCGCAGATCTGGCGCGCAGCGGCACGACCCACGCCGTACAGGTACGGAAGTGCGAACACGATGTGTTTATGACGGGGGAGGTCGACGCCAGCGATGCGAGCCATATGTCTTCTCTCAGCCTTGACGCTGCTTGTGGCGCGGGTTTTCACAAATGATCCGCACGACGCCCTTGCGGCGGACCACCTTGCACTTATCACAGATCTTCTTCACACTCGGTCGGACTTTCACGGCATCCTCGCAGCTTGGGCTCACTTGTGGCGGTAGGTTATTCGGCCACGACTGGGGTCGTAAGGGCTCACCTCGACGGTGACTCGATCGCCGGGCAATATGCGGATGTAAAACTGCCTCATCCGCCCGCTAATGGTCGCCAAAACGACGAGACCATTGTCGCAGCGCACGCGGAACATCGCATTCGGAAGTGCCTCTTGCACAGCACCGTCGAACTCTAGCTTGTCGCCCTTCGGTTCCTTTCGTTCGTGACGTTCAACCATAATTGAGAAGCGTCTCCTTACCTGTCACGCGCCTTCGAGGGCAGCAAACACACGGGCCGAGACGTCTTCAATCGTGCCGACTCCATCGATTCGTCGCAAAATTCCGTGGGTCGCGTAGTACGGGAGGAGCTCTGCGGTCATGGCCTCGTACGTATCGAGGCGCTTCTGCACGACGTCTTCTCGGTCATCGGATCGATGCTCGAGCTCGGCGCCGGCCGGGGGAGGGCTATACTTCAAGTGGTAGATCTGTCCAGTGCGTTTGTCGGTCCGGCGTAGAACCGCGCGCTCTACAAGCAAGTCTCGGGCCACCTCGATGGCGATCACCCGATTCAGCGTCTGTCTTCGTCCGGCAAGCATTGAGTCGAGGGCAGTCGCCTGCGGTCCCGTTCGCGGGAATCCGTCGAGAAGAAACCCAGCCGTACAATCTGGAGCGGAAGTGCGCTCGGCGATGAGCCCGACGACGACTTCGTCCGGTACGAGGGCCCCAGCCGCCATCTTCGCCACGAGGTCGGCCGGCAGCTTGCCCGCAGCCTTGGCGGCTCTCAGCATATCGCCGGTCGAAATCTGCGGGATGCCCCACTTCTCGCACACCAGCTTGGCTTGCGTTCCCTTGCCAGCGCCCGGCGGTCCAACGAACACCAATCGCATCGGCCCTAGTCCTTTCGCACCCGGATCTTGGAGGTCCGTCCACCTCCGCCCGACAAACCCTCGTAGTTACGCGTGATGAGGTGCGCTTCGATCTGGTTTACCGTGTCGAGCGCCACACCCACGATGATCATGATCGACGTTCCGCCCCAACGGAACGGAACCTGAAACTCCTGACTGATGATGCTCGGCACGATGCATACGAGTGCCACGTACAGAGATCCTCCGAACGTGATCCGTGTGAGCACGTGATCGATGAACTCAGCCGTCTGTTTCCCCTGACGAACGTTCGGAATGAACGCCTGCTGCTTCTTCAGATTGTCCGCCACGTCCACGGGCTGGAACGTCACCGCCGTGTAGAAGTGACAGAAAAAGATGATCAGCAGAACGTACAGGGTGTTGAACGCCCAGTCGCCGCGCTGGAGCATGGACTGTAACTCCGCCATGCCGGGCACGCGGAAGCTCGCCAGCGTCGCGGGAAACATCAGGAGGGAAGAGGCAAAAATCGGCGGAATTGTGCCGCTTGTATTGACCCGCAGCGGAAGATGCGCCGTTTGCCCTCCGTAGATCCGCCTCCCGATGGTGCGACGCGCATAGTAAATGGGGATCCGGCGCTGCGCGCGCTCGAAGAAGACGATGGTCGCTACGGTAGCGAGGACGATGGCTACGACCGCGGCGAGGTTCAACGGCTTGATGTTTCCCTTGTTTGTCGCAAAGTATCCCAGCGCGGCGTTCGGGATTCCGTCGACGATGCCTGCGAAAATGAGCAGCGAGATGCCATTGCCGATTCCGCGCTCGGTAATCTGTTCCCCGACCCACATCATGAACGCCGTGCCCGTCGTGAGCGTCAGCATACTCATGAGGCGGAATCCCCATCCCGCGTGCGTCACCACATCGCCCACGGACGCGGAATCGGACAGATCCCCGTTGTTCATGGCCTCCAGGCTCATCGCGATCGCGAAGCCCTGGAACATCGACAGCAGGATCGTGCCGTAGCGCGTGTACTGATTGATTCGACGCTGACCCTGCTCGCCTTCCTTGCGAAGCTCATCGAGGGGCTTGAACACCATCGTCAAGAGCTGAAGGATGATGCTCGCGCTGACGTAGGGCATGATGCCCAGAGCAAAAATTGAGAGATTGGCGAGCGCCCCGCCACTGAACATGTTGGCCAGTCCCAACAGCCCACCTCCCTGCTTGTGGACTACCGCACTCATCACCGTCCGATCGACCCCAGGGATCGTCACGAAGACTCCGATGCGATAGACGGCGAGTAGCCCCATCGTAAAGAGAATGCGCCGCCGAAGCTCGGGGACCTTGCCGATGTTGGTGAGCGCGGATAGGGCCGACATGTTGCAACCCTACGACCGAGCGCTTCCAATTCCGAGCAGCAGCATCTTCCCGCCGGCCTTCTCGATCTTTTCCGCAGCAGACTTCGAAAACGCGTGCGCCGAAACCGTCACGCTCTTCGTGAGCTCGCCATCGCCCAGAATCTTGATGCGATCGTACCGTCCCTTGATGAGCCCCCGCGCTCGGAGCGCGCCTTCGTCGACGAGCGCACCTGCGTCGAAACGATCAAGATCTCCGATATTGACCTCGGCGATGACGGCGGAGAATGCGTTGCGGAAGCCGCGCTTGGGCAGTCGTCGCTGGATGGGCGTCTGACCGCCCTCGAAATGGCGCTTGAAGCCGCGTACGCGCGCGTACTGCCCCTTCTGACCGCGGCCCGCGGTCTTGCCCAAGCCTGACCCGACTCCCCGACCGACGCGTGTTTTGGACTCTGTTGCCCCCATAGGCTTCCGTATCGTGCTCAGGGTGTCAGACACGGTCCACCTCCTCGACGCTTACCAGATGCATGACTTTCTTTATCGCGCCGCGAAACGATGGCGTGTTCGCGACGACGACCGAGCTGCCGGGACCCGAAAGGCCGAGCCCACGAATCGTCACGCGCATCGCCTCTCGCTGTCCGATGTGACTTCTCAGTTGTGTTACGCGAAGCTGCGGTTTCATCGCCAACCCTCGACTCTATACGGCCGCGGCCAAGGCGACCGGGGCAGGCTTGCGTTCGACGACATCATCCACCTGCTTGCCTCGTTTGGCCGCCATCTGCTCGAGACTCCGAAGCGATTTGAGCGCGCTGATCGTGGCGCGCACGACGTTGTGTGGATTCGAACTCCCGAGGCACTTCGTCAGGATGTCGTGAATGCCTGCGCTTTCGACGACCGCGCGGACGGCACCGCCCGCGATAACTCCGGTTCCTTGCGACGCCGGCTTCAAGAAGACGCGACCACTGCCGAAGTGGCCCAAAACATGATGAGGAATGGTGACCCCGTCGAGCGGAACGCGGAATACGTTCTTGCGAGCTTGATCGTTGCCCTTCCGAATGGCTTCCGGCACTTCGTTCGCCTTTCCGAGTCCGACGCCGACGTGACCCGCCTCGTCCCCGACGACGATGAGCGCCGCAAAGCTGAACCGCCGGCCGCCCTTCACGACCTTGGCGACGCGGTTAATGTAAATGACGCGCTCCTTGAGCTTCTCTTCGTCGAGCTGGAGGTGGTCGAATGGCATTCTACTTCTCCCGGGGAACTAAAACTTCAGACCGGCCTCTCGCGCGCCGTCCGCAAGCGCGCGAACGCGGCCGTGATAAAGGTATCCGTTGCGGTCGAACACAATCTTGTCGATGCCCCGCCCCATCAAGACCTTGGCGATGGCGGCGCCGACCTTTTTTGCGGCGTTGAGCTTCGTATCCTCCACGACTTCGCCGCGAATGGTTCGCGATAGCGTCGATGCGTGGGCTACGGTGACGCCGCCCACGTCATCCACGACCTGGGCGTAGATGTGCTTTGCGCTCCGGAACACGGTCAAGCGCGGCCTGTCCGGCGTCCCGTTAATCTTCTGGCGGATGCGCAGCTTTCTGCGCTCATGTCCTACGATTTGCATCGCCATCGTCGTCACCCTTTCGCGCTTGCGGCGATCGCCGTTCGATCGCGCTCTCTCGCGGCTGAATCGCGCCTATTTGCCGCCCGCCTTCGCCGCCTTACCGGCCTTCTCACGCACCTTCTCACCCTGGTAGCGCACACCCTTGCCGCCGTAGGGCTCCGGGGGCCGAAACCCTCGAATCGTCGCCGCCGTCTGGCCAATCACCTCTTTGTCGCATCCTGTCAAGATGACGAGGGTCCCTTTCGAGTCCGCGGGGATCTCACACTTGATGCCCTGTGGAAGAGGAAACGCGACGGGGTGGGAGAAACCGAGTGCAAGGTTGAGCGTTTGCCCTTTGACCTCAGCGCGATAGCCGGTGCCGACCAACTGCAGAGTCTGCGTGTATCCGTCCGCGACGCCAACCACCATCCCTCGAAGCAGCGCCCAGGTGAGGCCCTGCACGCGTGATCCATCTCGCCCCGGCAAAAGGGCCACGACATTCACGTTGCCGCTGTCGATCTTAACGTCGACTCCGGCCGGCAATTCACGACTGAGGCTCCCGCGCTTGCCCTTCACCTCGAACTTGCGCCCCGTCAGGGTCGCGGCCACCCCTTTGGGCACGACGATCGCCCTCTTTCCTACGCGAGACTGCTTCGGGGCTTGGACAGCTTGTTCCTGGATCGTCATGGCGCTCACCAGATCTCGCAGAGAAGCTCGCCGCCGACCCGCTGTCGGCGCGCATCTCGGTCGGTCATGACACCGCGGCTCGTGCTGAGGATGGAGATCCCCATTCCTGAGCACACGCGGTCAATGCGATCATGGCGCACGTACACGCGCCGCCCCGGGGTGGACACTCGCTTCAGGCCGTCGATGGCCGATTGTCGGTCCCGCCCATAGCGGAGCACGAGCGTGAGCATTCTCGCATCATCGCCCTCGCTGACGCGAACGTCGTCGAGGTATCCCTCGGACTTCATGACGCTGGCGACGTGCTCCTTGAGCTTGGAGTGGGGCATCTCGATGCGATCATGCCGCGCCATGGAAGCATTGCGAATGCGCGTGAGCATATCCGCGATGGGATCGGTCATCATGAGTCACCAGCTCGCCTTGATCACGCCCGGGATCTCGCCCCGGAGCGCCAACATACGCAGACAGATTCGACATAACTCAAACTTACGGTAATACCCGCGCGCGCGGCCGCACACCTTGCAACGATTGCGGTGCCGAACGGCGAACTTGGGCCTTCGATTGAGTTTTGCAAACTGAGAAGCACGGGCCATAGTGGTTCCTCTGCCGATCAGGTGGCGCGGAACGGCATGCCAAGCTGCTGGAGGAGAGCGCGCCCTTCCTCGTCGGTCTTGGCTGTCGTAACGAAACTGATGTTCATGCCCTTGATCGCGTCAATCTTGTCGTAGTTGATCTCTGGAAAAATAATCTGCTCGCGCAGACCGAGCGTGTAGTTTCCCTTGCCGTCGAAGGCCTTGCGAGAAACGCCCTTGAAGTCTCGGGTTCGCGGTAGCGCCACGGTCACGAGCCGGTCGAAAAACTCCCACATGCGCGCTCGGCGCAGCGTGACCATTGCGCCGATCGGTAGCCCTGCCCGAAGCTTGAAGTTCGCGATCGCTTTCCGCGCCCGGGTAATGACCGGTTTCTGACCACTGATCGCAACGAGCTCCTCGACCGCCGTGTCCATGAGCTTCGGATTGGCTACAGCCGCGCCGAGACCCATGTTAAGGACGATCTTTTCGAGTCGAGGCACCTGCATCTGATTCTTGTACTTGAACTGTTTGCTGAGCGCGGGCACCACCTGCGCTCGGTACCGTTCGAGCGTACGCGGCGCAACCGCCTCCGTGGTGGAGACGACGGCAGCGGCGCCCTCCGACGCTCCGGCACCGCGCGCCTTTTTGCCTCCCTTGTCGCCCTTGGCGGCACGTTCGCCCTTCGGCGGCCTTTCGGCCTTGTCCGTCTTCGCAGCCTTCGCCTGCTGCTCGCCTTTGACCTTCTTGTCGTCAGCCATGAGTCGACTACTCCGCCGTCACGGGGAGGTCTTCCCCGCTCTTTGCCGCCACCCGGACCCTAGTGCCATCCTCCAGCTCTCGCGTTCGGACGCGCGTTCCGGCCCCCGTCTTTGGATCGACGGGCATGACCTTGCAGGCGTAGATCGGCTGCTCTCGTTCCAGAATGCCCCCAGCCTGGTTGCGCGGACTCGGACGCGTGTGGCGCTTGACGAGATTGACTCCCGCCACGATAACGCGGTCGTCGTCCCGCAGCACGCGAGTTACTTTCCCGGTCTTGCCCTTGTCCTTGCCGCTGATGACGACGACCGTGTCGCCCTTGCGAATTCGAGCAGGCATCACAGCACCTCCGGCGCCAGGGATATAATCTTCATGAACTTCTTCGCGCGAAGTTCGCGCGCCACGGGTCCGAAGATGCGCGTGCCTATGGGTTCGTGTTCCTTGTTGACGAGCACGGCGCTGTTCTCATCGAAACGAATGTAGCTCCCGTCGGGCCGCGGGGTCTGGGTTCGCATTCGCACGACGACCGCCTGAGCCACGTCGCCCTTCTTCACCTTCGTCCCGGGGAGGGCTTCCTTGATCGCGACTACGATCACGTCGCCAATCTCCGCGTACCGCCGCCGCGAGCCGCCGAGGACTTTGATGCACTGGACGCGCTTCGCGCCCGAGTTGTCAGCCACCTCCAGAATTGTCCGCATCTGGATCATGGCCTACTCCTCCACGAACTTCTTGATGAGCCGCGTTACCACGAAGCGCTTCTCGCGGCTGACGGGGCGGTGCTCCTGAATCTCCACCTCGTCGCCCGCGCGATACTGCCCGAGTTCATCGTGAGCCTTGTATCGCTGTCGCGAGCGAACGTACTTGCCATAGAGAGGGTCGCGGCTGTGAGTGACAACCTCGACGACGACCGTCTTCTGCATCTTGGCGCTGACGACCTTCCCGAGGAGCTTCCGCCGGGAGCCATGATGCCCGGTGGCTTGGTCGACCTGGGCTGAAACGTTCTCGGTCATGACTGGCTCGCCTTACCTTTGTTGCCCCCGCCTACGCCCGCGGTCCCGGTGCCTTCCCCGGTGGAGCCCTCAGCGGAGCTCCGCGTCCGGCGTTCGGCGAGAATCGTCAGGACTCGCGCCAGCTCTCGCTTGGCCTTCTTCGCCGAACTCGTATCGTCGAGCTGATTCGTAAAGTTCTTGAGGCGATTTCGGAACACGTCGCGGGCGAGAGACTTCTCGAGCTCGCGGAGATCGGCCTCGGTCTTCTCGCGCAGATGTACGGCCTTCATAGGATCTCTCCACGGGCGAGAAACTTGTACGCCACCGGAAGCTTGTGCCCTGCGAGTCGAAAGGCCTCGCGCGCGGTGGTCTCATCGACGCCCTGCAATTCGTACATCACACGGCCCGGCAGGATCTGAGCCGCCCACTCTTCGACCGCGCCCTTGCCTCCGCCCATTCGGACCTCGAGCGGCTTCTTGGTGACGGGGAGGTCCGGAAATATGCGAATCCATAGCTTTCCAGCGCGCTTTACGTGTCGAGTGATGGCCATACGCGCAGCTTCGATTTGCCGCGAGGTGAGCCGCCCGCACTCCATGGCCTGCATTCCGAAGTCTCCGAACGAGACATCGTTGCCACGATAGGCAGTCCCCCGGCTGTTTCCCTTCTGTGCTTTGCGGTACTTCGTGCGCTTCGGAGAAAGCATGACTCAGGCTCCTGCGATCTGCGGGCGGCGGTTGCGGCGTTGAAGGACTTCGCCCTTGAAGACCCACGCCTTGACGCCTATGATTCCGTACTTGGTGCGTGCTTCAGCCGTCCCGAATTCAATGTCGGCGCGGAGCGTGTGCAGCGGCACACGTCCCTCGCGATACGTCTCGACTCGGCTCATTTCGCTGCCGCCGAGCCTTCCCGAGCAGCGGACGCGAATCCCTTTGGCACCGAACTTCATCGCCGTCGTCAAGGCCTTTTTCATCGCGCGCCGGAACGCCACACGCCTCTCGAGTTGGGTGGCGATGTTTTCAGCAACGAGTTGAGCCGACGTTTCCGCCTTGCGCACTTCCTGAACGTCGATGAAGACCTCGTTCTCGGTAAACGACTGCACGCCTGCGAACAGCGTCTCGCCCTTGGCCGCCGTCTTGAGGTTCCCGGTCTTGAGGGTCTCGATCCCCTTGCCCCCCTTGCCAATCACCATCCCGGGCCGCGCAGTAAAGACAATCACTTTGCACTTGTTCGCGGCGCGCTCGACCTCAACGCCAGCGATCCCTGCGTTCTGCAGGTAGTCTTTGACTGCGCGCTTGATTCGGATGTCCTCGTGAAGCCACTTCGCGTAGCTCTTGTCCTCGAACCACTTCGAGTTCCACGTCTTGATGACGCCGAGACGAAATCCGTAGGGGTGGACTTTTTGACCCATGAGACGTGTTTCCTCTTATCGCTCGCCGAGCACTATCGTGATGTGGCTGAGGCCCTTCTGCACGCGGGTGGCGCGACCCATCGCTCGCGGACGCCAGCGACGCATGTGCTTGTTCGGCGCCTTGTCGACGAAGGCGGTCTCGACGAACAACGCGTCGACATCGACCCCCGGCGTCTGAGTGCGGGCATTCGCCACCGCGCTCTCGATTAGCTTCCGTATGATCGGCGCCGCCGCCTTCGGCGTGAACTCCAAGAGTTGGAGCGCCTCGCCCGCCTGGCGGCCCCGGACGAGATTCACGATGACCCGGGCTTTGCGCGGACTTATCCGCGTGTATCGAGCGATAGCCTTGCTGACCATGGTCTAAGCCTCTTCGAGCCCGTCGTACCCACTCGCATCGAGCCACGTTGCTCGCCGCGCGGGCCGTTACCGGCACCGTACTTCCGTTCAGAGATCGCAGAGGACCGCGATGCCTCTCGCTGCCCAGGTGACACCTGGACTTGAGAAGGATGCGCAGTGTAACCGCCTAGGTGACATTTGCAAGCAGTTCACGCGGCGCACTCCTAGAAATTGCGCTGCACGCGCCGTCACTTTCGCGCGCCTCCGCCGGCGGGCTTTGTAGGGGCGGCCGAAGTGGCGCCCCCGGCGACCTTGGCTCTCTTGTCGCCTGAGTGACCGTGAAATGTGCGCGTGGGGGCGAACTCTCCGAGCTTGTGCCCCACCATGTTCTCTGTGACGAAGACCGGGACAAACTTCCGCCCGTTGTGCACTGCGAAGGTGAGGCCGACGGCGTCGGGCGTGATCGTGCTTCGACGCGACCACGTCTTAATTACTTTCTTGCTCTGCGCCGCTTGAGCCGAGGCGATTTTCTCGGCGAGGTGCCCATCCACGAACGGACCCTTGTTTACCGAACGGGCCATCTTCTTGCTAACCCTTCTCTCCGCGGCGCTTGATGATCATGCCGTCGGTGCGTTTGTTGTTTCGCGTCTTGAGTCCCTTGGAAAGCTGACCCCACGGCGAGCATGGATGGCGGCCTCCGGAAGTGCGCCCCTCGCCTCCACCCATCGGGTGGTCCACGGGGTTCATCGTAACGCCTCGGTTGTGTGGTCGGCGCCCGAGCCACCGAGCTCTCCCGGCCTTTCCAAGGGAAATATTGGCGTGCTCGAGGTTGGACACTTGGCCGATGGTGGCGCGGCAGTCCAAGTGGACCATCCGCACTTCGCCCGACGGCAATCGCACCTGGGCGTAGTCGCCGTCTTTGGCCATCAGAGCAGCAGCCGTCCCGGCGGCGCGGACGAGTTGGCCCCCCTTGCCCTTCTTGAGCTCGATATTGTGGATCATCGTCCCAAGCGGGATGTATCGGAGACACATCGCGTTGCCGGGCTTGATATCGGCGTGACGACTTGCCACGACGCTATCGCCGACCTTGAGCCCGTCAGGCGCCAAGATGTAGCGCTTGTCCCCATCGGCGTAGGAAAGGAGCGCAATTCTCGCCGTACGATTCGGGTCGTACTCGATGGTCGCCACGACCGAGGGAACGCCAGGCTTGTTGCGTTTCCAGTCGATGATGCGATATCGCTGCTTGTGACCGCCCCCCCGAAACCGCGAGGTTATGCGGCCGAAATTGTTGCGGCCGCCGGTGCTCGTTTGATGTTCGACGAGCTTGCGAAACGGCTTCGCGTCCTTGGTGACCTCCTCGAAGTCGGACACCGAGTAGAAGCGCCGCGCCGGTGACGTCGGTTTGAAATTCTTGAGTGCCATCGGTGATCCTTCGGCGTTGAAGAGGCCTATTCGCTTGGTTCAGCGAAGAAGTCGATCGAGTCACCCTCCTTCAGGGTCACGATCGCCTTCTTCCAATTCTGGGTGCGCGCGTACCCGCGCCCCATGCGGCGGTCCTTGCCGCGCACAATCATCGTGTGGATGGCGGTCACGTGCACGCTAAAGAGCGTCTGGACCGCGTCCTTGATCTCGACCTTGTTCGCGTCGCGCGCCACTTCGAAGATCACCTGGTTATGCTTCTCGCGCAGCAACGTGGCCTTTTCCGTGAGCGCTATCGGTCGGCGTATCACTTGCTCGGGGGTCATCCTTCACCTCCTGCCGATGGTTGGGCGGCGCTGGACTGATCGAGGCGCCGGGAGTGCGGTGCCGCCTGGCGCAGACACCGCTGCTCCAACGCCTTGGCCGCCTCCGTCGAAAGAATCACCGTGTCGTGCCGCAGCAGGTCGTAGACGTTGACCCCCTCGGGCGGCAAGAATTGATGGCTCCGGCAGTTTCGAATCGAGAGTCGCAGGCTCTCGTTCGTCGTGGAGTCGACCACGAGGGTCTTGTCGTCCGCGTGGAGCGCATGGAGCGTGTCCACGAGCTTCTTCGTCTTGATCTCCCCGAGGTCGAATCTGTCTACGACGAGCAACCGCCCCTCTTTTCCGAACTTCGACAATGCGCTGCTGAGTGCCAGGGCGCGCATGCGCCGCGGAGGTTCATAGCTCCAGTCGCGCGGTCGCGGCGGATGAGCCTGCCCTCCGCCTACGTAGATGGGCGCGCGAATGGATCCGTGACGCGCCCTCCCAGTTCCCTTCTGCTTGTAAAGCTTCTTCGTGCTTCCGCTCACGGCGGAGCGGTTCTTTGCGCACTGGGTACCTTGCCGCCGCGACGCGAGCTGGGCCTTCACGATCTCGTAGAAGAGGTGTTCGCGCACCTCCGCACCGAATACCTCGTCGGCCAGGTCGATAGAGCCGACCTTCTCGCGCTTCATGTTGAAGACATCGAATGTTGCCATGCACCGCCTCCGAGCTAGCTCTTGATCTCCACGTCGACGCCGGCCGACAGATCCAGTTTCATGAGGGCGTCGAGCGTTTGCTGTGTCGGGTCCAGAATGTCGAGCAGCCGCTTGTGCGTCCTGATTTCGAACTGTTCGCGTGACTTCTTGTCCACGTGCGGACCGCGAAGGACTGTGTACCGGGATAGGTGAGTGGGCAGCGGGATAGGCCCCGCCACGCGCGCGCCCGTTCGCTTGGCCGTCTCGACGATGTCACTGGCTGACTTGTCGAGCAGCTGGTGGTCGAAGGCTTTCAAACGGATACGTATTTTCGTCGTTGCGGCCATGTCGAATCAGTCTCCGAAAGGTTACGCGCATTCTTGGCTACCCGAATGGGAGCGGTAGAAGGCGCCCGAGTCGCTCACGCCAGAATCTTGGTGACGATCCCTGCGCCGACGGTACGTCCGCCTTCACGGATGGCGAAGCGCTGCTGCTCCTCGAGCGCGACAGGGGTGATAAGCTCTATGGTCATC
>JBEKXD010000082.1:0-19132 GCA_049512415.1 Polyangiaceae bacterium
CACGAACCCTTGCTTTAGATCGTGGCCGTATAGGGTGACCGAAGGATCCGACAAAAGAGGACCCAGAATCTGCCTAGCGTCTTCCCACGGCAGGAGCGGAGGGCAACCGAGAACGCGGTGTGAGATGGGCACATAGGCAACGTCATCGAGGGCAATGGCCAAGGCAATTCCAACAATATTTGCTCCTATGCGCCCGCCTTGTGTCCTTTCGACCGCGATGCCAACCCGGCCGCACGCCCGGGCGCGAGCGACGACCGCACCGAGGGAGACCGCGTCGAAGACGCATCTCGCAGTCGGAGTCGGGGTCGCGTTAGGGGGCGGGATCGCGCCCTTGTCGAGCGCGGCGAGCTGACGTCGCAAGCCGAGCTCCGAGTAAAGACGCCTCACCTCCGCGACCTCCCCTCGCAAGCCAGCCCACCGCAGCTTGGCCTCGTTCCAATCGAGGTCCGCGCTGCCGTCGAGCGTAACGAGGGTCCGCGAGAGCAATGCGTCTGCCGAATGGCTCGAGAGCGTCTCCCGGAGCTTCGGCTTGTCGACCTGGCCTAGCGAAGCGTAGATCGCGTCGAATGAACCGAACCTGACGAGGAGGTCGGTCGCCGTCTTGGGTCCTACGCCCGCGACGCCAGGAACGTTGTCGCTGGCATCCCCCGTCAGCGCGAGCCAGTCACGCAGTCGACTCGGGGGCACACCGTACTTGGCTCTGACCTCTTGCGGTCCGTAGACCCGGTCGCGCATCGAGTCCCAGACGAGCACGCGATCGTCGTCGTCGCGGACGAGCTGCATCAAGTCTTTGTCCGCGCTGACGATAACGACTCGCCAACCGGCATCGAGGCCTCGCGACGTGGCGGCGGCGATGAGGTCGTCCGCCTCGAGGCCGTCCTGCCGAAAACAAGCCACTCCCCAGGCCCGAAGAATCTGCTCCACGCGAGCCATCTGCTGCGAAAGGTCGGGTGGCACCTCGGGACGGGTCGCCTTGTAGCGGGCGTCCAGCGCCTCCCGGAAGGTCTGCCCTGGAGCGTCGAGTGCGACTGCAAACCAAGCGGGCCGCCGGTTCTCGATGACCTTCTCGAGCATCGTGATCGTGCCGACGACCGCATGGGTCGGTTCTCCCCGCGCATTCGAGAGCGGAGGTAGGGCATGGTAAGCACGGAACACGTAGCCAGAGACGTCGACGACGTAAAACGCATCGGGTGCGCCGGGGTCTGGCAGGAACGCTCCCGCACTCTCACCTACCGCGATCTTTCTCGGGCGTGCCACCAGTCGCTTGTTAGTGGCGCAGCCGAGCCGCGTCTAATGTAGAGTTTTCGAGGTTGCTTGCGTGAGTGAACTTTCCGAACTTCCGCCGGTCCGCGGTCTGGTCGCGGGCAAGTATGAGCTCGTCAAGCTTATCGGACGGGGCGGCATGGGTTCGGTGTGGGAAGGGCGGCACGCGAGCCTGGGCAGCGCCGTCGCAATCAAGTTCATCGACACGACCCACGCGGACAGCCGGGAAGCGCAGTCGCGCTTCGTTCACGAGGCGCGCGCTGCGGCACGAATTCAGAGCCGCCACGCTGTTCATATCTTCGACCATGGGGTGACCGAGGACGGGCGCGCGTACATGGTCATGGAGCTGCTCGTAGGTGAGTCTCTCGACAGGCGCATCGACCGATTGGGCCGCTTGTCGCTCGAAAGCACCGCCAAGATACTTGGCCAGGTGTGCCGGGCCCTCCAGCGTGCGCACGACTGCGGCATCGTCCACCGCGACCTCAAACCCGACAACGTCTTCATCGTTCGCTTGCCGGACGAGGACGAAGAGGTAGCCAAGGTGCTGGATTTCGGCGTGGCCAAAATCACGTCGAAGTCGGGGGACTCGAGGATCACTTCGAGCACGAAAACAGGAGCCGTGCTCGGCACGCCCTACTACATGTCTCCCGAGCAGGCGCGCGGTCTGCGCACCATCGATTGGCGGACGGATCTCTGGTCGCTGGGCGTGATCGCTTACGAGTGTGTGACGGGGGTCCTGCCATTCGAGGGCGAGAGCGTTGGAGACCTTCTCGTCAAGATATGCACCTCGCCAGTGCCGTTGCCGTCGGCGATGGATCCTCAACTGCCCCCCGAGTTCGATGCCTGGTTCACGCGTGCCCTCGACCGAGACCCACCACGTCGCTTCGACTCGGCGACTGAGCTCGCAGACTCTCTTGCACGCGCGGCCGGCGTGGCTCCGCGTTCCGTGATGTCGAGTTCAGCGGAAATGATGGCCGGCGACCCCCCCAATCGAGCGCCAGCCCCAGCCGCCGCGGCCATCACCGCGGCCGCGCTCGCAGCATCCGCATCTCCAGCTCGGTCGTCGCGCAGCGTCGCCGCCGTCATTGCCCTCGCGGCGCTAGTAGCGGGAGGAGCCGGAGCCGTCGCCTTCGTGAAAATACGTCAGACTGCCTCCGCGCACATCTCCGAGGTGGCGAAGGCCGCCGACGCGGCGGAGAGGAAGCCCACCGCAAGTAGCCTTACCGCGGCAAGCGCACTGGATCCCGCGGCGTTTTCGGCGCGAGATGTGCGTGCCAGCGACCGACCGCCTGCGGTCGCTGAAAGCGGACGCCCAGGGCCGAGCTCAACCCCGAGGCAGCTCACCCATCCAGCCTCTTCCGCCAATCCCGCCCCGCAGTCCCCGCGAACGAACTCGCCGCCTACGGTTCCGCCGTCTCGTCCGGCCTTTCCGCGCCTCGCCCCACAGTCGTCCGATCCCGGGTACTGACGCCATCTGATCACGCCCATGAACAGCCAACACGTTCGCAACGTCGCCGTAGCGCTATGCCTCGCCGCCCAGACATGGACGATAGAGACCCATGGACAAGTTACGGATGCCGAGCGCGCCGCGGCTCGCCAGCTTTTTCGGGAGGGCGATGAGCTCCAGCGCGCCGGTAAGGTCGCGGATGCACTAGACAAGTTCCAGCGCGCGCAACAGGCATACCCCGCGCCCACGAATGTCTTGCGCATTGCAGAGTGCCAGGTGGCTCTCGGGCACTTGGTAGAATCAGCCGAGTCCTATCGAGCGGTGCTACGGGCTCCGCTGCCGCCTGACGCGCCGCCTGCGTTTCTGGCGGCGCTTGAACAGGCGAAGGGCGAGCTAGCCCAGGTCGAGCCGAGGATCCCACGATTGCGCGTCGCAGCCGATCCGGCCCATGTGGTGGGAACGACATTTCGGATCGATGGCCAGCCTGTCAGTGCGGCCCTCCTTGGAGAACGTATTCCGCTCGACCCCGGACCCCATCGCGTCCAGCTAGCAGCGCCCGGGTACGCGCCCGCTGAAACGACCGAGCTTCTCCGCGAACGCGACGACAAGGTAGTTCGCGTGTCCCTTGGGGCGGCGCCAGGGGCCGCCGGATCAGGCGAGGCCCCGCTTCCGATCCTTCCCGTTTTGCCTCCCGCCGCCACGTCGACGGGCGATGCAGGAGCTCCGCGCGAAGTAGCGCCGCCGCCCCCGTACGAATCTCCCGTTACCCCGCTGCCCCGTCCGCTGAGCCGTTCGATTCTTCTGGGCGTGCACCTCGGTGGGACGATCCCGGTGGGGACCGTCCCGACCGACCGCAACAACGGGACCTCGACCGAAATAGGAAACGCGTCGCTCGGTGGGCTCGCGCTCGGCCTTGACGCAGGGGTCCGCCTCGCGCGCCGGTGGTACTTCGGAGCGACGGTAGAAACCGCGACGCTGGGATCGGCGCACGGGGCCGACAAAATTCTACCCGGCTACGCCACCGAGACATCGACCACGTCGCTCTTCGAGATCGTTGCCGGCTTCATCGCCAATCCGGACAAACCCAGCTTCTTCGGAGAGCTGGGCGCGGGCGTTCGCTGGTACACGCTCGTCGTAAGCCCCGGAACCCTCAGTGCGACCGGCGCTCACGACCGTCATCAGGACGACACGGGCCCCGAACTGACCGTGGGAGGCGGACTGTGGATCCCCGCCGGTCGGTACGTTCGTCTCCTGCCTGAATTGACGGCGGGGTTCGGAACCTTTCAAACGTTCGGGGGCGACCAGGGACTTTCCGGGCATGCGTTCATCACGATCGGCCTGGCGGGGTTCTACAATGCCGATTTTTAGCGGCGTCGTGCTGGCGCGCGATGCGGTAGCCTTGGGCTTTGAATACGCATAGACTGGCGAACGCTCGTCCTCGGGGCAAGTAAGGCGATCATGACCAAGGCGGAGATCGTCCAGGCACTTTACAGTAGAGTCGGCGGTTTCTCGCGCAAGGAGTCCGCCGAGCTCGTCGATCTCGTCTTCGAGATGATGAAAGAGACTCTCGGACGGGGTGAGAAAATCAAGGTGAGCGGATTCGGCAATTTCGTTCTGCGCGACAAGCGACAGCGCCCGGGGCGAAATCCGCAGACCGGCCAGCCCATTCGCATCAGCGAACGGCGCGTGCTCACGTTCAAGGCCAGCCAGATCTTGAAGCAGACGCTGAACGGTCACGCCGACGCGAGCGCTGGCCGGAACGGTGTGCGCGCCACTGCACCGGCGGGTATCGTGTCGCGTGGCGACCGTCCCACAGTGGGCAAACGATAGGGAGGATGCATCCCGCTCCTTCGGACCGAGCCCCAACGCCGTAGCCATGCCGGTCAGCAAGAGCGCCAACTGCCTTTCGAAGTCCTACTACCGCATCGGAGAGGTGGCGGCGCTCGTCGGGGTGAAGACCCATGTCATCCGCTACTGGGAGCGTGAGTTTAGGAGCATCCGACCTACCAAAAGCGCGAAGGGCCACCGGATCTACTCCCGCCGAGACGTCGAGTCATTGATCCGCGTGCGCGAACTCCTCCACGAGCAAGGGTATACCGTCGCCGGCGCGCGAAGACGCCTCTTTGAACACGATGAAGATGCTCCCGCTCTCGGGACGTCTGCGCCGCGCTTCCGTGCACGAGAGGAGCTTCTCGCGCTGCGCGCCGAGATCGAGGCGTTTCTCCTGGAACTCGAAACCCCTTCGTGAGCCGCTCGGCGACCCACCGCTGAAACCAATCGCGCACCGGTTTGGGAAACACGCTCGTACGCTCGCGCAAGAAAGTGATACAACCCGCCGGATCCATGCCCTGGCGCCTTTGCATGTCCTGGTCCGCTTCGACCGCGCTGACCGCCGCGCTGTTCTTTTTCTTCTCGGGATCGGCCCTCGCCGACGTCTCAGCGAACCCTGCGGTGCCCGGGGGGGTGACCACAGCGCCAGAGCCAGCGCCGGTCGCAACGCCTTCTGCGCGTGAGCCCGCGCCGCCTCCCGCACCGCGGGACTCCAACTCCGGTTCGACGCCCCACCGAACGCAAGACCTGGGCGACGCGCCTGGCCCTACGTCTGTTCGGCCGATCGCGGGGGACGTCGCCCCAAGTCCGGACGACGTATTTAGCGAGTCGTGGTGGGGGCATGCACGCCCCATCATCGAACTGCATGGTTACTTTCGCACGCGCGCGGAGCTCTTCCAGAATTTCATGCTGGGACGCCACAACAGCACGGTCCAGAGCGCCACTCTGGCCAACGACCCCCAGTACCTGTTCCCCTCCCCGCTCGACAATTCTTATACGTTGCCGAACGGAAACCCGGGACAAACGGTCAACATCTGCGGCAACGCCTCCTCGCCCAATCAGCCCTGCTACGACAAGACGGAATCGGGCGCGAACCTCCGCTTACGCCTCAACCCCGAGATTCATATCTCGGACAACTTGAGAATCATAACGCAGATTACGCTGCTCGATAATCTGGTCCTCGGCTCGACATCGGACGCCTACGCGATGGCTCCTTCGTCGGGCACTTCGGCCACCGCATCTTCCAATGGTTATCGTTCGGCTGGGGCGAATCCCTACGCTCCCATCAGCCTGTTCACGACGACGCAGGGCGTGCAGACCGCCGGCGTCAACAGTTGGACCAATTCGATCAATGTCACGCGCGCGTGGGGCGAGTACGAAACGCCCGTCGGACAATTGCGCTTCGGACGCATGCCCGGGCACTGGGGTCTCGGCATGGTCGAGAACAGCGGCGATGGGATCGACAGCGACTACCAAACGACGCTCGACCGCATCATGTTCGTGAGCGGGCTCAAACCTCTGGATTTGTACTTCGGGGGGGCGTGGGACTTCGTCGCAACGGGTCCCACGACGCAGAGCACGCTGGATGCCTACGGCGGCCAACCGTACAACACGTGCAATCTGTGCAACGTCGGGGAGTGGGCCGCCTTCGTGGCACACCGAACGAGTCCGGAGATCCAAAGGGCCATGCTCGCGCGCGGGGACGTCGTTCTGAACGGCGGCCTTTACACCGTCTATCGCAACCAATACCTCGACACGACGCCCGGGGCGAACCCCAACACGATCAACTACTCTACGGGCACCGGATACGCCGGAACCGGAAACCAGACCTCGGCCGGAGGCCTCGAGCCGCGTCAGGCGTGGGAGCTGATTCCCGATGCCTGGGTCCAGCTCTTGTGGCAAAAACTGCGTATCGAGGCGGAGCTGGCGACAATCCAGGGTCAAATCGGCTGGATGAGCGGATCCGCCATCACCGCTCAGAATATCAACAATCCGGTGGGTATCGAGGAGTGGGGTCTCGCCACTCAGACGCAGTACAAGGCGGTGGAAGACAAGCTAAACCTCCAGTTCGACTTCGGGTGGGCCAGCGGCGATCGGTGGGCGACCACGCTCACGGCTCCAACCTCGGGCCTTCGGACAGAGGCCAACGGAACGGGACCCATCTCCACCTTCCAGTTCCATCCCGACTACCGCATCGACCTCATTTTTTACAGGCACATCCTGACTAGGGTCCAGGGGTCCTATTATTTTCGTCCCAGCGTGGACTACGATTTCTTCCGGCACCCGAACGGCGAGAAGGTTGGAGGCGGGCTCGCGGTCATCTGGAGCCGAGCGAGCGAATTCATCCAGTCACCCGGACACAATCGCGATCTTGGCGTCGAGCTCGATGGACAACTCTACTTCCAGTCGCGAGACGGCTCGCTCAACGACGATCCGAGCAAGATCGGCGGCCTTTACGCAATGCTGCAGTACGGAGTGTTCTTCCCGATGGGAGGCCTCGACTACCTCCCTCTCCAGGTGACCAACAACATCGACGTCGGCTTGTCGCCCGCGCAGACCGTGCGCCTCTTCCTTGGCATCGTCTTTTGACGCGGGACTGGAAGCGCGCCGCATCGTTGCGAGCTAGTCTGCATTGAAGGAAGCTGAGGCTCTCGTCCCCGCGGGAGCGACAAGGAGGGCACGGCCGCCTATGGCGAAGTTTCTGATCGTCGACGACCAGCGCAACATGCGCACGACGCTCGCGATGATGCTTCGTGGCGCGGGCTATGAGGTCGATGAAGCCGCCGATGGAGAGCAGGGCGCGGAGCGTGGAGCCACCGGGGCGTATGACGTCGTTCTCACGGACCTTCGGCTGGGGCAGAAAGATGGCATCGACGTTCTGCGCGCCACCAAGGAGGCGCACCCGCTGACCGAGGTCATCATGATGACGGCCTACGGGACCATCGAGAGCGCTGTGGAGGCGATGAGACTCGGGGCATTCGACTACATCCAGAAGCCTTTCACGGAACAGGAGCTTCTCGTCAAGGTCGTCAAAGCGCTCGACAGTCGTCGGCTCGCCGGGGAGGTCACATTTCTTGCAAGCGAGTTCAAGGACCGGTACCGCTTCGAGAACATCATCGGGCGCTCCCGCGCAGTTCGCGAGGTGCTCGGGCGCATCGTGCGCATCGCGCCGACCGACGCCATCGTCCTTATCACCGGCGAGAGCGGCACGGGCAAGGAGCTCGTCGCCAAGGCCATCCACGCAAACAGCAAACGAGCGGAGCGCCCGTTCGTGCCGGTCAACTGCGCCGCGATCACGGAGACGCTTCTCGAGAGCGAATTATTCGGACACGCCAAGGGATCATTCACGGGCGCCGTCAGCGCACGCAAGGGCCTTTTCGAGGAAGCCGATGGCGGAACGTTCTTCTTTGACGAGATCGCCGAGACCCCCATCACGTTCCAGGCCAAGCTTCTGCGAGCGATTCAGGAGAATGAAGTCCGTCGCGTCGGCGAAAACAAGCCGATCATGGTGAACGTGCGCATCATCGCCGCGACCAACCAGGACCTTCTCACCGCCGTCGCGGAACGGCGGTTCCGCCAAGACCTCTATTACCGCTTGAACGTCGCCCGATTCCAGCTTCCTCCTCTGCGTGAGCGACGGGAGGATATCCCCGATTTGCTCGCCCATTTTCTAGAGAAGTATTCGAAAAAAATGGGAGTCCGACCGCGCCTCCACGACACGGCGGTCGACGCACTCGGCAGATACGACTACCCCGGAAACGTCCGTGAACTCGAACACATGATCGAGCAAGCGGTCGCCTTGGTGCAAAACGGCGTGATCATGGCGGACGATCTCTTGCCGCCCGTGTCGAGCCGGACGCCCCTCGGGTCGCCGCAGGGCGGCGGCCGCTCCCTTGCGAATGTCGTCGACTCCGCCGAGCGCGCCGCGATCGACAGCGCGCTGCACGAGAGCGGTGGCAGCCGCGAGCGTGCGGCGGAGGTCTTGCAGATATCTCCGACGACGCTGTGGCGGAAGATGACTCGACTTGGCATCGTATGGACCGGCTGAGTGCAGTAGCGCGCACGAACCGAGGGAGCCGTACGCGGACCCCGTCGAGCGGTGTCCGTTCATAGCTGGAAGGCCGACGTTGCGTGGATGCAACCGGGTTGGAACACGGTTCAAGGAGCAACGGGGCAGCACTCCGGCAATTGCAGCGTATGAGCCGCGCGCCCACCAGGGGCACGTCGCTTGCTCGAGCCACAGGTTGGCACGGAGCGGGAGCCCCAAGGACGGGACCCCGGCTCCGTGCCTGACACTCGGTTTTTCGAACCTGGCGAGCGCCACGCAGCTCGAGCGCAGGCGCTCGATTGTCGACCCTGGAGGTTGCGATCGCACTCCGGGCACGGTAATCGCGGCCTCTCGGCTCCATGCGCGTCGACGCATTCCACTACACCCTTCCGGCGGAGCTCATCGCCCAGCATCCCCCGGACGACCGCGAAGCGGCGCGGATGATGATCCTTCCCCGAGACGGCGGGCCGATTGAGCATCGCTCCGTGGCGGAACTGGCCGGCCTCGTTCCTGAGGGCGCACTCGTCGTCGTCAACGACACGCGCGTCATTCCAGCGCGACTCGTGGGTCGCAAACGCGACTCGGGCGGCCGGGTCGAGGTCCTTCTCGTTCGATGCCTTGGCGTGCGCGAAATAGAGGTCGCTCCCGGCCACGTGCGCGACGTCGTAATCTGGCGCGCGCTCGGCAAGGCAAGCCGAGCGCTTCGCTTCCAGTCGGACATCGTCGTGCATGCCCACGGGGATGATTCGGGCTCTCCGCGGTTGGTCCTCCGGCTCTTGGGCCGCGCCGGCGACGATGGCCTGCTCGAAGTCGCTGTCTACAGTCCCTGCGGCGAGCCCGTGCTTTCAGCGCTGCACGCCTGCGGCCACGTCCCACTTCCGCCATACATCAAGCGCAGTGACGCACCGCAGGACGTCTCGCGCTACCAGACGGTGTACGCACGACACGATGGGGCGGTTGCAGCGCCGACGGCGGGATTCCACCTCACCCACGCGCTCCTCGGACGACTCGCTGTCCACGGATGCGAAGTGACCGCCATCACGCTCCACGTCGGGCTCGGCACGTTTCAACCGGTCGTGGCCGATGACTTCGACCTGCACCGGATGCACGCGGAACGCGTCGTGGTCTCGCAGTCCACGGTAGACGCCGTGGCGAAAGCGCGCAGCAAGGGCGCTGCCGTCGTGGCCATCGGCACGACGACCGTGCGTGCCCTGGAGAGCGCCGCCGACGAGGACAACCCCGGCCACGTGCGCTCGATTGACACGGACACCCAGCTGCTAATTCAACCCGGATACCGCTGGCGCGTCGTCGACGCTCTGCTGACAAACTTCCACCTTCCGCGGTCGTCGCTCCTGGCTCTCACGTGCGCCTTCGGTGGCACCGAGCGCGTACTCGAGGCCTATGGCTGCGCCGTGCGGGAGCGCTATCGGTTCTATTCGTACGGGGACGCGATGTTTCTGTGGAGGCTGCCCACGTGAAGCCCGCCACGGCAGGATTTGCATTTCGCGTTGTCGCCCGCGACGGGGCCGCGCGCCGTGCGCTCTTCGACACACCGCACGCCCGAGTCGAAACCCCTACGTTCATGCCCGTCGGCACACAGGGTTCTGTCAAGACGCTCACCGCGGACGAAGTGGCGTCGACGGGCGCCCGAGTCGTCCTCGGCAACACCTACCACCTGATGCTGCGTCCCGGCGCCGACGTCGTATCGGCGCTCGGGGGCCTCCACGCCTTCGCTCGCTGGCCGCACGCGATGTTGACGGACTCCGGCGGGTTCCAGGCTTATTCGCTTCGAGACCGGGGCGCTTCGGGCGAGGCAAATCGGGCGAAGGTCGATGAAGCCGAAGAGGGATTCGCGTTTCGGTCTCACATCGATGGGTCGGCGCACCGGTTGACACCCGAACGTGCGGTCCTGCTGCAAGGACAGCTTGGCGCGGACGTTCAGATGCAGCTCGACGTATGCCCCGATGGCGGGGCCGACCGGTCCGTGGTGGAGGCGGCGGTCGCTCGAACCACCCGATGGGCGAAGCGAGCTCTCGCCGTACCGCGCCCCGAGGGACAAGCGCTGTTTGGCATCGTTCAGGGAGCGTGCTTGGTCGACCTCAGAAAGACGCACGCAGCCGAGCTGGGGGACCTGCCGTTCGATGGGCTGGCGATGGGAGGGTTCTCGGTGGGCGAACCGAATGACCGCATGCACGAAACGCTCGCCGAAGTTGCGCCCGCGCTCGACCCGGACCGCCCAAGGTACCTGATGGGTGTTGGCTCGCCGCGCGATATCGTTCTAGCCATCGCGGCCGGGATCGACATGTTCGACTGCGTCATGCCGACCCGCAACGCCAGAAATGGCCAGGCGTTCACTCGGTTCGGCCGCATGACGATCAAGAACGCCCGCTGGCAGCGAGACGCAAGGCCCATCGACGAGCGGTGCCGGTGCCCCTGCTGTGCTGGCGGTTACTCGCGTGGATACCTGCGTCACCTTTTCCTGGCCCGCGAGATCCTCTGCCTCAGGCTTCTGTCCCTCCACAATCTGCACTGGTATGGAGAGCTCACGATCGCGGCTCGCGAAGCCATCACGGAGGGGCGATTCGCGTCGTGGGCTCGCAGCGTCCTCACGGCCATCCACGGAGACGATGCCGCAGACGACCCCACGTAGTCTTACGCGTGGACGTCCGAACTGCGCCGACGACCGGAGCGAATCCGCGGCGCCGACCGCGATCGCGCTGGCCCCCGATCCTATCGCCAGCGTAGGCTTGGGGCGGGCGCTCATAGCGCCGTAGGCCAAGACAGCCCTTTTGCCATGTCAAGCGACGACAAGCGGACTCTCGCCAAGATCCCCTTGCAAAGGAAACTCGTTTCGCACGTGGCGATCGAGGACGGGTCTCTCACGTCCGGCGATTCGATCTCCCGAGAGCCAGCGACGGCACAACCAGCCATGGACGGTAACGTGGAAGACCTCGAAACGCTGCGAACTCTGTCGGAGAAGCACGGCGTCCCCGGCATCGATCTCGCCCAGATCGCCATCGTTCTCGACCACCTGGACGTAGTGTCGCGCGAAGTGGCCGACAGCCATCGGGTGCTCCCAGTGCTCGTCCGCGGGGACAGAATCTTCTTGGCTATGGAAACACCAGGAGACAAAGCAGTCATCGACGAGCTCGAGTTCGTAACCGGCAAGAAGGTCTACCCCTACATCGCCGTTCCGAAGACTCTCGTGGAGACCATCGCGGCCGCGTACGCTGCCAAGGCGCGAGGGGAACGGCACTATCTCGGTCCGCGGGTCCCGGCGGAGACCCTGATCCAGCTCGGCCTAACGCCCTCTGCCCCCACCGCAGCCGTACGCACCTCTCCCTCGGCCCCAACGCGCGGTGGTGGCACCCCCTCCCTCTCACCGTCGGTCGGCGCGTCCGCCCCGAACCGCTCTCTCCCTCCCACCAGGCCCCAATACTCTCAATCCAAGGCGCCGCCGTCGCGACAACCTCCCCCGCTGCCGCGCCGGGAACCCGCGAGCGCGCCCGAACCAGCACCCCCCGTGGTCGTTCTTGACGACGCGACGGAGTCACTATTTCAAGCCTTCGACGTCTCGACGGGCGAATTCGGCCAGCTCAGCGAGGAGCTGTCGAGCGTGACAGCACTACCCCAGGAGCTCCGCGCCGGCGCATCGCTCGCTGCCCGCGCCATCGCGGGACGCGTCGGCAAGCTCGTCCTCGTCGTCGACGACGAAGAAGAGATCCGGACGCTGCTCCGTCGTCTCCTGGCGCAAGCGGGATATCGAGTCATCGAGGCTGACCGAGGACTGCTCGCGTTGCGTCTCGTCAAGGAGCACGTGCCCGATCTCATCATCTTGGACGCCATGCTGCCCGAACTGCACGGGTTTGACATCGCTCGACGGATCAAGAAAAGCGAGAAATACGGACACATTCCGATCATCATGGTGAGCGCCGTATACAGGGGATGGCGAATCGCCGAGGATTTGAAACAAAATTACGGTGTCGAAGAGTATATCGAGAAGCCTTTCCGCATCGCCGACGTCACCGAAGCGGTAGAACGCCTTCTGGCCCAGGCGGCCAACCCGAGCTCGGCTCCGGCTCGGGACGCCGAGCGACTGTCCGCCGACGCCGAGCACGCCCTCAGAGAGGGAATCGCCGCGTACAAGGCGGGGCAGCATGACGACGCCGTCAAGCACCTAAAGCATGGCACCGAGATCGATCCGCTGGCCTACCGCCTGCATTTCCACCTCGCGCTCCTCTACGGAAAGATGGGGCAGATCTACGCTGGAATCCAGGAGCTCGAGCGAGCGATCGAACTGAATCCCAAACATTTCGCGGCGCTGCGGAACCTCGCCGTGCTCTACGAGAAGGCTGGGTTCAAAAACAAGGCCATTGAAATGTGGGAACGCTCCGCCCTCTGCGCGCCTGATGAGATGAGCCGCATGTCCATCCGGGAACATCTGGTAAAACTCATCTGAGGCTCGCAAGACGGGGCGGCGCTTTGCTACCGTGCGCGCGGCAGGGCCCATCCGTGAAGTTTCTCTGCGACAAGTGTAAAGCCAAGTATCAGATTGCCGACGAGAAGGTCGCCGGCCGGACGGTGCGCATGAAATGCCGCAAGTGCGGGCATCTCATCGAGGTCCGTTCGGAGGTTACGGAGACGAGCGTCGCGACCCACTTGCCGAAGGAGCCGGAGCCGAAGCCGGCGATCGGAGAAGAGAAGCCCCTGCAACGGGAGTCCACGGGCGAGACGAACACGCCAACGGCGTTCTTGGCGAAAGCCGCTCGACCGGTTCCAGGGGATCCGCACCTGGTTCGGCCAGCCCGTTTGCCGCAGCAAGGCGCACCCTTGGGCACTCTTGCGGGAGCCTTTCGAACGGCCGTCGAGAGCGAAGGCGCACCGTCTTCGCCGCTGGGCATGGCGGATCTGCGCACCGCTGACGAGTGGTACGTCGCCATCAACGGCGTACCGGTCGGTCCCATCCTCGTCGCGGAGGTGCGACGCAAAGCGGCTCTTGGCTCGGTGACGGAAGATTCCCTCGTGTGGCAAGACGGCCTCGACGAGTGGCGCCCCGTGCGTGCCTTCCCAGAGCTCTCGGCGACCGTTCGAGAGGCTGCCCAGGCGGGCAGAGGGTCTCTCATCCCGCCAGCGCCACCGCCGTCGAGAGGCACGGCGCGCCTCTTTAAGGAGCGTTCGGCGGCCGCCCAATCCCCTTATCGGGCTCCTGCGCATCCGCCTGCCCCGCCACCCCAACCGCCTGCGTCCGTTCCCCAACCGCCTGCGTCCGTTCCCCAACCGCCTGCGTCCGTTCCCCAACCGCCTGCTTCCGTTCCCCAGCCACCTGCGTCCGTTCCCCGACCGCCGCCCTCCTCTCCGCAGCCGCCCGCATCCGGGCCTCGACCGCTCGCGTCAACACCCCAGGCGCCAGCGTTTCAGGCGTCGCAAGGGGTGACACCCGTTGTGGCCCCAGAGCGGGTGGCCGCGCCTCCGACTCCGATAGGCCCGGCGCTCGCCGTGAAACCGGTTGAGCCGGGATCTGCAACCGTCGTTTCTGATCCGTTCAAGGCTCCGTCACCTCCGGCCGTCGAAGCGCCCAGCGCGCCCGCGGCTGTCGCGCATCCCTTCGCGTCCGAGCCCGGCCGTGACGGCGCTTTTCGTGCCCAAGGGGAGCTGGAGTTGCGCCCGGCGCGGGGAACACCCTGGGTGGCCATCGCGATGGTCGCCGCGGCTACCGCTTTTGGATCCACAGCCGCAATCGTGCTTCTCATGCCTCGCTCTTCTCAGTCTACGCAGCCGGAGTCCACTCAGCCCACCGCTGGAAACGCGAATGTGCAGAGTGCGATACCCCCACTGTCCGCAGGAATGCCATCCGAAAGAAGTGGGGTTCCGCGAGAGCCCCCGTCGCCCTCGATTCAGACAGAGGCTACGCGCCGGCCGATCGCCAGCCAGCCGCTATCCCGACCATCGCCCGCCGCGACGGCCGCCGCCTCCGCGTCATCTCGACCGCTGGACACTCACTCGTTTGTCCCCCCGTCGTTCGGTGCGATCCCGACCGACGACACCACGGAGTCGCCGAAAGCACCGGGCCAGTGCCAGTCCGAAGGGCAAGTTCAGCAGGTCATCGCGCAACACCAGACGGCCATCCGCAGAACGTGCTGGGAGCGCAATCAAAGCGACAAGCCGGCCGCGAGTGTCGCCGTGGCACTCACGATCGGGCCCGACGGAAGCCCGCAGGGCGTGTCGGTCACGGGCGACGATCCGACAGTCGCCAAGTGTATCGAGGGAGATCTGCACTCGTGGCATTTCCCGGCAATGGGCTGCGCTCAGAAGACGGCGTTCTCGTTGAAGTTCGTTCGGCAATGAGTTGTGGGTGCGTCGGGTACAAGGCGCGCTCGCATACCGTTCCGGGCGCATCGCGATCTCGCTCCAATTCTCAAGGGAGCGTATCGTAGCGCCCGAAGACGCGGACATCCGCGAAGATGGACTGCCCCGCTGTGGCGGGCGCCGAGGAGGCTCATGGCTATGAACGAACATGGACCGGTTGGTAAAGTAGGGACGGTAGGGATCGGCGCACTGGCAGCCGCTGCCTTTCTCACAGCCTGCGGCAGCAGCACTCCGCCGGCGTCCACGCCTGGAACGCCCGGTGCCTATCCCTCGGCTTACGCGGGTGCCCCCGGCGCATACCCCGGAGCCCAACCCGGCTACGCGACGGCGCCACCAGGCTATGCACCTGCCGCCCCCCAAGCCTATGCCACCGCGGCACAGCCAGGCTATGCAGCGCCCCCGCCTGGGTATCCGGGAGCCGCGCCCGCGGCCGCGCCGCCGGCATACGCTCAGCCGGGCGTCGCACCGGCAGCGGCTCCCACCGTGGGACCCGGGCAGGCGCCCGGACAGCCTACTCCCGCTCCGCTGGCCCAGACGGATCCGAATAGCCTTCAGGGAATCCTGCAAGGCCTCCAGAATGCCATGACGGGGACCGTGGTCCCCGGTGGCGGCACCGTGCCCGGGGACCTCACCGAGGCCGGACTGCGTGCGTTTGCGCTCAAGGCAGCTCCGGGGATGCAGCCGGAAGGAGACCTGCTGAAGCAGAACCTCACCGAAGGCCAGCACGCCGTCATGATGGTCACGCTCCAGGCCGGCAAGTGTTACACGATCCTTGGTTTTTCCGGCCTCGGTGCGGTCAAGGACGTCGACTTGAATCTCCTTGCGCCGCCACTCTATATGACGCTCGCAGGCCAGGACCTGACGCACAACAACACTCCCGCCATCGGTCAGGCTCCGAACCCGATGTGTCCCGTTATCGCGTACCCCCTGCAGTACAAGCTCGACGTGTTCGCGCGAAGCGGCAGCGGCGCGGTTGCCGCTCAGCTCTATTCCAAGGCCAAGAACTAGACGAGAGTCTTTCGGCCGATACCTCCGCGATCCCGGCTAGAAGGCCATTGTCTTTCGGCCGATCCGTTCGCGATCCCGGTGGCGAGCGTGCTCGCGTACAGGAAGTAACAGGAAGTACGCTCCGCGCGACTCGCCGCCGGCCTCGCTCAAGCTCGGCCGAAATACACCGGCCTTCTCGGTGCTGCGCCCTGCCAAGGCCTCCGGGCGCTCCCCTCCGGTCTCAAGATGGTTATGCTTGATTGAGAAGGCGGGCGGTTCATGGTTCGATGTAGAGCGTTACCGTTGGCGTTTGCTTTGGCGATAGTCTTGGGCTCTGCAACGGCGCAGGGGCGCGGCGGGGGTGGGGGCCACGGCGGAGGTGGGGGCCACGGCGGAGGGCACTACGGGAGCGCCCACATCAGTGGCGGCGGTCACTTTATGGGAAGTGGGCATTTCGCCGGGAGTCACTTCGCGGTGAGTCGTGCGTACATCGGAATGGGCGGCCCCTTGGGCCGTCCGCGCTGGGGAAGCGGCTTCTGGGGCTGGCGTGGTCGGTCATGGGTTTGGATGGGGGGCCCGTGGTGGGTTACGCCGGCCTATCCGGGCTGGATATGGATCGCTCCGCAGTGGGTTTGGGACGGGACCGAATGGGTGTGGCAGGAAGGATACTGGACGCCGTCAAGTTGACGTTGCCCGGACAGAGACCATGACAGGTCAGCCATGGCATGGCGCAGTCTGGCACGTCGCCAGAGGAGACTGGGACCGAGGTTTTGCGCCAGCAGATTGGGCGATCGAGGATGAATCCAGCGTTGAAGCTCGTGCCGATTCCGGAAACGTGTCGTCGATTCGAAAGCGAACTCGACGCGGCACGAACTCTGTATCGTCCTTAGGCATCCGGGCCGGTGGCACGCGCCGCGGCTTCAACCTCGAAGGATGGCTTCCATGCGCCGACGTCCGTCATTCGCCTCGAGTGGGTTCGCTCCAGCGTCCATCCTCATGGCTCTCGGGGCTCCGACCGCCGCATGCTCTGGGGACCTGGCTCCGATTGCATACGCGTCGGACTCTTCGACCGACCAAAACGCAAGCGAGAGCAGCGTCGATGCGGGCGTGCCTGACGTCGCTACAGATGACCAGTCTTTGCCAGGCGTTGCCTACGGGCCGCTCGTATGCAACAGCGACTCCGATTGCGCTCCGGGCCGCCATTGCGACTTGACGACGCACTCATGTGAGCCGTCTCCGATCGTGAGTCCGGACGCTCAAGATGCGCCCCCGGACCAAGATCCATCGGACGCGGGAGTCGACGGTGAGACACTCGACACTTCGATCGATCGCGCGGCGGTCGACGCCTCCACGGACAGAGAATCGGCCGACGCGACTTCCGGTCGCGATGCTACTGGCATCGACGACGGATCCCCGGACGGCGAGACGACCTATGACGCCGGACCTGTGTATTTTTATGGGCCCGTGCCGTGCTACAGCAAGTATTGCATGGAAGGTGGCGCAGAGGCTGGCGAGATGAAGGAGCCGGACGGGGGAGGGGACGACTGATGGGCTGCGAAATTCAGGCGTCAGTCGCCCGGCGCGAGGCCCTCTGGGAGACCCACAACGCGAACTGGGACAAGCTCGTCCGCGAGCACGAGCTCCGTTACTTGTTTCTCGAGGTTACGCGCCGATGCAATCTCGCGTGCGCCTATTGCGGGAGCGGCTGTTCACCGAAAGCATCCCGAGGCGAAATGCCTATCTCCACGTGGATCGAGACCGTGCGCCAAGTGGCAGCGGACTTCGACACGAAGCGAATCATGGTGGCGGTCACGGGAGGAGAGCCCCTCATCAAGGACGGCATCGACGATCTTTTTTTCGAGCTCGGTCGCCTCGGCTTCGGATTCGGGATGGTGACCAATGGTCAGCTCCTCGACGCACCATGGGCGCGACGCATCGTCGGCTCGGGCATGGGGTCCCTCTCCGTGAGCATGGACGGTCCCGCCGAATTCAACGATCGGCTCCGTGGCAAAGGCGTTTCGGCGAAGGTCGAGCAAGCGATCGATGCGCTCCGAACAGCCGGATTCTCCGGCAAGCTCGAAATCATCTCCACCATCACGAAGCCGGTCGTGCCCATCCTTGCTGAGATTCGGGCCAGCGTGGCCGCACTTCGAGTTCCTTACTGGCGCGTGGCCCCGGTGATGCCGATTGGACGCGCTGCGCAGCGACCCGACCTACTGCCCGATCCGGCCGATATCCGCGCGATTCTCGAATTCGTTCGCGCCGCGCGGCGCGACGGCCAAGAGCCTTCGCCGGAGTTTTCGGAAGAAGGTTTCGTGGGCAATCGATTCGAAGGTTGCGTGCGGCCGTATCTCTGCCAGTGCCGGGCCGGCATATCGGTCGCAGGCATTCTCTCCGACGGACGTATCGGAGCGTGCCCCGAGCTCGGCGATGCGTTCGTGCAGGGAGCGATTCATCAAAGCCGACTCAAGGACGTATGGAACACGCGCTACGAAGTGTTTCGCGACCGGTCCTGGACGAGGAAGGGCGTGTGCGGCGATTGTGCTCAATACGACCGCTGCCATGGGGGGAGCCTGCATCTCTACGCGAGCCCCGACGCAGAGTTGGCTCGGTGCTTGTACCGAATGGCCAAGTCGACAGAGGAGCGGCCGCGCAAAGAGGCTTAGCACGCGGAAGACGCTTGCAGCGGGCAAGTTATGGGTGACACGGGAACGCCGCGTGGGGGCCCATGCTCAGTTCGCTGTCATCGGACGCACCTGTATTGAGATAGCGGACCCTCGCAGCCGCAATCGGCCCAAGTGCGGAAGAACCGCTGACGACCCTTCAAGGGATATGGACAAGCGTGGACGAGCGCCCGCGCAGGAGCGACGAGTGAGACAGATTGTTGGCCGAGACCTGATAGAATGCCGGCGAACCAGGCCGACATACGGAGACCCTCACCATGTTCTCAATCGTCAGAACGCTTACTCATTGGAATTCGACGTCCCACCCTATCGCGGCCTCCCCGGCCAAAGGCGCGGGAGCCGTGCTCTGCGCGCTCGCCGTGCTCACGTGCGCGTCCCAAGTCGAGGCCCAGTGCCTGCAGTGCACGACGGCCAATGACCAGGCGACGTTCTCGACTTCGGACGCGTGGGGCTTTGGCTGCGTTCCTGGCTTCGTACTCGCCGACGACAACGCCAACGGGTCCGCGT
>JBEKXD010000083.1:0-18878 GCA_049512415.1 Polyangiaceae bacterium
GCCTCAGCAGGCCGGCCCTCCAGGAGGCTGTATGACATCGCATCTGGTGGCGGAGCTCTATTCGTACGTCCAAGAGCGCTGCCTGTGGCAGTTCGTCTCTCGCGCTTGGGACCGCGAAGAGAACATAGAGGGTGTCCTTTCCGCGACGTGTGACCTGCTCTGTGGCGAGCCTCCGAAGCGGACGACACAGATGGAGAGTCTATTCTACGCGGATGCTCGAATTTTGGCTGAGGACTTGCGCGCTCGCTTTCCTGCCATCGCGGCGCTTTTACCGGCCGAGGTGCGAACCGTATTCTCAGCTCTCAAGGAGCGGGTGACCGAAATCGCGGTCTCCAAGTCTCGCAACCGAGAGCTCACCCAGAAGCTCTATTGATATTCGAGCGAGGACAGACATGGGCTGCGAGATCAAGACGAAGGAACGTACCGGAACAATCAACCCAATGTACGACTGCCAACCGGCCGGCGCCCAGTATGCCGGCATTGGCGTCAAGGATTGCATCCCCCTCGTTCACGGCGGCCAGGGGTGCTGCATGTTCGTGCGACTTCTCTTTGCGCAGCATTTCAAAGAGAACTTCGACATCGCGTCTACGTCGCTGCACGAGGACGCTGCCGTGTTCGGCGGGCGCAAGCGTATCGAGGAGGCCGTTCAGGTCATGGTTCGACGCTACCCTGACTTGCGCGTGATTCCGATCATTACCACTTGCTCCACGGAGGTCATCGGCGATGACATCGAGGGAACCCTCAACACGTGTAACGCCTGGCTGCACAAGGAGTACCCGGACCGCAGGGTCCATCTCGTCGCGGTGCACACGCCGAGTTTCAAGGGTAGCCAGGTTACCGGCTACGACGAGTGCATGACGGCGATGTTCAAGACGATCGCCAAAGCGACGACGAAGTCATCCGGCAAGCTCAACGTGTTTCCCGGTTGGGTTAACCCAGGGGACGTGACGCTACTCAAGCACTATCTGAGCGAGATGGATGTGGACGCCACCGTGTTCATGGACACGGAGCACTTCGACAGCCCGACGCTGCCGGATAAAACCATAGAGACCCATGGTCAAACCACCGTGGAGGATATCGAGGGCTCCGCGAACGCAGTCGGATCGATCGCTCTCGCGCGATACGAGGGCGCGGCGGCGGCGCAGTACCTCACTTCTCAGTTCGACGTACCGTGCGTCATTACGCCGTCGCCGTACGGCATTCGAAACACGGATGAATTGCTTCGCCATATTAGCGAGCTAACGGGCCAGCCTATCCCGCAGTCTCTCGTGAAGGAGCGGGGACTCGCGGTGGATGCGCTCATGGACCTCGCGCACATGTTTTTCGCGGACAAGAAGGTTGCCATCTACGGACACCCGGATCTCGTGTTCGGGCTTGCGGAGTTCTGCCTGGAAGTCGAGCTCAAGCCTGTGCTTCTTCTTCTGGGCGACGACAACAACAAGCCCAAGAAGGACCCGCGCATTCGTCAGCTGAAGGAGAAGGCGAACGTCGACATCGAGGTCCTTCTCAACGCAGACCTCTGGGAGCTGGAGCGCCGTATCCGCGACAGACGCGTCGACATCGACCTCATCATGGGGCACTCCAAGGGGCGGTATGTTGCCATCGACGCGAACATTCCGATGGTACGAGTGGGCTTTCCGACTTTCGATCGGGCTGGGCTCTACCGCAAGCCACTCGTCGGGTACAGGGGTGCCATGGAGCTCGGAGAGATGATTGCGAACACGCTTTTCGCTCACATGGAGTACACGAAGAACCGAGAGTGGCTTTTGAATACATGGTAAGGGCGCGACGTTCGGGCGTACTTGGCCCGAACGGATTCATGGCTCATTGGAGACAAGGAGGTCGCCTCATGACACAAGTAGGTCACATGCGGGTTGCACTCACGACCGACACTCTCACGGACGTCGACGCGGACTTCGCCAGTGCGAAGCAGATCCTCTTCTACGATGTAAGCGCGGATGACATCGCCTTCGTGGACGCCGTCCAGTTCGACGGACCTCCTGGCGGCGCGCGAGGGCCTGGTGGCGGCGGTGGGTGCTCGGCCGCCGATCCTCTGGATGGTGGGTCTGCGGAGGCGATGACTGCGAGGTTTCGTGCTCTGGAGGGCTGTGGGGTGCTGCTCACGAGGCGCCTCACGGATTTCGCCGCAGTACGCATTCATTCCGGCGGTACCTTCCCCGTGAAGGTCGCGTCGACGCGGCGTGTGGCCGAAGTGATGCTGCAACTTCAACACTTGATTCGGACGAATCCCCCGCGTTGGCTTCGCAGAAAGCTCGGGATCGGGGACATGGCGCGGCCCTGGTGTGAGTTTCGAAGCCCGCTTGAGACGAGTGCCGGGTAGAGTTCTCGATGGTCGACTCCCCGCTAGACACGCGAAGCCAAATGCGCCTGCGAGGGACGGGGCGCTCCGCCGCATTCTGTTCGGTCTGCACCATCCGCCTTGAAAGGTTGTGCCGTCGCCGTGCGTTATGGTTTCGCGTGTTGCGCGCTGGGCTCGCGGGCGCCGTCCGCGTCTGGTCGCTGTGGCACCCGGTGGATCCGGTTTTCTATGAGCTCCGTTCCCCTGCGTGCCGCGGTTGTTTCCGCTTTCGGAAGAACGTCCTCAAGGAGAAGTCTAGGTTCTTTCGTTGGCTCGACAGCTACGTCAACCCCGTCTTCAATTGGGCACGAGATTCCCTATTGCTTCCCGGCGAAAAGGACTCGGCTCGTGTTCACGCGACCCAAGCTGCCAACGCCACCGCCGGACCGAGCCAAAGACGGCCACCGCTGGAGCACGGGATGTTCGGACCTTTCGATCCGGCGGCAACTGGCCTGGAGCCGAGGCGGTGACTCAAGCGCCTCCGAGGAGCCTCGAGCCGACGACAGGACGACGAACCATGGACGCATACGACCTCTTGACTACCAACGTACCCGTGGCGATTGCGGTCGACAACGTCACGGTACAGCGCTCGGCTCGCGCGGTTTTGCGTGGCGTGTCGTTCGCCGTGCCGCGGGGCCAGATCACCGTGATCGTGGGTCCCTCCGGCGTCGGCAAGACGACACTTGTTGGAGCGCTCAACGGATTGCTGCGTCCCGTCGCGGGCCGGATTTCCGTGGCTGGAGTCGGGTGCCTGGACGACCCCAGAGCCCTTCTAGAACACCGGCGGCGAACGGCGACAGTGTTTCAAGACTACGCCCTTCTCAGTCGATCCACGGCGCTCGACAATGTGCTCCTCGGCTTGCTCGGTGCTCGCCTGTCGCCCGGTCGGCTGCTGTTCCCTTGGCCCTTTAGTGGCGATGAGCGACGGGCTGCCTTAGGCGCTCTGGAGCAGGTGGGATTGGCGCACCGCGCGCTGTCTCGCGTCGCCCATCTCAGCGGCGGCGAGCGTCAGCGAGTCGGAGTCGCACGGGCCTTGGTCCGACGGCCGACTCTTGTTCTCGGCGACGAGCCGTTCGCCGCCATGGACCCATCCTTCGTCCAATACCTTAGTGATGAGTTTCGCCGTCTTGTCGAGAGCACGCGACTCACCGTCGTACTGATCTTGCACCACATCGAAGTGGCACGGGCTCTTGCGGACCGTCTCATCGGCCTTTCCTCGGGCTCTGTCGCGTTTGACGGGCCCCCGACTTCATTCGACGCAGCGGCCTACCGGGCCGTATTTGGAGCGCCTCGCGATCGACTGCGCGTCGCCCCATCGGAGGACACGTCATGTCGAGGCTAAGATCGCTCGTCACGCGCACGAAAGCCCCGTGGCTCTGGGGCCTGCTCTTGTCCACTTGTGTGCTGCTTGTCTCCTGCACGCAGCGCACCCCGCGGAAGCTGACCATCGGCCTGCTGCCGGGTGAGTCGGCACCGACCGTCATGCGCTTGAACGAACCGCTGCGAGCGTACCTCGAGCAGACTCTGGGGATGCCCGTGGAGCTAATCGTAGGCGCGAACTACGCGGCCACTGGCGAAGCGCTCCGGTTTGGACGTATCGATATCGCGTATCTCGGGCCGGTGACGTACGTGCTTCAGAGTCGCCACGCGGAGCTTGAGGTCTTTTCCCGGCCAAGTCACGCCGGGACCGGACCGACGTTTCAGGCGGTCATCATCGTGCCATCGGACAGTCCAGCGAAGACGCTGTCGGATCTGAAGGGCAAGACCGTCGCGTTTGGGGATCCCGCGTCGACGTCGGGCACCTGGGTCCCGCGCTATCAGCTTCTCCAAGCCGGTTTGGTCGCTGGGAGGGACTACACAAAAGTGGTCCTGGGGGCTCACGACGCGGTCGCGCTCGCGGTCATGAACCGAAAGGCGGATGGCGGCGGACTCTCGATGCCCATCTACAAAAGACTTTTATCGGAGCACGCGATCGACCCAACGACTGTGCGAGTACTAGCCGAGTCCACGCCCATTCCAGAGTACATGTGGACATTTCGAGAGGGACTCGCGCCGGAGCTGCGGGACAAAGTGCGGCTGGCATTTTCCTCCATGCTGGATCCGCAAGCGCTCAAGGTCTTTCGAGCCGAGAAGTTCGTTTCTGCTCAGGACTCGGATGTCGACCCAGTACGGGCCTGGATCGACGCCATACGACGCGCAAGCCCGGAGGAGTTCTCTGCCTTATGATGGGTAGCGAGTCGGGCACTCATGTCCGCGCGACCACTGAAGAGGTATTGCGCACCGCTCGCCTTCGCGAGGTGCAACGGGCCTGCGTGGGATGCCTCGCGGCGGCTCTTGCCCTGATCGTATTGAGCTACTCCGATGTGCTCATCCTGGATCGATATTGGGGCGCTGGGCGCACCCTCGCGACGCTGGCGCGCCAGGCCTTTCCCCCCGACTTCTCCCGCTGGCGAGCGTGGGCTCGCCCCTTGGTCGATACCGTCGCCATGAGCCTATCCGGAACGCTCCTCAGTCTTGTTCTCGCGGCCCCGTTGGGGATACTCAGTGCGCCGAGCGTCGGCCCTGTCTGGCTGCGTGGACCCCTGCGCTTCCTACTTCGGGGGTTTCGGGCCATTCCCTGTCTCGTATGGGGTATCGTCTTCGTCGCTGCGCTGGGCTTTGGTCCTTTGCCCGGCGTATTCGCCCTTGCGGCCCACTCGACCGGCACGTTAGGCAAGTTCTACGGAGAGTTGATCGAGCACGTGGATGCCGTTCCAGGCCAGGCACTCGAGAGCCAAGGAGTGTCGACCGTCGGAGTCCTTCGTTTCAGCGTGTGGCCCCAGATCCTGCCTCGCCTCGTGGACGTTTCCATCTATCGCTTCGAGCACAATGTCCGCGCCGCTACGACTCTCGGGGCCATCGGTGCCGGCGGCCTAGGCCTTGAGATCGTCACGGCGTTTCACCTCTTCGAGTACCGCGAGGCGCTGGCGCTGATTCTGGTCATGCTCGGACTCGTAAGCCTCATAGACGGAGTGGGAGGGTACGTTCGTCGGGGGCTACTGGAAGGAGCCTCGACATGACTCCCATCGTAGGTGAACCTTTCACTCGACAGAAGGGAACGATGATTGCCGCGGGACGTCGAAGCGCAAGCTCTGGGAGCTCACCGGTGCGCTCGTGGATTCGCCTCCGCGGAATCGCAACAGTGGTGGCCGGGGCGCTCCTGCTCCTCGCGTGCGACGCGCCCGGATGCTCGGGGCGTGAGAACATCGCGCCCCGTCGGCCGGTGCGATATGGCGAGGTCATGGCCGAGTTGGGAGTTCGATTCGAATTGTGCGGACGCGCGGCCGGCGCTGGCCGATTCGAACTCGCTGCATTCGAGCTCGCCGAGGTGAGGGAGCTGCTGGAGGATGACCTTCCCACTGCGGAGCCCCCGAAGGTCTTGAACGGCGCCGACCTCCGCGATCTGGCAAAGGCCTTTGAAATGACCAACCTGTCCGCACTGGAAAGCCGCGTGAATGCCCGCGATCGAGTCGGCTTCAAGGAGGCTTTCGCCGTCGCCTCCACCGCGTGCAATGGATGCCATCGAGCCTCCGCACATGCCTTCATCGAGGTCTCACCAGACGTCGGCGTGAGCGTGCCTAGACTCGACCCATTGGGCGGGAGTGCGGATGCGCCGTGACAGCACTCGCGCTTTCGAACACGTAGCTATTTGCCAGGTGCGCGTGCATTCGGTACTGGTAACCCGTCAGCCATTAAGGGGGAATGCCCAAGGTTTCGTCATGTTCAAGCCTCACCCTGCGGGCTCGAACATCACGACGACCGCTCCGTCCAAGCGGAATACGCTCTAGACGACCGTCAGACCGTACGAATACGTTCGATTGACAGCGCGTTTCGTACCCGGACGAACACGGCTCACGGGGGAAGATATCACCTCAGGATTCGGTTGAATGGCCCTTTCCGGAGTCGCGCGGTGCAGACTCGAGCCCCTCCCGAGTGGCATAGCCTGTGCTCGCCAGCGATAGCAGGCAAATGAATAAGACTTGGCTCGCGATCGCTGCATTGCTACTCGCCGGGTGCGGTATTGACCTCTACGCAGACGACGGCAGTCCCAATCCGTGCCAGTGGTGGCCGTGGGTCTGCCCGGATGGCGGCATTCTAGGCGACGAGGGGTGCTCGGCCCCCCCACAGTCCGACGGGGACCCAGGCGACGACGCTTCTCCTTTGAGGCCGGGGCAATGCGATGGCGGTGTGGATGCCGCGGCGAACGGAGGGTGCTCGTGATGTCGCGCACAACTGGCTTCGACGTCGCCCTGTTGCGTGCGATGTCTCTTATGGACGCGGCCGTGTGGACGCTGCCGCTTCACCCGCCACTCGCCTCGGCGGCCGTCAGCGACCCGCCCGCGGATCTTCCGGCTAGCCCTAGTGCTCCCGTAACTTCTTCTGAAGCCCTCTCCGCAAGCGCCCCGCCGCCTATCCAAATGCCTTCGGCATCCGCCGAGAGTGCCGCTCCGACGGAGGTCGTGGTGCGCGGTGAGCGCGTGCCCGCGCTGAGCCTCACCGGCTCGAGCGTGTCGATCATCAGCCGCCCGATGATCGAGAGCCTCCCGGGAGGCGATACTCAACCTTTGCCGAACATTCTCGTCACTCAGCCAGGATTCGTCTATGACACGTTCGGGCTGCTTCACACGCGTGCAGCAGACGGCGGAATCTCGTACGTCATCGACGGCATCCCGCTGCTCACGATTCCGATCGGACAGTTTGGAAATTTCATTCCGACGAGGCTCGTGCAGGAGATGCGAGTCATCACCGGCGGGTTTCCGGCCGAATATGGCTTCGGGATGGGCGCTGTCGTCGATGTCACGACCCGCCACGCCATCGGCGGGGCCGCAGGCCAGGCCCAAGTCGTTTATGGTACCTACCAGACAGTAATCCCATCGTTTAGCTATTCTCAGGAATTCGGCAAGGTGAGCCTCGTCGTCGGCGGAAACCTCGAGACGACCGATCGCGGCCTCGACCCGCCCTCGGCGAGCCCGATTCTTCATGACAGCATGCTCACCGGGACTTTCTTCGCTCGCGCCGACTACCTCTTCAACTCTCAGGATCGGCTCGAACTGCTCAGCGCATTCACGCAGACGCACTACGAGATTCCGATCGATCCCACGTTGCTCCCCCTCTCCGCCGCACCCCCGGGCTCCGTTCGGGGCTCGGACAGCTATGGAAATCCGCCGCCGCAGTTCGTACCCTACGACGCCAACCCCACGGAAGACGAACGGGACCTCCTCGTCGCCGCCTCGTACACCCACCCCACGAGCGCAGGCGCCACGCTGCAACTCGCCCCGTACGTACACACCGTCTACGGGGGCCTGTTCTGCGACCCAGTGGGCTCACTCGGTCCTACGGCGGACGCTGGCTCCACCTGCGCCAACGTGACTCGAAACGTTGTTCACGAGGGCGTGGCGGCCGACTACGCGTGGACCAGCGGTTTCAACCAAACGTGGAAGATCGGCACGCTGCTCGACGTGGCCGAGGGCCACGACACCTATGCGTCGTTCGTACGTAGCGCAGCCTCGCCGCAAGGCGGCCCCGACCCTGCTCTGACGCTCGCAGGCCAGGACTCCACCAATGTCCTTATGGCAGGCGTCTACGCCCAAGACGAGATCCGCCTCGGCAAGTGGACTCTCTTCCCCGGCGTTCGCCTCGACACCCAGCGCGCGGCGTACCTCGAAACCAGTGAGTCAGACCTCCAACTGGTCGGCCCAAGCGCTCGACTCGCTATCTCCTACTCAATCTCCAAAAACGTGGTCGTGCGCGCCTTCGGAGGGTACGTCTGGCAGCCGCCGATCGCTGTCGACGGCCCGGCCGCCGCGCGCATTCTGGAACCGTCTCTCGCGCACCAGCTCATTGCCGTCGACCTCAAGGCCGAGACAGACTGGACTGGCGAGGTGGGCGTCGCCGCCCATCCCCTATCGAATCTGAACCTTGGTCTCGTCGCGTGGGGCCGGCTCACCAAAGACCAACTCGATCGACAGACCGTCGGCAACACGAACCTCTATGTGAGCTACAACTTCGCTCGCGGCCGCGCTGCCGGCGTGGAGGCGTCTGGCGTCTTCGCCATGGGTCATTGGCTCGACGTTTTTGCGAACGGAGGATGGCAGATGGGCCAAGGGCAAGGAGTCGCGTCCGAAACGTACTTGTTCACACCCGCCGAGGTGGCCGACAATTCCTGGGTCACACTCGACCACGTGCAGACGTGGACGTTAAGCTCTGGGATCGATCTCCACGAGAGCGGAGGCGCCACGCACCTCTCCGGTCTCGTGAACTACGGAACCGGGATGCGCACGGGCTTCTACGACCAGAATCACGTGCCCGCCCACTCCACGCTCGACATTACCCTGCGCCACACATTCAATGTCCTCTCGCATCCGGAGGTGGCCATTGATGTCTTCAACGTGTTCGACGAAGTGTACGCTTCCCGCCTCGGCAACGGATATATTGGGAGCGCCTACGGCGCCCTCCGCCATGGCGATATTCGTATTACCGTGCCGTTTGTGTTATAGGAGATACTCACTGCCTGTTATTTACTCTGCGCATTGAGGGTCTCGCGCCCGTTCGCGCCTTGCGCTCCCATGGACCGGCGCGCGCCGCGAGGCCCGCACTCACCGAAAGGACGACTGCGCCATTTTGTAGCAATCGCGACGAAACTAGGTACGAAACCCGACGGTCCCTCGGGCCGGCGCGGGCACAAGCCGCAGGCATCGACTTTGCACGTGCGTCCCCTCGGCGGCTGCTCCGCCGTGAAGGAAGGGACCAAGCGATGGCAAATGTGACGTTTTCATCTCCTGTCATGGCCAAAGACATCACGGTATACGCCGTGGCCGGTCACCGAGGGACAGCTCTCGCCATCGCCAAAGCCCACAAGATCCCCATTCCGTTCGACTGCCAGGATGGCGAGTGCGGGTCATGCCTGGTGGAGATCAAGCATCTATCGCCGACTGTGCGCTACGGGATCGGCCTGACCGAAAAGGAAAAGGAGGTCCTTCGCCAGCTCGGCAAGATCACGCCCGAAGAGATCAAGGACGCGGAAGTCAACGACATGCCCCCGCGATATCGCCTAGCGTGTCAATGCTTCATTCGCGACGAGGATGTCCTCGTATCGTTCGAAGGCGACCAGGTGTTGCCGGCCCGCAAGCCCGGTCTTTCCATCGCAGCGGCCATCTACAAGGGCGGCGTCGAGATCCGGAGCCTGGACGAGTTTCTCAGCTACGCGGTGAAAGTCGAAGAGGACGCCGTCCTTCACTTTGACGGTCTGAGCGCGAAGATGGCAGACGCCGGAAATTCGGATGTGGCCGAGCTCTTTCAGAAGCTTGCAGGCTACTCGCGCCTTCATCGGGACCAAGCGAGGGCTCGCTGCCGCGCGACACAAGTCACGGTGAACCTTCCGCCGTCCTCGGCTTGGCCCGACCAGGAAACTCCCGAGCGCACCGACCTGTGGGCCGGCGATCCGCGTCTCTCACGCATCGACGCACTCAAAGCCGCATTGCAGGGCGAGCGCCGTGGCTTTGAGTTCTACTATGTCGTCGCAGGCACCGCGAAAGACCCTGACGTCTCCGCGATGGCAAAGGAGTTCGTAAGGGAAGAGAACGAGCACGTCGAACTGCTAAAGCAGTGGATCCTGAAGGAAGATGGGCTGACACGAGCCCAGACAGCCGGAGTCTAGAAGACCGGACTCGCGCAGGCAGGCCCCGAGCGTGGGAAAGACGCGTCATGAGCACGAACCGCGGCAATTGGGGCTACGAGACACTCTCTCGAAGCGGCAGCGAGCATTCACCCGGTTCGATGCCGACAGGCGCCCCTCTGCCGAGCGGCGAGCGGTCCACCAGGCGCGACGACAGTCCGGGCAGTTCGGCCGCAATCGCTCTGTCGAGACGCCTGCGCCAGCGCGAGGGGATGGCTTCCAACCCGTAGTAACCTCCCGCAATCGCGCCGACCATTGCGCCGGCCGTGTCCGCGTCTCCGCCCTTATTTACGGTCGCCACGAGGCACTCCTCGAAGCTGCTTGTGCTAAAGAAATAGTGGAGCACGGTCCGTGCCGTGTCCACGACATAGGCACTCGACAGATTTCGATAGGGCTCGAAGCCCAATATCGGATGGCGCGCGACGATGGCTTCGGCGTCCTGCCGAAGGCGATCGCGAGCATGGCCAATGCACGCGAGCTGGATCAATCGACCCACCATCACGCAGACCGCATCGGAGAGCTCATGGTTATGGGTCACGTGGGCCTGCTCGATGGCCCAGCGCTCGAGCAGGGCACCGTCGGCGAGCGCAGCAATCGCCACAGGCGCCATACGCATTGCGGCGCCGTTGCCCGCATCGCCCTCGTTCGGGGGTCCCGCGAGCGAGCCGTCATGAATGTAGCGCCGAATTCCTCGACGGCATGTGTTGCCGACGTCGACCGGGCGCGAGCGAAGCCACTTCGCCCATCGCTCCGCGATATCTGCGAGAGACCAGTCGACGGTGTCAATCGAGCGCGCGATGCACAGCGACATTTGAGTATCGTCGGTGACCTGTCCGGGTGAGAGCGAAAGCCATCCGCCCCCTTTGATATCCCGCAACACCCCGTACTTCGCTCGAATCTCCCCGCACGTCATGAACTCGACGCTGGCCCCGAGCGCGTCGCCGATGGCCATGCCCAACATCACAGCGTGCGCTCGGTCACGAACCTGGGGCAGAGAAGCGTGGCACGTGCCCATGGGGGCCTGGCGGAGACGCGCTCCTGCGCGCGCGTCCTGGACCAGCACTCATCCCTCCTCGCCGCGCTTTCTCGCATTGACCGTGATCGGCAGCGGAGTCTCTGGTGCGAGCGTGGGCAGATCCAACACCCATCCGTTCCGCAGTCGCACCCAGCCTCCCCACAGACCGGCGTGCTCCTGCTCGACGATCGAGACTTCCAGGTCCTTCTTGGGAACGTAGGCGGATAGACCCTCCGAACCGCGTCGAATCAACACTTTCACGGATCGCCTCCTTCGCTCATGCCGATTGCCCTAATCCTGTCTTGGCAAGGCGCCCTACGTACCAAGCGGACACTCCAGTTTCCATCCACTCGTGCGCGTGCTCGTCGGACACCTCGATACCGTGCTCGGCCAGCGCTGCTTTCGGACACTCGCCAACCCGAGCGCATAGAAGAGCGCTCACTCCGCGCGCGGCCTCCAGGATCCCGGCCATGGCGTCCTCGTCGCCCCAACCGCCATTGCAGTATTTCGGGATCCTCCTCTGTCCGACGAATTGGACGCCGGAAGGGGAAACCTCGAACACGTGGAGTTCCTTCGCGTGGCCGAAGTGCTCATTGATACGCGCCCCTCCGCGCGACGCCACGGCGACCAGGAGCGTGGGCCCCGTGGCCACGACCGCAAGGTGGCGGCGGAGCACCCGTCGTGCAGTTCGGTGGTCCTCGCGTTCTCGCTCCGCTATCGACCGATACGCGGCGCGCTGGGTGGGATCGTAGGGGACCGCCTCGCCAAGTCGATCCATCGTGAATTGCGCTCCGAGGTCCTCGCCGAGCATTCCGACTGCGTCCGCGCGACACTGCCGGCAGTGCCGCATCGCACGAGCGCCCCCGCCCAATTGGTCGCGGAGCGCCGCGAGCTCCTCGTGAGTGGGCTCGCGCTGCCCAGTCAGGCCAAAATGCGTCCCGTGCTGCGGATCGGATAGGAGCGGCATCACATTGTGCACGAACGCTCCGTGCTCGCTCACGACCCGGTGCACCTCGATGAGGTGCTCGTCGTTGATCCCTGGAATCATCACCGAGTTTACCTTGACCAAGATGTTCCGCGACACGAGCGCCCTCAAGCCCTCCATTTGGCGCTCATGAAGAATCTTGGAGGCGTCGAGGCCTGTCCACCGGCGGTGCTCGAAGTAGACCCACGGGTAGATGCGCCGCCCGACTTCGGGATCGACCATGTTGATGGTGATCGTGACGTGGGTCACTCCCAACTCTTGCAGGGCCTCCACACAATCCACGAGCCCTAGCCCGTTGGTCGAGACACAAAACGTCAGGTCCGGGATCTGTGCGCGTACGAGCTCGAGGGTCTTGCGCACGTTTTCAAGATTACAACAGGCGTCTCCGGGGCCTGCGATGCCGAGCACGGACAGTTGCGGCACGCGGCTCGCGACCGCAGTGACCTTGTGCGCCGCCTCCTCGGGCGTCAGTCTCTCGGAGACCACACCGGGGCGACTTTCGTTGGCACAATCGAACTTGCGATTGCAGTAGTGGCACTGAATGTTGCAGGCTGGCGCCACTGCGACGTGCATGCGCGCAAAATAGTGGTGAGCCTCCTCGGAGTAACACGGGTGGTCGTGAATCTTCTTCTGAATATCCGCCGGCAGACTTTCGTCCCCTCGAACCGCACCGCACACGGGCGCATGGCACGCGGCGCTTCGATCGGATGTGCCCGCGAGTCGAAGCGACGAGCGCTTCCGACGGACCTCCAGAGGTAAAGACGAACCTACGGCATTCCGTTCTTGTGACATCGAGAGACTCAAAAGCAAAGAGCGTTCCTGTCAACGGACCTCCTCGAAGTCCGCTCGAGGCCTACTCTGGACAACGAGTTGTGTCAGGTCACAGACATACGATGGCAGATGTCCGACATCGCGCTCACCTCGGCGATGGGGCGCCGTTGCGTCGATGAGCAGACAGCAAGCTCTCGCCGCGCTCTTCTCCGAAGCACGCCTCGATATCCTGACATTCGGAACAGGTCGGAGCCGCACAGGCCGAGAGTCCGCCGCCCTGGCAGAGAATCCGGTAGAGAAACTTTTTCCACTTCATGTCATGGGTGTTGCAGGCTGCAAGCGGCGCAAAGTGACGGTTCATGAGAGACGAAAGCTCGCCCCGGTCGCGCAACCCGAGGTCCTGCCATAGATGATTCGGTCGCTGGGCTCGGCGCGCCACGATGACCGCTAGCCACTGTTCAAGTCGCACACCGCTCGTCGAGTTGCTGGCGAGCAGTTCCCTGAGGCATGCCTCGACGGGTGCAGCGATCGGCGCGGACATTTCATCCATGGAGCCGAATAGGCTTTCGGCGCCCGGGAAACATGCGGCCAGGAGGTCTTCCAGCGAACGGCCATCGAGCCCAGTGCCTTCGAGGACCGAGTCTTGGTCGAGGCCGCATTCCTCGCCGGCCATGCCAAGGCTCGACGCGAGCACGTGAGCATCCAATGCGTCGCACCGTTGCGGATCGAACTGGCTCATGAGCTTTTCGTAGGTGCCCCCGCGACGTCGCGGTGCGCGGCGCGTCGACTCCAGCGCCAACGGCTCAGGCGACGAGGCGAATGCTCTCATGTTTCTGGCATCCGGTCGGACAGACGCGGGCGCACGCGCCGCAGCCGATGCATGCCCCCGCATCGTCGAGCACCATCACCTTGCGCTCGAACTCCTCGTCCAGGTCGACCAGCTCGCCGTCCTCAGAAATGCCTCTGAGTGTCATGACGCGCCGCCCGCACACCTTGAAACAGCGACCACAGCCTAAACACGTGGCGCTATCGATGGCCACCAGGAATTCAGGCGTCCACCGACGGCCGTCCCTCGTATACGAATCCATTGTCGTTCCCTCGTCAGGTTGTAAGGATATTTTCCATTTCGTCCTGAATGGATGAACCTATGCGCGCGCGACGTCCGGATATTGCTGGATGACCGAGAGCGCCTGAGCGACTGCATGCGAACCCGCCAATGCGAGGGCCGCCATCTGGTCGAAGCCAAAGCGATGAGCGTCCCGAAGGGTTTTCGTGTGGGCCACGAGCTTTCCCACGATCACGATTGCACGCCCGAAGCCCTCTTGATGCAGGCTGGTCATCGACGACGCCATGAGTCCCGTCTTTCGCTCCACCACGATGGCAACCGCCTGATAGAATTGCTCCACACGCCGAGCCGCGAGCCTGTCAGGCGCTCCGCACACGGCAAGCGGCCGGCGCTCCCCACGACTCAGGACGAACGGCGCGAGCAGATCGACGTCACTCTGCGTCTCATGGCCACCGAACGCGTCGTCCGAGCGAATGACAGTGACGAGGACCTTGAGAAATGCGGTCCCGTCCGTGCCATCGTCGCAGATTGCCTGTTCGCTCGCCGACGCGTCCGTCACGGTCCGTCTTCCTTGTCCAGGAAGTCCATCGACCTAGCTGGCGCCGGAGCCATGGCCTTCCGAAGCCACGGAGGGGGTGTGCCGGCCAGCATCGTTTGCACTCGCCTGAGGACGGACTCGATCGGCTCGGGCGCAGGCAGCTTCACGGGGTGAATCCGCGCTCCGACGACACGGGCTGCTGCCGGCCCGCCGATCGCGAGCACGAACAGGAGACTGCACCCCGACAGTGCGGCGACCTTGGGACCGATTCGGTCGTAATCGTCGACCGCGTGAGCGCCCGATCCGTTGGAGACGGCGTCGAATTCCGCTGCTCCGAGAAACCGGCTCGCATGGGCACTGACTTCGTACAAGGCAAACTTGCGTGCAGACCCAAAGTGGGCATTGAGCATTTTGCCGTCCTCGGTCGCGATGGCAATCCTCAACGACGGCTCGTTTCGAGCGCCCCCCTCCGAGCTCGCGTTCTCGGTACCGCCCACCAACTCGAGTTTACGAAAGTTCCCGTCCATCTTCGCTTTCCTTGCCGCGCCCCGTCCGCTCGACGAGGCCCGACGGTGGCTCGTGCCATTCCGAGAGAAACATATTCGCCAGTTCGCAGACGAACTTTCGAGTGCCCGCGTACCCAATGTGTTGTCGATGCTGAGCGCCCACGCGGTCGAAGATGGGAAAGCCGACTCGGAAGAGCGGAATTCCAAGCCGCGAGGCCGCGCGACGTCCATGACTGTGAGTGACGAGGAGTTCTGCCTGAGCGCATTTGGCCCGGTCTTCCAGGTCCGAGAGATCGCCCACAACGGCGTCCTCGCAGAGTGCGGCATCCCGGTCCCGCGCGAGGTCTGTCGACGACACGCTGGCCACTACCTCGGCTCCGAGAGCCGTGAGCTGCGCCGAGAGCGCGAGCAACAGATCCGGATCGGCCCCAATCGCCACGCGCTTGCCGCGAACGACGAGGTGACAATCGAGCAGGGCATCCACCAGACGGCTGCGTTCGCGCCGAATCCGCATTGGGGCGGGTCTTCCGGAGACTCGTGACAAGAGTGCGACGAGCCTGTCCGTGGTCTCCAAGCCCATGAGCGTGGGGAACACGGTCGTCGGGACCGACGTCCTCGACTCGAGAGCCTCCGCGGCGCATCGCATATGTTCGCCGATTGCGATCGTGTGCGCAGCCGCGCCCATGCGGGCAATCTCCTCGATACGCGTACCCCCTAGACTCGTGGCCACGTACGTGTCGGGCACATGACCGTCGAGCGAGGGCGAGAGGTCGGGGACGACGCGCGCTTTGAGTCCGAACGACTCGACCACGTCACGGACTTCTTCGATATCCGCCGCAGTCTCGTGCACACCCGCGAGCACGTTTACCGACGCGCGCGCGTCTTCGGTCGCGCGCAAGTCTTCACGCGGGACGAGCGATTGCACGAGGGCCGCCGTAGCCTTCGCCCAGCCCTGCTCGATGGCGCCGTCGAAGTCCGGCGTCGATGCAAACACGACGGCTGTCCCCGCCAGCTCTGGACACCGAAGTGCGATCGAGCGCAGTTCCCCTTGCAGGTCTTCCCCGCGCGTCTCGACCAGCGCTGTCGAGGCGATTCCGATAACCTTCGGATTCATACGGCGCTTGAGATTCAGGAGCGCCTGTTCGAGATGGTTGGCTCCTCCGAGGATGGTACTCACTTCGTCCAGGGCCGTCGTTTGCAGCGGAATGGCCTCTCTGAAATGCTTGACCGCCAAGACGAGCGCGAACGACGTGCAGCCCTGGGCGCCATGGAAGAGGGGTACGCTTCCTTCGACCCCGAGGAACGCGAGGGCCGCGCCGAGCGGCGCCGAAGACTTCAGCGGGTCGAGCGAATACGCCTTGCGAGCTACTCCAAGTCGGGCCACGGCCTAGTCCTTTCCCCGCGTGGCGCTCTGGTCTCCGACTGGGGACTGTACTTCCCGCAGCTCCCAGGGTGCCGGCCGGCGGACCTCGCGCCAGACCGGACTGTGAATCTCGAGATCTATCTGCCGCGCGAGCGCGACGATACCGTCGTATCCAGCGTAGGCGAACTGCCGCTCCTGGTTGATGTCGAGCCACGGAACCTTCGCTTTCAGCGCCACGAACTGGGTCCGGCCTCCCGAGAGCATGATGTCGGCGTCCCCGCGCTTCAGGCGCCCGTACATCTCGCGCGGAGGCAACGACTCGAACATCTGCGCTTCAACGCCTAGCAGATCGCGGATACGAGCCTTGTCCTCGACCGTCGACTTGCGCACCGACGTGCCGATGACCTCCATGCCCAGCTCCTGGAGGGCGGACACGATGGACCACGACTTCACGCCCCCCGTGTACAAGAGCGCACGCTTGCCCTGGAGCCGCTTTCTGTACGGAGCCAATCGAGCCCGCGCCTCCGCCTCGCGCTCGGCTACGAGAGCCTCGACGCGCAAGCCGAGCCCGGGATCTGCGCCTCGGTCGACGAGAAGTCTCGCGATGGACCGCAGCGCCGACGACGTATCGTGTATTCCGTAGAAGGACCCTTCTACGTACGGAATCTCCCAGCGCTCCTTCATGACACGAGCCAGGTGAAGGAGAGCCGTGGAGCACGAGATCATGTTCACGCGGGCTCGGTGTGCGGTCGCGATTTGACTGTACCGGGAGTCACCCGTGATGCAGGTTCGCAGTCGAATCCCCACGCTGTCCAGAAGCGGGCGTATTTGCCAGAGCTCCCCCGACAGATTGTACTCTCCGAGAATGTTGATATCGGTCGGTCCCGCGTCCGCGGGCTCGACGGTGCCGATGACGTGATCCAGCAGGGCGAGCCCGGCGAGTTTGCTGCCAAGGTTCTTCGACCCCGCGAACCCGGGCGCGTGAACGGGAATGACCGGCACGCCCAGCCGCTGTGCCGCGTGCGCACATACCGCATCGACGTCGTCTCCCACGAGCGCCGTGACGCAGGTCGAATATACGAATACGGCCTGCGGCGACGTTCTGGCGACGATCTCCTTGATGCCGCGATAGAGTTTCTTCTCGCCATGGCCCATGACGATATCCATTTCGGACAGGTCGGTCGTCGCACCGTGCTGGTAGAGGGTGGGACCCGAGCTCGCAGCGTGGCGGCTGTCCCACCCGTTGCCCTCGCAGGCTAGAGGACCGTGGACGAGATGGACGGCGTCGGTGATGGGTTGAAGCGTGATCTTGGCACCGTCGAGCGCGCACCCCCCTGCGGCCGCTCCCGGTACGAGCGGCTTCGAGCAGCCCTGCCGCCTCTGCTCGGACTCCTTCGACCGATTCCGGTGACAGTCCGGCTCGTCGAAGAGCTCGACCTTCGATGCTTTGAGTGCGTCCATCGCCGCTTTCCTACCGTGTGAGGTCGTACGAGCGTCCGCCCCCTCGTTCGCTCAGGGCGTCGCTATCCAGTCGGTCGAGGATCTTGTCCAGAATGGCCACGAGAACTCGCAGTCCGCCTTGATATCCCCACGTCGGAAACCTGTGGTGGTGGTGACGGTCGAAGATCGGGAACGCCAGCCGAACGAGGGGGACCTTCAAGTCGCGTTCGAGGTACTTGCCGTACGAATTTCCGATGAGCAGGTCCACGGGCTCGGTGGCTAGAAGGGACCGCATGTGCCACAGGTCCTTGCCGCCCCACGCCTTGCAGCCCTTGCCAAAGGGCGAGGCCGCGAAGACCTCACCCATCTGCGCCTCCCAAGCCTTGGTGCCGTTCGTGGCCAGGCAGTGGCGCGGTTCTCCGCCGGTCTCGAGGACGAATCGCGCCATCGCGAAGACGAAATCTGGATCTCCGAATATCGCGTACGTCTTTCCGTGAAGCCACCCTTGACTGTCCGCCATCGCGTCCACGAGGCGCCCTCGCTCCACGGCGAGTTTGTCCGGAATCGACTTGCCGGTGAGCGCGGCGACCTTCATGAGAAACTCGTCGGTCGCACGGACCCCCATCGGGTAATGAAGCGATGCGACCTCGTGGCCGAGGCTCGCGGCATACTCCAGCGTCCGGGTCGTACAGTATTCCTGCATGGACAACGTCGCTTTTGCGTTCAGAGCCTCCTTGGCGGCGTCCAGCGTCGTTCCGCCCGAATACATTTGATACTGGCCATCGGACGGCGTGTCGAACTGCTCCGCCACATCCGATAGGATGGTGGCTTCGACGCCCATCAAGTCCAGCAGTCGCTGCAGCTCGCGGTTGTTCGCCACGGCGAAGCCGTCGAAGCCGGGAATCACGTTGATCCGCGTGCTCGGCACTCGGACCTTGTCGGCCCACAGGTGCGAGAGGATGCCCTTCAGCATGTTGTCGTATCCGACCACGTGACTGCCGACGAACGCTGGCGTGTGGGCGAACGGCACGTCCAAGTCGACGGGGATGGAGCCCTTGGTCTTGGCGGTGGCGATGAAGCTCTGTAGGTCGTCCCCGATCACCTCGGCCATGCACGTGGTC
>JBEKXD010000084.1:0-18768 GCA_049512415.1 Polyangiaceae bacterium
TCGCCAGGGACAACTTCTCGGAGTAAGTATGGAGGACACAGTAAGAAACAAACGACATGCGACCACGCCCCCCGGCCTCGCGTTGCCGCGCGCTCCCGATCAACCTCTCGCAGTAGTGCTAATCTGCTCCAGCGCGGGCTCGATGTCTGCTTGGGCTCGATCTCGGATACTTTCTTGATATACGAAGCATCCATGTACGTTGGGGGAGCAGACCCGTGATGTCCGGAAACCCGTCGCGGCCTATTTTCGCACGATTGGCAGCCAAACCGTAAGCTTGAACGGGCATCGAAGACCGGGCAGGCTGCGTCGGACGCCATGCTGCTCTCGGTCACGCTCCCGTTCATCATTGCGATGGTGGACTACGCCATCGACGAACTCATGGCGCGTCGCATTGACTTCCTTCGCGAAGAGATTCGGGTTCTGAAGAAGGCTCTCGCAGCGTCCACCGGCAAGGCGCGGATCGATCTCACCGCCAAGCAGCGACGCCGCCTTGCGTTGAAGGGCAAAGCTCTCATTGCGGTTTTCTTTCGGATAGCACGGGGTGAGTCTCGTCGCCGAAGCGCCCGCGGTCAGAATCGGACCGTTGCCTTTCTCAGTGCCTCCTACTGTTCAGCCAGAGATCCGACCTGGACCCCGCAGCTTCATCCACGTGCGGTCGCCGAGCCGCTCGTGATCGCACAAGGCAGTGTGGGCGACGACGTCGTGGTGCGCCGCGTGTTTGCGATCGGGAAGTCGAAACGCTCGCAGGATGCACTCGACGGCGACTCCTGCCACGTGAATGGACAACGGGTAGCGCTCAATCCTCTTCAGCTGGCCCGCGTCCCCCATTCGCTCGAGCTCAGCGTTCCGCGACTGCGCCGGAATCGAGAACCACGGCTCCGCGCATCCCGTTCCCATTGCCCACCAGTTGCCCCGCGCACCGTCACCCCCCGTTCCTTCGCGTTGCGCCGTGTTACGCGGGACCCCAACATCCCCCGAGGTTTCTGAAAATCGTTCGTGAAACGCCGCGTTTCCTCGGGGTTCGTTCAAATCCTCTCGCCCCGACTGCTTCAAAGCAGCCGGAATTATTACAGTTTCTCTCCCGTCTCCGGGTGCATCGCCGCCGTTTCGACGTCCGGGGGCCAACCCGGTGGCTAACCGGTAGACTATTTTGAGGAGCTCGGGCACCGCGTGCGAGATGTCGGGGAACGGCGCATAGGCCAGGTCTGATATCGTGGCGAAGACCGTGGTCATTGAGCAACGGGGGCGCCTATGGAGCTAGGACCCGCACCGCCCTGCGTGGTCTAGGGGCCCGGGAAGGCGGGCGTCGCATGACGTGGACGCAGTCTGGTCCTGCACCCCTTCATGACCTTGTCGCTGATGCGGGGGCGGGCGGCCTGAGCGAGGAATCACGGCGCCAAGGTGGCATTCGACACAGCGCGGCTCCTCGGGGTCTCGTCATGGAACTCAAGCTTCAGGCCGTCCAACGTCTGACCGCCCTCCAAGTCGGCCTGCTGCTGCGCTACGGCGCCTGAACTGTCCCTGGCGTGAATCCGCCAGTGCCCCGGAGCAACGCCCGCCAGAGTCCAGCGGCCTCCGATGGCGGACACATCGGCGCTTCGCGAAAGGCCCGTCTCGTGGTCGCTCATGAATAGTGTGAATCGTTCGACTGCATCCCCGCCCGATTTCACAGCCGTGCCATTCAGAGTCCCCGGCGACGGAATCATAAGCGTTGCCTCATCGCCAGGACGCGCGCCCTTCAAGACGGCTACCCCTCCCGACGAGTCCTCGCCCCGAAGAGTGCACGAGGCTCCCTCGTCGAGCCCGTCAACGACGAAGCGCCCTTCCGCGTCAGTGAGAATCCGACCACCGGCGACGGCCGAGAACGCCGTAGCGCCCGAGAGACCCGTTCCCGGCCCGCACACGGCGCTGACCTGGACATCCGGAACGGGCTGACGCGCCTTGTCCACCGCGTGTCCACGAATGGCGGCCCAGCGATCCAAGAAGATAGTCGTCTCGACCGTGGATCCCTTCGCCACGTTGACGATTTCCCCCGGTGCCGAGTCCGACGGCGAGTCGTTCTGCGTGCTGGCCATCGCTCGCACGCGATATCGGCCTTCCGAAACGGGAACAATCCGGAAGCGCCCATCCCCCATAGGTATCGCAGGAATCCTGGTCGGTCCCATCCACATGCCGGGCGCAGGACGGGCGCCGTCCGTGGCATCGTCTTGAGCTGCGACTATCCCGTCGGCGCCAGAGTTGCCGACCGGCTCCGCAAACACGTTGACGCTGTCCACGGGCCGCCCGCTCCGTGTCCGGATCGTGGCAAGGATCGTGCTCTGTCCGCGAAGTCGAAGTGTCGCTTCCACGGTCCCCCCCCGTCGGTAAGCTCGACGCTCATCGGCTCTCCCGCGTACCCGGCATCCGGGGAAAGCGTGTAGATGCCAGCGTAGAGAGTTCCCTCAAATTCATAGGGGCCCTGTACGTCGGTCACCTGTTGCATTGTGGGAACAAATTCTCTTCCCTTGCGCGCTGGCCAGGTGAGGCGAAAACGCATCGCAGGCATCGGGTTGTCGGTTCGCAGGGTCATGGGGCCACCCCGTTCGCAGCATGATGGGGCCACCCGCGAGGGGGCCGTGACGCTGGTTTCGCAGGGTCATGGGGCCAGCTTCCAGGAGGTTTTCGCAGCCTCATGGGGCCAGCCCGACGCGAGCGACCTGGAGTGAGCCAGGGTTCTTCCGACAGCGACGCGGGTCGCCGTCAGGAGGACTCGATGCCCTACAGGGAGCTGACAATGATTGATGTGAAAGAGATGCTTCGCCGCTGGTCGGCGGGGCAAGGCGACCGAAAGATCGGTCGTGACACTGGGGTCGATCGCAAGACGGTTGCACGGTACACGGAAGCGGCTGAGCGTCTCGGCCTCGTTCGCGGCCACGAGGTGACCGACGAAGAAGTCCACGGCGTCGCGCAGTGCGTGCAATCGCGACCGGAGATGGCGCCCAGCGAAGAGTGGAATGACGTCGCACAACACCGAGAGCGCATCGCGCGCTGGATCGCGGGCGACTCGGAGACCAGGCCGCTTCGCTTGACCAAGGTCCACACGCTTCTTGTGCGCGATTACGGTTTGCGCGCCAGCTACGACACGCTCTGGCGCTTCGCCACGCAGGAGCTGGGATGGCGAAAGAAGACCGAGACGGTGCGGGTCGACGATCCTCCGCCGGGACAGGAGGCGGAAGTCGACTTTGGCGAGATGGGCCGACTGCTCGATCGCGAGACGGGCAAGCTGCGCAGACTCTGGGTGCTGATCGTCACGCTGTGTTTCAGCCGCTACCAGTTCGTTTGGTCCACGTTTCGCCAAACGACCGAAGCCGTGTGCGAGGGTCTCGACGCCGCGTGGCGCTTCTTCGGCGCGATGTCGACCTCGATGATCCCGGACAATATGAAGGCAATCGTCAAAGACCCCGACGCGATCAATCCCACGCTGGTCGACGCATTCCTCGACTACGTGCAGGCGCGCGGCCTCTTCGTCGACCCCGCTCGCATTCGTTCCCCGAAAGACAAGCCCCGTGTCGAGAACCAGGTGCCGTACGTGCGGGAAAGCTGGTTCGATGGCGAGACATTCGTCGACCTCGACGATGCGCGGCGCAGCGCGGAGCACTGGTCCCGAGAGGTCGCCGGCGCTCGCGTTCATGGCACCACGCGCCGCGTTCCACGAGAGTTGTTCGAGTCGGTCGAGAAGCACGCGATGTTGCCGGCGCCTGACTCGCCGTTCGACGTGCCGATGTGGACCGACCGCGCGAAGGTTCATCCCGATCATCACATTCAGATCGCGCACGCTCTCTACTCGGTGCCCACTCGCTATTTACGAAAGTACGTGCGCGTGCGCGCCGACAACACCCAGGTGAAGATCTACTTCGGCACGGAGCTCATCAAGGTCCACCCGCGCAAAGCCCCCGGCGGACGGTCGACCGACGCGAGCGACTACCCCGCAGGCAAAGCCATCTACGCGCTGCGAGACGTCGACACCCTCATCGCCCGAGGCAAGGACAGAGGCGTGCACATCGGGCAGTACGTCGAGCGGCTGCTCGGCGGACCGCTGCCGTGGACCAAGATGCGGCAGGCCTACGCGCTACTCGGACTCTGCCAGAAGTACGGCGACGGCCGTGTCGAAGCGATCTGCCAGAGTGCTCTGGCGTTCGATCTGGTCAACGTCCCGCGCATCGCAAACATGCTCAAGTCCGCGGCGAAGCCCATGTCGCCCGACGAGACTCAAGGCAAGGTCGTGCAGCTGACGCTTCCCCGCTTCGCGCGGCCGGCGGGTCACTTCGAGACGATCTCGCGTTCGAGCCGAAAGGAGGACTACCCAGACCCCCGTGCTCAATCCCGAGCTCGTCGACGCGCTCAAACGCCTGCGTCTCGGACGCATTGCACTCTCGCTGCCCGAGCGACTTGTACTCGCCGACAAACAGGACATGTCGTTTGATGAGTTATTATTGATGATTCTCACAGACGAGATCTCACGGAGAGACTCCGCCGCAGCCGACCATCGCGCCGAGGAAGCTGGACTCGACTCTTCGATGCGCCTGGAGCTCTGGGACAAGACCGCGAAGGTCAGCTTCGACAAGCGCATGCTGTCGGAACTCGTGAGCCTGCGCTTTCTCGAGGCCCATCGTCACGTGGTCGTTTTAGGCCCGGTCGGCGTGGGCAAGACATTTATCGCTCAGGCTCTCGGTCACGTCGCCTGCCGACACGGCTATCACGTGCGCTTTACACGCGCTGACACTGTTCTTCGCACACTCAAGCAAAGCCACTTCGACAATTCGCGCGACGCGCTCATGATGTCGCTGACGTCCGTCGACCTTCTGATTATTGATGACTTCGCACTTGAGCCGATGAGCAAAGAAGAAAGCAAAGATGTCTATCAGCTCTTCTTGGAACGCACCGGTCGCGCATCGATGATCATCTCTAGCAACAGAGACACCGCCGAGTGGCTCGCCATGTTCGACGACGTGCTGCTCGCGCAGAGCGCCGTCGACCGCTTCAAGAACGCCGCCTACGACTTCGTCATCGAGGGCGAGTCGTATCGCCCCAGGCTCAAGCCCACCCTCGATGCCAACGACCCGCCGCCCACTTCGCCGGCGGCCAAGGCGCGAATGCATCCGCGATCGCGAGTCCGCCGCCAGCGTTGACCTCACGCCATCTTGCTGCGCCGGTCGCCATCGCCCTATGGCATGGCGACTGGCACGGCTGGCCCCATGACCCTGCGAAGAATTCGATCTTGGGGTTGTTCGAACCGGCCATTTCGACTTGTGGACGCCGAAGCCGTTTCAGGGCACCCTCAGCTCAGGTTGTTCGCACCGCTTCCCTGGCCCCATGACCCTGCGAATGGGTGGCCCAATGGTCCTGCGAACCGGCATCGGGTGACCGGCGTCATCCACCACATGAACGATGAGCCCAAGGCCTGCTCGCACCTTCCACACGACGCCGGTCACGTCCGAGTGGCCGACTGTGAGAGTCGTCGGTCCGTCGCTAAGCACGTGCCCGGCGCACTGAACGACGACGCGGTATGCGCCTGGTGGAACAGCCGCGAAGTGGACATCGCCGCCCCGTTCGAGTGTCGCGGCGAGCGATGGAACGCCGCTCGACGCCGGGGTCGCCACGTCCTCCGGAAGGTCGTACGGTGACACCGTGCCACCCGGGCCGAGCTTCACGAGACCGTGCGGACACGCATCGCCGCTCGAGGCCAGAACGACCTTCCCTGTCACTCCGGCGACCGGTGACACGGTGACGCGCACTTGGTTCACGGTCTGTGCCACGCCTATTCGAATCAGGTCCGAAGACTGACCACGCCACCCGGGAGCCTCCGCAACAAGACGGTACGCGCCTGGCTCCAACCCCAGGATCGCAAACGATCCATCCGAGCTGCTAGCGGCCCGGTGCTGGGACCGGACGTCCAACCTGCGCTCTAGTGCGGTGTGGACGTCCACACCGTCGACGGGAGCTCCTGTCCCCTCGGCCACAACGACCCCTTGAATGCTCGAGCCAGGGATTAGCGTGAGCACTAGGTCATCGCTCGGCGCCACATGTGAGGCTGTGGCCGCCGCATACCCGAAGGCCTCCGCAGTGACGTCGGTCATCCCGGGATCGACGCGGAGGACAAAACGACCATCGTCACCGCTCTGGACGATCGCCGCCGACGTTGCGGAAGGGCTCATCCCTTTGACAATCGCCCCTGCAATCGGACCTCCCGTCGCGTCGAGCACGATTCCAGCGAGGCGCGCGCCGCCGGCTGCGAGAACGATTTCTAGGCCAGTCTTCGCCTCGTTTTCCATGAGCGACACAGGTCGGCCGTCATCGAAAGAACCTGGAACGAATCCTTCAGCCTGTGCGCTCAGCGCGTACGAGCCGGGAGAAAGCGGCCCGATCGCATAGCGGCCACCCGATTCCGAATGAACGCAAGTCGTCCTGGGCGACGCACCATTGGCGCTTAGCGTGGCCGTGGCACATACGAGCGCGCCATCAATGGCCCTTCCTCCCCGGGCGACCACCGAGCCAGACAGCGAGCTCGACTCCCCCGACAAGGACCGCACCGGTGACGGGGCCTGGTCCGCAGCGGAGGTCAAAGGGCGCGCGTCCGCGGGCGGGCGATGCCTCTCTCGTAACCAAACGAGCAGGAACGCGACGAATCCCGCCAGCAAAACAATGATCACCCGCTGTCTAGTGAGCCGCATCCCATGCCTCCACCGTGTACACGCCGACGGGCGCCGGGTCTAACATCCTTGGGCCGCCACCCACGCTGCGGATGTCCGTCTTATCCCCAACCGCCTAACTGCCACTATCTTTGTACGTCACCAGGTGTTGTGCGCGGCGCCAGTGAACCTGCTTGCCAGGCGCAGGCGACGACCGTTGAGGCAGGACCCACGCTCCGCGCTCGTCGACGCCTCAGCGCGTCGGCCCCGCAGTTTGAGCGCCTGCCAGGACGACTCGCGACGCGTGCTGTGCCACTTCCGTCACCACCGCGCCGTGCTCATCGATGCGCAACGCCGCCGTCGCGCCGGCTGCTGGGTCGACGCCGAACAGGTACAGTTCACTTCCCGAAAAGGCTGCAGCCACAGCCGGGAATTGTGTGAGGGGGGAGCCCGCCGAAGGAATGACCCACCTGGAGGGGCCGGTCGGATCGACTCCGCCCGACGCCTTATCGACCTCAAGAAGTTGGTACACGCGCGCTCCGTCCGGGGGAATGTCGGGGTCGTACAACCACATGAGAAAGAATAACGCCCCGTCGCGCGTCGCAGTCAGCTGGAGAACCCCGTCGGCCCCCGAATACAAGTAACCACCGCCGAGATCCGCGTTCACGATCTCGCCAATCTGCCGCACCGCCAACGTCTGAGCGTCGACCAGTGCGAGCGCGACTCTGTCCAGAGCGTCAAAAACGAGCCCATAGAGTGTTTCGCTCTGTCCCCCCGGGTCTGCCGAAAACGCCAAACCGTTCGCGACCAGTTTCAACGCACCGGTAGACACCGCTGAACTCTCGCATTCGCCGGTCTCTCCACTCACGCGGACAAGCCGTTGGTCGCGCGAGTCGCCCAAACCCAAATATACAGTGCCGGCGCGGTCAATAGCCATCGCCTCCGCCACGGTCCCTCCATCGAGGGGGTCACACGAAATCGGCCCGATGACGTCAAACGTCGCGCTGGATGGACTGAACCGCAGCAGTGTTCCCGTGTCGTCCACCAAGTAGACAGGCGGACCACCGGCCACCGACGCCGTGCCGTCGGTGGCCCCACCATCGCCGGTCTGTGACGGATTCGAGGCCTCGACATACCCGTTCAGGCCCGTTCGTCCGCCGCACGAGAAGAGCAGCGCTGCCACGGCAAGAGGTCGAGCGATGAGACTAGTCGAACGGGTCATTGCGCTGATCGTCTCCCATGGCCACCACCCGACTCGCCCGTCGTCCCCACGGACATACTGCTCCGCTTCAAAGGACACGCGCAACACGAACCGACATCTCGCAGGCTCCTGGAGCGGACCGTGCTCCGGCAAACTGAGCCGCCGATGACGGCGGTGGTCCCGCTCACGGCGACCGAATAGCCGAATTGGTAGTTGGCAGCGCCGTTCGAGGCCGTCCGCGACCGCTTTCACTGCCCAGACGGCAGCACATGCGCTCCGCGAACGACTGCGTCCTCCTGTTGACGCGTTTGAGACGTGACCGACCTTGCTCCGAGACCACGCGAGGTACGCCGACCATAGAGCCCGCAAGAGGAGCCGTCGCGTTCGAGTGTGCTAATCTTGCGGCGTCATGCCGATCTCGAAGAGAGATGCCGCTCGTGTGCTCGCGGATGCCCACTACCGCATCGAAGACGGGCTCGAACGGGTCTTCATCATTCCCGCCGGGTTGGAGGACCCTCGAGAGCCGATCAAGCTACTCGAGGTCAACGCCAACACAATTCCGACCGGGAGCATCGAGCCGATCCCGTTCTCCGCGAGCAGGGAAATTCCCTTCGTGACCGAGATCGCAGAGATCAGTCCGGAAGAGTTTTCGAAACTTGAGCGGGGAGAGCTGTCCCTTCCCCCGGGTTGGACGCTCGAGGGGGCCGACGACGTCCCGCGGCCGCGAGCCGCTTGACCGGCGACCGACGCAGTCAATTCGCTGCGGCCTATTTCGACCAAGCGTGGTCGGACTGGCAGACCTACGTGTATCTGACCCGAGCAGCGGGCCTCCCTCGTTGCCACTCGCTCCACTATTTGCAAATGGCGTGCGAGAAACTTGGGAAAGCATACCGCCTACGCAATGGCGCGGCCGACGTCGACGCGATCGTGACCCGTCACGCCGGCTTCGCACAGTTCGTAAACGAGTTTCTCCGCTCGCCGTCGGTTGTCGACGACTACGCTGGGCAGAGCGCTCGCCACAAGGCCGTCTGCAAGACATCGTTCGCCCTCGCGCGAGAGATCGAGAAGCTGGCACCGGCCATCGACCGGATGCACTCGCCTGAGAACGCCGAGTACCCCTGGGAGCGAGGCAACTGAGACCACCTCTCGCCAGCGCCATGGCCGTCCACCTTACCCGTTCGACGCTTGAGCCGAAACATCTCACTTTCCGCTAGGATCCGGTCGGGTCCAAATTTGGGCCCATACGGGGTTGTCGCTGTCGTCAGCGCGACTGGACCCTACGTCGGAGGCTCCTTCGCGGCGCCATGCGCTTCGCGCTCGAGCCTGTCGGGAGACCACGCACCCTCATGCATCGAGAAGAGCCCGCGGCTCTTGAATGCGCGACCTTCGAGTTCTGGTTCGATCTCCGGCCATCGTCCGACGAACGTCCCTCGCTCGGCGCCTTTTCGGTTTGCGACCCACGACGGCACCGCGCCGGATTTCTCGAACCACTGCTCGATGCGCTCGACGTCCTGCGCGGCCTCCATGCGCCCGACGATTTTGGTGCTGCAATTGCCGAAGATGTTGTAATCGACCGAGCGCGGGCTCTGCGTACAGATTAGGCAGCCGACTCCATATTTGCGACCCTGCGTAAAGAGGCGTATGAGCGGCTCTTTGGCCGGAGGCGTTTTCCCTCCAGCGAGAATGAAGTCTCGCGCTTCGTCGAGATAGAAAAGGACGTTGGGGCGGGCGTCGCTCGCGTCGAGCGATGTCACCATCCATCGGTAGATCTCGGCGGCGAGAGAGGCGACGAAGAAGTGCTTCTGGTCATCGTCGGTCAGGGCGTTGAGATAGAGGATGTTGAGAGGAACCTTCCCGGGAGATTCGGAGCGGGTCAAGGCATCGAGATCGAGCGGAGTGCCGCCTTCGAAGAGCCGTGCCGATGGCCCGTGCGCGAATCCGTGAAGCTTGCGGGCTAGTTTGTCGCGTTCGGCCTTCTTAATGACGAGGTCGGGCTGCTCGATGCCAAACGCCTCGGGCTCGCGCACCGCGTCGGCGATCCGGGCAAGTGGGACGCGTCCGTGGTCCGACATCGCATCGAGGAGCTGATAGAGAAAGGTGCGCTGCGAGTCGACCTCGCCCCCTGCTTTGCAGAGTGCAGCCAGATTGGCCGCGACAGACGACACGATCGCTCGACGCTCCTCGTCGCGCCGATTTGGATCGCGGATTCTCCCGAGGTCATCGGTCGAGGGCAGCCGAACGGGATCGAGGCAGAGGCGCGTCGCATGCGAGCTGCCCGGAGTGAAAACACGCGGCTCGACGCGCGCGCAGAATTCCCGATATCGCGACCGCTCATCGGCCGGAATCTCCGACTCAGGCCGTCGGCGCAAGAACTGAACGAGGTCGCCTTGCGGGTCGATGGCGACGACCGGAACGCCGGCGGCCACCGTCTCTTCGGCAATGACCTTCGCCATCCACGTCTTTCCGCTTCCCGCGGCGCCGACGACTGCGACATGCGTGCAGAGCGCCGACGGCTCGAGCGAGGCGAGTTGCGCGCTTCCTACGACCCGTCCGAGTTCGATCCGCCGACGGTCGGTGCCGCCAACGTTCGAGGCGGGAGAGCCCGGGCGAGCGGCGTCGACGGGAGGAGGCACGGGGCTTCGCTCCGTCGCAGCGAACGCGAGATGTCCAGTCCGCGGCGGCGAGCCCGGCTCGGGCACGGGCGCGTCGATCGCCGAGGAAGGCGGCACGGAAACGTTGTCTGACTCGTCGACGGGGCCCTCCGGAGCATCGTCGGGAAGGACCCGCGCTGGGCGAACGACAGTCGACGGTGGTTCTTCGTCGTAGCCAGCTTTTTGCGAGAGGCTACGCCAGCGGTCGTCCCATTGGCCCTCGTTCTTCGGCCCCAGCCGCTCTTCGCACCGCGTGCTCCATTTGCATACCGAGCAGTAGACGCTGTCGCCGGGCGGCTGAAGCCCGGCACCGTGCTTGGCATCGTACCGCTCCCAGCCGGGCATCGACGCGAGCAAGGTGTAGACCTTGCGGCGCTCGTGGCGAACCTCGGGCCAGGTCTTCGCGAACTCTATCTCGGTCGGATGGAGATACAGGACGGCGGCCTCGGGCTCCGTGCCGTGCTGGTGATGATGAAAGAGTGCATACGTCATTACCTGCACAATGTCTTTGTGAGGATGGGTCGCCGGCGTGAGTTTGTAGTCAACGATCCGGTCCTTTCCGGTCGCCGGGTCGCGGTAGACGTAATCGATGGCACCGGTGACGTGCACGCGACTGCCGTCGCCCAGGTGCAGCGTCGCATCGACGTGCTTGCGCAAATCGCCAAACATCTGCTCCACGGCCTTGGCGGGGGATACGCCGCGCTTGCGGGCTTCGAAGAGCGTCGCGGCGACTCGCGCGAAGTAGCGCCCGAGCGCGGCGACGAGGTTCTGTTGGATTTCGACTGGGAGCTCGCGCAGCTGGTTGTGATCGACGACGTGCTTGTTGAGGAAGTACTGAAGGTCGCGGCGTAATGTTTCAGGGTCCTCCGCGGTGGCAATGGCGGCCGCGATCTTGTCGGAACCGGCGGCTTGCTTGTTGAACCGCTCGGCCAACGTGTGAAAAAGCTTGCCGCCGCCGGGCGCGGTATTCTCACCCTCGGTCCAAATGCGCGTCATCGGCCGCTTGGAAAGCTTCTTGTCACGCTGATCGGCGGCGTCGAAGTAGTGGATGCGCGGGCAGCAGGCGGCGACGCGTACGCGGGTTACGCTGTAGTGATAGAGGCTCACGACGTGCTCGAGCTGGTTGTGGTCGGTGCGTGGGAAGACGTGAGGACAAGGTCATCGCCGGATGCGCTCGCTCCGAGCACTCCACGTTGCGCCATCGCGAGCGCGATCTCCTTTATCTGCCGCCAGGCCGACGGGATCGCGTCCTTGGAATATTGATGAAGCTCGACGTAGACCGCGGCCGCTTCGCGGGCAGTAAACAGAATCCGCCAGGATAACTCCTTTCGAAGGAATGCCTCTACATCCGAGACGGAATACTTCGACGGAGTGATCGTATTCGTGGATTGCCGCGGCTCCTCGGTCAGCAGCTCCGCGAGGAGCTTCGAGCGAAGGAACCATTGGCCCCGATGAAGAGAGCGCTCGGCTTCCTTCTCGGTGATCGCTCGGGACTGTCCGGGCCCCGTTTCGATTTCGAGCTCGTCGCTCTTGGCCAATCGCGGGACCGCAAGCAACGAGTCTAGAAGGGCATAGTCCTCGATTTTGAGCTCGATGTGCGTGAACGCCTGGGATCCTAGGTCGCTAAGAGCTTTGAGGTACTCGTTCCCTTTCGGTCCTAGCCTTAGCGGTTTTTCGTCCAGCGTGACCACGATGCGATGTGCTGGAACCGGCGTGGCGTTGACGATGCTTTTGAGCGCGTTCGTGGTCGCCATCGCCAGTGACTTGGGATTCGCGCTTGTCGGCACGATGAACGTGACGCCGTTCAAGACTTCGCGTCCCTCACTCTTCTCAGTCACCCACAAGTCGTACGCGGATGCCTTGCCCGAGCACACCTCGAAGTCGACGAGCGTGTACGCAGGATTGTCGCGGCACAGACCGAGCAGCTGGCGAACCAGCTCCTTAAGCCGATCTCCGGAAGCGGGCAATCGTTCAGGCTTGAGCCGGCGCTCGGAAACCAGCTCCTTTACCTTCGAGTCCACGACCTTGTCGATGAGCTCCTCCGTAGGCGGAGGAGAAGGAGGAGGGGGAGGCGGCTTCGTCGAATCAAGGCCCCAGTGATCAAGCCACGGTTGGTCTCCGAGTTCGCGTAAGCGCATCTGGTGGTACGACCATCGGTCCCGACATGCCTTGATGACATCGCGGGGCCGGTGTTCCGGAGCGCGTTCTAGATACGCGTCAAGCTCCGTGGTTCCGAGCGGAAAGAGGGGGTCCTTTCGTCGATGCGCCTCGAGCGCGGCCAGCTGTCGAAACGGCCCGATGAATTGCTCGACCCTCGCCGTGACAATCTTCTTCGCATCGCCGGACAGGACGGGCAAGAGTTCGACGCTGATACGCGCCATCCGGTCCCATGCGGCGTCCGGGATCACCGAGGCCGCATGCAGCCGGAGCATCTCGCTCTTTACACCCGATGTGACGACGACGAGGTTGTTGGCGTGGTCGACCAGCGTGTGGACGAAGCGCGCGAGCGACTTGATGGTCTCGGCCTCAAGGTTGTCGACTTGGTCGAGACAGAGAATGAGGGGTCGATGGGAAAGCGCACTCAGGCCGGCCAGGACGGCAAGGACGCGCTCTTCCATGCCTTCGGCGAGCATGACGGTATCGCCGCCCTCGCCACGAAGTCCGATCGCCTCCGCGGCGTCGGAGTCGATCCGCTGCCCGGAGAGCCATTCGACCGCGAGCTGAGCACGCCACGACTCGCTATCCGACCCATGGGCGGTCTCGATCGTGCTCGCGAGAAACGATTCGAGTGCCGGGAACACAGTCCGCTCGGGATCGAATCGCTTCGCGGCCTCGCGAAGGAGCGCGAGCCGCGTCGGAACGGGAGGGGCACCTCGATCGCCGTGCAGCGTGCAGACTGCGCGATTGAGGATTGCGTAAAGGTCCGACTGCGCGAACGCGAACTCGCGAGCACCCGCGAGTAGCCGGACCGTCGCCGCGAGTACGGCGCGGGCCATCGCGCTCGGCGCCGCGACGAGGTTGTGCAGCGTGATCATCGTGCTCCGCGCCTCTTCGCGCGACCACCGGTCGAGGCGGGCGAGCAAGTGGCTCTTGCCGATGCCGGCCGGGGCGAGGAGCAGGATTCCCACGGAGCCGCCCTTCGCGCGGACAATCTCGACTTGCCGCGTGATGCGCTCAAACTCTCGCTTGTGAATGTCGCCGACGTCGACTTCGGCGCCCCGAATGCCGTCGACGGCGTCCAGTTGGAAGGGGTTGGTCTCTTCGACAGCCCGAAGGAAGCGGCGTACGTCGACCGGCGAGTTTGGCGAGGACATCATGGGTTCCTCCGTGCGGCGTACACGAGCATCGCGCTCGGGCCCTGGATTCCGCCTTCGCGCTGCTCGGGCGTAAGTTGATCGAAGTGCCCTTCGTGCGCCGAAAGCGAAAGCGTCGCGCTCCTCCGAAGCCGATCGATGGCCTGGTCGAAGCTCCCACGCGGCGCACCCACCTCTTTTCGAAGGTCCGCCAGGAGCACTTGGTTGAAACTCCCGGTTCGCGCATTGATCCGGTCGAATGCGGCGACGATTTGCCGGGAAAGATCCTCGACGTCGAGGGCGGGCGAAGATGGGTGTGGCATCGCATCGTTTCCGCGTCGAGGCACAAAGCGGCTGCTCTCGACCGCGACCGCGGGTTCTCGCGTACCGGTGACATCGTCAAAGAGAAAAAGCAAATCATTGCCGCGGAACTTTAGCGCTCCGACGCCGGGAGGCAGATCGGTAATCTTGATCGTCTTCCCGGTCCCCGCGCTTATCTTCGTTCGGACCAACTTAAGGAATGCGCCGGCGTGTCCCTTGGTCTCGGCGATTTGCGTCACCGTGAAGGCAAGCGTCGTTCTTGATTCGCCCGCGCTCTGATGGATAAGAACGCGCAATGTCGCAAGTCGTCCGGCGATGTAGTCCGCGTCACCCGGGAGAAAGGCCAAGGCGCCGTTCGCTTCGCCGCCCGTCGCGCCCTTTCTTGCCGACGTTTCATAGTAGGGTGCTGCCGCCTGTCCGACGAGGGCCGAAGCTCCAGGCGATTCTCGTATTTCGGCCTTGTCAAGCAGTGTCTTCACCGTGATCGGATATTCACCGCGACGCTTGCAATCTTCGAGCACGCTCTTGCACGTCGCGTACTGTTCCGCGGAAAGCGCAGGCCCTTTCGCCGTCTTCGACTTCTTCGAATTCCTGGTTGTATCCATTGTTGATCCCTGATTGCGCGCTCGCACTCCTCGGCGCGTTCGATCTAGACCCGCTCGCCGGCCAGTGCGCGGACCAGGTCGGTGCACGAGGGAAAACGTTCATAATGCAAAGGCAAGAGCGCTCGCTTGATCGCGGGGCGCTGATTCTCAGGAAGGCAGTCCACGGACATGACTCCTTGAAAGGCATTCATCCCCGTGTGCATGGCGCAATATACGAGGGCCAGGCTGAACTGGTCGCTCTGTGGCTTGAGAGTGGCCGCGTGCTGGATTTCGGGCGCGCCGAACAGGGGGTGGAATCCACGGACGTGCGTCGCACACTGGGTCTCGCCACCATCGCTCCGGATCTGCGACGTGATGAAGGCGGATATTCCGAAATCGGTGATCGTCACGACGCCGTGAGCATCGACGAGAATATTGCCGGGACTCACGTCGCCGTGGATGACGCCCTTCGCATGGGCAAAATCGAGCGCGAGCGCGGCTTGGCGGAGAACATCGAGAGCGCGTGCGGAGCCAAGCGATCCACCGATGGCGAGTTTGGCGATCGAGTCACCGCCGTCCTGCATGACGACGAACGGTCCGTACTCGTCGGAGTGCTCGAAGTTCTGATACTTGCAGATGTTCGGATGGCTCAGGGCGCTGGCCTTGCGGAATTCGTTGAGAACCGACGCGGCGTGCTCGGTATCGTTTGCGAACTTGAGGACCACCCGACTGCCCACGAGGGTGTCGTGCGCCGCAAATACGGTGCCGAAACCGCCTACGCCGAGCCGTAGCTTGAGGAAATAGCGACCCTGGATAGCTTCGCCAACTTCGGGCAAGCGGAAGGGGGACGCCGGATTGCAGACGACGGAAACGCCCGGAGGTTCAAAAAGCGGCTGCGAGTCGGACGTTGGATCGGCTTCAAGGAGTCTGCGGATCTCGGACCGGACGCCCTGAATATGCGGCTGGGGACGACCCCCCGCTTTGGCGATGAAGGCGTTCCAGTTCTCCCGGCTCCATGGGCTCGCCAGCGAGACGAGTCCATCGAGACTCGTTCCGATCTTTGCGACAAGTCGACGGCGAAGCGGAACACCGGCGCCACTATGCGGGACCCCGAAATGGACGGCGAACCTGCGAAGGTCGGCCAGGTCCAGCATCTCGAGAAGCCGCAGAGCTTCGGACTTCCTCGGCATCGTCCGTCTCCCTTGCGCGTTCGCTCGCGCCAAGCGGTCGCAGAGAGTACATGGTCGAGGTCGTAAGGTCCACGGGCGTTCTCGCTACCGCAGGCATACGACGCTCTCGCCAACCCGCGCGATGTGGGCATCGACTTTACCTGCATTCCGCAGAAGCCCGAGCGTGGTGCATCGTCTCGGCGCGCGATTCTCGGGAGTGCATGCTACGCGCGCTGCGTCCTGCTCGACGAGCGGCGGAGATGGCGACGCCGTCATAGGGGTCACGACAATCCCCGACGTTGCCTTGGGCGGATTTCTCTTGCTTGGATCCCAATGTGTGCCGCGAAACGCGGGTGCGTTTCACCTTCGCGACACCCTTCGCGCCGTTAGCGGCGGCGCGAAGAATGTAGCTCATTCCTTCGCGAACGAGCGAAGGGTGGGCGCGAGCATCGTGCGAACGTGCATACGAGCCAAGGGTGGACGCACCCCGGACTTCCAGAATTGGGAACAAGTCTTATGGCAGGTTTACCGACCAGAGCGTTCCGTTCGAACGGCCCCATACGAGGATTACGAGCCCCGCGTCGTTGACAGGTGTGGGGATCCCTTCCGTATTGTCATCGATTAGCACGCGCGCTGCCAGCCAGACGTTGGTGTATAGCGTGCCGCATAGATCCCGGCAGGAGGCCATACGTCGTGGGCACGAGTTGCTCCCAAGCAAGAACCCCAGGCCGCGATCGTCGACGGCCACGCTCGTTCACACAGTGCCCTGGCCCGCTCACGCAGTGAGGGGGTCAAGTTCAAGCCTCGCCTTTTCGAAGGCGTCGAGCGACATGCCCAGGCTCTCGAGCACCAGTCTGATCATCGCCGGGTCCGTGACCTCGCCGAGCACCCGCAGCCGGCCGTTGCATTTGGGACAGACCAGTCAACCTTGCCATTCGGTGTCCGCATCGCTGGGCATCCCGCACCTGGAGGTCTGCCGCCTCACGTGATCGTGGGAGCAACAGCCCTTATCCACCACGTCCGGGTGCCCAGAACGACCCACGACGTTGACATCGTTTGATGTCGATCTACTGCGTGGGCACCCTTCGCCTGGAGCTGCTCGATCACGTGATCGTGCTCGGTGAGCGTCATCCCCTGCATTTGGTTCGCCAGCGCGCCGCCTACTGCAACGAAGACCGCCCGCACATGAGCCTCGACAGCGACGCACCGGTCGCGCGCGAGTTCGAGCCGAGGGAGCTCGGGAAGGTCGTCGCCCTGCCGAGGGTCGGCGGCATGCGCCATCGGTACGTCCGGCGGGCGGCGTGACCGGTGCGCTCGCCGTGGCTTGGATGCCTTTCTCGCCACCGCACCCTCGGAAAGATGCTACTTGGAATCGGAGGGGCTCCTCGTCGCGCGCGGGGTAGATCCCCCGACGCGGAGGTCGAGCCACCCGCGCGCGCGGGCCACGTCGGCCGCCGTCCATCCGAAGACGTCCCTCGCGCGTGGGTCGGCGCCGCGGCACACGAGCCAGTCGGCGACCGGATTCGCCCTGTCGACGTCGCCTGCGTCGAACGAAGCGTGAAGCGGCGTCCGCCCGAGCCGATCGCGGGCCAATACGTCGGCGCCGGCGTCGACGAGAAGCTGGGCCAGCGGCAAAACGTCCTGGGGGATCACCTGCGTGCGGCCGGGGCACGCCGAGGGTTGAAAGAGCGCATGGAGCGGCGTCCGCCCCGCGTCGTCGGTCGCCCGTACGTCGGCGCCGGCCCGAACGAGCGCGCGCGCGGCCTTCAACGCCGTGGCGCACGCGGCGGCGTGCAGAGGACTCCGCCCCTCGCTGTCGCGCGCGTGAACGTCCGCGCCGTGCTCCAGCAAGAATTCGAGGGACACCGTGTTGGGCGCAAGCGCCGCCGCCCGGTGCAGCGGCGTGCGCCCCTCGGAATCGCGTCCGTCGATCGGCAGCCCCGCGTCAACCAGCGCGACGAGCGGCGCTAGACGATCCTGGGCCGTCCCGGCTCGATCCCTTCCGGCCAGATCGTGGGGGCGCTCGTCGACGGAGGCCGGCTGGGGCCGCGCCGGACACGCGTCGAGCTGGCGCGGGGCGTCGGATCCCTTGGCGTGCGCGCCGCGTCGAATGAGCAAGTCTGCAATGGGCCGTCGACACGCCGCAATGGCCCAATCGAGGGCCGTGCGGCCCCCCGCGTCGACCACGTCGAGGTCCGCAGCGCGCGCTGACAGGCGCTCGACCGCTCGCTCGATGCCGAAGAATGCCGCCCAGTGGAGCGCGGTGCGCCCGTCGTCGTCCACGATGTCGGTGCGTACGCCGAAGCCCGCCGGCAGGCGCCACACCAAGTCGTCGTCGTCCTCGTGGACGGCCAAGTGCAGCAGCGAAGCGCCGTGCACCGCGGAGACGGCGGCGGCGCGCCTGACGGAGTCGCCTTCCCGGTACCCAGGGCCGGCGCGCAGGGCCTGCCTGGCTGCAAAGAGGAAGCACTGTAGCTGCGCGTAATGACCAATGGCGTGCTCGAGGGGCACTCGGCCGTCGCGGTCGCGCGCGGCGAGCGTCGCCCCATGGTCGAGCAAGATCCGGAGAGTGCGCTCGCAATCGTGGGAATCGTCGATGGGGAGGCGGGCGCGCGCGAGCCAGTGGAGGGCCGTCATTCCGCGTGCATCTTGAGCCGCCGCCGAAGCGCCGCGGCCCAGCAGGAGCGCGACCACGTCGGCGTGGGCCTGGAATACGGCTCGCTCGAGCGCCGTACGTCCCTCGCTGTCGGGCGCGTCCAGTCGGGCGCCCGCGTCGAGCAGAAGGCGGACCATTTCGGTAAAGCCCGTCTCGGCCGCCACGTGCAAGGGGGTCGAGTCCTCCGCGATCGGCGCGTTGGGGCGCGCGCCGTGGGCCATGAGC
>JBEKXD010000085.1:0-30954 GCA_049512415.1 Polyangiaceae bacterium
TGGCCGGACGGGATTCGAACCCGCTGGATTGCTCCGTGAGGTTTCTGCTTCTGTAGTCGCTCTACATCGCTTCCTCCTCACCCAGGCTTTTCCTGGCGCACCGAAGGGATCGGCCGAAATACGCCGGCCTTCTAGGGCGGCGGACGGCTCGTCCACGTCACCACTCGGGCAGCGGTCAGCCCACCGGCGAGCGCGACGAGGATCATCGTGGCCTTCACCGCGCTCCCGAGGCCCCCAAGCGCGTCCCCCCTGAAAAAGTTCACGATCGTGTCGTAGGCGGGAATCCCGGGGACCAACGGGATCACGGCAGGGACCGTCAGAATTACGCGGGGAACTCTGGCCTTCCTGGCCTGCGCGTAGCCCGCGAGACCCACGAACAAGGCCGCCCAGAATGCTGCGGCCGCCGGTGACTCGCCCATGTGCAAGAGCAGCAAGCGCACCACGTACGCACCGCCCCCGAACAGACACGTTCGGCCCACAACCCCGCGCGGCACGTTGAACCAAAGCGCGAAGCCGCACGTGGCTACGCACCCGAGCACAAAGTGATACGCCGCAAGGCTTGCGAGATGCGCGGAGGTCATGGAAACGCGTGCCGGATCATCGAGAGAAACGCGAGCATGCCCACTCCCATGCAAACGACGATGAGACTCGCATACGCAGCGCGGGCCAAGCCGGCTACCAGGTCGAAGTGGATGATGTCGAGAAGGCTGGTGACGAGCGGAACGCCCGGGACCAGATACAGAATGGATGCCAGCACGGCCTCGCTCGATGCCACGTGGAATGCGGACGGAACGACGCCGCCGAGATGCAAGCCCCCCCAGACGACAACGAACGCCGTAGCCGATGACGTGAACGTGCTCACCGTCACGAAGGACACGACGTGCGCGTGCTTGGCAATAAGCCATAGCCGCAACAGGTGCCCGAGAACCGCACCGACGTAAGCGCCTGCGATGGCGAGCGCGCCGCCACCCATCGCCCCGCAAAAGGCTCCACACGCCGCCCCTAGCATCGCCACCGTCAGCCATCGGGGGTAGACGAGCGGCGCGCCCTCGATGGCGTCAAGGCGGGCACCGACCGCATCCACGTCCGCCGACCCCGGCGTCGCCGCCAGCTCCCGTGAGAGGCGATCGATGGCGGCGAGGCGTCCCATGTTCACTCCGCTCTCGCCGATGTGGATCGCCCGCCCCAATGTGGTGCCTCCGGATGACAGCGAGGCTTGCACGAGGTCCGGTGTGACGACGAAATCGGCCTCGGACACCCCCAGCGAACGCGCGAAACGCATCATCGTGAGTCTCGACCGGAACGCCGCCGCACCACTGCGCACCATGATCACGCCGACCCGGAGCACGACGCTCATCACATCGACGAGTGCTGCGGCGGTCGACACGCGACCATCAGCCTGTTGAGAATCGGCCTGCACGTCCACGCGAACTCCTCCGAACAAGACCCCCAGTCAGTCCCGAATAGGCCACTAGGTCTGACCGTCGAACTTCGAATCCCGTTCCGGCGCGCACACGGACCGTGCCAGATCCTCGGGCATCAGGCGGATCGCTCCGTCGTTTCCGACCGTTGCGAGGAGCGTGTCGCCCTCGGCGACGACCTCACCGGAGACTTGGGGTCGCGTGATTCGGTACGTGAACGTCATCGAGGCTCGACCGAGCTCAGAGAGCACGGTGTCGATCGTGACGCATTCGTCGAATCGAAGAGGCCTCTTGTGCCGCACGTGCGACTCGGCCACCGCCAAGTGCACGCCGCGGTCGGTCCAGACCGAGTAACCGGTCCCGCGCCGACGAAGGTACTCCACGCGGGCTGCCTCGAAGTATGTCAGGTAGACGGCGTGATGGATGACACCCATGAGGTCCGTCTCGCAGAACCGCGTGCGGAGAACGAACGAGGAGCGACTGTCGCCGGACGGGGCCGGCCAAGCTGCGGACATGGCGACATCTTAGAGTATGAATCGCTGCCTGCCGCGCGATTAACGCGGGGCCGCTGCTCAGGCATCAAAGGCTAGTTGCCCGCCTGCCTCTCGGCGAGAACGCGGCAGTGAGTCAGCCCCACGGTGTGAGCTTGGGCCACGCAGCTCCGATACGCCAGACGGGCCGAGTTGGGGTCGCCGGAGGCTTCACGCGCCGCCCCTAGAGTCAACCAGGCGTCGGCGTCCGCTGGATTCTCCGCGACGGCCTTCTGAGCTAGCTCGACGGCGTGGGACGTGGCGCCACGAGCGAGCGCGCGCTCCGCCTCGAGGACCGTGGGAGACTGCCCGGTCTCCTCGAACTTGGCGACGAGAGCCGTCTCCCCGCGCTCCACGGGGGACGCTTGAACTCTCGGGGCACCGATCGCTGCTCCGACCGCAGGACTTCCCGGCGCCGCGGTCTTGGCGCCGGGGACGGCATCGCCCTCTCCCAACCGGTCATGGTCCTTGCCGACGGGGACGACCGTCTCCGGCGCAACGGCGGGGATTGCCGGCGCTGTCAGAGGACCGGCGCTCGGAACCGGACTTGCGGCGCTCACCATGGGTGCTGCGGCAAAGGCGGCGGCCGCATTGTGCGCCTCTTCCGCTTCGCGCACCTGGCGAGCGTGCGACGAGCTGAGAAGGCCGACAATGATAATGACGGAGGCGGCAAGAACCGAACCCCCAACGATGTACCGGGCGGCTGGGCTTATGGTCCTCGGCACGCCGAGGGCCTGCGCATCCTCTTCCTGAGCGTGGATGACCAAAGGAGGCACCGTGCGCGACGGGCGCTCGGGCCGCTGCGAGGCCGCCGACCGATCGCGCGCGCGCGCGTGTGAAGGCAACAGTGCCTCCGGAGCGTCCGACACCTGTTCCCGAATCTGCTTTGGAGACTCCACATCGACTGGCCACTCGACGTCGAGCGTCCTCGGCGGAGAGGCAACGTCGCTCATGCCCTGCTCAGTCGGTTTGGCGGGCGCTACCACGTCGTCGGTACGCGGATTGGGCGGCGGGGCGAGCGCCGCGACGTCGTGCAGGCGCGGCTCTGCGGGGGAAGCCAGCGCGGCAACGCCATGCGCCCTCGACTCGAGTGCGGATGGAGCGCGATCGGCCCCGGCAGTCTCGCGAACCGGTTGGGTCACGGCGCGCGCCGCGGGAGCGGCAGAAACAGGTCGGGGCGCCGGGTCCACATGAGCCGTGGAGGCCATGGGGGAGCGAAGTGCCGCGCGCATGACAGGCTCCGGGCGAGCCTCCTGCACGTCTTCGCCGGCATTGCGATCGGAGGCAGCCTCGCCCGTCGATAGACGGACACGCAGGCCCGCGTCCGAGTGGGCGGGTGACGCCGAAGGCGGTCTGAAGGACACTCTCACCACTGGTTCTTGGCGGGGTTCGAGCGTCTCCTCCAGGCGGTTGAACCCCTCAGATAGGAGCTCGTCCATGGACAGGCGGACGATGTCCTCGCACGAGACCACACCGAAATCGATATCGAACAGCGCGTCTCGCAGCATCAGCGCGCGATAGACAGCCTCCTCACCTCGAAGGCGTCCAAACTCGGCGTCGACCACACGCCCGTCGCGAAATGCGACCGTAGCCTCCTGCAACCCGCTTCGCAGGTGAACCTTTCCGCTGCGCCGTGCGACATCGAATGCCCGGATGAGGTCCACCGCGGCCAATCGCCCCGTCGATCCCGACACGCGCGCCTGGCCGGAGCCGGGCCGCGCCTCTTCCGACAGGCTTTGCCAAAGCCGGCGCGCCTCGACGGCGTGAATCCGCGAAATCAGCTCGCGAAGTACGACTGGCTTACGAACCCACTCCTCGTTCTCGACCTCAGACCGACGCCCGCGCTCCCCCGAGTCAGGCGACACCAGGAAAATAACTGGGAGAGTTGCCGTTTCGCGTCGAGCCCGCAGCGCGCTGACCAATCCGCGGCCGTCGAGAGTTGGAAGGTGCACGTCCGCTATGACGAGCTCCGGAGCGAGGGCGTCGACCTTCCCGAGCGCATCCGCGCCGTCCGTCGCCACCCAGACGCGAAAGCCTGATTTCCGTAGGCCGACGTCGACCATCCGGGCACTTCGCACATCCGCATCGACGAGTAGGAGCTTTTCCATGGAGGAGACCTAGCGTTCGTTGAAAAAGTGATCTTGCAGCCGAAGCCAAAGGTACCGCAACGCCACCAAATCAGGGCAAGGGTGGGCTGGCCCCGCACCACATCGGTGCCTTATTGTGCTTCCGCATCACTGAGCTCGCCAGGGCTTTCGCGACGAGCGCCGCTACGGCGCCTGCGGCGTCGTCTCAGCGTCCGACGAACGCGGCGCTCGTCGACCGACGGCGCAGGAATTGCCCCCTTACAGGGCAGCGTTGTCCCCTCCCTTCGGTTCGTCTTCGTGACGGTCGGTCGCCGCGGCCGTGACGGATTCCAAGAGCCCGGTGACGCGACGCGCAAAGTCACTTGGATTGCCCAGCGATTCGCCGCCCGCGAGGAGGGCCTGCTCGTATAGAAGTTCCACCCAACCATCGACGCGCGCATCCGCACGTTCGAGCAGGTGTGTGATATTTCTGACCAAGGCGTGCCGAGGGTTGATCTCGAGGATGCGTGATGCAGTCGGGATTTCCCCCCCGGATTGGCGGAGCAGGCGCTCGACGTAACCGTGCGGCGAACCGGCGCGGATGACCAGACAGCACGGGGAGTCAATCAGCCGGTCACTCGCGCGCACCTCGACGACACGGTCCCCTAAGACGGCGCGAATCCGGTCCATGAGCGGTCCGGCCGCTTGCGCCTGTGCCTCCTTCTCGGACTTATCCCCCTCTTGATCTTGCAGCGCGAGCTCAGCCCTCATGGCGGAGACCAAAGGCTTGCCTTCGAAAGCCCCGAGAGAGGTCGTGACCCATTCGTCGACGGGGTCGGTCATGAGCAAGACTTCGTAGCCACGGCTGCGCAGGACCTCGAGATGGGGCGCCGATTCGAGCCCCTGGCGCGATTCTCCGATGGCAAAGTAAATCGCGGGCTGCTGGTCCTTCATGCGCTTGACGTAGTCGGACAGCGAAACCAATCCTGCTGCAGCGGTGCTTTCGTAGCGCAGGAGCTGCGCGATGCGATCGCGATTCTCGAAGTCGTTCGCCACCCCAGACTTGAGAAACGAGCCGAATGCCTTGAAGAACACCGCATAGTCCTCCGCTCGCTGCTCCGCCATCTCCCCAAGTGTGTCGAGGACGCGCTTGACAATTTGCTTCTTGATGGCGCGCACGACCGAGGATTCCTGGAGGACCTCTCGCGACACGTTCAGGGGCAAGTCATCGGAATCCACGACGCCGACGACGAACCGCATCCACTCGGGAACGATCTCGTCACAGTCGTCCATGACCAAGACTCGCTTGACGTACAGCCGAAGACCACGATGCTTGGTCCCGAACCGGAGTTCGAAGGGACGGTCCCGGGGAATGTAGATAAGACCGGTGAACTCCCTCGTTCCCTCGATTTTGAAATGGGTACGCGCCAGCGGCTTGTCGCTGTCGCCCCGCGCCAAGTGTCGATAGAACTCGTCGTATTGCTCGTCGCTTATCTCCGACTTCGGCCTCTGCCACAGCGCGCTCGCACGGTTGATCGTCTCGAAGTCGGCCGTGGCCTGCTGCCCCTGCCCCTTCGTCGCGCGGAGCTGAATCGGGTGACTCACGAAGTCGGAGTAGCGTTCGACGAGCTCGCGCAGACGCCAGGGCTCGAGGTACTCGCTTTGGTCCTCACGCAGGTGAAGCACGACGGCCGTCCCGCGCTCGCTCCGATCCGCAGGCGCCACGGTGAACGTATCCTTGCCGCTCGACATCCACACGTGGCCGGTCTGCTCGGGGCCCGCCGCGCGCGACACGACGTCCACGCGCTCGGCGACGAGGAAGGCGCTGTAGAAGCCGACGCCAAACTGCCCAATCAAGCGCGCATCGCGTTGGCCTTGCCGGGCGAGGTGCTCGAGAAACGCCCGCGATCCGGAATGCGCGATCGTCCCGAGCGACTTCACGAGCTCCTCCTCCGTCATGCCGATGCCAGTGTCTTCGATTGTGAGGGTGCGACGCTCAGCGTCGGCCGAGATGCGGATGACCAGCGGCGTGTCCCCCGCGCTGAGCTCCGGGTCCGTTAGCGCCCGAAATCGAAGGCGGTCAAGAGCGTCGGATGCGTTGGAAATGAGCTCTCGCAGGAACACATCGGTGTGTGCGTAGAGCGAATGGATGACGAGGTTGAGCACCTCGGCCACGTCTGCCTGGAATGAGTGCGTGACGGCGTCTGCCATGGGAGACCGAGCGGTAGCGGCTTTGCACGCGCTGTCAATGGGCCCACAGAGCCCACATTAACGGCGCACCCTCCGACGCCGTAGCGAGTGAACGTGGAATCCATTCGATGCTCGTGCGGGGCCATCGTGGCTCGCAAGGACATGGTCCCCATCGGGTGCCTGCCGGTGAACACCCACGAGCGACTTCAGCTCGCCAACTGCCCAGCATGCCGTTCAACGCGATGCGTTGGGTTGCAACGGCGCCTGGAATCGGGTCGGTGGCGGCGCGTAGCGGCTCCAACGCGATGAGGGCCTCACTTCTCGTCGTCGAGGGCCAGGTTGAGTTCCAGAACGTTGACCCGCGGCTCACCCAGGATGGCCAACGTGCGGTCGCGTGTGTGGGCTTGGACGAGCCTGCGTACGCGCGCCGGATCGAGCCCGCGGGCCGTGGCCACTCGTTGCACCTGGATCTCGGCCGCTGCGGGGGAGATATCCGGGTCGAGACCGCTCGCTGAAGATGTCACCAGATCGACGGGGACGGTCGACCACGCGGACAAAGGGGACGCAGCTCGCAGGGCGTCGACGCGCACTCTGGCCGCGTCAGCGAGAGCCGGGTTGGTCGAACTGAGGTTCGAGCCGCCCGACGCCCCCGCGTTGTAAGCGAGTGGCTTGCCGTTCGAGTCTACGGTCGCGGAAAGGCGACCCCAGAAGTACCTCGGAGCGTCGAACGCCTGACCGATGAGCGAGGAGCCGACAGCTTGACCGCGTCGAACAATGACGCTGCCGCGGGCCTCGTGGGGGAACGCAGCTTGCGCGACGGCCGTAACCAGGAGCGGATAGACGAGACCTGTGAGGACCGTCAGAAGGGCAAACGACACGACCGAAGCGCGTAGTTGGGAAATCATGGGTGGCCGTCCTTTAGGTCATGCGCAAGGCGACGAGCAGCATGTCGATGAGCTTGATGCCGACGAACGGCGCGATGAGGCCGCCGCCGCCGTAGAGGAGCAAATGATCGCGAAGGAGACGCGAAGCCCCTACCGCTCTGTACTTGATCCCACGGAGCGCGAGGGGGATGAGAGCGATGATGATGAGCGCGTTGAAGATCACGGCGCTGAGGATGCCGCTTTGCGGAGTCGCCAAGTGCATGACGTTTAGCGCATTGAGTGCCGGGTACGTCGTCGCAAACGCAGCCGGAATAATGGCGAAGTACTTGGCGACATCGTTGGCAATGCTGAACGTCGTCAGCGCTCCTCGGGTCATGAGAAGCTGCTTGCCAATCTCGACGACCTCAATGAGTTTCGTCGGATTGGAGTCGAGATCGACCATGTTCCCGGCTTCTTTGGCGGCCTGCGTTCCGGTGTTCATGGCCACGGCCACGTCGGCTTGGGCGAGCGCGGGCGCGTCGTTGGTCCCGTCGCCGGTCATCGCCACCAACCGCCCACCTTTTTGATGCTCGCGGATGAGCGCCAGCTTGGCCTCCGGCGTCGCCTGGGCCAGGTAGTCATCGACTCCCGCTTCCGCCGCGATCGCAGCCGCCGTCTTCGCATTGTCTCCGGTGATCATCACGGTCTTGATGCCCATCCGGCGGAGTTCGGCAAAGCGCTCTTTGATGCCGCCCTTGACGATATCCTTGAGCTCAATCACGCCCAGAACTCGGGGACCCTCGGCGACGACCAGCGGGGTGGACCCGCGCGTGGCAATCGAATCTACCGCCGACCGGACCTCAGGCGGAAACGCCCCGCCTTGTTCGCGCACGTACGCCTCGACCGCCTCGGCCGCACCCTTGCGAATCTGCCTTTTTCCCAGGTCGACTCCGCTCATGCGCGTTTGCGCCGTAAACGGTACGAACCGCGCCCCGATGTCTTCCACGGCTCTCTCTCGTAAGCCATAGCGCTCCTTGGCAAGAACGACGATGCTGCGACCTTCGGGCGTCTCGTCGGCCAGCGAGCCCAGCTGCGCTGCGTCCGCAAGCGCCTCTTGCGTACAGCCAGGGGCGGGCACGAACGCGGTCGCCTGTCGATTGCCGAGGGTGATCGTGCCCGTCTTGTCGAGAAGCAGCACGTCGACATCGCCCGCAGACTCGACCGCGCGACCGCTCGTCGCGATGATGTTGGCCTGAATCATCCGGTCCATTCCCGCGATACCAATGGCGGAGAGCAGGCCGCCGATGGTCGTAGGAATGAGACAGACGAGTAGCGCGACGAGCACGGTGATGCTCACCGGCGTGCCCTGTTTGGCGGCGGCTACGCTGAAAAGCGAGTACGGCAGCAGCGTGACCGTCGCGAGCAAGAACACGATGGTCAGGAACGCGAGCAAGATGTCGAGCGCAATCTCGTTCGGCGTCTTCTGGCGCTTGGCCCCTTCCACCATGGCAATCATGCGGTCGAGAAACGTCTCGCCAGGATCGGCGGTAATCCGTATGACGAGCCAGTCGGACAGGACGCGCGTGCCCCCGGTGACCGCACTTCGATCGCCGCCGCTCTCCCGAATGACGGGGGCGCTCTCTCCGGTGATCGCGCTCTCGTCCACTGATGCGACGCCCTCGACAATCTCACCGTCGCCGGGGATGGTGTCTCCGGCTTCGACCAGAACGTAATTGTTGCGGCGCAGTTGCGACGCGGCGATGACGACCGCGCGGGCATCCCGACGAGGGCTATCGATGCGCCTCGCCTGGATGTCCTTGCGCGCCCTGCGAAGCGCCTCGGCCTGGGCCTTGCCTCGCCCTTCGGCCATGGCCTCCGCGAAGTTGGCGAAGAGGACAGTGAACCATAGCCACGCCGAGACCGACAGGATGAAACCCCACGGGGCTTCACCGTGGCCGACGAGCGCTTGCACGAAGAGGCAAGTCGTCAGCACGCTTCCAACCTCGACGACGAACATGACAGGATTTCGAATCTGATGCCGAGGGTCGAGCTTGGCGACCGCGTCCGCGCACGCTCGCCGGATGATCGTCGGTTCGAACAGAGGGCGTCCCTGTGCACGGGTGCGCCTGGGCGCAGCGGCGAGCCGCCCGGCGTCTCCGTCGGTATCGATTCCACGTCGAAGCGCGCCGGGGGACGGCGCCGTCTCTTTGATTGCGTCGTTCGTAGTCATGGGACCATCTGACCTTTGCAGCTCACGCCGAGGCGAGGAGCTGCTCTACGATCGGACCAAGGGCAAGGGAAGGGATAAAGGTGAGTGCGCCGACGATGATGACGACGCCGACGAGCATCGCAACAAATAGCGGAGTATGGGTGGGGAGAGTCCCTGCGCTCGCTGGAACGAGCTTCTTTTTGACCAGTGACCCTGCGAGAGCGAGAACGGGTATCTTGACCCAGAATCTTCCGAAGAACATCGCCAGGCCGAGTGTCGTGTTGTAAAATGGCGTATTTGCAGACAGACCGGCAAATGCGCTTCCGTTGTTGTTGGCAGCGGAGGAATAGGCGTAGAGAACCTCGGTGAATCCGTGCGGACCTGGATTGGCAATGCCCTTCGTCCCGGCCTCGGTAACCACGGCGATCGCGGTAAAAATGAGGACACACGCCGCTGGAGCCAAGATGGCCAGGGAGGCCATCTTCATGTCGTACGCCTCGATTTTCTTGCCCAGATACTCCGGGGTGCGGCCCACCATGAGTCCCGCGACGAAGACGGCGACGACGGCGAACATCAGCATTCCGTAAAGCCCGGAACCGACGCCGCCGAACACGACCTCACCGAGCTGTATCAACCAGAGCGGGACCAAGCCACCGAGCGGCGTGAACGAATCGTGCATCGCATTGACCGACCCATTGGAGACCGCCGTAGTGGCCGCGGCATACAGGGCCGATGCGCCGATGCCGAACCGCAGCTCCTTGCCCTCCATGTTGCCCCCGGGTGACAGAGCACTGCCGATCTGATCGACAGGGAGCCCCCTCAGCGCATGGGCGCCTGCCTGTTCGCTGGAAACGCAGAGCCACACGAGCGGCACGAAGATGACGAGCATCGCGGCGAGCAGCGCCCACCCCTGGCGCGCGTCGCGCACCATTTTCCCGAACGTGTGCGTCAGGGCAGCCGGGACCAAAAGAAGCGATACGAGAATGAGGAAGTTCGACAGGGGCGTCGGATTCTCGAAGGGATGAGCAGAATTGGCATTGAAGAAGCCTCCTCCGTTCGTTCCGAGGTCTTTGATGGCGATCTGAGACGCCGCCGGGCCCAATGCCAATATCTGAGACACGACGTCGTGTCCGTCGGCGTCTTTCGTGGCCTGCAGTAGGGATACGGACCGGTAGTCGGAGAACGTCTGAACGACCCCCTGGGACACGAGTACCACCGCGAACACGACGGAAAGCGGAAGCAGGATGTAAAGCGTCGTCCGCGTGAGGTCCACCCAGAAATTCCCTATCCCGGACGTCTCCCTTCGGGCGATGGCCCGGACGAGCGCGACGAGAATGGCCATGCCGGCCGCCGCCGACACGAAGTTCTGCACGGTGAGAGCGACCATCTGCGACAGGTAGCTGAGGGACGTTTCGCCGGAATAGCTCTGCCAGTTCGTGTTGGTCGCGAAGCTGACTGCCGTGTTCCACGAGAGGTCCGGCGATGGGGCAGCAAGACTCTGCGGATTGAGCGGAAGAACAGCTTGCAGACGCAGGATGGCATAGACGAAGACGATGCCGACGACGTGAAACAGCAACATCGCGCCCGCGTACGTCGTCCACCGCATCTCGCGCTGTTCGGGAGCGTCCGGCACACCGCACGCGCGGTAAATGAGGCGCTCGAGCCTCCCGAACACTCTCTCGAGACCCACGGGACGTCCCTCGTACACTCGGGCCATATAGGCCCCGAGCGGCTTTGTCAGCGCGAGGAGCACGACGAAAAATAGGACGATCTGCGCCATCCCTTGCCAGCTCATGAGAACGCCTCTGGCTTGAGAAGTGCCACGAACAGGTAGACGAGAAGCGCGGCGGCCAAGACACCACCGATGACGTATAAAATAGGCATTGTGCCTCTCCTCTAAACCCGCTCGCACAGGAGCATGAAGCCCCACGTGACCGCGAAGAGAGCTGCGGTGAGTCCTAGATACACGAGGTCCAAAACCATGATCGCGCCTCCGCGAGGGAATCGACGTCGCACCGACGCGACATCAGCACCCTAGGACTCCGTCCGTTGAGAAACTGTAAAGATGCGTGCCATCGACGTTGTGAAAGCGTAAAGAAGGCTCTGACAGAGCGCGGGGCGGCGAGGGCCGACGATCTCGCGCTCCATCCACCCGCATCGGACCGGGAATCCGCGTTATATTCGAGGCGAACGCCCATGACAGAACCCCGTCCTCTCGTCGTGCTCATCGAGGACGAACCTCAAATGCGCAGGTTTGTCCGGATCTCGCTTGCGAGCCAAGGCTATAGGGTTGCGGAAACCTCCTCCGGTGAGGAGGGATTGGCGGTCGCCGCGACCGAGCCCCCCGATGTCGTAGTCCTGGATCTGGGGCTTCCAGGGATCGACGGATTTGAGGTGTTGCGCCGCCTGCGCGAGTGGGCCGAACTGCCGATCATCGTTCTATCCGCGCGCGGTCAAGAGCAGGACAAGGTTCGTGCGCTCAACGAAGGTGCGGACGACTACCTCACCAAGCCCTTCGGCCCGGCCGAGCTCGCGGCGCGCATCGCTGTCGCGCTAAGACACACGGCGCGCAAGCGCGGCGACGGATCGCAAGCCGTGGTCGCGTCAGGAGGACTTCGGATTGATCTCGCGAGGCGCCTGGTCTTCCTCGATGACGCCGAGATTCATCTTACGCCCATCGAGTACAAGGTGCTCGCTGCGCTGGCCAGACATGCGGGGATGGTCGTTACGCAGCGTCAGTTGTTGCGAGAAGTCTGGGGACCCGGAGAAGCCCACACGCCCCAACTTCTCCGCGTCCACATGGCGCAGCTAAGGCACAAGCTGGAACGTGACTCGGCGTGTCCCAAGCACCTCATTACGGAGCCGGGGGTCGGATACCGCCTGCTGGTCGAGCCCCGAAGCTAGTGTCCCGTCTCTGATGGGGTCGGCGTTGCTCGTGTCGAGGTAGGCGCGGATGGCATCTTCGAGTTCCTTGACGCTGCGATGGGATCCGCGCCGGATCGCCTTGTTCGACAGCTCCCCGAACCATCGTTCCACCTGAAGCTGTCGCAGCTCGCCGATGACTGTGCCCGTCTTCGTGTCGAGCGCGGCAAAGAGCGACGTCGTGCCGTGACGCCCGTAGTCGTGCGACCGGCGCTCGGGCATTCCTGGGCGTAGTGGCAAAAGCGGCCGCGTGCGGTTTCCATTTGCGGCTTCTACGCAGGCCTCGCTCTCGCTCGGCCGAAGGACGCCGGCAGAACGACGCGCGGCCTCCCCCCTCGCTCGGGCCCTCAATCGCTTGCGACTGGAATCGACTTCCCTAGGAGGCCTTCCACGCGCGCCATCAAGCGTGACCCGGCGTCCGACTGGGCGCGGTCGCTCAGCACGTGCCGAACGGCGTCCACGAAGTCGGCCACGGTGGTCGTCGACGCAAGCTCGTCGAGGTCGCAGCACCAGGCGTGGTCGCAGTCTTCGTCGGCACACACGGGACTGCAGAAACCCTCGATGAAACCGTCAGCGTGGACGCGACAACCGTACGGCCCGACATCTTTCGATGCGCAACCGACGAAGTTTAGCGCCTCGACAAGCAGCGCGGCGGCGCGTTCGAGCTTGGTCGGGCTCCTGGGAGTACATTCTGGGCAAGCCATCATGGTCATTGGATTGAGGAGTTACGGTGGGACCGTTACGCGGGTTAGGAGTCGAATCGGACTGCCTTATCTTAGCAGCTCGCGCTCATGGGTTAGACGGAGACGACGCAGCCCCGACGCATACGGCGCGGACTCCTTCTCACTTCAGGAGCCGACGCGCTCAGAAGGTCATGTTCCCAAGTCCGTGCTCTGCCGCGCTCGAGGTTGGGCCCAACCTGCTGTGTGCAAGTTCTTCGCATGACAGAGCGTCGCGCAGCTGGGACAGCGCACGTTGTGCGTCCGCAGCCTTTCGCTCCACGGGCAGCGTGGGCTACTCTATGACCATGTACTCACTCCTACAGATTCTCGCTCTCGCTGTGACGATCGGCGTCCTCGGTCGCCTAATGCCGGGTGTCCATGTTCGGAGTGCCCCCGCTGCGTTCGTCGTGGCGCTCGTCTTCAGCGTGCTGAACTTCCTCTTGGGATGGCTGCTCACTTGGGTCCTTCGCACGGTGCTCTTCGTTCCCGCGGTGCTCAGTCTCGGGCTGCTATTCGTGCTCATTCCCTTCCTGGTGAACGCCGTGCTCCTATGGTTGACTGACAGGCTCGTGGACAGCTTCGAGATCGATACGGTGCGAGCCCTGGTGATTTCGTCTGCGGTCATCACGATCGTCGGCGGCATCTTCAGGTCCTCGTTCGTACACGGGCTCTGGCAGGCGCGTCTGATGGGACCTTCCGGATGGGCGTGAAACCAGGCCGGCGCCACTCAAGGAAGTAACGCAGCGGCGGGAGACTACGCGATCGCGAACGACGGCGACATCGAGGGGTCTCCGAGGGACTGAGAGGTCAGCCCCGCGTGCAACCGCGCGCCCGCGAGGATCGCTTCGCACAGAGACGCGTAGTCCATTCCCGCCGACGCCGCGATTTTAGGTAGGAGCGAAGTTGGCGTCAGACCTGGCAGTGAATTCACCTCGAGAACGTATTCGTTCTCGCCTTCGGTCACGAGTAGGTCCACCCGACACGCACCAGTGCACCCGAGTGCACGAGTCGCGCAGGCCCCGAGGTTGAGAACCCCTCGCATGCGGGTTGCCGGAACGCGCGGCGGACAGATGGTTTCAGTCAGGCCCGCGGTGTACTTCGATCGATAGTCGTAGAGATCTCCCGATTTGGGCGCGACCTCGATGGCTCCCAGGACTCGACCATCGAGAATCCCCACGTGAATCTCCGTCCCTCGAACGTGGCGCTCGACGACCGCTTGTTCGTCGTGCTCGAGGGCGTTCTCGAGCGCGGAGACCAACTCAGAAAGCTGGTTGGCCTTCGCCACGCCGATCGAGGATCCTTCGCGCCGGGGCTTGACGACCACCGGGAATCCGAAGCTTCCATGAACGTGGACTACGTCGTCCAAATCAGCTCGACCCACGGTGTAGTACGGAGGTGTCGGCACATTGTGAAGACGGAACATCTCCTTAGCTTTGAGTTTGTCCATCGCGAGGGCGCTGCCAAGTACGCCGCTCCCCGTGTAGGGAATGCCCATGAGCTCGAGCATGCCCTGAACACATCCGTCTTCGCCCCCGCGCCCATGAAGTGCGAGGAATGCGATGTCAATCGCGGAGCGCCTTAGCAATTCATAGAGAGGAGTCCCATCGCCGCCCCAGAGGATGCGCGTTACGTCGTGGCCGCGGCTTTGCAGCGCCTCCACGACTCCCTCGCCCGTCCGGAGCGACACTTCCCGCTCCGAGCTATATCCGCCCATCAGGACGCCGACGCGCATCTCGCCCACGGGAACCTCCGCACTGCCGATGGCCCGAGCCGGTTCGGTGCCAAACATTCGCGCCAGCCGTGCGCGCTCGTTGCCGCACGCCCCCGCTGGGAACGCATGCACGCCGACTGCCATGAGAGCATCCGATACAGCGTGCGCACGGATGCGTCAACTTTGTGACCCCACACTCTTTCTGCGTCTGCGTGCCCAGGCCTCACGAGTGCGCACCGGCCAATGCAGCCGCATTGGCCGCCGAGACGACCGCGATGGGCCGTCCCCCTGACGCCGCTGCGAGAGCGCGTGCGATCAGGGCGGGAGACTCCCGGAGTGCCTCGAGGACGACATCCAGCATCGTTTCAGCGCCCGAAATGGAGGCGATCCCGAGAGCCAGGTCGGGGAGCCCGCGGGGCGCCCTCAGCGCGATCGGAGCTGCGGCAGGGCGAGCTTCGCCAGGTCGCACTCGCGGCTCGCCGCGTCGCACAGGCGCCGCGAACGACGGCGCGACCAACCCGAGAGCCGCAACGTCAAGCCCTTCGCGTCCGGACTCGTAACAACCGACGGCGACGAGTCCGCCAGAATCCGCCGCTGCGATGACCTGTGTGTTCGACCCGTCGCACGGCTCCGAACGCCATGGGACCCGAACAATCCGGTCGTCCAACGTGGAATCTTGGTTGCACGATGTGACGACCGGCCGAACCGCGCCGAGATCCTCGCGGGTGAGAGCCCCCCCGACCGACCGACCGGCGACCGCCGTGAGCTCCCCGGCGATGGCCTCGCTCGAAAGCGCAGCAGCTGCTTGGGCGGCGAAGGCTTCGATCACGGCCGCTCGCTCCGCGCATAGCTCCTTCGAATACGTCACCGCCGCTTGCGAAACGCGCCACAAGCTCGCGCTGCCTAGAGACGCAGACAGCAGCGCGAGGGCGCTGGGAAGCGCCGGCACGCCCACCCATGCCTGCGGAGGCACCGCATCCCCGGGTAGAATCCCTCGTGGGCGCGGCATTCCGCGGCCCGGCTGCCGCACGCGACCGTCGATGGCCCGCAGTCCTGCTCCGTGGCCGCCGACAAGAAACTGCACGGGGCCAAGAAACACCGACGGGGTCTCCGCCGCGGCCACGAGCACACCGGCCACGACCGCATCCACCGCATTTCCAAACTGCAAGACGTCCCGCGCGGCTTCCGCCGCAGATCCCTCCGAGGCGCCTACCGCGCGCTTGGCGTCCACCCACTACTCCTGCTCGTCGTCGCGCACGACGATATCGCCTCGCGGCCGAACCCGCTGCAATCCGCCTGCGACCCCCTTCGAAGACCCCGCGCTCTTGACGAGCGACCGCAGACGCTTGGCTTCCTGCAGCGCCGTGTCCGTCTCGATCACTGCAAATACGTCGCGTCGCGGGCCCACAGCCTGGACGATACGATCGAGGGCAGCGGGTCCGAAGGAACGCGTCGCGCCGAGAGCCCTGAGCCGGAGATAGGCGACCGGCCCGCGCGGAACGGCGTTCTGCGCCGGGTCGACGGCGAGCACAGCATCGAACGACCTCGCTTGAGCTGCCGCGTCGTCCAGCTCCCAGAGGCCGGCCGGATCCCACACAAAGTGCGTCACATCGTGAGGCACGCGCTCGACGATCTTCCCGATGCGACCGCGCCACAACGAGGTCGGCGTGACTTCGGCGGGAGTCCGCAAGACGAAGCATCGGGCCTGAAGCGCGTCGATGGCGGCGCGGGCCGCGTCGAGCTCCAACTGTGCAAGATCACTTGCCTTTGCGCTCGACAGATGCGGGCCTGCAACGACCGAGAAGTCGAAGTGCGGGGGGACCGCCTTGCGCCACCTCTTGAGCGTTGCCAGCGAGGGCTCGGTCTTCTCGCGCCCGTCGCCCAAGGCGACTCGAACCTCCAGCAGGTCGAATCGCTTGGCATACGCGGAAATCGCGCCGCGCAGGTCTTTCGCGCCGATGTGCCATCGAGGAGTCATACCGAAGCCGCCCCATGTTGCACGGCGTGCACGAATGCGCCAGGACCTTCGGAGCCGCTCGAAAAATACCGCGGCTTGTAACCTGGCAATCGGGCGAGCCAGGTCCGATCGCAGGAGGATCGTGGCGCGAGAAAGAAAAGGGCGCCAGGGTTCTCCCTGCGAGCTTGGATGGCGTGTGGGCGCGTTCGAGTGATGTCCTGGGGTCTCTCACTGGCCCGAAAAATGAAACCACTGGGTCGGATGAGCCCTGACGAAACGTTCCAGCGCATCGGCCACGCACTGCGCGGCGCCGGCGACGTCCGCATCCACGGCGGTACGGCTGAGACGGATGGGCGCCCCGATATCCACTTCGTAGCGGCGAAAGCCGACTCGCGATGCGAAGGCGGACACCAACGCCGCGCCCGTCAACATGCAGAGCCTCGCGGGTCCTTCGGGAACCACCGCAGGCGACCCGAACATCCTGACACGCACGGTGCTCATTCCGAGCGGATTCCGATCGATCTGCAAGGCGACGATGCCCCCGCCTCGAATGTGCCGGACAAGGGGGAGCGCAGAGAGCGGGTCGTGCCCCACGTGCGCGACAACAACTCCGTAGGCGGCGCGCGCGGCGTCCTGGATCCTCGAAGTTACGGCGTCGGATTCGGGTTCTTCCGCGATCATCACAGGCACCCCTCGGCGTCTGTGCAGGCACGATCCGGCCGCCTCCCATCCTGCCGTGTGAGCCGTCACAATGACCAGGCCGCGGCCGCCTGCGAGCGCCTCATCGATGTGCTCTTCGCCGTGCACCACGACCTCCGGCAGCCGCCCACCGGCCGACCCTGCGGAGAGCGTCTCCGCCAGACACGATGCATACGTCGTGAAGGTGCGCGCGACGTCGAGCGCCTCTCTCCAGCGGCCGCGAGGGCCGCGCACAAGGCGCAGAGTCTCAAGAATGCGTCGCCTCGGTTCCCCCGCCAGCAGGCAGACGACTAGCCCAATGACAGGCGGACTGAAACGCACGAACCACTCGGGCGCATGCAATGAGCCCCATCGAGCCAAGCGGCGCCACGTCGGTCCGTCGAGCGCCAAGGAGCGCACCGCCCCGCTAGCACTGGGCGCGTTCGTCCGCACGGCGACGACCCACGTTCAGACCCGAATGACGTCGGGCGCATTTTTCAGGATCTCGTCCAGCCAAGCGCTCGCGAGCTTCTCCTGCATGGAATTGGCGCGGAGCCGCTCGCGCAGACTGTCGAAATCGACGGCATCGAGCGGAAGGTCTTGGTTGGTGCACACGAATACCACGTGTTCGAGGCCCGTGGCCGGGTCACGCACCTTCTGCAGGCATTGCGCGCAAACTTCTTTCATCATGCACTGCATGGGTGAATTGATACTCCCTATCGCAGTATGATTGGCATCGAGCAGAGGCGCCAGGACGCCGTGACGGGCGCGACGAACGGCGTTCATCATCCCGTCGCTTCCGATCGCAATGATCCGAGAGACCTCGGAAAGCGGTATCGACGGGGGACCGTCGATCTCACCGAGGGCGTACGCGCACATCGCCTGGACAATGTTCCCTCTGAAATGTTTGTCCTTAGGCCGACGAGGTTCAATCGGTTCGCCCGCCTCCGTGCAGTAGACCACCTGATCGGTCCAACGCTCGATTTCCTCCCGCTTGAACATGTCGTCCCCGCGACGGTACCCCGCAAAATAAAGAACGCGACTCCCCATCCCTTTGAAGGCTCGCGCGATAGAAAATAGGACTGCGTTTCCGAGGCCGCCGCCGCACAAGAGAACGGTCTCCCCGCCCGCAATCTCGGTCGCTCGCCCTGTCGGCCCCATGAGGACGACCGCCTCGCCGGGCCGCAGCGCCGCGCACAACCGAGAACTTCCGCCGGTCTCGAGAACGATGGCGCCGAGGAGCCCACGTTCCGAATCGACCCACGCCCCAGTGAGGGCCAGGCCCTCCATCGCCAGGCGCGCCTCCGAGTTGTCCTGACCCGATTTCCAACTCTCGCCATCTTGGGTCACGGAAATGCGTGGCGCAATGGTCTCGAAATTCTGCAATCGATAGAACTGCCCGGGCTGAAACTTCTTGGCCGCCATCGGGGCCTTCACGACCACCTCCACGATGGTGGAAGTCAGCCGATTGACTTCCTCTACGCTTGCACTGAGCTCGGCGTCGATCGCGGCAAAGAGCGACGCGAGTCTGGCGTCGCGTCCAGCCTGCGCCGCGCGGTCGACCTGCGCCACGTCGGGGAAAAGAGCCACGACGTGTGGATAGCCATCCTTCGCACTCGCCATGGCGCGGACCACACTTCCGAAGTACCCCGGGTGATTGTCCCCGTAGAAAGACACTGTGCGCCCGTCCTTCACGTAGCTCGTGAAGAAGCCTTCGCCCGGATGCGCCGCGCGCTCCAAGGCCACCCGACCGTGCTCGTCGACTCGGGCCACGTGGGCACGAAAGTGGCGTCCCTCGTCATCGAGCTCGAACGTCCCAGGGTGCTCCCGTTCGTAGATGACGTTGGGCCGCGTCCCGGCGGCAACGCACACCGTTCGCGCCGGGAGGTCCATCAGGCTGCCGTCCACTCGTCGAAATCTCATGGCTCGAACGTTCTCACGCTCGTCCACGAGGGCTTCGACGGGCGTCAGTTTTTCGGCATAGCGAACACCTTCCTCGAGACTCTTCGCGATCTCCTCGTGGTTGAGGCGGTAAGCGGGCGACGCGGTGAGGGCCTTGCGGTACACCACCGTCACGCCGCCCCAACGATCGAGCAAGCGCTGGATACCAGGCGCCCGCCCCTCTGCCGCGGCAAGAGCTTTCTCCTCTCGGAGCGCGCGCGCATGCGCCATGTGCTCCTCGAGCGTCGCCCATTCCTCCGCGTCGAACATGGCGCGTACGTCCGCCTCGCTCCGGCCCGCGTCCAGAAGCGTCTCGACCCGCCGGAGCTCCTTCTCCACTTGAACTTGGTAGTACGCAAGGAGCTCAGTCGCCGTATCGACCGCGGTGAGCCCCCCACCTATCACCAGAGCGGGAAGACTGACTTGAAGGTTAGCGATGCTCGAGAATTTATAGGCCCCTGTCAGCTGCAGAGCCATGAGGAAATCGCTGGCTTGACGAACCCCGCGAGCCAATCCGTTCTTCATCTCGATGACTGTCGGCCGACCTGCCCCTGCGCAGAGCGCCACGTGGTCGAATCCGAACGCCCACGCGTCGTCGAGCGTGAGCGTGCCGCCGAACCGCACGCCGCCACAGATGCGCACGTTGCGATTGCGCGCGAGTGTGAGATAGGACACGGTAAGAAATCGTTTGTCCCACCGGGCTGTAATCCCATATTCGCTGACTCCGCCGAAGCCGAGCAATGTCCTCTCGCTTTCGTCGCCGCCGAGGGATGCGATCGAACGAACGGGAACGGGCGCCTGTTCGCGATTCCCGACGAGCGAGGCGTCGAGCGGTTCGATCTTCAGACCGTCGATGGCCACGACTCCGAAACCTTCGCACGCCAGATTGTGCGCGAGCGTATATCCTGCCGGTCCGAGGCCGACGATGAGCACGTTCCGTCCGGCGTAGGGACGCAACGTCGGACGCGCCACATGGAGGGGATTCCAGCGAAGGAGAAACTGGTAGATCTCGAGACCCCAGGGCAGGCTTAGCGTTTCCTCGAGCACTCGCGTCTCGACCTGCGGGATGTCGACCGGCTCCTGCTTCTGAAACACGCACGCCTTCATGCAGTCGTTGCAGATGCGGTGGCCCGTACCCGTGCACATCGGATTGTCGACGACGACGATCGCCATCGCCGCGAGCAGCTCGCCAGCCTTTCGCATGGCGTGCATCTCGCTGATCTTCTCCCCGAGCGGACACCCCGACAGAACGACGCCGAGGGCATTGCGCTTGGCAAGCTTGGTCTTCGCGTCGATGAGGCCGTGACTGCAGGAATCTTTCTCCCGATCGTGACAGAGAAGGCACGTATCAATCTGGACTTCCGCGTCCCTGCATGCGCCGGGACGGACCTCGGGCGAAAACCCCATGCGCTGGCGACGCGTGTGCTCGAGTCCGACGAAAAGCTCAGGGAAACTGGGGTCGGGGCGCACCATCGGAACGAGCTCGCGAACATCGAGGGGGCGCGCAGCGTGAAAACTCGCCCATCGACCCACGGCGTCCCGCTCGTCTGACCGACGGGCCGCGAGCCAAGCGGCGACCGCATCGAGCGCCAAGGCAACGCTTGCCCCGAGGGCCGCCTCCCCGACAGAATCCTCGAGGTCCGTCGCCCACGCTGCAATCGCGGAGTGAACCCGCCGCGCCCGAGCGGCGAGCGCATCGGTCCACTCTGCCCCTCCTGCCTTGGCCGCCTTGCGAGCCACGTCGTCCACTTCGAGCAATGCGACGGTCGCGGAGGCAACGGCAAGCTCTTCGTCGAGCGCCCCCGACACGGGTCCGGTTCCTACCGCGTCGAGAGCCGCCCTCGCGACGGCCTCTGCGACTGCAGGACCGCGGGTCCACCGCGCGACGGATTCCGCCCCCGGCCGGCACGCCTTTGCAAAATCCCTGCGGAATCGCCATAGCGGTTCGCTCGCGCGGACCTTGTCACGAAAGGCATCGACGTCGGCCTCGACACCGAACAGCCGCGCCACGAACCGCCCCACGTGCGGAGCGACTGCGAGCAGGACGTCGGAGCGCTCGCGGCCCGACACGGCACCACGCGAGGCACGGTAGGCCCGAAACCGCTCAAAATCCGCGGGCGACTCCTCGGCGAAGGCCCGCTCGAACGCCCGATGCAGCTCCTCGAGCTTCGCGGGCTCGTATAAGTCTTCATAGCGGTAGCCGGCCACGCCGAGAACGAGTGCCGAACCCGGCGCGGTCTCCTTCACGCGTGCTTCCCCTCGGCCGGCGGCGTCCAAGCCGTCTGGGCGACCTCTCCCTCCTCGAGTCCGAAGTACACGGCGCATTGGTGCATCATGAACTTCTGACCCTCGGCAGAGGCCAAGTCGACCCTGTACGTGTTGATGAGCCGCACGGAGTCCGCAAGCCACTTTTGCCAGGCCGCACTCGAGACCTCATCAAAAATCCTCTGACCGAGTTCGTTTCGAAACGGCGCGCGGTCCAGTCCTGGAAGGTCTTGTTTCAGGAGACGGCAGTGCACGATACGCTCCGACATAGGGCGCACTTCTAGCCGGAGCCAGGGGCCTGCGCCAGAGCACCCGAAAACAGTGCGCTGGACTTCAATCTGCGCGCCCGTCGCCGTGCGGGGTATGATGAGCCCCAACTGTCAATGACCCCGCGCGTTTGCGTCCAGTGCGGCCACCCGCTTCCCAACGATTCGACAGACGGCACCGTCGCGTGCAAGGCGTGCGGTGCGACTTCGACGCCGCGGAAGAAGGACGCGGCAGCCCCTGCTGAAGAGAAGGCGCCGCGCAGCCGACCTCGGCGTTCGTTGTCCCGAACGCTCCTCGGGCAGCCTTCGGCGGCCAACGTTCTCCGCGGCGAGCTGGATCGGGCGGCCCAACGCCCGGCGGCCAACCGAACCGACGAGGCGGGCGCTTCGCGACCGCACTCGAGGTCCCCGGCGGCGTCCCAGGCGGTCCTCGGACTGTCCTCTGAGGCATCGCCAGGCCTTGGAGCGTCCGCGGCACCCGACGAGGGGACCGCGGCGCCCGAGACCCCGAGAGGGGGACTGACGTCCTCACCTCCGCCACCGGAAGAGCCAGCGGCGCCGGCTCCGCCGCGCGCTCACACGAAGCCGATGCCGCAGACCCTCCTTGGCCTGTCGTCGGTTCCGACCCAATCGACGGTCAAGACCGACCACAACCAAGGCGGCGCTCCATTTTCGCCCGAAACTCAACGGGGCCTTTCGTCACCGCTGCCTCCCCAGGAGGCCCCGGCCGGGCGGTCCCTTTCTCCTGCCCAGACGATCATCGGCTTTCCCTCGGGAAAGCCCGCGCCGTCCTACCCTCCAAGTCCCACTGCCCCGCCCCCGGGAGCCCGTCCTCGGCCTGGCACCGGACACACCCACAAGACCCTTCTCGGCATGGCCCTCCCCGGCATCGCTCCGCTGAACTCAGACGCCGCGGCAGCAGGGAGCCAGGCAGCCTCACCGGCTCCGCCCAGGGCGAAGATGCATTCGGCCGGAGACCGGACCGTGCGGCTTCAGGTTGCGTACGTCCCGCCGCCGCCGCCGCTGAAGGAGATCCCCGCGCCGACGATGGCCCTGTTCGCACCGCGACGCGGATTGCCTCTAGGACCGGTCGCCGCTGCCGCCAGCGGCCTGGTCATCCTCTTGGGGGCCACACTCTTCTTGATCTGGGGTCAGGCGACTCCGATTTCGGCGCTACCGCACGTCTCCGCCGAAGGCCGCGACGTTCTGCGGCTGACATGCGATCCGCGCCGCTGCCGCGACGGTACCGTCGCAACCATTGACAACGCGCGCGCCACGTTCTCGGCCGGCGAATGCGAACTGACGCTTCCGTCACCGCTCGAGCTGGGAGACAACGCTCTGCGCTTGGCTCTCTTCCGAAATGGCTCGAGCCGAGCCGAGGCCATCAAGCTCGTCGTGTCGCTCTCGTATCGCATCCATGTCGACCTTTCGACGATGCAGGGCGAGAAGCCGGCGATCACGGTGCGCGTCAAGGCCCGTCCAGCGACCGCAGTGCGCATCGCCGACTCGGTCGTCGCGCTCGACGCGAGCGGCAATGGCGCGTACTCGCTCGATGAGTCTGCGGCCACCCTCGGCGCGGCCGAGCAATCGCGCGTGATATCGGCCGATATTCCGTACGCGGTAACCCCCTCCGGTCGAGCCCCGGAGCGAGGGACGGTCACCGCGCGCGTGTCGGTGGCTCCCCTCTCGGTGGACGCGCCATCGATGGACTCGGTCGTCGAGGAGGACTCGGTGATTGTGGCCGGGCGAGCGGCGAAAGGCGCATCGGTGACGGTCGACGGACTCCCCGTCACCGTCAATGCGGACGGATCGTTCGAGACCTCCGTCCGTCTCGACGAGCTTGGGCAACGGTCTTTCGACGTTCGAAGCGGGACGAGCGCCCTGTCGCCAAGAACCATCCGTGTCAGCGTGACGCGCGTGAGCAAGCTCGCCGAGGCCGCGCGCGACTTCGAGGCACTCGGCGCCGTGGGATATGACGACGTTCTCGCCCAGCTATCGACGAAGACCCATCAGCCCATCGTGGTCGATGGGAAGGTGCTCGACCTGCGCGTGGGCGGGCACCGGACCATGGCGCTCGTCGATGACCGGCGGGGATGCGCCAAAGAGCCGTGTTACGCCCGAGTGATCATCGCTCGCGACACGTCCTTGACGAACGGACAGTCGATCCGTGCCTACGGCCACGTCGCCAGAGCCTTCTCCATGCCAGGCGGTCAGCCCGTCCCGGAAGTTGAAGCCGAGTTCGCCATCGTTGGAAAGCCTTGAAGGCGCGTTCCTTTCGCGCAAGCTTCATCCTAGGGGCGGCGCTGGCCCTGTCGACCCATGGATCTCGCGCACAAGGGATCCAGGTCGAACGCGCACACACCTTCATCGTCGGGTCCCCATCGGCAAGTTTTCGTGAGGACCGGGCGGACGCCTCGCGCAGCGGACTGTCCCGAACGACGCTCCCCACCGGAACCCTGCGCACCTTGTGGAGCATTCCGCTAAAAACGCGGATCCAGCAGGCGCCGGTCGTGGACGAGCAGGGAGCGGTCTACGTCGTGGACGGCTCGGGAGAGGTCGAGTCGATTGCGATCGACGGCGCCGTACGATGGCGCGTGGACACGGGGGCGACAGGTCCGGGACCGCTTGCGCTACTCGCCGACGGCACGCTCCTGTTCGTGGACTCGTCCGGTAGGGTGTTTGCGGTGCGAGAAGGCTCGGTGCGTTGGACGGTCGCGCTAGGGACGCGCAGCCGAGTCTCCAGTGCGCTGGCTTTGGAGGACGGAGGTGGAGTGGTCTCGTCGGGCGCCCTCATCATTGTCTTCGACGTAGAAGGCGGGGTGCGGGCGCGCACAGCCATCCCAGGCTCCATCGTGGCGCCGCTCGTCGCGTCGAGTGGGAGGATCTTTGCCGTCGACGGTGCGGTGGTGTGGTCGTGGCGGCCCGGGCCTGCACTTCCGGAGCGCGTAGGCAGTTTCGGCGAGATCACGGACGCGGTCGCCGCGTTCGGTCGGAGCCTCGTTGCAGTTGCCAACTCAGCAAGACGCGTCTTGGCACTCGACGTGACAACCGGTCAGGCTGCGACCATCGCTGAGGCCGGCCCAGGCGAGCTCCTGCTTGGGCCCATCGCCCTTGGCTCCCTAACGCCCGATCGCAACGTGGCTCCGCTCGCCTTTGTGTCCACCCCGTCGGGCGATTCGCTCGTAATGCTAGGCCTGGAGCGGCGAGACCAGGCCCGGACGCTGCTCGTGGGTCGGACGCCCTCGCTCCTGTCTGACGGAGGGATCGCCCCCGCCCCGGCCGAGGCCCACACTCCCCTGCTCGTCGATGCATCCGGTACGGTAGTCTTCGCCACGACCGCCGGGGACGTGGGGGTCGTATCCCGGGGAACCGTGGATCTCTCTAGCGACGTGTGCAATCCGCATCGCAGCACGCCGACCGACCGTGCGACTGGGGGTGACGAAAGGGCGGTGCCCGCGGTGGTGGGTCTCGCGCCCATTCGACCGGGCGCGCTCGTGGCGACCTGCCGGTCGGGCACAGTCGTCGCGCTCGAGGGAAGGGGCGGGTCTCCCAAAGAGGGGTCGGTGGGTGGCAAGGACGACACGCCAAACCTATAGTTGTTTTGGATTGGACGCGCCGCGACCGCGCGGCGCCTTGAGCCCCGAAGGAAGACATGATCACTCTCACCGACAAAGCTGCCACGAAGGTCAAGGAAATCGCGGAGGCCGAGAAGCTCATCGGACAGGGATTGCGCCTGCGCGTCGTCGGCGGCGGTTGCTCAGGCTTCAGCTACGATCTGTATTTCGAGGACCAGGTGGGTGAACTCGACGAGAAGTTCGAGTGCAAGGGAGTTTCTCTCTTCATCGACCCCATGAGCTATCAATATTTGGAGGGGACGGAGATCGACTACATCGACGGCCTTCACGGTTCGGGCTTCAAGTTCAACAACCCGAACTCCAAAGGGTCTTGCGGCTGCGGGTCGAGCTTCAGCGTGTGAACCAACGGAGGCCGGTATGGCGAGCGCGCGGAGCCTACTTCCCGGCCAAGCACCAATCGGATGGAGGCCGGCGTATTTCGGCCGAACCCAAGCGAGGCCGGAGGCGAGTCGCGCGGAGCCTACTTCCCGTAGGCGAGCACGATCGACACCGGGATCGCACAGGGATCGGCCGAAAGACGCCGGCCTTCTAGTGTCCCGTCTCTGAAGTGGAGTGAACCTGGGCGAGCTGCTCCGTGCCAACGTCGCCCGCGTCGCACGCGGTTCCCTCAAAGACCATGGGCTCGACAAAGGTCACGACACTTCAGAGATGGGACACTAGCGTGTCTCGCGCCCGTACGCTAAAGACCGCGCACCATGCGCGGATTCCTTCAACCAGCACTTCGTCACTTACCGTCCGAGACTCAAAGCGCGTTCCGCGCCCTCTCGAGACATCGACGCTTCCGCATCGCTCGCCACGCCCAGACGACGTTATTGAAGGCAGACCAGTGGGGTCGGGGCGAGATCATCGAGGCCGAGGCCGCGCGTGCACTGGAATCCGGCGTAGTCGCGCTGAAGTCGAAGAAGAAATAGCAGGGACGTTGCTCCCCCCTGTCCTCTTTGCGGCTCTGCAGCTTGGCGGCCCAAACCCCTCTCGGCCCCGCCTGGCCACGCGTGGACAGCCCCACGAGTTTCGCGCCCGCAAGCGCCTCTCGTTCGCTTGGTGAGCTAGGGGAACCCAGCTCTTGCGCGCTCTCTTCTTCGGCTCGCCGGCCTTTGCGGTACCGTCGCTCGATGCGCTCCGCGATATCGCGGAAGTCGTAGGTGTCATTTGTCAGCCCGACAAACCCGCAGGTCGGGGCCTGACGCTGACGCCACCTCCCGTCAAGGATCGGGCCCTCGAGGTCGGTCTCCCCGTCGTCCAGCCCACGCAGCTGCGGACTGGCGAATTCGGTCGATGGGTGCTGGAAAAGCGAGTCGACGTGGCACTGGTCGTCGCCTACGGGCGCATCCTTCCGGGCGATGTCCTGGCCGCACCACGCCTCGGATGTGTCAACGTTCACGCCTCGCTGCTGCCCAAGTACCGGGGGGCGGCCCCCATCGCTTGGGCAATCGCCAGGGGCGAGCGGCAGACCGGTATCACATTGATGAAGCTCGACCTTGGCATGGATACCGGGCCCACGTTTGCGAGCGTTGTCACGGACATCGGTCCCGACGAAACGGCGGGCGAGCTTTCCGCGCGCCTCTCGGCTCTCGGAGCCGAGTCGGTACGAAGCTGGCTCCCATCCTACGTAGCCGGCTTGTGCGCCCTCGTACCCCAGAGCCAAACGGGCGCGAGCGTGGCCCCGATGCTCCGCAAGGAGAACGGACGCATCGACTGGTCGAATTCCGGGTCCGCCATCCACGCCCACGTGAGGGCAATGACCCCGTGGCCCGGCGCGTTCACAACCGCCAAGGGACGGACCGTAAAGGTTCATGCGACCCGCGTGAGAGACGCGCGGCAAGCGAGTCCACCCGGTGAGGTCCTCATCGCCGACAAGGCCTGCCTCGTCGTGGCGTGCGGTGACGGCTGCGTGGAATTGCTGACCGTGCAACCGGAAGGAAAACGAGCGATGCGTGCCGCCGAATGGGTCGTCGGGCGCGGAGTGGCCCAGGGCGATCGACTGGTCTAGAAGGCCGGCGTCTTTCGGCCGATCCCTTCGCGATCCCGGTGGCGAGCGTCCTCGCGTACAGGAAATACGCTCCGGGCGACTCGCCGCCGGCCTCGCTCGGGTTCGGCCGAAATACGCAGGCCTTCTTCCTGCTTGTCGAAGGACCGGACGAAAGATGCCTCCCTTTGGTTCAGCCGTCTTGCCTCGCCGATCCGCGACGAAGTCCCGACGCTCGCATGCGAAGCTCGAGATCGCGAAATCTTCCCGCCAGCGCGCGGACCAACGCTCCGGTCCAACCGTCGAGACCGAGAGCCTCCGTCATCGTGCTCTTGCTTAGCACGAGCACCGTCACGGGCTCGACGGCTTCGACCGTCGCGGCGCGCGGACCATCGAGCAGCAGCGCCATCTCTCCGAACACGTCGCCGCTCCCCATGATTTGCAGTGTCTCGTCGAGGTCCCCCGTGCTGCGATACGCGCGACAACGGCCGCTCACAATCATGTACGCCGCGTCCCCCGATTCCCCCTCGCGAACGATGACCTCGCCGGGCGCGAATGCCTTCCTTGGCAAGTGCTGACCGCCCCGGAGAAAGGAAGCCAGGTCTCTCTGAAGGTCGACCACTGCCGGGTAACGGTCTGCGGGAATGGGCGCAGTGGCTCGTGACACGATGCTCCGCAGTCGCTTCGAAACCCCTACTCCGTGCAGCGCTTCATCGATGGATACCACTGCGCCTTCCGCCGTGCGCGCGATAAGTTCGTCGTAACCGAGGCTGGAGTCGAAGGGAACCTTGCCACTCACGATCTCGTAGAGCACGGCCCCCAGCCCGAAGACGTCCGAACGCTCGTCCATATCCGCGGGTTCCCCGCGCGCTTGCTCGGGCGCCATGTAGCCAGGCGTCCCGACGGGGCCAGAGGCCTCCATCTGCGCGGCGGCTCCGGACGCGGGGCGCGTCTTCAGGAGGCGAGCCAGGCCCCAATCCATCAAGTAGACCTGGCCAAAGTCCGCAACCATGATGTTCTCGGGCTTGATATCCCGGTGAATCACGCCGCGATGGTGCGCATAAGCCACGGCATCACAGACCTTGAGCAAGATCTCCAGTCCCTGCTCGATCCGATCGGTCGACCCGACGGGGCGAACCGGGTCGCGCAGCCAAACGGCGAAAGAGACTCCCTGGACCAGCTTCATCGTGAAGTAGGGGACCCCGTGCTCATCGATGGAGAGCTCATGAACCGGTACGATGTTCGGGTGTTCGAGCTGGCCCGTGATCTGGGCTTCAGCGACGAAACCGTCGCGGTAGAACCGCTCGGCAGCATAGGCCGGGGCAAGTCGCTTCATGGCGACATGACGGAGCAAGTTGCGGTCCGTGGCGGGGTGGATCCGCCCCATGCCTCCGCGAGCAAGTTCGGGGTAGAGACGCAAATGCCGAACCTTGGGAATCCCTTCCCGCTCCGCCTCGGCGGCACTGATCTCGTCAGCGCCACCGACCGGTATGGACTCGATGACGTAGACAGGTTGAAGAGTCGGAGCTTGCTTCATGATGTTCTGTTCTATCGCATCTGGAGGTAGGCCTCCCAGACGCGCTCGTGGACCTCATCGACCGTCCCCGTGCCATCCACGACGACCACTGCGTCCTCCGGCATGTGGCGCGCCAGATCCCGATAGAACTCCGCCAACGCGCGCTGCACTTCGCTCTGTTCGTAGATCTGCGCCGCTTCGCCCCGCTGCTGCCGTCGGTCCGCGGCAATATCGGGCGGGACATGGAGAACGACGGTCAGATCGGGTCGCAGCACGTAGCGATTGAGCAGCCGAATCCACTCGATCGCTTTGCGCGCCTCGCCGCCGCTCGAAACGCTCTGGTACGCGAGGCTCGAGGCATCGTAGCGGTCGGAAATCACGACCCCGCCCTCAGCCAGAACCGGAGCGATGGCACATTCCACGTGATCCATTCGGTCCGCGGCGAAGAGCAGCGCCATCGTCGCCCAACCAGGCGCCCCGCCACCGGGGATCACGACCCGGCCGTCGAGCACCTGTCGCACGAGCGTCCCGACGGGGCCGTCGCTCGGCTCACGCGTGACGCGAACGGGCACACCGAGAGCGCGTACTCGGGCCGAGAGCCTGGAAGCCTGCGTCGTCGTTCCGGAACCGTCGATCCCCTCGAGGACGACAAATCTTCCATCCCCGTGCCTCATGTCGTCCTCGTACCCTTCCTTGGTGTTCGCTTCCCATCCCAATCCACGCCGCTCACCCGAGCGGAGGCAAGTCCTCTCCGAGCACCACGTTGTCGATGAGCCGTGTGGAACCTACGCGGCACGCCACCGACAGCAGGACACGCGATCCGGTCGCCCCACGCACGGGGGCCAGCGAATCGGGATCGCTCGTCTCGACGTACTCGACCATGACGCCGGCCGCGTCCAGGGCCCGAGTCGTAACCCCGGCGAGCTCGCGAGCGTCTCTCTCGCCCTCCGCGAATCGACGCGCCGCAGCGTCGAGACCTCTCGAGATGGAGAGTGCGCTCTGTCGCTCGGTCGACGAGAGCCATCGGTTGCGCGAGCTCATCGCGAGACCGTCGGGTTCCCGTAACGTGGCGTGTCCGATCACCTCGACCGGCAGCATCAAGTCCTCCACCAGGCGGCGCACTACGACGAGCTGCTGGTAGTCCTTGCGCCCGAAGACCGCGACGCACGGCCCGACTATCGAGAAGAGCTTCGTGACCACCGTCGCGACGCCATCGAAGTGCCCCGGACGCCGGATCCCCTCGAGCACCTCCGTCAGTCCGGACACCCGCACGCGCGTCTGATCTCCGGGCACAATCATGGATTTTCGGTCGGGCGCAAAGACGATATCCACGCCCGTGGGCTCCAGTTTGCGCACGTCGGCGTCCAGGTCGCGGGGGTAGCGCGCGTAGTCCTCGGAGGGGCCAAACTGCATAGGGTTGACGAAGATCGAGACGACGACGAACTCCGCCCGCCGTCTCGCCTCCGACACGAGAGCGAGGTGCCCGGAATGAAGCGCCCCCATCGTCGGAACGAATCCGACGCGCTTGCCCATGGAGCGCGCGTCGTCGCACGCGCGCCGGAGCAGATTGGGTTCGCTGAAGGTCCGGCAATGCAAAGCGGGAGAGCAAATCCTATCGCGATTCGGACGCCATGTTGATAGGTTCGCGTGCGATGCCATGGGGGTTTCTCTCCACCGATGCCGAATCTTGCCGATCGTGGTCGTCGTGTCCGCCGTTGGACTAGGCGCTCCGGGGCCTGCGTGCGGGCAGGCGACCCAGTCCCAAGCCAGCGCCGGGCAAGGCGTCGAAGACGCGAGTGCCTCTCGATCGCACCCGCCTCAGCCCAGCGATTCCGACGTCCGGGCGGCGCGCGATCTGTTCGTCCAGGCCGAGAAGGAGGAAGACGACGGCGACTGGCAGTCGGCCCTCGAGAAGCTTCACAGGGTGGCTGAAATACGGCTCACCGCCGGCGTTCGCTACCACATGGCCTTGTGCCAAGAAAACCTCGGGCTCCTTGCGACGGCGCTGGCTTCGTACCAAGAAGCCGAGAATCAAGCACGTCAGGAGGAGGCGCGGGACGTAATGCGCTTGGTCGGCAAGCAAGTCGCGGCCCTCT
>JBEKXD010000086.1:0-18249 GCA_049512415.1 Polyangiaceae bacterium
CCCTTCTTGGACTGCACCTTCACGATCGCCGCCGTCAGCGTCGTCTTGCCGTGGTCGATGTGACCGATCGTGCCAACGTTGACGTGAGGCTTGGTGCGCTGGAATTTCTCTTTCGCCATGACCTAGGTTCCTCTTTCGCTCCTGGTTGCCAAGTCGCGTCTAGATTCCCTTCACCTTCGCGACGATCTCCTCCTGGATGGCAGGAGAGACCGGTGCGTAATGCGAGAACTGCAGGGTCGATGCCCCGCGTCCCTGCGTCATCGACCGCAGGTCCGTGACATATCCGAACATCGTAGCCAACGGAACCTCCGCATCGATGACTTGTGCGTTTCCTCGCTGGGTCATCCCAAGTATGCGCCCGCGGCGAGAGTTCAGATCGCCGATGACGTCGCCCATGTACTGTTCGGGAACAACGACCTCAATCTTCATGACCGGCTCCAGCAAGGCGAGCCCTGCGGACTTCGCGCCTTCCTGAAAACACAAGGACGCAGCCACTTCGAAGGCTTGCGCGCTCGAGTCCACCTCGTGGTAGCTTCCGTCGATGAGTTGGCAGCGCATGTCGACGAGCGGATAGCCCGCGAGCACGCCGCGCCCCATCGCATCGCGAACGCCCTTCTCAATCGCGGGGACGAACTCTTTCGGTATCACGCCTCCCACTATGTCGTTGACGAACTCGAAGCCCTTGCCACGCTCGAGCGGCTCGAGTTCCATGATGACGTGCCCGTACTGACCTCGGCCGCCGCTCTGTTTGGCGTACTTGTATTCGCAGCGAGCTTTCTTGGTGATCGCCTCGCGGTAGGCAACCTCCGGTTTCCCGACATTCGATTCGACCTTGAACTCGCGCCGCAGTCTGTCGACGATGATGTCGAGGTGCAGCTCGCCCATCCCGCTGATGATGGTCTGCCCCGATTCTTCGTCGGTGTGCGTACGAAATGAAGGGTCCTCCTGTGCGAGCTTTTGCAGCGAAATGCCCAGCTTCTCGACGTCGGCCTGGGTTTTCGGTTCGATCGCAATCGAGATCACCGGCTCAGGGAACACCATCTGTTCCAAGACGATGGGGTGCTTGTCGTCGCAGAGCGTGTCCCCGGTGCGCGTGTCACGGAGACCGACGGCCGCGTAGATATTGCCCGAGTCCGCTTCTTGGACCTCCTCGCGCTTGTTGGCGTGCATCCGAAGAATTCGTCCTATCCGCTCGCGCTTGTCGCGGGTCGAATTGAGCACCATCGTGCCCGTCATCACTCGGCCGGAGTACACGCGGAAGAACGTCAAATTGCCGTGAGGATCGTTCAGAATCTTGAAGGCTAGAGCCGCAAACGGCTCATCGTCGGAAGCCTTGCGGTGCGCCTCCGACTTGTCTTTCTTGCGCGGATCGAATCCGGAAACCGGCGGAACGTCGACTGGCGACGGCAGGTAATTCACGACCGCGTCGAGAAGCATCTGCACGCCCTTGTTCTTGAACGCGGACCCGCAGAGGACGGGGACCAGTTTGAATGTGATGGTGCCGAGCCGAAGCGCCCGATGGATCATCGCGTTCGTCACTTCGGAGCCCTTGCCGTCGAGGTAGAGCCGCATGACTTCATCGTCGACGTCGGCACAAGACTCGATGAGCTTCTCTCGCCACGTCGCCGCAATGTTCGCGTACTGCGAGGGTACGTCGACCCATTCGTATTTCTGTCCTTTCGACTCGTCGTCGAAGACCGCAGCTTTCATGGTGATGAGATCGATGATCCCTCGATGGCGGTCCTCCTCGCCGAGAGGCCATTGGATGGGCACCGGATTGGTTCCGAGGCGCTCCTTCATGCTCTCGACGCACATCGCGAAGTCCGCGCCGACCTTGTCCATCTTGTTCATGAACGCGATGCGCGGTACACGATACTTGTCAGCCTGGCGCCAGACCGTCTCGCTCTGGGGTTCGACCCCATTGCCGCCATCGAAAACCGCCACCGCGCCATCGAGCACGCGCAGCGAGCGCTCCACTTCAATCGTGAAGTCGACGTGTCCGGGTGTGTCGATGATATTGATCCGGTGACTCGTGCCCGCCCAAGGTCCCTCGAGAGGACGCCAGAAACAGTTCGTTGCGGCGGACGTAATGGTGATGCCGCGCTCCTGTTCCTGAATCATATAGTCCATCGTGGCAGCGCCCTCGTGGACCTCGCCGATCTTGTAATTGACGCCGGTATAGTAGAGGACCCGCTCGGTGGTCGTAGTCTTGCCGGCATCAATGTGAGCCATGATGCCGATGTTGCGGGTCCTTTCTAGCGGGTATTCGCGAGCCACGGGGAAGCGCTCCTCTCGTCCAACAGCGTGTCGTCGTGCGTATGTTCGCGTGATCTCGAGCGCCGAATGCACGAAACCCTCCCTGGCCCTACCTCCCTGCGTTCTTGGGGAGGTGCCGCTCTCGCGGCCGTTCCAGAGAGGGTGTCGGGGTACTGCGCACGTTGTTTGCGAGTAACCCGATCCTTATTTCGGCTGAGTCATCGTCCGTTCAAGTCGTCCTTTGAGATGGAGGATTAGATCCAAGTCGGCGGGGGTTCGTTACCACCGATAGTGAGCGAAGGCTTTGTTGGCCTCGGCCATCTTGTGCGTGTCGTCGCGCTTCTTGACGGCGTTACCACGGCCATTGGCCGCATCGTAAAACTCCGCCGCGAGGCGCTCCCGCATGGTTTTCTCGCCGCGATCTCGGGCATACATCACCAGCCAGCGCATCGCGAGGGTCACCCGGCGTTCCGGACGGACCTCCACAGGCACCTGATAGGTCGCCCCGCCGACGCGGCGACTCTTGACCTCGAGCTTCGGCTTGACGTTGTCGAGCGCCTTGCGAAAGACGTCGAGCGGCTCCTCCTTGAAGCGATCACGGATAACGTCGAGAGCGCCGTAGAGGATCCCCTCCGCCGTAGACTTCTTGCCTCCAAACATCAGCGTGTTCGTGAACTTAGTCACGAGCTTATCCTTGAACTTAGGATCGGAGATGATGCGGCGTTTGGGAACTTCGCGGCGACGGGGCATTGGAAGGAAACCTGGAGGAGGTAGAGTGAACGTCTATTCTGAGAGCGGCGCGAGCACATACCGCGCGGGGCTCGCTCGGCGACGAGCCACGCGTCGAAAGGTCATCTAGCGAACTAAGCTTTGGGGCGCTTCACCCCATACTTCGATCGCTTTCGGTTACGGTTGACTTTGTTCGTCGACGAGGGACCGATCGCGCCAGACGCATCGAGCGTGCCGCGGACGACGTGGTAACGAACGCCGGGGAGGTCCTTGACGCGGCCTCCCCGAATGAGGACGACCGAGTGCTCCTGGAGGTTGTGACCCTCGCCCGGGATGTAGGACGTCACCTCCATGCCGTTGACCAGGCGTACGCGGCACACCTTACGAAGAGCCGAGTTCGGCTTCTTGGGGGTGGTCGTGTAAACACGCACGCATACGCCGCGCTTCTGCGGGCAACTTTTCAAGGCCGGCGACGCAGTCTTGAACCTAGCTGCAAGGCGGCCATGGCGAATGAGCTGATTGATAGTGGGCATCGGTCCAGTGTTCGCCCCAGCTGTCGTGAACGACGTACCTCCGTAGAACCACTGCGGAGGGCGCACGTTGGCGGTCCTCACGACGCGAGGGAGGCGCACTTTACTTGCAGGCCCCCTTCTGTCAAGGGCGAAGGATGGCCCTGGCTCCTCCCCTCGACACGCCGCCCGACGTCGTGCGCGCGGCGCTCGAGCCGTTACGGAACGACTTCTCCATAGCCCTATGGGCGCCTGGCAACGCCTTCGCCGTCGGGGCGGTGATCCGCATCGCGCATAGCTTCCTCGCTCGCGAAGTGTTTCTGATCGGCGACGAGCCGTTTTACGAGAAGGCGACAATGGGCATGCACAAGTACGAGAGCATCGTAATGCTAGCGAACGAGTCCGAGCTCCTGCGGACGACGCGTGGGCGTCCGATCTGGGCCGTCGAGAAGGAGCAGTCTCGGCGGTCCCTATGGGGGCGCTTCACGTTCCCTGCCGGGGTCGTGTTCGTGTTCGGTAGCGAGCGCTTCGGGATTCCGCCGGAGGTTCTCGCCACGGCCGACGAGATAATGGGCCTGCCGATCTTCGGCGTGAACCACTCGCTGCCGCTTGCAGTAGCCGCCGGTATCGTGATGAACGAATGGGCGCGGCGCCACTACTTGCCCGGGCGCGTTCTCTGAATCGACGCGCACTCGAGCCCGTGATCCCAACTTCCGCTGGTGCCGAGTCGGGTCGATCGAGCCGAGCGTAAATGTCGTTTCCCACAATGCGCAGTGCATTGCGCACTCGATGAGTGGTTACCACGTGTCCCGTTGATGAAAATACATGGTGGTGAAACCTATGGGAAACGGGTGTACCGCTACCTACGACGATCAGGAGGACACATTGCAGCTGCCCCCGGCGACATGCGTTCTGATGAAACTATCGGCGTCGCGTGCGTCATCCACGGAGGCAGAGCTCGTTTTTTGATGTCCACGCGGAGGTCCAACCGATGAAAAAGATCATTTCGACAGTTCTGGTGACTATGGGTGGCTTCACGGGGGCCGCGACTGCGCAGGCGCAGACGGCACCTCCACCGCCTCCGGCGACTCCGCCGGCGACTGCACCGGCACCGGCACCGGCGACTGCCGCTGCCGCGCCGGCGGAGACGGCTCCTGCACCGCCAGCCGCGTCAGCTCCATCCGCAGCGCCAGCTCCTGCGCCGCAGCCCGCGCCAGGGGCTCCGGCGGCCGCGGGTCACTGGTGGGACAAGTTCGCGGTGGATGGGTTCGTCGACGCTTATGGAGCCATTAACTGGAATAACGTTCCCAAACCCCAGAATGCGGTTCCGCTGCGCCAATTCGACACCGCGCAGGGCTTTGCCCTAAACTGGGCTGGCATTAACGCCGCCTACTCGTCAGACACGATTGGCGGAACGCTGGGCCTTCGATTCGGGCCCGGCGCCAATATCTACAACGCCGGGGCCGATGACGCCAACGGTCTGACGTACGTAAAACAGGCATACGCAACGTGGAAGGCGGTCGATAAACTCACGCTCGACTTCGGCAAGTGGGACGAGCCGTTCGGGTCCGAGGTGGCGGACTCTCAGCTCAACATGAACTACTCCCGCAGCATCCTCTTTACATTTGCTCAGCCGCTCTTTTTCACGGGCCTCCGTGCCGATTATGCCGCCAGCGACCAGCTCGACGTAAAGGTGTTCGCGGCCAACGGCTGGAACAACAGCGTGGACAACAATCGTGGAAAGACGATCGGCGCCCAGATCATGGTAAAGCCCGCCGATCCCGTCGTGCTCTACATTGGATACGCGGGCGGCCCTGAGCAGACCGACGTCCAGGCAGCGCCGGCGGGCGCGGCGCCGGGGTCGACGCTCGGGGACGTTCCCGGTGCCAACTCCAACTGGCGTCACTTAGTCGACTTCGTTGCGGACATCAACCCAACCAAGGAGCTCCGCTTCCTGCTGAACGCCGACTACGTCACCGAGGAGGGAATCGGAAACCATTCTGCGGTCGTCTACGGCGGCAATCTCGTCGCGCGATATGCCTTCAGCGACGCGTTCTTTGCCGCTCTGCGCGGCGGGTATCTCCACGACGAGCATGGAGACCGCGTGCCCCTTGTCGCGGCCTTGCCTGCAGGGCAGTCCATTAACGTGGAGGACTTCACTCTCACGCTAAGCTACGGCATTGGAAATCACCTGGCGCTGATGCTCGACAACCGCCTGGATATCGCGGACCAACCGGCCTTCTACAAGGGGGCGAACACGACGGACACCAACAAGAATCAGTTCACGACGACGCTCGGCATCATCGCGAGCACCAAGTAGCTCCAAGCCCAACCGCGCTGGCCTCGAGGGCGTCCCGGCGGGGGGCCGGCCGACCTCGAGGCCCGCTGGGCCGATCGCGAGGCACGAACCCAAGGCGACAATGTGCGACTTGGCGAGCGTGTTTGCTGGGATCTCGGGCGCCTTGGTACGCTGAATGAGGCCTTCGAGATGTTTGGCTGGCGCCGGCCGGGCGCCCACGCGAGGAACGGGGGCCTTCTGGGCGCGGACGGGTATCGGGCGACGCCCCTCGACTGGATCGAGCGGACTTCTTGGGACTGGTTCTCGAACGAGTCCCGCCGGGTTTGGATGGTGGAACCCGACCCTGACCGCCCACCTTACCACCTGGATCGCCAGATAGTGATAAGAGCCTCTGTGCAGGGGCAAGGAGCATCTGCTATCTAATGCTTTGCGGATCCGTGTGGGTTCGCCCAAAGTGCGACAGCGCACACCAAAAGGTACCGTAGTGATACGCCAGCCAGATGCGGCCTTCGCGGCCGCTAGGGGCGCGCGCGGGGAAGACGCTGCCCATCACACACTAGTCTCTCTGCTCGAATGCGCGTTCGGTCTCCCCGAGCCTGCCATGGCAGCCCTCTATGCTGCGCTCGGTGCAGGTGGGCTGGAGGAGTTGCCTACCTCGATTCCGGACATTCTCGAATTCGCTCGAACGCAGCTGCTGCCCGTGGTCGCCGATCGGCTGGGCGCGCGTGCGGCCATCGCCTTCATTGAGGCTCTATCGATCCGGCTCGCCCCGCGTGAGTCGGACATGCCTCCGTCGGCACGACGCCCCATCGCGCGCGTGCAGGTACGTTCGTCGGCTCCCGCGGCACCACCCGAGCGGACGCCGAAAATGGCGACTGGAGGATCCGTTGGCGTTGCGAAGTGCGGCGTATGGCTTCTCGTCGAGCAGGACTCACTCGCCAGGGCTAGCGTCGCAAGGTCCCTCGTGCAATGTCGCTGTGCAGTGAGGGTCGTCGACTCTGCGGCCGACGCTTCCACGGCCATCGCGTCCGCCGAAACTATCGACGCGGCCGTTGTAGATATGCAGCACCCCGCGGCGGTCCGCATCGTGGAAGCGCTGGTCGGCTCTTGCCCCGACCTAGTGATTGTGGCGAGGGCGTGCGATGGCCCGCTCGTTCATGATGCATTGACGCGGCTGGGGATCCGTCGCTTCGGTGTCTGCGCGAGGTTCGCCTCGGCCATGGACCTCCTGGGTATGGCGCGACGGCTTCGGGCCCCGGCTACTCCCTCACCTAGGCGATGACCGTCACCACGATCGCGCGCTGGCGGCGCGGTCCGTCAAACTCGCAGAAGAACACGTTTTGCCACTTGCCCAACGCGAGCCGCCCTTCGTCGATTGGAATCGTCTCCGAGGCCCCCACAAGAGCGCTCTTGACGTGGGCGGCTGCGTTGTCGTCCACGCGATCGTGAAGCCACCCGTCGTGTTCGACAATGAGTTTGCGCAGCGCGGTGAGCAAATCGATGCCGATGTTCGGGTCGTCGTTTTCGTTGATCGCGATCGCGGCCGTCGCGTGGGGCGTAAACACCGAGCAGAGTCCCTCGCGCACGTTGGATTCCGCGACGATGCGCTGAACTTCACGCGTAATGTCGACGATTTCGTTGTGCTCGCTCGTGGTTAGCTCGAAGCGGCGGCGGAAGATGGCCATGCATTGGATATTAGCCCCGCGCGTCGATGACGGGTCATGTCTCTTCGCTTGCCTCCTGCCGTCCTGCGCAGTCGAGTGTTACGTACTACGTTCCCCTACTTCGCCCCAACCCTCACGAAGGGATCGCGAGTTGCTCCAGCGTCGTGTACGTCGCTCCACGATGGGTCAACATGCTCCGTGCTGCTCGCTGGGAAAGATTTTTCCGGGGTTGAGGAGGCCCTTTGGGTCGAAGGTTCGCTTGATATGGCGCTGAAGGGCGATGACACCATCGGTCTGCTCGAGCCCTAGATACTGAGCCTTGGAGACACCGATGCCATGCTCTCCGCTCAGCGTTCCGCCGAGCTCCACCGCGGCCCTCATCAGCGCGGCGATAGCCCGATCCACGCGGGGTCGCTCCGCGTCGTCGTCCCAGAAGAAGTTGGCGTGCAGATTGCCATCCCCAGCGTGCCCATAACAAAGATGTCGGACCGTGTTCTCTTCGCCGATGACGTCCAAGCGCTCCAAGAGTGCCGGGATCTTGCTCGGGGGCACGACAATGTCCTCGCTCAGCTTGTGTCGCGCCAGTTGACGAGTGGCGCGCGAAAGCGAATGGCGCGCGGCCCAGAGCCTGTCGCGCTGCGCGAGATCTTGAGCCACGACGACGTCCAGACAGCCCGCACATGAAAGTGCCACTTCACCCACGCGCAGCATGGTTGTCTCGGCCGCGGCGTCGTCGACCTCAATGATGAGCAAGGCCCCCGCTCGCTCGTCGATCGCCACCCCTGCGGACCGCACGGCTCGAAGAGTGGCGGCATCCAACATCTCGAGGCACCGCGGGACGACCCTCGCACCGACGATGGCGCCGACCGCGACGGCCGCCGCTCGCACATCCGAAAACAGGGCCAGCGCAGTCGCGACCGTGGGCGGCTTCGGAATCAGGCGCAAGGTCGCCCTCGCGAATACCGCGAGCGTGCCCTCGCTGCCGATCAGGAGTCCGGTGACGTCGTAGCCCGTCACGCCCTTGATCGTGCGCTTACCTAGGCGAAGACTCTGCCCGCCCATAAGGTAGGCGTCGACTCCGAGAACCCAGTCGCGGGTCACGCCGTATTTGAATGCGCGCGGACCCCCCGCGTTCGCAGCGAGATTTCCTCCGATCTGACAGGTATCCGCTGAGTTTGGGTCGGGACCGTAGAACAGCCCTTCGCGCTCGACCGCCGCATGGAAATCGCCGGTCACGACTCCCGGCTCGACCACCGCAACCAAGTTCATTCGGTCAATCTCGACAATGGTAGCGAGCGCATGGGTCGAAAGCACGATGCCGCCGGCTACAGGAACAGCGCCTCCGACTTTCCCGGTTCCGCCGGCCCTCGGCGTCACGGGGACGTCCCATCGTTCGGCCACTTCGAGCGTCGCCGCGATGTCCTGCGCCGACGCGGCGAGGACCACCGCGCTCGGCGTGCGTCCCTCCACGTCGCTTTCATCACTCATATACCCTGCGCAGGACTCCTCAGACGTCAGCACTTTCGACATGCCGAGACGCTGCTCGAGTTCCAGTCGCGCTCGGTCGAGCGACACTTGACTGGGGAGCAGCACGTTTGGCGCGCGGAGCAGCACGTTCGCACCGGTCAGAGACGAACGTCGATATAGACTTTGTGGCGAAGCTCTTGGAGCCACTGCTTGCGCCCGCGCTCGAGCGCATCGACGAGCGCCCGCTGCGTCATCTCGTTCTTCACCTCCTCGAACGGAGGCACTTTGGCGGCACCCAGCGGCATCACCACAACGATGGCCTCCTCCTGCTGTCCAAAATGCACCGTCACAGGGTCTGACACCTCGCCTGGTTTCCCCGCCAGTACGGCGCCCTGGATCTCGGGGAGAAGCGTGGCGAAGGCCTGAGGGCCGCGCGAGCCGCATGCTGCGCGCGTCGCGCTATCGTCCGAATACTGCTGGACGATCGCGCAGAAATCCGCCCCCGATCGGGCTCGTCGGACAATCTCGTCGGCCAAGGCCATACGCGCCCTGAACTCTTCCGAGTCTGCGCCTCGCTGGACGCGCAATGCGAGAATCCTCACCTCGACCGATTGCTGTTCCCGGGTCTCCTGGGCGAAGCGCTGATAGGTTGAGCGGGCGTCCTGCTCGGTCACGCGGACGCGCGGTCGAACCCGGAGTTCGAGGAGCTTGCCCTCGAGAATCTGCCGCCGAAGTTCGTCGCGAAACTCCTGCTCACTCATACCGCGCCGGTGGATCTCGGAAAGCACGTCCTGCTGGGTGACCGCTCGGCCCTGAGTGGCCTGAGCCTGGCTGATGATGTTCTCGATCGCCCGGTCTATTTCGTCGGTGGAGACCGAGATGTGGGCCTTGTCGGCCTGCTGCTCCTCGAGCCGGTCGTCGATCATCCGATCGAGGACCTCCTTGTACATCTCCTGCTCTTGGGCGCTGATCATGTTGGGATCGTGTGTCTGCATTCGAATCTGAATGCGCGACGGCGTTGCCCGATGAATGAGATCCGTCCAAAGAAGCGCTCGTTCGCCGATCACGGCCACGACGCGCTCGACGATCGTCGCCCTTGCCAATGGCCCGCAGGTCACCCCGGCGAGGACCAGGGACACCCAAACCAATACGCGCCCGCTATCCGGGATGTGCCATCCAGCCCGCTGCGCGATTCGCATCGTCGGTCGGCCTCGCTGGAGGTGGATGGTGACTCCGACTAACGCTTGCTGTACTGGAAACGCTTTCGCGCTCCGGGTTGCCCGTACTTCTTGCGTTCCTTCTTTCGCGCGTCGCGCGTCAAGAATCCCGCGCGTTTGAGCGCCGGTCGTTTCTCGCTGTCAAACGTGCACAGAGCCCGAGAAATGCCGTGGCGCATGGCTTCGGCCTGGGCGTTCTTACCCCCGCCGCAGCAAGTCGCCAGAACGTCGAACTGATCTTGAGCTTCGATGAGCTCGAGACCCTGCCGCAATACCATGCGCGAGGTCTCGCGTTCGAAGTAGTCGTCGCAAGGCATGCCATTGACCGTGATGACACCGGTTCCAGGCTTGAGCCAGACGCGAGCGATGGCGGTCTTCCGCTTGCCCGTAGCGTAGGTGCGAGATTCAGTCGTGGGAGCCATTAGGACCGTGGAGTAACAAGAGGTTGTGGCTTTTGCGCTGCGTGGGGGTGATCCGGGGTCGCGTACACCTTGAGCTTGGTGAACATCTCACGTCCGAGTACGCCCTTCGGAAGCATTCCACGGACGGCTTTCTCCACCGGGAACGTTGCCTTGCGAGCGAGCAGGTGGCGGTAGCTCTCGGCACGGAACCCACCGGGGATGCCCGAGTGCCGATAGTAGAACTTCGTGTCGAGTTTCGTCCCGGTCAGAAGAATCTTGTCCGCGTTCACGATGATCACGAAGTCGCCGGTGTCCGCGTGCGGCGTGTACTCCGGCTTGTGCTTGCCGCGCAGTACGCTCGCTACCTCGCTCGCCAGCCGGCCGAGCGGCTTACCCGAGGCGTCGACGACCCACCAGGCTCGCGTCGATTGCGCGCGCGCCGTGGTCATGACGAACGTTTTTTGAGGGCGCGACATCGGACGGGGATTGGGCTCCGGGGAAGGCATGACGACAGGGCTCTCTCTAGGCGATTCTCGTACCCATAACACGGGTCGCGCCATAAGATCGGCGCATATCTCGAAGGGGGCGGCATCGTACGCGCCCACCCCAAGCTGTCAAGGCCGCAACTCGCAGTGTGATAAAGACTGCGGTATCTCGCAGGACGCCCGGCGGCTTCGGCGGGCAAGCTCCGTGATGAGAGGGAGGCATCGAGACGTACTTCTTTCAAGAATCGGAGGGACCAAACGGGCGCCAAACGGGGACCTCGCCCGTCCGGGGACGGTCGAGTAGCGCTTCGGCGGGCCCGAAGCGCTCTTTGTACTGGAGCGACGGACAGTTCTCGACGCTGTAGCCAAGATAGAGGTACGCCCGGCCACCGGCGCGGGCTAAGGAGGCGAGAAAGAGGACGTTCGCCGTGCCGAGGGACATCCGCGCGTAGCTTGGGTCGTAAAAGAAGAATGCGGCTGAGAGAGCGCGCGGGGTCTCGTCGAACAGACTGACCCCGACGAGTTTGCCCCCAGCATCGTCGTCATAGAACGCCAGCTCCCGAGCTGATGGGTGCGGGAACGCAAAGTCGAGGGCGTAGCGCTCGGAAGATTGAGGGTTGGGTTCCCAGCCGCGAGTCGCTTCTCGATTCGCGTGCCAACGCGCATAAAGCTCCAGGCGCCGTGTGTCGACGGTTGGCTCCCGCACAATGCGGCGAAGGCGCTCGCACGCTCGTTCGGACCGCCTTTGACTCGCGTTCAGTCGAAGGACATCGGTCTTCACGCGAAGGCTGATGCAGCGCGAGCACTCGCCGCAGGAAGGGCGAAAGTAGACGGGCCCGAAACGGCGCCAGCCCTGGTCTAGCCACGTGTCTAGCTCCGGAGGCGATACGTCGAGCGCCACGCAAAGCTCGAGGCGGGCGCGTTCGTTGGGCAGATACGGGCAAGCACGGGGCTCCTCTATCAGATGGTCGATAACGTTCATGCGGAAGACTCGGACGCCACCCCAACCATGGTCGCGCCGTGGGTGCGGCGCATTCTCTCGCCACGTCCGTGCTACCCTCCAACCTTCCGCTTTGGCCGATACCTTACCCGACCCACGTGTCCAATATAGCGTCGTTGTTCCCGTGTACAACGAGGAAGGCAACGTCGAGGAGCTCACGGCTCGAACAGTCCAGACAATGGAGGGCGTCGGCGCAACGTTCGAGCTCCTCTTCGTAGATGATGGTTCCTCGGACCGCACGCCCGTGCTCCTTCGCCGGCTGGCCAGCTGTGACCCGCGCATTCGTGCGGTGCGATTCAGCCGCAACTACGGCCAGGAGGCCGCGGTCGAGGCGTTGTATCTCCATGCCCGCGGACGATGGCTCATTCAGATGGATGGGGACCTGCAGCACCCACCAGAAGAAATACCGAAGCTTATCGCCAAGAAGGACGAGGGGTATGACGTTGTCTATGGGATCAGGCGCGAGCGCGCCGACTCGTTATTTCGTGTGGCAGCTTCGCGTCTCATGCAGTGGAGCATGCGCTCGGTGATGGCCATCGAGCTCCCCGAGGATGTCTCCACGTTCCGGATCCTGAGTTCCCCGATAGCACGCCTTGTGGCGCGGCTTCCGGAGCGACGCAAATTCTTCAGCGCGCTCATCGTCTGGAGTGGTGCGTGCATTGGAACTGTCCCCGTTCGGCACGAGGCTCGCGCGACCGGACGCTCGCACTACAACTTCACGAAACTCCTCAACAACACGTTCGATCTCATCGTCGGATTTTCGAGCAAGCCGCTCCGCTTCATCGGCACGCTCGGACTCGCGTTCTCGGCCGTAGGCCTGCTCCTCGGGGCGTGGGTCATTGGAAGGAAGCTCCTGTGGGACTACGGTCTCATGGGGTGGCCTTCGCTATTCGCCGCCGTCGTGATACTCGGCGGCGTCCAGCTCATGGCCACTAGCGTTATCGGCGAGTACATAGCGCGTATCTACGTCCAGGCGCAGTCGCGCCCCCTCTACAACGTCGCCGAGCGAATCAATTTCGGCGAGGAGCATCAGGCTGCGGACGAACTCGTCCGCAGATCCGTGCGACCCGTTTCCGGCGGCTCGGGCGACCATGGAGTCGCCGTCGACGTCCCCCTGCGAGGCCCGACGTCGTGAACACGGTTGTTGTAGTAGGTTGTGGCTTTCCCCAGCTCTCTCTCATCCGCGCGGCAAGGAGGCGAGGACTGCGCGTGGCCGGTGCCGACCGAGATCCGAATGCAATCGGAGTGGGCCTCTGCGACGAGTTTCACGAGGTCTCGACGGCCGACGTCGCTGGATTGTGTGAACTCGTGCGGCGGACCCGCGCGGTGGCGATTACGACCACCGGGAGCGAGCTCTCCCTTCGGACGACGGCGCTTGCCGCCGCGAGCCTTCGGATGCCGTTTTATGCCGATCCGGAGACGGTGCGCCTATGTCAGGACAAGGATGCGATGCGGGCGCACTACGCCGCTGCAGGGCTCTCGGTTCCAAAATTCGCCCGCTGTTCGCGCCTCGATGAGGCGCTCAGTTTCGCACGTGCTCACGGCTATCCGATCGTCGTCAAGCCTGCTCGAGGTTGGGGGCAACGCGGCGTAGCGCGCCTCGAGAGCGATGCGGAGCTTGCCGCGACGTTCGGGGATGCGGTTGTACAGTCGAGGGCGGCTGGGCTTGCCTTGGCCGTTGTCGAGGAGTGGCTGGAGGGTCGCGAGTATTCCGTCAATGGCTGGATTGAAGACGGGAAGCTTGTCAGCTACTGCGTAACGGAGCGGCTGACCATCCCCGGCCGCCGGCCGCTGGGCGTGATGTTGGCCGAGGTCTATCCGTCAGGGCTGAACGCCACCGAAGAGGAGCGCGTCATCGATGAGGCTCGCCGGGGAGCCGCGGCGCTCGGACACACGCGTGGGCCTTGCTATTCGCAGGTAGCGTTTGATGGAGAACGATGCGTCCTGTTCGAGACAGCAGCGCGCATGGGAGGGGGATTCGACGCGGACGTGACACGGTTGGCGTCGGGCGTCGACCTGTACGATCGCATCCTCGGCGTTGCCTTGGGAGACAGCGCGCTCGAACGACAGGGTGCGGTAGCGGACCGGCATGGGGGTGCTATCGCCAAGTTTCTGGTTGGAAAGCCCGGTCTTCTGAGGGGGGTGAGCGGAATCGATCGGGCGCGCGCCACCGAGGGCGTGGACGACGTTCAGGTATTCGTCCCCGTGGGTGCGCGGGTGATGCCGCTGACCGACAGTGCCAAGCGAGTGGGCTACGCGCTCGCGCACGGGACCACGCGTGGTCAGGCGATGGAGCGAGCCGACAGGGCCCTTGCGCACCTTTCGCTCGACACGAGTGACAAACCACGCCACTAGCGGCAGAGCATGTGCGCGCGTCCCCTAGGACAGGAAACCGGTTCGTCGAGTCTTTGGCAGCTCTTTCGTGAGCGCTGGTCGCGCGGCGCGATCTACGGCGCCGCACAGTACTGGGACGCGCGAGCGGGCGCCCGGACGGGAATGGCCCGGTCGATGTGGCCTTCCAACGCATTCAACGAACTCTGGGACGAGCGCCAGCGCACACTCCTCACGAGGCTACTGGGCGATTTTCGAGGCAGAACGCTGGTCGATATCGGGTGCGGCACAGGGCGCATGACTCGCTGGCTCGCCGCCGACCGCGGGGCCAAACTCGTCGTGGGTGTAGACTTTTCTCCGGCTACGGTCCAAGCGGCGCGTGAGGAATCGCAGGAACTCGTGGCTTCGGGACGCGTGCGTTTCGTTCAGGGCGACGTGCTGGCGGGTCTGAATTCCGTTGGGATGGGTGCTTTCGATGACGCAGTCGTGCTCGGCTGTTTGAGCGTCGCCTGTCGGGAGCGCCCCCTTCTGGACCTTGCGTTCGGATCCATCGCGAGGCTCGTCCGGCCCAACGGTCGCGTGGCGGTGCTGGAGCCAATTCACCGGTCTCCCCTATTGCGTCGCGTCCTCGATCTCGGCCTCGAAGAATGGGTTGCCAGCGCCAATCGAGCTGGGCTGGCGCTCACCGCGGCCGACCGGATGGGCTTCGTTCCGGGACGCCTGGTGCTCAGTGTGCGCGACTGGCCCCAGGCCGTTCTCGCACCGTGTTTTCTGATGGGAGAGTGGCTCCTCGACCGTGCGCCTTGGCTAGCGCCCCTCTCTGACTACAAGCTTCTCGTGTTCGAGCGAATGAATTGACGTGGTAACAATATCCCACGTGAGCGATCTAGATTCGTTTGTCTCGGGAGTCGGCCCGACCGATGTTCGCGACATCGTGGTTCCCGACGCCCTCGACGGAGCACGGCTGGACAAGGCCCTCGTACAGCTCGTTCCGGATCTCAGTCGTGCCCGCGTCAAGCGCGCTATCGATCTTGGCGCGGTGCGCGTCAACGGTCGCCTTTTGCCTAAGGGCGGGACTGTGGCCAGCGGCGATGCACTGCGAATCGATGTGGGGCGAGTTGCCGAGTCGGCTGCCATTGCGACCGAGGGAGCTCCCCTCGTTGTCGTTTACGAGACCCCAGACGTCGTTATCGTGGACAAACCGCCGGGCCAGCCGACCGCTCCGATCCGTCCGGGCGAGACCGGGACGCTCGTCAATGCGATCCTCGGCCGATACCCGGAGCTCATCCCGCAAGACCCGGAGACGTTCATCGGGCACTCTCGGCGCGAACCGGGTCTCGTTCACCGCCTCGATACGGAAACGAGCGGGGCCGTGCTCGTCGCACGCAAGGCGCCTGCATTCGAGGCGCTCAAGGCGGCTCTCAGGGAGGGTCGCCTGGACAAGCGCTACGAGCTCGTCTGCGCGGGGGATGGTCTCTCGGATGAAGGTTCGATCGAGTTTCCGCTCGCGAATCATCCGAAGGACCAGCGACGGGTACAGGCATGCGTGCATCCGCGCGACGTGGAGCGATACGATCCGAGGCCGGCGTCGACGCACTATCGAGTGTTGCGACGCGCGGGCGGATGGGCGCTCGTCGAGGTTCAGGTCAGCAAGGCCCTCCGCCACCAGATCCGAGCTCATTTTGCCGCCATCGGTCATCCCCTCGCGGGCGACGAGCTCTATGGGGGCTCGGTGATTCGCGCGCTCGGGCGCCATGCGCTGCACGCGGCGCAGATCGCCTATGGCGGCGACCCGGTCATCCAAGCGTTCGACGTTCGAGTGCCTATGCCGAAGGACATGGCGCTGCTCGTGGAGACCGGCGGCGACGGCGGATAGGCGAGCGCCGACGATCCCGTCACGTGCGCGCGGCCATGCAACGACGAAAGTCGAAACCCTCGGGACCAGCGGCACCGAGAATCGGGCACGATACGCTTGGCATTGCGGTCCGTCGTTCCCTTGACTATCCGGCAAATGGATACTTCATCGCACCGGTGACTTTGCAAGCTGTTCGAAGTGGCGTGGCCCAGTGGTTCGCCTGGAGAGCACGGGTCTTTCTGGCGCTCGGGGCCACCGGCGGCATCCTCGCGGGATCGCACCACGGCGCGGTCGGCCACAATTTGAATGCCCTGGCGGCGACCCTCGGTGAGCAGGCTCAAGGCGCGGGCGTCGCGTCGTCGGACCTCCGCTGGCAGCCGTCGGCCGGTATCCTCTCCGACATCCTGTGGGGTCGGAAAATACTCTACCTGGCCCGAGCAGCGGGAGGCGACGTCCGCGATGTCTGGCAAGCTCGGGTTCGCTTGTCTCCGGAGGGCGGTGTGGTCGGAGTGACCGGCGCGCACAACCTGACCAGCACCCCGCTCGGGGACGACCATGAACTCGTCGTGCTGGGGACCCACGCAGCCTTCGTCACCGCCGCGTACGGTCACGAGCAAAGCATCTCGGTGTTGGATCTCGCCGGCGAGGGTCCGCAGAACAGGAGCGATCGACTGCTCGATCGCGCGATGGCCGCGGTTACGAATCTGCAGCAAACCGGCGATCTGCGGGGTGTCGGACGCTTCGACATCACGCTCGAGTCTCCTGCTATGGCCGCTGCCTTGCGGCTCGACGAAACGTTGCTCGACATCGCACTCTTCGACACGCCGTCGTCCGTTCCGACTCGGACCGGCCAGTTCGACATCGAGCGCGGACAGCTCTCCACGACGCTCTCGGGCGCCCACGCGAGCGCTTCGCCGCGGCTGCCGAAACTGCTCTCGCACTGGCTGGTGGATACGCTTCGCGCCGATCCGCGGATTGGGCCGGCGCCCATCGCGCGGATTGAGGATGCAGTGCTGTCGCTTCGCGACGCCTATCGTCAGTTCGCATTCCGGCGAGGCACGCTGGGAACGGACGTCGTGGCGACGCCGGCCGTGGACCCGCCCGCCGGCCCGGTGCCCCAACCGACCGATGCGGGCGCCTGGCCACCGGCGCACATTCCGACCATCTGGCGGTCTGCGGAGGATGGCGAGGGAACGTGGCATGAACCGAACGTGACCTGGATCCGAAGACCGCCCGGGCTCACATCGGATGCACCTGCGCCGTTTTATGAGACCTTCCTCCGTCCCGACGAGAAGCGACCCTACGTGAGGGTTTCCCTGGTCGTGATGAACATGCACCAGCTGGATCTCGACATGGAGGCTGGCGTCGAAGACCCGGAACCTCTCACCGGTCCCCACGGAAGCGGACGAATCCCGAGAGATCCAGCGATCTTCCGACGCGTGGCAGCCGCCTTCAATGGCGCCTTCAAGACGGACCACGGTCACTACGGAATGATGGTCCACAAGCGCGTACTTCTCCCGGCGGTTCCCGAGGCCGCCACGGTGGCCGTCCTCGATGACGGGCGCGTCGCGTTCGGAACATGGGGCCCGGAGGTCCGCCGGTCGGGCTATGGAATCGACGTGGACCGCGCGATCGTCTCGTTCCGCCAGAACCTGGATGCGCTGGTGGATCACGGGGTGATCAACCCGACCGGGCGGAACCTTTGGGGCTTCACGCTCCCCGGAACGAGCGCGCAAACGGAGCGTTCCGGCTTATGTGTGACAACGACCGGGCACCTTCTCTATGCCTGGGGGGATGACCTCAGCGCGTCCACGCTCGCATCGGCGATGCGTATGGGTGAGTGCGACTATGCCATTCACCTCGACATGAATCCGTATCACACGGGCTTCGTGTTCACCGCCATCGATGACTTTGCGACCAAGAGCTACCGCGCGGAACTCCTGTCACCTGCGATGTCGATCCCAATCGATCGGTACATCCACTTTTCGCCCAAGGACTTCTTCTACGTCACAATTCACGATCCCACGCCTCCGGCC
>JBEKXD010000087.1:0-17892 GCA_049512415.1 Polyangiaceae bacterium
GGCATGGATGGAGGCGGCGGCATACAGTCGATCGCCGGAATCCTTGCCCCGCGGGTCGGCCGCAAAGGCGGCAGCCATATACTTGCCCTCCTTAGTGAAGTCAGCGCTGTCAGAGGCAACGCTGGCGAGAGCCCCTAGAACATCGATTCGCCGCGACGAACTCGGATAGTCGGACAAGAACTGGTCTCCGAGTTCGTAGAACAGTTCGAGCTGCCCGCCGCTCTTGGCAAGAAGCAGCCTATTGTAGAAGGCCACTTCGCCCACTTCACTGCCCTTGTGGTGCTTCGCCAGAGCCATGAGCTGCTGTTCGCGGTCGTCGCTGTCGCTCGCCGTCACTTCTTCGACCTGGCGTTGAGCTGCCTTGGTGACGATGTCACGGAGCTCTCGTCTCACGTCATCTTGGAGACGGTTGTCCGCGACGAGCCACGCTCCGACTGTTCCGATCTCCTCCAGATTGTCGGCCAGCCGGAGGGCGTCCAATGAGAGGTGCGCGGCCGCGACACCCTCGGTCGCAGTCGGATATTGGCGGGCTACTGCGTAGAAGAGGCGTGCTGCGGTCTCGTAGTCGCCCGTCTCGTAGTAGCTTCGGGCAATGCTCACCTTGATCCCGACGACCGCGGGATCGTTCGGCGATTCCAGGACGACCTGCTTACCAAGCTCCCGAATGCCGGTCCAGGCAACGAGCCGGTGTAGCCGTCCCAGGGATGGGTTCTCGAGCGCCTGCTGGTAGGCCGAAATGGCATTGAGGCGATCCTGCTTGCGAGATTCGAGCTTGATGTCGGTTGCTCCGAGTTCCTCGTAAGCCCGCCCCGCCTCGTAGTAGCGCTTGACCGCGAGGAGCACCTCGGCGTGGTTCTCTCGAATTTCGTTGGCAAATGGCGTTTTGCCGAAGCGGGACAGATAGGCACGGTATGCGTCCGCCACGGCCGAAAGCGCTGCCGGTCTCTGACTTTCCTTTGCGGCAACGTGTGCTCGTGTGGCAATGTTTCGTGCATAGATCTCGAACTCTTCGATGAGCCTTCGGCCGACGTCTGGGGCCAGCCGGTAGTCCGATAGTCGCGCGTCGAGGACCGTCACCAATCGCTCGATATCCTCGGCCGGCCTGTCAAACACATTGGCGTTGACCACGGCGTCGTGAAGTCTGCGGGCGAATTCGAGGTCTGCTTCGTCTCCTGGAGAACCGTCGAGGACTTCGCGGAGCGCGAAAGCCGCCTTCTCGCGCATCTCCTTGATGGCATAGCGGCGGGCCAGCCTGCGCATCGCCGCGAGGTAGTCGGCTGACGACGTGGCGAGCTCGGTGAAGTACGGAACAGGAGGCTTGTCCGGATAGACGTCCGGATAGCAATAGGCCAGATCAACAAGCGCCTCGCGCGTCACATTGATGTCCTTCTGCGTTCGCAGCAAAGTCGGGCTTGGTGCCGCTCCGACCCCCGGACGCTCGCGCAGTGTGGCCTCGAACAAGCGAACCGCCTCGCGGCAATCGCCCTCGTTGACGTGCACCCACGCGAGCTTGTAGCGGGCAAGCGGATGAACCGCAGTCCAGGGCTCGGCAAGGATCCGCTCGTAGTATTGCTTCGCGATGGACAGCTCCGACGCATCGAAAGCCTGATCGCCGAGCGCCAAGTAGGCTTCGAGGCGATGGGAGCTCTTCGGGTAGTTTTCGACGAGCTGCTGGTACGTCGCCTTCATCTTGTCGATGTCGCCAAGCTCGCGGTACTCATGAGCCGTGAGAAAAAGCGCTTCGTCGTCGTGCGCATACGTCGGAAACTCACGAATCACGCGTGCGTAGGTGCTAATTGCGAGATTTTTCAGAAGTCGGGCTTCCGGGGACTCGAGAGCGCGTCGCTCATCCCCGTGCGCCTTGTTGCGCTCGTAGATCGCGAGCCACGAATAGCGAGCCCGTTCCGTGTAGAGTTCTCCCAAGCGCATGTATAGGTCCGGGAGGTACGCAGTCCCGCGGGCTCGCTGAATCATCGATTTCGTTTGACTAACGGCGAAATCAATCTTCCTTCCGGCGAGAACCCACTGCTCCGCCGGGTCGACGTGCGGCGGCTTCTGAAGGACCGCAGAGCCGCATCCGAAGCACGAGAGCGCGAGCGTGCAAAGCAGAAGTCGTACCTTCATCGCACACACCGATCCGTCGCAAGAACCGAATAGTCGCCGAGTTCGTCCGACCAATATTCGCCATCGAACTTGAAGTACACGTCGTCTGTGCTCTGCGGTATGTCGATCGATTTCGGGGCGCCCAACGTCTTGGCCTCACCGGACTTGAAAAGGCCGGCGCCCATCTCGTAGTCGACAAGGCTCATCTGCTCGTCGATGCGCAGCAGCTCGTCGGCGACTCGATCAACGGCATCCACGAGATCGCGTTCGATGGCCCGGCTCGTCATCGCAAGGGCGGACCTGTAGAGAGTTTCGAGGTGGACGCGAAGCGGCTTGTCGGCGACGGCGCCGACTGTGGCGTTCTCGCGATTCAATATACTCTGGATCCGCCACGCGGTTCTCAGAGAGGGGGTACCCTCGACGGCCCAACTCCGTATCGTCGGATCGTCCCGAAGCGATGCGCGGCTCTTGATCTTGTCGATGGCTTGGCCATAGTCGGCCCGGAACGCACGCACGGCGAGATGCGCGGCCCGATACTGACAGATGCGTCTCAGCGCAATTCCTCGAATGAGGTAACGTTCTGGAGAAAAAATGGCGTGGAAGACGGGCGCCTCGAGGCCCACGAGCAGGCCGAGCGCCCGCTGCTGATCCCCACTCGCCACCCGGTCCCACGCCCTCTCGACCATGACCACATCCTGTAGCGGTAGCGGAGAGTCGATGCTGCTGTAAATGCGCCAGGCACCCTCGTACTGCTTCTTTTCGTAGAGGATGCGTGCCAGAGCGAGGCGGGCCTGATTCCGAACTTCAAACGGAAGGTCTGCCTTCGCTTCTACAATGTCAGTCAGCTCCTTCGCTGCGACTTCGTCCTCGTGCTGGGCGATGTCTTGGACCGCGAGTGCGTAGCGGGCCGAAAAGGAATGGGAGCGATTCGATCGGGCCAGCACTTCGAGTCGGGCCCGACCCCACTTGAGGAAACCGTGTCGAATGTCGGTCAGCGCCTGCATATATTCGACGAAGTCGGCCACTTCGGGCGAGAGACCGGTGAATTGAGCGCCGTAGAGTACGTCTTCGGCGAATTTCCCGTCACCGACCAGGCGTCGCTCGTAGAGCTGCTTGAGAGCCGACAAAGCTTCGTCCATGAGCTCCGGCGTACGTCGACCTGCGACGATCTCCAGATAGTGCTCGACTGCCGCTTGAGTCAGCTCGAGCCCGGCGAGGCTGACGGCCAGGTGATAGCTAGCGAGGTCCCGACGCGAATCGATCAGCGGCACTGTCTGATAGACGGCATAGAAAAGTGCGGCAGCAGTCTTTGGGTCCCCGGAACGGAGTTTCTCCAATCCGCGATCGATGCGCTCGTTCGTGTCCGCCGGGGCGACAGAGGGGCTTTCGGGCGGCACGGCAGCTGCCGGAGCAGCGGTCGTATTGCTCTCAGGGGGTGACGCCGGAGCGGGTAGGCTCCCAGATACTGAGCCCCGTGCATGCACGGAGGGGGCCGCACAAGCGAGGGCACAGAGCATCGCCCAGCGAAAGGTCCTCATCGCTCGGCGCCCCCAAACGCGACCGAAAGGCCGAGCGCAAACAGCAGTTCGTTGGTCAGCGAGAAGTTCTTGAGGCCGGGCGTCAGCATGAAGTCACGAGCGTCCAGTCGAGCCGACAGACGAGGTCCCAAAAACCAGCGAAGGCCCAGGCCTAGATCAATACCTTCCTGAAAGGTTGCAGGATTCTCGTATCGACCGAGCGCGAGCCCAACGGGAAAGAATAGCTCGACATGACTGACTGACTGGTTCATGCCGGCGAGTTTCCCGTAAAAGGGCGTGAAGACCACGTTTGTGCTTCCGAGGAAGAGCGGCGTGGCCAACTCGGTCGGTTGCACTTGGAAGTTCTCCATGAGCTGTTGCTTGAGCCCCGTATCGAGCTGGGCGAACACATAGCTCGCTTGAGCTATCTCCCACCCCACGAAGGAGTTGAAATGCCACGTGACGCTGCAGTTGACGATGAAACCTTTGTCGAAGGCGTTGATGGGCAGCATGCCGGCCCCGCCGTTCAGTTCGAGGCCGATTCGAAAGAGGCGGCGTTGAATCGCGTACGTCGCTACTTCGTCGGCGTCGTCATCACCATCGGCATGAGCTGTGTGGCACACGACAGTCGTCAGACCGAGTGTGACGAGCGGGATCAGGTTGCGCAACACTCTATGGATCATTCAATAGTCCCCTGGTCATCCACCGAACGAACTGAATGCAAACGGATAGGTTACAGTCACGCTCCCACCTTGGGGCTGCGGAAACTTCCATGTTTGGATAGCCGATTGAATGCAAGTGACCGTTTCGACACTGCGGATCGTGGACCGTCCGATGCGGACGCTCGACACCCCGCCGGACGTGCCGATGACCCAGTCAAGAAAGACCTTGCCCGACAGTGAAGGGTCTTTGGCGAGCTGCCGCTCGTAGCATCCCTGTATCTGATAGAGGTGTGCGTTGACGACTTTCTGAATCTCGCCTCTGTCCAGAGTGCCCTCTCCTCGAATTCCTTGAGGGACCGCAGTGACTCGCGCCCTGACGACTCCCGCTCCAACTCGGGCTTGGACTTTCCCTAGCTCGTTGCCCCCCAGTTCGCTGGCGGATTTCGTGTCCGGATCACTCCCTGCGGTCGTCACCACGCGCAGCGTGTCCCCAGGCGCTTTTCCCAGAGCGCCCGAGACCTTGAACCCCCCCCCAGCCGACACGGAAAGGGCATCGAGATTGCTGACAGAAATCGCGCTGAGAGGGCTCGCGGGACCGCCTAGCGCCGAAAGTATCTTTTGGGTCGACGGAGTCGGCATACTGGACGACGAGGCCGAAGTCTCCTGCGTCGACGAGGTCGGACTCTTGATGGCCGGTTGCGATTTGGTCCTGAGCGTAGGATCTTGCTTCGTAGGCACCACGGGCGCGTTGGGCGCGAACGCGGCAGGAGGCGGGGGCGCCGGCGGCTCCAGTTCGAGTTCCTTCGTGTCGAGGGTCGCGAACCGTCCTGCGTTGATGTCGAGCTGGCCCTTTCGGTCGCCGAGCGCAAGCAGGCCGAGGACTACGAGCGCGGCTACGTGCACCGCGAGCGAGATCGCTCCATGGCGGGCGTGCTCCGTGGTCGGTCGCAGTGACCAGCGCAAAGGCGGCAACGCCGGGGCCGGAAGCACCCAGTGAACAAGGGCCTTCTCCTTGCCCGGCAAGTCGACTGTGACTTGCATCAAGGGGCTGACACGGAGTTTCGAGCCGTCGACCCTGCGGGATACTTCGGACGTGGCCAGCGTTCGACCGCCCTCGCGAACTTCGGAAATCGGGCAGGATTCGGGTCGGAGGCAAAATCCCCCAGCCTCGAAGGCTCCGGCGGCGACGGCCGGGGTGCCGAGCCGGAGCTGGCCCTTCGACTTGGGGTGGCGGATCGAGAGGACACGGTCCGCCCGGTATCGGATCACCTCCAAAGTGATTCGCTGCCGGTCCGTGGTTGGCACTTCGCACAGGCCGCCCTTCGAGAGAGCTTGCAGCAGATCAAAGGGCGGCGAAAAAGTGTCTTCGTTCTCTTCGTCCGGGTCGTCTTCGAGGCGAGCATCATCGAACGTGCCAAAGGCCCACGGGGGCGCGACCGCCGAATTCTCTACGTGAACAACCGGAGGCTTCGGGGCGGTCCTGGCTCCAACCGGGCTTGAAACGCCGGGAGCCGGCGCGACAGCCGGGGGCGACTTTGCGACGAGGACGGGCGGCGCGGGCGCAATGAGATTAGGCCTCGGTTGGGGCGCTGCCGCGGCGACGGTCGCAAAGGTCGGTGACGGCTCGACGCGCGTGGGCGCATCATCCGCCGAGACGTCCCATCGAGCCATTGCATCTGTCCGCGGGTGCGATAGGGCGGTGACGGGTGGGGGTCGGCTCGTCGTCGGGGGCACGGACGGTGCGGCTCGGCCCTCTACCGCCGGCGCTTCGATAATGTCTTCTTCGCACAGTGTGGCGCGCAGTCGGAAAGGACCGATCGCGATCTGGTCGCCCGCCTCGATCGGCTGCCGAGGAAGGACGGCCACGCCGTTGATGCGGGTCCCCGTCCGGCTCCCGAGATCGCGGAGACGAAATAGACCTCCCTCGAGGGACAGCTCGGCGTGCCGCGATGATATCGCAGGATCGTTCAGCCGGACCATCGCCTCCGGGTGCCTTCCAATCGATATCTTGGGAGACGTGAACACAAACGAGCCGACGAAGCCCGTCGGACCGTGGACCAGAACTTCCAGAGTAGGTGTGCGCCGACTCACGGCGTCCCGGGACGAGGTTGCACGAGCTCCACGGTCTTTGCGCGAAAGCTGTCAGGGACTTCGACGATGCTCTTGAACTCGCTTGGCGCACGCTGGAAAAGGAATATGGATCCTGCCGCCGACTGGCCGCGCACCATTCGCTCGTCGAACTCGATCCGCGATTCGCGCTCCACGACCTCGTGTCCCGAGGCCGCGGGGATTGCGTGGGGAGGCGTGGGGGCGGGCGCTCCAGCGTCGTTTTTCGCCGAGTCCTTCGAGTTGGCTAGGGGCTTGGCCTTCTGCGACAAGGCCCCCACGGCCTTCGATTCCTTCTTCGACACCTGCTTGGGCGGATCGGCGCGGGCCAACGACGCGAAAGGCGCGCACACGACCGCAAGGGCAAGTGCGACCGAACAGGATAGTGCCGCCACGCGCAACGTCGAGGTTCGAGCCTGCCTTCCTTGGCTAGTTGAGATGCGAAGCATTGGGACTCCTCGGCGATTTATCGTCGCTCTTTCTCGATGTGGGCGGGAAGAGAAACACGATTCTTTCGTGGTCGTGGAAGGTCGTATCGGGTCATTCGGGATACGAGCGTTCGGCGCGATATGCCGAGGAGCTTCGCCGCCTGACTCTGGTTGCCGCGACACACCCGGAGCGCGTCGACGATCCAATCCCGCTCCTTTGCAGTGGGGTCGGTCGCGCGGGGTTCTCTGGCGAAGTCCCCCTTCAGCGGATGTTGTGTGACCGGCGGCACCGAGTCGAGTTCATTCGGCACATTCGCCCCCCCCACCTCGGCCGGAAGGTGCTGGGGTCCGATCGCATCGCCATCGCAAAGAAGCACGGCTCGCTCGGCGACATTCCGCAGTTCTCGGATATTGCCCGGCCATCGATAGGACTTGAGGAGCGACATGACATCGGCCGCAATCGTGGGGACCTGGCGTCGAGAGGCTTCCGACGCGCGGGCTACGAAGTGTCGCACCAGAGGTTCGACATCTTCCAAACGTTCGCGAAGAGGGCTCATCACGATACGTAGGCCGTTCAGGCGGAAGTACAGATCTCTACGGAAACGACCGGCGACCATTTCAGCCTGGAGGTCGCGATTGGTCGCGGCGATGATGCGCGCATCGATGGACCGGGGTCGTAGCCCACCCACTCGCATCACTTCCTTCCGCTCGAGGACGCGTAGGAACTTGGTCTGGAAGGCGGACGACATCTCGCCGACTTCGTCGAGAAAGAGCGTGCCCCCGTGGGCTCCTTCCAGAAATCCCGTCTTGGACCGCAACGCGCCCGTGAACGCCCCCCGCTCGTGACCAAAGATCTCACTTTCGATGAGGCTGTCCGAAAGTGCGCAGCAGTTGAGGCACACAATCGGACCTGCTGCGCGCGGCGAGAGGCGATGAATCGCATGTGCGAGGACCTCCTTGCCTACGCCTGTTTCACCCTGAATCAGGACATTGATTGTGCCCGCAGCAACTCGGTCCAGATTCGGGACGAGCTCGCGCAGTGAATCGAGGTCCACGCTGTCGGTTGGCGGGGACGTGGCGCCGAGGACGGGCGCCTTCGCGGCGCTCTGCCCCGACGAGGATCCATCCTCCGCGCGCATGTGGGTGGACTGAACCACGAGGACGTTGTCGCCGATTCTTATGGCATCCCGCAATGATACTTCTACCGGTTCGTTCGGAATCGCGAGGCGATCGCCGATGCGCGTGCCGTTGCGACTGCCCAGGTCCAGCAGCTGCAGCCTTTCGCCGACGATGAGTTTGGCGTGTCGTCGCGATACGCCGCAATCATCGAGCCTCACCTCGCAAGCGGCGTCGCGGCCAATGGTCAGTTCGCCCGACCTTGGAAGCGTCCATTTGAGTGTGCCGCGCTCGCTCATGACCAAGAGGGACAGCGGCTCGCCGGAGGGCCAGACGCCCATTTCCGCGGTCTCGAGCTTTGACCTCATAGGCTCCGGCAGCAATGAATCTGCCACGAATGCCACGGTCCGAAAATCAGAATTTGTGGAGCTCACCACGCACTCGGTGGTCCCGTGTGAACGCCAACAATGGACTGGCACCGAGTTCGCGGGGTCCAGCGACACATCGAGGCCGAGTTTCGCGCGATTCGTGGAGGCAGCGCAGGCACGCAAAGGTAGGTGTTCGGGTGTCGCTGGCGTCCGGAAGAATGTTTCGAACGACGCTCCAGTTGGCACTCGCCATGGCTGATTGGACCATCCACGGGAGGCCGCCTCGCCGGGTTGAGCCCCCGAGCGAGCGGGTTCAGGGTTGCCGGCCGGGACGAACGCCGTTGCGTCGCCGTGGAGGTTCCGGCCTCAACGCGGAGCCACGGCGGGATTGCTGCTACTCTAGGCGTCGATGCCGCACATCGCTTCGTCTCGAATGACGACGCCGCTAACGCTCGATCTCGCTCTCCAGGGGGGCGGCAGTCGGGGCATTGCGCTCAATGCCGCCGTGATCGAGATACTCCGGCGTGGGCACATCATTCGCCGTTTGGTGGGCACGTCCGCCGGCGCCATCGTCGCCGCCGTGGTCGCGGCGGGCTTGTCGGTGGACGAGCTCTTGCGGATGGGTGTCGTGGGAACGCCGGACGATCTATCTCTGCTCTCCGAGTGCGTGACGGAGCCGCTCGTTCCGGTGGCCTTCGACGTCGACCCCGTCATCTCCGAAGCGCAGCTGACTCCGCTGAAACTGCCCGCCGAGCTCGGGCGTCGACTTCTCTCTGCACACGCGGCGCTTGGTTTTGTCGAACGCGGCGGTTTCATCTCAGGCGAGGGCTTCGTCGGGTGGCTCATGCGCGTGCTCGAAGGCAAAGAGCGCGGGCTATCGCGAGTGACGCTGGGCGAGCTCCACGCGCGGACGGGCTGTCATCTCACGGTGATCGTCACCGACACCACCGCGCGCCGCCTGCGTGCGCTAAACCACGTGAGCTCGCCCGACTGTCCCCTCGTGTCCGCAGTGCGTATGTCGATAAGCATTCCGCTCTTCTTCACGGAGGTCGTATGGCGCGCGGAATGGGGATCTTACGCCGGCGAAGACCTCACCGGCCACGTCATGGTCGACGGAGGGGTCCTTTCGAATCTCCCGATTGTCTTCGTGATGCCGAGCACGAACGCACTCGTGACGCGGCTCATGGGACCGTCGCTCGAAGGCGCAGCAATCCCCGTCGGGCTGGTCCTCGATACGACGCTCGAGGTGCCAGGTGCGCCGCCGGCCCCGAGAACTTCGTCCGCCCTCGGAGCGATCTCCGCAACACGTCTCGGTCGGCGGATCACTGCGCTCGCGGACACGATGGTCAACGGCATGGACCTGACCGTGAGCGACACCGCGTCGCTGCGCCTGTGCAGGCTCCCCGTCAAGGGCTATGGAGTGACGGAGTTTGACATGACCCAAGCGCGCGCGGATGCCCTCGCAAACGCGGCGACGGTTGCCACCGCCACATATCTTGACGAGCTCGAGGCGCGGTCCTCGGAGTTTCCTTAGCGCTGCGTCCGGTCACGGAGCTTCCCCTGTCATCCCAGGGCGAGCCCCGTCAGAGGGAAAGCAGGCCGGGCATTGCGGTCGGGAGGACGCCTACGGAAAAGTGAATTCCCCCGGCGAGGAGCAGCACACGGTCGCCCGTCGCCGGATACAGCCGCGGCGTTCGCTAGTGGCGGTGGCCCTTCGCGATCGCGGCAAAACGCCCCTGCTGCAGACGGCGGATGCCGATTCGTCCTCAGGCAACGTGCAAGTTGGGACGAAACGCGTAGAGTGCCTTGATGAGCGATGCGCCCTCGGACTCGCGCGCGATCGGGCGCCGCGACGAAGTATGCGGCGTTTGCGGCGGGGACCGTCACATCGGCAACTCGTTTGGACTGACGACCACGTGCCCCAGTTGCCACGGGAGCGGGCGGCGGGCCGAAGATACGGGTTTTCACGATGTGACGAAGACGAAACCGTCGCACTATCGGCAGCCCAACAAGGTCGAGACCGTTGAGAAAGCCACGTGGCCGAGCACCTTCGAAGGGGGGCGGCTCGCCGTGGACGTCAGAGATTGCTCCACCTGTGCGACCGCCGACAAGGCGAAGTTGATCCGCGAGATCATCGACTACGAGATCAGTCACGGGCAGTGCACGCAGACCTTCTTGAAGAAAATCCGGAAACAGATCAGGCCGCGGCTTTCGACGTGACCCATCGTCTGGAGCGACCGCATCGTCCGATTGGGCGGGAAATCTTGTTCGCTACGAATGAATACGACACGTAAGTTTTGGAGGATTGAATGGCTGAAGGAACTATCAAGCGACTGACGGACAAGGGTTTCGGATTCATCGAGACAGCGAGCGGCAAGGACCTCTTCTTCCACATGTCCGCTGTTCAGAGCGTGCGGTTCGAGGATCTCACGCAGGGCCAGCGGGTCTCGTTCACGGAGGGGCAGGGCCCCAAGGGGCCACGCGCCGAGAACGTGACACCGGCCTAGTCCAGCAAGGTGGCGACGGCGGCCGGGGCGAAGTAGCCATCGGACGCCCGTGTCGATAAATAGATAGAGGCGGACGTCTCCCCCGCCCGGGCGGACACGTAACCTGGCGAGGTGGACGAGTTCCTCGAGGAGGGGGAGATCTAAGCTGGCGAGGTGGGCGCGCACCTCGTTGGCGTGGAAGCATCACCAGCCGATATGGGCGCGTACCTCGCGCGAGGAGAGCGGGCCAAGCCGCGCGAGCACGTGGGCGAAGCGGGGCAATCGGATAGCCGACATCCGGCGCATTCGAGTGGGCTAGACGAACGGGAACCCCGCGTCTATCCACGCTTCCATCCCGCCCTCCACACTCTTCACGTTCCGATAGCCCCGCGCTTTTAGCAGAAGCAAGGCGTACACGGAGCGCTTGCCACGCGAACAGATCGTGGCGACCGGAGTCTCGTGTTCGCTGGGCAGACCATCGGACCGGCCTTTCGAGAGCTCAGGCAGGGGAATGTTGGTGGCAGAGGCGATTCGCGACCGCGCGAACTCATCGGGGTTGCGCACGTCAACTACCAGCGTACCCGCCTCAAGGAGACGCCTCGCCTGGTGCACGTCAACAACATCGGGACCTGCCGCGGCCTGCTCGAACGCGGCTTGCAAGTGCGAAGCAAACGGATCGGTCGGCCCGGCGGGCGCCTCCGCCGACGCGGGGAAGAGCTCGGGGAGGTGCTTCTGAAATGAGGACATATACTTGAATGCGTTGTCCGGGAATATCACCACAGCGATATTTCCTGGCTCGTCAGGGACGGTCTTGAGCGCGCCGGCGAGCGCCAGTCCAGAACTCGGCCCGGCGATGAGGCTCTCCTCACGATTGAGCCGGACACACAATCCGAAGGCTTCCGGATCGCCGATTTCGATGAGATTGTCATACTCTTCGGGCTTGAAGAATGCTGTCAGTTGCAGGGCCCGTCGGCTGCGCACACCCGGGATGTCGTGGCCATCGGTCGGGTGCACGCCGATGACCTTCACGCTCCGATTCTGCGTCTTCAGGTACCGACCCGCACCCGTGATGGTTCCGCACGTGCCTAGGGACGCAACGAAATGGGTGACCTTGCCGCGGGTCTGTCTCCAGATCTCTGGCCCCGTCGTCCGGAAGTGCGCATCCGGGTTGGCTGGATTCTGGTATTGATTGAGCTGTTTCCAGCCCGGGCGTTCGCTCAGTTCCGTCGCTTTCGCCATGGCGCCCTCGGGCTGGCCAGGCATGGGGCAGAGAGTGTCTTCGAGCTCATAGAGCTCGGTGCCGAAGAACCGGAGCGCGTTGCGCTTCTCCAGGGGAATCTCTTTGGACAACGTAGCCGCGAACTTGTAGCCCTTGGCGTTCGCCACCATGGCGAGGCCCATTCCGGTGTTTCCGGATGTCGGTTCCACCAGATTCTCGAGCTTCTCACCCCGTTCTTCGGCGTCGCGAACGAGATTCGCCGCGACGCGGTCCTTAACGGCACCAAACGGATTGTACCATTCCAACTTTGCGTACACTCGGGTGTGCTCGAACGGTGCCACACGCCGCAGGCGAACCATCGGCGTCGGATTCTCCACGCTGGAAAGCATGTGGAGGATGGAGTCGTAGACGCGCAACGCATGGTCGGACATCGAAGGGTCCTCGATTGAGTATCGCACGGAGAGAGCAGCCTCCGCAGAGTGTATCATCCGGGACATAGCAGTCCTTATGGTGGACTCCACGGGGATCCGCGAAATACTGGGAGGGAGCGTGCTGGACCGGGTCGGGACCGCCCGGCCAGCTGGTCGAGGCGGCAGAGCCTCTCTCCTGCGCATCTCAATGTGTGGAGACTCTTCGCAAAGTGGAGGCGAATCCAACCGTTCGTTGGCTCGCGAAAGAAGCCCGACCCGGGCACGGCCGCAACGCCAACCTCACGCGCCATCCACTCGCAGAAGGCAACATCGCCCTCTTGTACGTGGCTTCGACGCGTCGACAAGAACGTAGTACGCCCTTCCGGCGTGGCGTACGAAAGACCAGCGGCGTCGAGCAATGCCAGAAACACCGACCTGCGCTCGGCATATCCAGCGATGAGCTCCTCGTAGTACGTGTCGGGAAGCTCGAGGGCGACTACGGTCGCCTCTTGGAGCGGCGCTGCCGCGCCCACGGTCAGAAAATCGTGAACCTTGCGCGCACCTTCGATGAGAGACGGCTCCGCAACGACATAGCCGAGGCGCCCCGTAATCGAATAAGTCTTGGACAAGGAGCCGCACGAGAGCGTAGGCCCGGCCATACCCGGAAGGGAAGCCATATACGTATGATGGCACGGTGAGTAGACGATATGTTCGTAGACCTCATCCGTGATCACGAATGTGTCCCAGCGTTCTGCCAGGCGGGCGATGTGAAGGAGTTCCTCCCGCGTGAAGACCTTGCCGCTCGGGTTGGAGGGATTGCAGAGGATGAGCACCTTGGGAAGCACGCTCGAGGGCTCGGATCAAAGCCTCAGGTGGATCAAAGTCGGGGAACCCTTGGGACAGATTGATCGCGCCGCACCAGTTCGCAATGCGCGTCATGCGACGGATGGCCTCGTCGCAGCGCGCGGTGACTACGAAGCTGACCTCAGCTCGCCTGCTGAGTAGGCGACGGCTGACCGACTTCGAGAGGGAAGCCGGCGTTCTGCCAGCCGCGCGTGCCTCCGGATAGGTTGTATACGTTCGAGAGCCCGTTGGCCTCGGCGACCCGAGCGGCCGTCTGGCTACGCATCCCGGCGGCGCACACGAATATCACTCCGTCCCGCGGGAGTGAGCGCCTTCGGGGCGCTCCTCAGGCTGTCGAGCGGAACGAGTCGCGCGCCGGGCACGTGCCCCGCGGTCCATTCCTTTGCGTCGCGCACATCGACAACCTCGATCGCGCCGCGCGTGATGAGTTCCCTCGCCTGAGCCGCATCAATCGAACGAATCATGTGTCCACTATAGCGGACAGTCGCTCGAACGCAAGGGGCCGTTGCCCGTTTCGGCGAAGAAAGTGGGCTCGGCCCCGGTCGGGAGATTCCGCGATCAGAGAGGCGGGGCGGGCTGATGGAGGCGAATGCGTTCGAGCGCGCGGACGAGTGCGTCCACGTCCTCGCACGTGTTGTAGGGAGCGAACGACGCGCGCACGGTGCTCTCGAGCCCGAAACGCCGGAGGATGGGCTGCGCGCAGTGGTGACCGGAACGAACGGCGATGCCCTCTTGGTCGAGCATCGAGCCCAGGTCTTCGGTGCGCACACCCGGGAGCACGAAGGAGAGCACCCCCGCCTTTTCTTGCGCCGTTCCAATGATTTTCAGGCCCGGAATTGTCAAAAGGCGGCCCGTCGCGTACTCGAGAAGCTCGTGCTCATAGCGCGCGATGGCCTCGAGTCCGATGCTCGCGACGTATTCGATCGCCGCGTCGAGGCCGGCCGCGTCGCCGATGCTCGCCGTGCCGGCCTCGAAGCGATACGGCGGTCGTTCGTACACCGTTTTTTCGAACGTCACGTCGCGGATCATGTTCCCGCCCCCCTGCCAGGGCGGCATCGTCTCGAGCACCTCGCGGCGCACGAACAGCGCCCCGATTCCCGTCGGTGCGAACACCTTGTGCCCTGAGAAACAGTAGAAATCGCAACCTAGATCCGCGACGTCCACCGGCATGTGCGAGACCGCTTGCGCACCGTCGATCAGAGACAGCGCGCCCTGGCGATGGGCCATTTGGACAATCTCGCGGACCGGCACGATGGTGCCGAGCGCGTTGGACACATGGGGCATGGCCACGAGCCGTGTCTTCGGAGAGATGAGCCTTTCCAACTCCTCGAGGATCACTTGCCCGCGATCGTCGACCGGCCCGACGCACAGCTTCGCACCGACTTCGGCGCAGAGCTGTTGCCAGGGAACGATGTTCGCGTGGTGTTCGAGCCACGTGATCAGGATTTCATCGCCTGAATGCACGCTCCGTCGCCCCCAGCTCTTGGCGACCAGATTAATCGCCTCGGTTGCCCCACGCACGAAGAGGACCTCTTCGACCGACGACGCGCGGAGGAACCGGCGTACGGAAGCGCGCGCCGACTCGTACGCGTCTGTCGCCCGTGCGGCCAGGGTGTGGGCTGCGCGGTGCACGTTCGAGTTCTCGTGCTCGTAGTAGTATGCGAGCCGATCGATCACGCTCTTCGGCTTTTGCGTGGTCGCCGCGTTGTCCAGCCACACGAGCGGCTTGCCGTGGACACGCTCTCGCAGAATCGGGAAATCCAGCTTGATCGCGTTCGCGTCGAAGGGGCGGTGCGGCAGATCCAATCCTTCGACGATCTCGGGATCGAACGAGTGCGTACCGAGTGATCCCATCGCACGCGTCAGCGACTCACCCAATGGCGCGTCGGCCGGAGCGACGGGCGTGGCCGCAGTGGCGGGCATCCCCGAAGACGGCACGGCGAGACCCGGACCGGGCACCGACGGGACCGCCTTCGGCACGGCAACCGTTGGGCCGTCGATCGACGCGGCACCGGGCCATCCCGCGACTGTCAGGAAATAGGGCATTTCCGCCGCCGCGCCTTCGGGCTGCGCGACCGACAAAGGCGCGCTCAGGCCAATCGACTCCGACATGAACGTCGCTACGGATCGGAAATCGGCCTCCCGAGGCGGCGGCGCGCTCGCGACCGGAGGGGTCGCGAGCACTCCGGCTACAGGAGGCGCCGTGAGCGAGGGCGTCACGCCTCCCGCGCCGACCGACATCGCGTTCGGAGCGACGCGCGTGGGCAGAGCGGGAGCGGCGGAGACCTGCTGGATCGGCGGCGCGGCCGGCGTCAGAGCCGGCGACGCGGCACCCGGAGGCGCACCGTCGACCATGAGACGATTGGCCAACAGCTCGACTTGCTTGGCGAGCGCGAGCGCGAGCGCGACGTCGTCCGACGCGCCGCTCGGCGCCGAGGCCACCTCGATGTCACTTATATTCATGGAACTGACCCGCGTCGACGTTCTCGAGCACGCCGATGGCGTCGTCCGTCAGAACTGCCGCAGAGCAGTACAGAGAAATCAGGTATCTCGCGGCGCCTCGGGCGTTGATTCCCATCAAGCGAACAGTGAGGCTCGGGCTGATTTCGCCTGGTAACCCGGGCTGAAAAAGGCCGACGACTCCGCGCTTTTTCTCGCCAGTGCGAAGCAACAGAATGTTGGTCTTGCCGTCCACGAAGCCGAGCTTGTCGCACGGGACGAGAGGCAACCCTCGCCACGTTACAAATGGCGATCCGAATAGGGTGACTGTGGGCGGGGGAACGCCGCGCCAGGTGCATTCGCGCCCGAATGCAGCGATCGCTGCCGGGTGCGCGAGGAAGAACGCAGGCTCCTTCCACACCATCGCGATCAGACTGTCCATGTCGTCAGGGGTCGGGGCCCCCGCGCGTGTCGACATCCGCATCGACGGCGCGATGCTTGGAAGAAGCCCGTATTCCGCGTTGTTGACGAGCTCACTCTCCTGTCGCTCCTTGACCATGTCGACGAGCACCGCGAGCTGTTCGCGGACCTGATCCATGGGACTGCGATAGAGGTCTGAGACGCGCGTCTGCACCTCGAGCGTCGTGGTCACCGTGCTCAGCGTGTATTCGCGCGGGTGCTCCTCGTAGTCGATGCTGGTCTGCGGCAGCTCATCACTGTCGCTCGGGCTGCACTGAATGGTGATCCCGCCTTCGCTGCCCTCGGTCACCCGATTGACGCGGTACGTACCCGCTTCGACCGGGGTCCAGGGCAGGAAGCCGACCAGCCAGCGGGGCGTGACACCACGCCACTGCGGCGGACTCTTCGTCGTGTTCGAAAGTTGATAGGCCGCCTCGGCGCTCAGCGTATGTGCATTGGTCATGGATAGTCCTCCGGTTGCTGCTTCATCGCAATCCCGGACGAGCTCGTACCATAGGGCTTGATCTCGCGTCAATGCGAATCGCGCTTGTTCCATATCTGAAACATGATTCGACGAAGCGAACAAATCCATTATCCAAGAGCAGGCCGATCGCATAGGTCGTCAAACCATTCGTTTCGACGACGAGCCCGTGACCGATCTGTGAGCGCGGTGCGTAGCGCTTGGAAGTGTGTTCAGTTGACGGCCACCCCTGTCCGATATGTTGACCCGATGGATCCGACGATATGCCCTGCAGCGGCGCTTATGCCACGACGCCCGGATCAGGGTTCGGCCCTGCTGCCACGCGACGGATGTCGGTGTCCGCCCAAGCCTGCTGCATCGTGACCAGCGATTCGAGACACGCTACCATGCGGGCGCCATGGAGCCCCTTGATGTCGGCGGCAATGCGATACGCCAGCGTCCGGCCTCGTGGGGAGTTTCCTTGTTGCTCCTCGCGCCGATCGCCAGCGCCGGCTGCGCCGCCGCCGTGCTTTCGACTGGACGGCCGGCCCATGTCGCCGATGTCGGACACTTTTCGAGCAACGTAGGCGTCGACCTTTCGGTCTCGCTCGGCACGATCGACAGCGTGGTCGCCGCAGCGGACGCCATCACTCAGGTATGACGCTAGCCGGTCCCGACGCGACATACGCGTTGCAGCCCGTCGCGTTCCAGCCCGTCTCGTACGTCCCCGGGTTGCTGCTGTCGGCCAGCCCTAGGCCTCCATTCAAGTGCGTGTGCTTGCCGCTCCCATTCGCAGGTGGAGTGCCGGTGGGGCTCGTGAGGTAGTTCAGGTACTGTCGAAACCGACCGACCGTCACCGGGTACTTGTCCAGTCGGAAGCCGCTCACCGTCGCCGGATCGGCTTCTCCAGTCGGACCGTTGCCCGCGTTCGTGTACGTCCGGTAGTAATGGGTGCGTTCATCCCTGGGTATGGGTCCACGATCCAAGGGGATGGGTGCATCTCTCCCTGGGTATGGGCGCGTTCATCCCTGGGTATGGGTCCACGATCCAAGGGGATGGGTGCATCTCTCCCTGGGTATGGGTCCACGATCCAAGGGGATGGGTGCATCTCTCCCTGGGTATGGATGCGTTCATCCCTGGGTATGGGTCCACGATCCAAGGGGATGGGTGCGTTCATCCCTGGGTATGGGTCCACGATCCAAGGGGATGGGTCCACGATCCAAGGGGATGGGTCCACGATCCAAGGGGATGGGTC
>JBEKXD010000088.1:0-17834 GCA_049512415.1 Polyangiaceae bacterium
CTAGTCATGCGGAGGCACAAGGGTAGAACTTCAGTTGCCCACCGAGGCGCATCGAGCAACGAATTACCCCCGACGATCCGTTGTCGTTGTATGGCAATGTTCGCGGACGAATGCGTCCTCAAGTCCGTCGAGGAATTCTTTCACGGGGCGCCCCCCGCTTGCGGTTCGGTAGTCTCGCCAGCGACGACGCGATTTTTCGTGTTCGGATCACGCACTGACACATCGTACCCGGGTCATCGCCCGGGAGAGCCCGCGGGTCGGGCTGTGGGACAGAATTGCTGGCAACATGTATACGGATGAGTTGCCCCACTGTTGCCCCGCCGTGGGAGCATTCGGGAGGACTCGAACGGAAGCGGGAGGACTCGAGGTCCTGGAGGAAGCGCAGGGAAGTCGAACACTTGGACGAAAAGACGAGCCGTCACGCCTAGTTGCGGATTGTCGCTTCTCAGAATTCGATTCCCGGCGCCTCCACTTGATTGTGCTTGTTTTTGGCTGGATCGTGCGCCGGATATCGTCACTGACGCTTCGATGACGGAATCCGGCGCGGCTCCTCCCTCGTCCGCGGGTGAGCCGACGAGACCGTCGGGCAGGGGTGGGACCACGCCGCCGAACCCCTGGCGAAGGTTCTCAGCCTCCCGGATGTAGCCCTCGGTCGTGCTGAACGAAGCGTGCCCTGCGCGCTGCTTGATCTTGAGCGCGTCGTCCCCACGAACCGCGCACCAAGTGATGCCCGTGGCTCGAAGGTCGTGGAACGTCACGGCCTTGCGCGTCCTGTCCGTGACGAATAGTTCCGCGCGCTTGACGCCAACAGCCTCGAGGTAAAGGCGCAGAGGCCGCGCCAAGTGCCCTTTTGGTACTTGGATAACGCGAGCGCTCTTCGCATTGTTCTTCATCGCGGCAAGCAGCGGCACTAGCGCCGGTTCAATCGGGACTCGTCGGGCCACCGCGCTCTTGGTCGACTTGAGCCCCTGACCACGCCTGGTGTCGAGCGACCGATGCACGTGAATCGTCTCGTGCTCAAGATCCACGTCGCCCCATTCTAGGGCCGCGAGCTCCCCAGCGCGCGCGTACGCGTACACCGCCAAGGCCATCAGGCGGCGCCACACCAGAGGCACATGCTCGTTCGAGACGAATGCCATGAACTCGTACGGCCAAAGGTATTGCTTCGCCTTCCTGGTGCCGACGTCGGGCCCTGAAACGCCATCCGCGGGGTTGTCGTCGCGGACACGGATCGCCGCATCCTTCCCCCCGCACGCGTCGCGGAACATGGCCCGGACGACCGACCACGCATTCACGGCTCGCTTCCAGCCGAAAGGGCATCGCTTGCCCTCTTGGTCCGTCCAGCCGCGTTGCGCCGCTGCGTCGAGTACATTCACAAGTCGGCGAATGTCATCGCGACCGACGGTTCGCACGTCAGTCTTGCCGATCGTCGGCAGAACATGCCATGCGAGCAGCGCCCGATCATATTGTATGCATCCGAGGCCCCGACGCTCGCGCCACTTGCACCAGCGATCGGCGTACGAGGCGACCGTCTCGATACCGCCACGGGTGACGTGCTGAAACTGCGCCGCCTCGACTTCGGCACACGCCTTCGCCCGCGGCTCGTCGCTCTCAGGAATGCGAGGATCAAGCGCGATCCATGCGGTTCGCGTCCCGTCCGCCCTCGTAAACCTCGCGTGCCACTGCTCACGCCCTTGAGCGTTCGGCATCAATCGGACGGTCCCGGTGCTCTTGCGGCCCATGGTCTCGCGTCATGGTAGCGCGTCCCACCGGTCACTTGCAGCCTGGACAGTGGAGGCGTACGACCGAACCAAGATGACAGAGCATCCAACGAGGGAACGGAGATTTGTCTGGGTGCTTGGAGCGGGGTTCAGTGTCGCACTCGGAGGCCACAGCTTAGGACGTTGTTATCGAACCGTTCGGGACGTGACATTGCCGTTCGCTATCCGCAGGAGCGCTCTCCTCTCTTGTATGATTCAGCTTCCACGATGGTCCGGAGACTCTACGACTACGGATGGAGCGAGGGCCGTGAGCGACAGAGCACGATGGTCGAATCCATTTGGACCAACGCGGAAGACTTCCTTGACTACGTAGACACAGCGGCGGACCCGGGTTCGGCCGAAGAGGACAATCCGCATGCCGCTCGCATCAATGAAATCATGTCGCGCGCATTTGGTGGCCATAACGACGCCGTTGGCATTACGCCAGACCGCCTCGCCACGGCTGCACGTAGACTTGTCGCTGCCGAGTGTTGCGCCTTTCTTGAGGGGACGAGCATCCATCGAGAGCAATGGCGGCCATTTCGCCACTGGGCTGCGCGACTCAGTGAGAATGATACCGTTGTCACTTTCAACTATGATCGTGTCATTGAGACGCTTCGCGACGCGCAGAACAAGGAAGCTGTCAACGGCGAAAAACCGCCGAGTGCGCTCAAGGTCGTGCTGCCAGAGCAGACAACCGATCGTGGCGATCTTCAGGGTTACTGCCCGTGCTGAAACTTCATGGAAGCGTCGATTGGCGGAGAGTGACACGATCCGACAACACCGAGGCCGTCGAGCTATCCGGCCCCACTTTCGCTCTCGCGGCGCCGTCCAATGAACTGCTCGTCGCAACTCCCGGCCCCTCCAAGCTGAATGAATCCGTCTTTGCATTAGGTTCTCTATGGGAACTTGCGTGCGACGCTCTCAAGGAGGCCGATGTCATCGTCTTTGTCGGCTTCCGATTCCCGGAAACCGATGCATATGCCAGGGAACAGTTGCTTACTGCCATCGGAGAAAACAACGCCGGGATGGTGCCGCACCGCCTGTCACTGAGCGTCGTTCTCGGTCACCCCGGCAAGGACACGGCAAGGTTGGAGGCACTTCTTCGCCATGTCTGCCTCCGCACAAGACACGAGGAGACGTCGCCCCTCGGACGTGCATTTGGCGTCACGGTGCACCCGTTGTTCGCACAAGATTTCTTCTCTGTCGTAACGCGCGCCGAGCTATAGAGACTATCGCTGACCGCGTCGCCCTGCCCCCCTGGGACGCTCCGCTTTCGGTCCGATTCGTATGATGTGCCCTGGCGATTACCCTAGCGCCCCGCCGCCGGGCTTGACCTTAAGAACAACTTGTAAGAGATCGCGGCATGCCTTGAGAATCTCTGGGAACATGGAAAGTTCGATCGACTCCTCCTGTGCAAGGACTTTCGTCTCACGCTCGATCAGCCTCTCTCCCAGCCTCGCGAGTGCGGTGCATATTTCTGATTTCGCGACTCCACTGCTCAGAGTGAGGCGCACTGCGGCTTCGATGTTCCGCGTCGTCGCCATTTCCGCGACGTGTGTCAGCGATCGCTGATGGTACGCGCTCGCCACCTTGAACAGCATCGCAGAACAGGCGAATATCAGCACGGCCGCTGCCGTTGTTGCAAGTCCAAGCTGCCATAATCCAGGCGGGACGGCAAAGTGCTGAATGCCCCCTTCGCCTTCCCTGGTGACCAGGGAGAACACCTTCTGCCATCCCCAAAATGTCGTCCCCGCGCTCCCCGCCGCGATCATCGCCGCCAGCATTGTCGTCACTGCCGCGGCGGCGCCAGCGGATCGCGCACGCGAGCGGGCCTCTTCGTGTTTCATGCGAAGCAACCACACGAGACTTTGAATTTCTCGCGACTCGGTGAACCAAGTCATCTCTTCGCGTTCCGTGTACCGGGCCAGGTCGGTGCGAAATGCTGAACGGAAGGAGGCCCACAAGACACTCCTGGTAACTTCTGCGTCCCCAGTGCCCTCTTCGGACGTCTTTGCGGGTTGGGGTTCCAGATCAGACGTCATCGCCGTGTGCCTTCAGCCAGCCTGCGGTGACCGGCATACTGTGGACCGCCCACGTTCCCGATAGCTGCGCCACAAGAAATCGAGTTTCGGGCAGCTCCACGAGAAGTTTGTCGCGGTAGTCGCGCGCGCGCATCTTCGTCGACACCAGCCAGACACCCAGCTCGATGCGCCTGCACGACGGAGCTCGCTGAAGGATCACTTCGGCGGCCTCGAGTTCGTCCTTGGTACCCTTTGTCATGACGATGACGTGCAGCATATCAGCGGTGTCTCCGACGGCGGCGAGGGCGCAGCTTAGAACACGGTGCGACGCGCGAACAATCGCAACAAGAGCCGTGTCAATCACTTGTCGGCCACCGCACGCGCATGATCGGCGGTAGGCGTCGACGCGAGGGGGGCGCATGCCTCTGCCTCACGTTCGCCCGCCGCGTGGTCGGCAACAGTAGACGGTGCAGTAGACGCGGCCGCCGCGCCGGACGCGGTGGGCGGCAACGTCAAGCCCGCACGCGGTGCATTCCTCGCTCACGGTCCGATCCCTTCGCTCGAGGCCTGCGACCGCATCCGACCGATGGCGACCTTTTCGACTTGGCGGATTCTCTCGCGGGAGACGCCTGAGCGATACGAGGGCCCGCACTCGGCCAAGGTCTGTTCACGCCAGTAGCGGGCCACGACGATCGCACGCTTGCCGTCCGCTAGCTGGGCGAGGAGACGACGAACGGCATGAACCCTCGCGCGATCGTCTGCCTGGGCATCCCGTACTGTCCCGAACCGCGTTGCGGGTCAGGCCGCCTGCCGATGATAGAAGTTGAGGAGCCGCCCGAGGCGCGAGAGACGTTGAACCGAGCACGATACGTCGTTGTCATTCGCGAGCGAACGCCGGGGACAGATGAGGCGTCCGCCAATGCCTTGGTGGACGCTCGGTATTGTAGTGCGCGGTGAATTCGGTGAGCAAGTGTCGAAGGTGGCGTTCACCGAAGGTCACGAAGCGGTTGAGGCACTCGGCCCGAACGGTCTTCACGAATCGCTCCGCGTATGGATTGCAATTCGGGCTGCTCGCGGGGATCGGGCAACACTGGACGCCATTGGATTCAAGGAGGTTAGTCCACGCGTCGGTGAAGAGCGGATCGCGATCGTGGATCAGATGCGTCGCCCCGCGCACCCAGTGGCTGGCGAGAAAGTGCTTCCAGGTTCGCTTTCGTCTTCCGCCAGCTTCCACTGATGGCGGACACGGAAGGCAAGATCGATAGCCCGGTGAAGGAGGAGGAACTCTCGACGAGCTGTCGCAGTGCGCTTGGTGTCGGCGTCGACCGAGACGGAGAACGTTTCGGTTGCACCGACCCGCCGAGGCTTCGACTTCATGTTGGATGTGTAGCGCAACTTGCACTGGGATCTCGCGCCGCCTCGGCAGCCACATCACCTCGCATCGATTGCGTTCGACTTTTCCGTCGGTCGTTTGCCGTGACGGATGCGCCGCCTCGCCCCAACTCACTTGTAGAGTGAGCCATGGGCTCGCCCTGATAGAGACGGTCAGTCAACCAACAGAGGTGGGATCATGAGTAGGCACGCTGTCCCCGTGACGGTGACCTGGTCGGGCGTGGCTTCAGTTGCACTGGAGGCGCTCTTCGCGACTCCCTCTTGCTTCGCAACCGGCTCCGATGCGCGCATGTCGAGCGATGGCGGCGTCCTTCCAGCCACGGAGGACGCCGGGAACGAAGATGACGCAAGCGCCCTCCAGCCCGAGGCCGGATCGCCGTCCGTCTGTCTCGGCCCGGATGCTGGCCCGTTCGCGGACCATTGCCTCATCGACACCATGAACGCGAATGCCACCGTGTTCGGCGGGTACTGGTACACGTTCTCCGACCGCACACTCCCCAACACGATAACGCTGGTTCCGAATCCAGCGGGCACAATCTCGCCGTTGGAAGGCGCCGAGTTTCCGCCGGACATGACCGGAACAGGAGGACCTTCGGTTCCCGGTATGGACTCCCCGGCGAACTTCCGTCGGTTCTCCGGTGCCGGCCTGACGTTGTGGGGCGCCGGCATGGGATTCGATTGGCAAGACGTGTCACCAGCAGACGCCGGCGCGAGCGATGCAGCGGACGCAGGTCCCGCACTGGGCGTTCCCGTCGCCTTCGATGCGAGCGCCCACTCCGGGATCGGCTTCTACGGCAGGTCGAGCACGGGCGCCTCCCAGATCGTGGGCGTGCACTTCTCGGACAAGCGGGAAGCCGTTGCGGGAGGCCTCTGCGACGCTGACGCCTCCTTCACCATTTACGAAGGCGGAGCCGACACCAACAACAGTCCCACGGAGTGCAATGACGACTTCCTCAAGAACGTCTCGTTCACACAGGATTGGAGCTTCTTTATAGTCAAGTTTGCGGACGCTCGACAGGGATTCGCCGACGGCTACCCGCTTGCCGCGCTCGATCCGACGACCTTGTTTCAAGTCCACTTCCAGGTGAACAATCACGACTACGCGGGCAGCGGACCGGTGGCACCCGAACCAGCTTGGGACATCTCGGTCGCCACGATTACCTGGTACGATGGACCCTAGGGAAATATGTCCTCTGGCCGGCACAGCCTGCTTCCTCGACCTCACCTTCGGACCACGATTCCCGCCTGCATGCACGATTCAGCTGGGCCGATAAGAGATAGGCGATTGCACGAGTGCGCCCGGCGGCGTGTGCGACAGCGGTGGGCGTGAGATCGGCGCAGTTGTGCAATCGTGGTGCTCGGCATCATGCGAATCAACATCCGCAAGTAGTCCGAGGCGTTGAGCCCGTCGCGCTCCGCCAACAGCTTGAGCAGATTCAACTCGTCGTCGGAGAGCAGCAGGTGGAAGCTGTTGTTGCGTTCGATGGCCATGGGTGAATGATGTCCATCGGATGGCTATGGGCGCAAGGGGCTCGTGTGCCGTCGCGCTACTCGGGCTCGTCGATGCGTTCGCTCACCGGACCGCATCCCAGCTCGTGCCGATGAACCGGGACTTCCCCATACAGGAGGATCGACGAAGCTCTCATGCCGGACGTGAAATCCATCGACGGGGCGCCCAGCAGCACACTGCGGCTCGCCATCGGCTCGTAAGTGTATTACACTTGCTGCGTGTGCGGTACCGATGGGACCCGAATAAGGCGCGGAGCAACGAGCAGAAGCATGGCGTCTCCTTCGACGAGGCAGTCACGTCGTTCGGCGATCCGCTGGCCATCCTCGTGGATGACCTCTTGCACCCCGAGCGGGCGGTCCTCATCGGCATGTCACGGAAGACTCGCATTCTGGTGACGGTCTTCGTTGAGACGGCGGACGACGAGGTTCGACTGATCAGCGCGCGGCTGGCAACCCGACCCGAGCGGAGGCGTTATGAAGAAGGCGAATGATCGATTGAGGAGGACGAAACACGCTGAACCGTCGGCGGCGTCGCTGAAGGAGATCCCTGAGGTCGACTTCACCAAGGTGCGCGTGCGTCGCAATCCGTACGCCGCCCGCATCGCCAGAGAGGGCATCACAGTGCAAGTCGGCAGGGGGCGTCCCAAGAAACTGGATCAAGTCGGCGGGACGTCTCCGCGGTCGGTGCGCTTTCCCGAAGAGGTCTGGCGGGTCCTCGAAGCCCGGGCCAAGAAGCGAGGGATGACTCTGCACGCTGCCCTTCGGGAGGCCATACTCGCATGGATCGAGCGATCCGCTTGAGAGGGTGAGGCCTACGTCTCCAAGCGTGGCTCCGTCATCATCCTACAGGGTGGGGAAGCACCGCAGGCCATGGCGGTTCCACGACGGACGCAGGAAACGGCTGCTTTGAAGGCACTCTTAGCACGCGGAGCAGACCGCCAAGAACCCCCCTTGACCTTCCAGCTACTGGAGATCTCACTGTACGGACATGGCAAAGGCGCGGCTGGCGATCGGTGAGCTTTCGCGTCGCACCGGCGTGCCGGTCAAGACGCTGCGCTTTTATTCCGACAAGGGGCTTCTTCCTCCGGCGGAGCGATCGGGCAGCGGCTATCGGCTGTACGCCGACGAGGCACTCGTGCGCATCGATCTCATCCGGACCCTACGCGAGGCGGGTCTCGGACTCGCCTCGATCAAGAAGGTGCTGCGCCGCGAGACGTCGTTCGCGGAAGCTCTACGGCTCCGTCTGGCTGCGATTGAGGTTCACGTGGCCTCGCTCCAGCGCATCGGTGCCGCGTTGCGTGCGGCGCTCCGCTCTGAGCCCAACGAAGACGATGTGAGGAGGTTGTGTGCCGTGACTCGATTGTCCAACGAAGAACGAAGAGCCGTTATCGAGAGCTTCTACAACCGAGTCTCGGAAGGCATTCCGATCGACGAGAAGTGGAAGCGCCAGATGATCGACGCCAGTGCGCCGAAGCTCCCTGACAATCCGACCCCGGAACAGCTCGATGCCTGGATCGAGCTTGCCGAGCTGGTCGCCGATCCGAACTTCGTCGAGAGCCTGCGCATCAACGCCAAGGAGGTGTGGGGCAAGTTCGATATGACTATCATTCGTCAAGCTGGCGATGAAGTTGCCGCTGCCGCCAAAGAGGCGCTCGCCCGTGCGGTCACGCCCGATTCCGAAGAAGCCAAGCAGATTGTGGAACGTTATGCGACGGCGCTGGCGGCAGCGCGGGGCGGGACGCTTGACGACACCATGCGTCGAGGCATGCGCGATCGGTTCGAGCGCCACGACCCCCGCGCTGCCCGATACTGGGAACTGGTGTCGACGCTCAACGGAACTCCTAGCGTGGCCAGCACGATCAACGAGTGGAGGTGGATCACAGCGGCAGTGCTGCATCACTTCGCGGATCGCTCGTCTGGATGACCGATGAGTGGCTATCGGGTCTCGTCTTCGGGATCTCCTCGAGAACTCGAGTAGCTTACAGACCGGCGGTTGGGCAATCGGGTTCAACTCTTTCTGATCCTACGCTGCACGCGTGTCTCGCTATTTCTTTCGCGTCGGATTCGCTTCAGGCGTGATTCGAACGCGCGCTCCCGTCGCCTTCGCGAAGCGCTTCAACGTCGACAAGCTCGGCTTTGCTCCGCCGCTCTCCAATCGCGCGACGGTGGATTGGCTGGTCCCCATGCGCTCGGCGACCTCAGCTTGCGTCAGCCCAGCGGGGGACCGCGCTTCAATCAGTTTACTGGCTAGCGCGAACTCGTCTTCGAGCGAGTCGTAACCGCCCTTGAAGCCCGACTCCTTCATCCAGCGCTTGGCGACCTTCTTGAGAGGAATTGCTATCACCGGACCACCTCCTGCGAGCGCTCGTCGAGTTCTCGTTCGACGCGTGGTCGAGGGCGACGGCCAAAGGTTGTAGATGGCGTATGGGCCCAGAATTGGATCAGACCGGATCCTAGCGAAAATTGAGCGGTTTCGGCGGAAGTTCCCATCAGCTAACGTGGACAGGACTCGTGCGCCACCTGGTGCTCTTCGTCATCGACCTGAAGACGAGGGGCGTACACGTTGCAGGAATCACGCGTCCGGCGGATGGAGCGTGGATGGCGCAGATCGCTCGCAACTTGACCGACGCCGTCGGTGGGCCGCTCCGCGGCATCGGACACCTGATCGTGGACCGAGATCCGCTGTATACCGCCCACTTCAAGCATCTGCTTGCCGAGGAGTTTCCAGGATCCAAAATTGTTGTCGGTGACCCGTTCGACATCGTGGCCGATGCCGCCCCCCGCGTTCGTTCCGGACACGCTCAGCGTACGCAACTTGCACAAGCAGCGCACGGTTCTTGGCCGGCGTCCGCATCCGCAGAATCGGCGGGGCCATCCGTCGCGTAGGCTTGGCCATCTCCGGCTTCAGAGCCCTCTGTCATTTGTTGGTCAGCTTTGCCGCGTCGATCGCGGCGAGGATCTGTGCGGTCGTCGGGCGGACCTTGAAGTCGGGATCGGAGTGGGCCCAGCGTACGACGCCCGCGCGGTCGATCAAGAAGAGGGCCGGAATCGCGATCTCGTGATGCGTCTTGCCCGCGTAGCTCTCCAGGTCGACTCCGAAGCCCTTCATCTTCGCGAGCTCTTCGTCGCCGACCTTTTTCACGACGTAAAACGCCTCGATCATGGCGGCGTCGCTGTCGCTCAGTACGGGGAACGGAATGGTGTAGGTCGCCTTCATCTTGGCCTCTGCTTCAGGCTTATCGACGCTGACGGCGACCGGCGTGACGCCGCGCTTCTGGTACTCGGGGTAGGCCGTCGTGAGCGCGTGGATCTCGGAGTTGCAGTAAGGGCACCAACCGCCGCGGTAGAACGCGAGCAGGATGGGACCCTTGGAGGACATGGAGGAAAGCGCAACGTCCTTGCCATCGAGGTCGCGCGCATGCACGTCGGGTACTTTCTGGCCGACGGGGATCCCGGTGTTCGGCGCGAGGACGCCGACGCGATCCGCTGGTGGAGCCGTGTATTCCATCCTCTTCGGAGCAGCCGCCGATGCCGAAGGTGACGGCCCAGCAGAAGCCGCTCCGCCGCTTGATGCTGCGGCAGCCGGCGTCTGTGCAGCGTCATTGGACGGCTTCGAGCATGCCACGACCGACGCGAGGAGAGCGATGACGAGATTCACACGCATTCCGAATCTCACGATCGTGCTCCACGGAGGGCGTCGAGGATCGCAGCGGGCTCAAGCCGCTTCGTGTAGTCGGGATCGACATGGGCTACGCGCACGACGCCCCTTCCGTCGAGCACAAACGTCCCCGGCATCGGTAGCTCCCACGATACATCGCCGTTGAACTTGGGGATGGGGTTGCCGAATCCCGTTTGCAGCGCCTGAAGCGCTTCGCTGAGCTTGAAGACGAGGCCGTACTTGCGTGCAACGGCGTTGTGGGCGTCGGTGAGGACGGGGAAGTCGAGCTTCTTTTTCCCGACATCGGCCAGCGCATAGTCGGGGGTCTGCGGCGAAATGGCGACCAGCTCTGCACCCAGACGCCGGATCTCGGGAAGCACGCTTTGATACGCGCGAAGCTGGAGATCGCAGAACGGGCACCACCCACCGCGATAGAAGGTGACTACGGTCGGCCCTCTCGCGAGTAATGAGGACAAGCTCATCGTGCCCCCACGCGCGTCGGGCAGGGAAAAGTCGGGGGCTCTTGCGCCGACGCTCAGGACCCCCTTCATGATCCCAGACTCGGCGAGCTTCCGAAGCTCTGTCCCCAGGGTGTCTATCACCTCCGGCGGCGCATGCTTCGCCATGTTCGTGGTGAACTCGGCGATCTGATCTTTCAGGCTCGTGGCCCTTACGTCTGTCATGATTGGCTCCGCGGTTGTTTCCTGGTTACGGCTTCGTCCAGCCATCGTTCGACTCGACGAAGTTGCTGCGAGAGAAGCGTGTGCGACCGCATCGTGTGGGCGATGAGCATCGTGCCCTGCACGGCCGCGACCAGATCCGCAGCAAGGCCGCGCGACTCTCGCCCGGCGCCAAGGCTGCGGAACTGCTTCTCCGCCCAGTCGATGTAGGCGGCGAGCAGCCGTGCCCCGGCCTTGGCGAGGGGGGCATCGGGGCCGAGCTTCTCCAACTCTTGGCACAGACTCCCGTGAGGACATCCGAACTGGATCACGCTATCGGCCGTGTCGAGCGGCGCCCGTACGAGACACCGCAGCCGGAGGCGGGCGTTGTTGTGGGCCCTCTCCCAGTGGGCGAAACGCTCGCGTAGCGCGGCCTCGTGCGCCGTGATTACGGCCTCAGCCAGGACCTCTTTGGTCCTGAAGTAGTAGTAGACGTTCCCAAGCGGCACATCGGCGGCTCCCGCGACATCGGCGAGGGTCGTTCGCTGAAAGCCTTGCTCGTGAAGCAGTCGTTTCGCGGCGCGGACCAGCTCGGCACGCTTGTCAACGGACGCATAGGGGGCAGCCATGTGTTAGTTGGTTGACTAAGTCACGGCAAGTTGATCGTCAAGGCCCGCCTCAAGACGTGCTTGACGCCTGTTTTTCCAGCAAACGACCCGTGAGGAGCGAATCCCCAACGGCTCGGAACAACGCTGCGAGCGCCGCCTCGATGTCACTCGCAGTTGCCCTGGGCGTCGTCCGGACGACGACGATGCCGGCGTAATGCGCCGGCGGGTACCGTAAGGCGTTGGCGAAGTCGGTGTCGAGGGTGACCAGCGCGCGTCCCTCCGCGGTGCACACTGCGATCAGCGTCTCGTCTGACGCGAGGGCGAGGCCCTGAGACTCGGCAGTGGCTACGTCGTGTCCAACCTCGACGAGAAGCCGGCGCCCGCGCGCACCGAGATTGGCGTCGAGCTTGAGCTTCACGATGCCTGAGGCAGGTCGACGAACCGGACGCGCGTGAGCTCGGACGCGTATGCGAGGCATGCCCGGATGTCCGCCGGCTCGAGACTCGGATACTCGGTCAGGATCTCTTCTTCGCGCATCCCGCCCTCGAGCATTCCGAGCACCAGACCGACCCAAATCCGGTGCCCGCGTATGCACGGCTTCCCGTGGCAGACGGCCGGATCCATGGTGATGCGAGCGAGCGTCGGAGGTTTGGCTTTTGTCCCAACCGAGGCCAAACCTACCGATCGGACGCTTAGACTTTTGGGGAGGGGAGGGAACACCTCCCCGAACCCGTCACGTAGGTTTTCAGCGTCCCTGATGTAGCCCTCGGTCGTGCTGAACGACGCATGGCCGGCGCGCTGCTTGACCTGTGACCCCCGTCGCCCGCAAGTCGTGGAACGTGATGTGTGTTGGCTCCTTTGCACGCCCGGGATTCACGCCGCGACAACGTAGTCGTGATGGAGGCCGCCGAGAATCGGGAAAGCGACGACCGTTGCGCTGCCAGCGAACGAACAGCGCTTGGCTTGAACCGGTATCTGCTGCGCTATTCCGTGGTGAGGTCGGGCCGCGTTGAAATAGCGGAGCGCGTACTCTTCGAGGATGCGCTGCAGGTGTGCCTCTCCGAGGACGATGACGTGGTCGAGACATTCACGCCTGACGCTACCGATGAATCGCTCGCATAGGGAGTTTTGCCTGATTCCGGCAGCTCGCTGGAAGCACTCGTCGGAAAGCGCGGGCTCGCGATCGCGAGGAGCGCGTGGGGGGAACGTTGTGATCATTCGGACTGGAAGGGGTCACGCACTTGCGCAGCAAAACGATCGCGTCAAGCGCGATCCTTCCGTCGAGCCTCGCACCACAGGTGCCGAGTGATCACAACGATCCCGCACGCGTTCGTGCATCGCTATGGCCCCGTGCAATTTTGAGACGGATGCCACCTCCCACGGATGACCATCGGGGTCAGCGAAGTAGCCCGAGTAGCCGCCCCAGAAAGCCTCTTGCGCCGCCTTGAGAACCTTGGCGCCAGTGCCAGGACAACTCCCCCGGCGTCAAGGAAAACGATGTGGTCGTCATTGGAGGCGCTCGATGCCTCGAAGCCTAAACCGTCACAATAGAAGCGGCGGGAGTGAGCCAAGTCGGAAACGCCGAGGGTGACGACGGTCAGTCGAGGAACAGCAGTCGGACTCGCTGACTTTGGTCGCTTCACGACGACCCTCGCGGGCTTCTTGGCGGGCTTCACCATCTTTCGGGCGCTCATCGGAAGGGCCAGCCTAGGACTTCAGCGGTACGAGCTGGAAGGAACTTACGAGACGGGCTGGGATGCTGCGGATTGGAACACGTACATCGCGACGGGATCGGGTGCGGCGAGCACGTGGGACGCGAACCTGGCCTGCGACTCAATCTACGCGACGTGGACGAACACGGCGGGGAGCCAAGAGAACTTACCCATCAGCTGCGTGAACTGGTGGGAGGCGTACGCGTTCTGCATCTGGGACGGAGGGTTTCTACCGAGCGAGGCGGAGTGGGAGTACGCAGCCGCGGGCGGGAGCCAGGAGCGAGAGTATCCGTGGGGCGCGACGGATCCGGGGACGGGGAGCCAGTATGCAATTTACGATTGCTACTATCCGAGCGGATTGGCGAGCTGTGCCCTCGGTGTGACGAACATCGCGCCCGTGGGGACGCCGACTCTGGGAGCCGGGCCATGGGGCCAACTCGACCTGGTCGGCGAGGAGTGGGAGTGGAACCTTGACTGGCTTGCAAGCTACGTCGATATTTGTATAGATTGTTCCTATCTCTCGCCGGGCGACTACGGTCGGGTCGTCCGGGGCGGTGGCTTCGGCGACGGCACGTGGGCCCTGCTCCCGCCGAACCGCAGCATCTTCCCTTACGAGCCACAAGGCCCGATCGGCTTTCGTTGCGCCAGGCCGCCGTGACGCGATGCGAGATGACCGAGAGGCCACGAAGCGGACGACGGTGATACGTTGCCGGCATGGGGCACGTCGGAAGGCTCTCGCTGATGTTCGCTGCAACCGCGTGTTCCAGCGTGAGTGCTGCGTGTGGCGGAAGGAGTTCGTTGGAGCTCTCCTGGGACCAGGACGCGGCGAGTGCCGACGTCTCGGTGCCAACATTGAGCGAGGACGGAGCGATTGATGGTGGGATGACCGCTGAGGGGTCAGCGCCTGCCGAGTCGCCACCGAGTTGTCAAGGCCGAGCAGGTGTCGCGCGTGCGCCATGGCGAACGAGTTCCGAGGAGTACGCCTTCTGGTCATAGCGATGGGGCAGGGACTATCGGCCGTATCTGCGAATCCGTCACCGCGACGGAGACGTGCATCTCCTTGACGGGTCAATCCGTCAGCGTGACCGAGACCTGTCTCGGATTGACGAGCGAGTCCGTCAGCGTGACGGAGACGCGTCTCGCCTTGACGAGTGAATCCGTCGTTGCGACGGAGACGTGCATCTCCTTGACGGGTCAATCTCTCAGCGTGACGGAGACGCCTCTCGACTTGACGAGTGAATCCGTCAGCGTGACGGAGATGTGTCTCGACTTGATGGGCGAATCCGTCGGCGCGACGGAGGTGTGTCTCGCCTTGATAGGCGAATCCGTCGGCGTGACGGAGATGTGTCTCGCCTTGACGGGTGAATCCGTCAGCGTGACGGAGATGTGTCTCGCAAGGACGGGCGAATCCGTCGGCGTGACCGACTCTGTCGCTGGCGTGACGAACGCGTTCATCGGTGCGATGTGTACAGTCGTCGCCCTGAGGGGCGCGGTCGTCGGTCGGAGCGAACCCGCTCAGGTGCAAACTCCTCAGTCGACGAATCTGGATCGGCCGCGGTATTACCCTCATCGGAGACCATCAGCCAGCGTGCGTGGAACAACGATACCGAGTGGTTTCACGTCGGCGCTCGTGCCCATCATCTCGCTCGGACTGGGGCCAGTCGTGCCATGAGGGAGTCTCCGTGTTGCCTCCTCGGCGGCGACGCGGGTCTGCGCTCTGCGGGATGCAAGGCGAGCCTGGACCGCCGCCAGCACCTCGGGCGGCGCCAGCTCGGGGCGCCCGGAGTCGCAGGGCGGTGCGGGGGCGTATTCGAGAGCAAGCTGCACCGCCTGGGCAACGGCCTCGCCGGCCATCTCGGCAATGATCGTGAGCGCGAGGTCGATCCCGGCCGTGACCCCGCCACCCGTGATCACGTTGCCGTCGCGGACCACACGACGATCGTCGCTGTCGACCCCGAATTGCGTGAGCAAATCGCGAAAGGCCCAGTGGGTTGCCGCGCGCTTTCCGGAGAGTAGCCCGGCCGCGGCGAGGACCAAGGATCCCGTACACACCGAGCTCACGTAGCGGGCTGCGGCGGCGAGCCGGCGGATCTCGAGCAGCAAGGACTGATCGAGCATGGCGTCCGCCGCGTTCCCTCCGGGGACGCAAAGGACGTCGCAGCGCTCCACCTTCGCGAGGTCTGCGAGCCTGGCGAAGACCAGACCATCGGCGTCGACGTCCCGGCAGCCCATCGAGGCGGCGATTACCGTCGCGTCGGGCCATCGGCTGAATGCCTGGTGGGGTCCGGTGAAATCAAGCTGGGTGATGCCCGGGTAGAGGGGAAACACGATAATAGGATGGTTCATGGCGGTCTCCTGGGTTTGACGCCCTAAGGGTAAGCCGCATAAGCTATGTCCGAAATGACGTTCTTCCCTCGGAATCTGCCATGAGCCGACGGATCGCCATGGTGCTCTTCCCGAGGTTTCAGTTGCTCGACGCGGCGGGCCCCATCGCCGCCTTCGAGATTGCCGAGAGCCAGAAGCCCGGCGCTTACCGCATGGCGATCGTCGCGTCACATGGCGGCCCCGTGGTGAGCTCCTCGGGCGCCGCGCTCGTGGCACGGCGGATCGGGCGCGCCGATCGCTACGACACCATCGTGGTCGCTGGCGGCGACGGCACGCGATCGCTTTCCGAAATGACCGAGTTGGTGGCGTGGCTGCGGCGGGCCGCGCCGCGCGCGAGGCGGATCGCGAGCGTCTGCTCCGGCGCCTTTCTACTCGCAGAGGCCGGCCTGCTCGACGGGCGACGCGCCACGACTCATTGGAGCCGAGCCGAAGACTTCGCGCGGAGCTATCCCGCGGTGCGCGTCGACGCGGACCGCATCTTCATCCGAGACGGCGACCTGTGGACCTCGGCGGGGATCAGCGCCGGGATCGATCTCGCGCTCGCGCTCGTGGAGGACGATCTCGGCTGCGCGATCGCGCGGCGCACGGCGCAGGTGCTCGTGGTGCACCACCGGAGACCGGGCGGGCAGTCGCAGTTCTCCGCCTACCTCGACTCGGGCGGCGCCAACGGCCGATTCGCCACGTTAATGGATTGGGTACGCGAGCATCTCGCGGAGTCCCTGTCGGTGGATCGCCTCGCTGCCAAGGCGGCAATGAGCCCGCGCCACTTCGCCCGCGCCTTTGCCAGGGACACGGGCATGACGCCCGCCAAGGCGGTCGAGCGGGCGCGGCTCGCGGAGGCACGCGTGGCTGTGGAGACGACCCGCGCCTCGATCGACCAGGTGGCCGAAGCGACGGGCTTCGGCGACTCCGAGCGGATGCGCCGCGCCTTCGTGCGCGCGTTTGGGCAACCGCCGCAGGCGATCCGGCGCGCGGCGCAGGCCTGAGGCGCCCATATTCTCGCGCACTCGCCGAAGAGGCGCCCTGTGCGGGCTCTTTGCTCGTTCGCCGCATGACTTTTCAGGATTTTGGGAACAACAAGACTTGAAGATCTCGAGTGGCTCCGGTCGGATGGGAACGTGCTCGATGTGCTCCGTGCCCGATGTGGAGTTCGGGGGCAATCGACTCTCGACGAGTTCTTAACAGGCACCGGACGCCCCGTATGTGGGGCACTCGGGCGGATCGACGGTGGTGAGGTCGCACGGATTTGGACCGTCCTCGGGGATGCTGCACATCGTGACCATCTGACAATTGTCCAGGCCATCCGTCAGGTCTGGCTCAGCCGACGAGCTCAGCGAGCTTACATAGTAGAGGCCCTTCCAGGGGGCGACGGGTATAGGTGCAGTGCAGCGGCTGTAGGAGATCGTGCCTTCGAGCTCGACTCCTATCTCGTAGACGCACGTCCCCGCCTGCTTTCCAGCAACGCGAATGTACGCGCTCCCCTGCGCCCAGAAGTATCCGCCCTGAACCGGATCGCACGCGAGCAGTCCCGCCAGAAGCTCGCCTGCGCACGGGACCTGGCAGAACGGCTCGGATAGGCAGTTTGGGACGGAGGCGTCTGCCCACGCATACGTCACGTCGCCTCCGTTCGTCGCCGGCCCAGTCGTGAGATTCCCGCACGAGCCGCCCATCGCGTCGCCCCCGGCATCCGCGTCAGATCCAGCGTCACGAATCGGTGCCACATCCGGAACCGTCGCAGAATCGCTTTCGCCTCCGTCCCTACCAGCCTCAATGGTCGACTGGCTGTCCGCTGATTCGGACGCATCGCCATCCGGCGACGCTTCCGGGGCGCTCCCTGAGTCGGCGCCACCGTCCTCTTGGGCATCGACTGTCCGTCCGGTGCTATCAGCAGCATCGGCTTCGGCCTCTGTCACATCGTGAATGTCACTTACCGGCGCATCGTTGGGTTTGGCGTCGGCTTGGACATCCGAACCCGGATTCGACGTCCCGCATGCCGCAGCTCCGACTGTGCGCGCGCCGGCTTGATGATGTCGACTCCCGCCGACTGGTTGATGGCCGTGGTGTTGGCGCGACAGAAGAGCCTGGGGTGATGGACATCGTAGGGTATTGGCCGGGGGACTCAGGAGA
>JBEKXD010000089.1:0-17815 GCA_049512415.1 Polyangiaceae bacterium
GACGCCGACGACGCCGTCGCAGCTCGGGCAAGCCAAGCATCGAGTTGTGCGAGGTCGGCGCAATCGAGGATGCGCGCGCGTGCCCTGTCGGGCACGTCGATGCCCCGTGCGGCAAGCACAGTCAGTATGGCCCTGGCCTCTCCCTCGGCCCTTCCTTGGCCAAAGTAGCGTTTGGCGAAATCACTTTGGTATTCGTAGTTCTTTGCGGCCATGAGCGCCTCGAGGGTCAAGCGAGCGGTCCCTTGGACCGACGCGAATACGAGATCAAAGTAGAGCGACGCCCGCTCCCGTGCGACCAACCGCGGGCTCCGGCAAACGCACGTGCGAGATCCGTCGACTCGGAGTCGAGTGACGACTTCCGACCGTGGCGGTCTGCCAGCACCGTGAGAGAGGACCTCGGCCTTTCCCTTGCGGAGCCGGCGTTTGCGATATTGACCGCCCGCGCAGCGCAGGGAGGGTCGAGTGCTAACCTCAGCGTTGGATCTCCCATGTCCAACCTCGCCAAACGCCGAGCCACGTACGACGATGTCCTCGCAGCCCCTGAGCACATGATTGCCGAGATCATTGATGGCGAGCTGGTGACGCAGCCGCGGCCAGCCTCGCCGCACGCGAGTGCGACATCTATACTCGAAGGCGAGCTCCACGGACCGTTTCGCCGTGGCACCGGTGGCCCCGGCGGCTGGATCCTCCTCTTCGAGCCGGAGCTTCACCTGCACGGCGATGTCCTCGTTGCCGACCTAGCCGGCTGGCGGCGTGAGCGAATGCCCGTGATGCCCGACGCCGCAGCGTTCGAACTCGCGCCCGACTGGGCGTGCGAGGTGCTCTCGCCATCGACAGCGGCGACCGACCGAGTGCGAAAGATGCCGATCTATGCCCGCGAACGCGTCGCGTACCTATGGCTCATCGACCCAAGCGTGCAGACGTTGGAAGCATACCGCCTCCAGAGCGAGCAGTGGGTGCGGATTGGCGCCTGGAGCGGCGATGCGAAAGTGCGCGCCGAACCGTTCGAGAGCTTTGAGCTCGAGTTGGCGATGCTATGGGCTCGGTGAGTCGTGGGGTAGAGGGGAGGACGCTAACCGGGTTACAACCCTTGCGTCGGGGCCTCTCGCCGCCCGAAAGGGCGACGTCCCAGGGGGGCGACGGAGAGCTCGTCACGCAGCCGCGTCCAGTGTGTGAGGTGGTCTCGCCGTCCACGGCCGGCACGGACCGCGTGCGCAAGGCCTATCTACGCCCGGGAGGGAGTCGGGCGCGCTTGGCTGGTGGATCCCATCGCGCAAACCCTCGAGGTCTGTCGTCTGGAGACCGGGCGATGGGTCCAGTTCGGAGCATGGATTGGCGAGGCGAAGGTGCGAGCCGAGCCGTTCGAGAGCTTCGAGCTCGAGCTGGCAGCGCATTGGGCGCGCTGACGCATGCCTGCGGCGGATGACCCTGACCAGGTTGCGCTCTGGCGATGACCTTTTTCGGCGGGCCGGAAGTCGGTTACTCGAGCCAAGCCACGCGCGGGCTTGTCGAACGTCTTGGTACCAGCGGTTCCCACTGTCGGGAACTCCGCGACGTGGTCCCGATGCTAACCTTCTCCGACGACTTCCATGGCCAACCTCGCCAAGCGCCGAGCCACATACGACGACGTGCTCGCCGCTCCCGAACACGTGATCGCCGAGATCATCGACGGCGAGCTCGTGACCCAGCCGCGCCCGGCCTCGCCGCACGCGCGCGCATCCACAGCGCTGGGAGCGAAGCTCTACGGTATCTTCGACGACGGACAGGGCGGTCCCGGGGGCTGGATCTTCCTTTTCGAGCCCGAGCTGCACCTTCACGGCGACATCCTCGTTCCTGACCTGGCGGGATGGCGCCGCGAGCGGATGCCGGTGCTGCCCGATGTCGCAGCGTTCGAGCTGCCGCCCGACTGGCTCTGCGAGGTGCTCTCGTCGTCGACGGCGGCAGTGGACCGCGCGGCCAAGATGCCCATCTATGCGCGCGAGCACGTTGGCCACGCCTGGTTGGTCGATCCCATCGCGCAGACGCTGGAGGCGTACCGTCTAGAGCGATGGCTTCAGCTCGGCGCGTGGCGCGGCGCTGCCAAGGTGCGGGCCGAACCGTTCGAGAGTTTCGAGCTGGAGCTCGCGGTGCTCTGGGCGCGGTGAGGGTTTTTGTGGGGAGGACCCTAACCAGGACCCGTTGGTCGCCGCACCGTGAAGGACGCGCATCCACCACGTGCCCGGCGGGAACCCGAGATCCCTCGCGCCAGTCCTGCAAGCGTCGAGAGCGCGCCGATACGCAGAGCGAAACGCACTCTGAATCCAAGCAGCGCTTTGCGAGCCGCTGGGTTCTTCGCGGCGACCGTTGAAATGACGACGCGCTCGGGCTCGAACGAGACGGCGCGGATGAATGACCCGCCATATTGAGGCTCGGCGCCGCGGATCCGTTCGACCGTGGCAAAGGCGGTCCGGGCGGCTGGATTGGATCATTCTCGACAAGCCGGAGCCGGGCCTGGCATCGGGTAGGCTCCGGCTTCCGCTCGAGTTTGCGCCATGCCCAAGTGGCCTCCCGCGTCGTCGCTGCCCGACAACGACATCGATTCCATCCTCCGCGCCCAGGACTGGTCCGGACTGCGCAAGCGATTGGTGGCTGTCGCGCTCACGTCGAGGTCGACCCATTGCCGAGCCGAGGAGCTGGCGGACATCGTCATCGTCGACTGTTGCGACCCGCGCGGGAGGCCGTGGAACCCGAGCCGAGAGCCGGACCTCGCGCGGCACGCCCTGCGCTTGCTAGGAAACCTGATGAGCGCCGAGCGGCGAAAGGACAAGGTGAGGCTGGATCCGCGCAACGTCGCGGCCCTGAGTGAGCTCGGGTCGACCTCGGTGACTCCCGCGCAGGCGTTGGATGACGCCGAGCGACGGGCTCGCGACATTCGAGTGATCGAGGCGGCCCGCGCGCGGCTTTCGGATCCGCTCGATAGCGACGTGCTCGACCTCTCGCTCGAAGGGATCGACAAGGCCGCGGAGCAAGCGGCTCGGCTTGCCGTTCCTATCGAGGGTATTCGGCGCGCACGCGACCGGGTCAAGTACGCGCTGCGAGCGGCCATAGATGAAGAGGAATCCCCATGGAAAAGCGCAGTCGGTCCCCCGAAGAAGTCCTAGCTGCCCTCGATGACGGCGACGTGGCGGATGAACTCGATCGGGTTGCCGCCATGAGCAGCGCGGATATCGACCGTGAGCTCGCAGCCTCGGGCGCCGACGCCCGGGCGATCGGTGCCGGCGCGAACGAGGTGTTCGAGCATGCGATGCGTCGGCGCGCCCACCGCAGCTCGCGCGATCGCAAGAGCGAGTCCCCGCGGAGAGGCGTGCGCGTGTGGATCGGCGCCTCTGCGATCGCGGCATCGATAGCAATCGTCGCCGTCGCCGTGACCGATCCGATGCGCTTTGGGCCGTGGTCGAGCCGATGGCGCACCCCGCTGGCGACGCCCACCGCCGCCGCCGACCGCGCCGCGACGCTTCGCGGGCGAGCTTCCGGCGCGTGCGACAAGGGGCTCTTCGCCGAGTGCGAGGCCGCGCTCGATCTGGCTCGCGCGGTCGATCCGGGGGGGGAGAATACCGACGCCGTTCGAGCCCTGCGTCACCGCATCGAGGCGGAGGATTCCGGACGTTTCGGCGTGCGAGGCGCGAATGCCGGAGACCGCTAAGGGCCCCAAGGTGCGGTAGCTGGTTGCGCGCACCCGCCGAAGATAGGAAAACTAGCTTGTCTACCGACTCGCCACGAGGAAAGCCAATGAGCCATCGCCGCACTCCCTGCATGGTCCTAGCGTTGACGTTCGCCGCGGCGTGCGGCTCCCAGAGTACGGACACGTCGACAGGCCCCGACGCTTCGTCCGGAGGTAGCGCCTCCTCAAGTTCGAGCAGCTCCTCGGGGGCACAACCGTCTTCGAGCGGGGGAAGCTCCTCCGGGACGTCGGGGGCTTCGAGCGGCCGGTCGTCGAGCGGGGGCAGCGCGTCGAGCGGCAGCTCGTCCGGAAGCAGCGGGTCGAGCAGTGGCGGGTCTTCGGGCAGCAGCAGCGTTTCGAGCAGCGCCAGCTCGTCTGGGGCTAAGAGCAGTTCATCCAGCAGCAGTGGTTCATCGAGCGGCGGCAGTTCGTCGAGCGGCCCCAGCGGCTCGAGCGGCAGCAGTTCGAGTGGTAGCGGCGCTTCGAGCAGCAGCTCGTCGAGTGGGAGCAGCTCGTCCGGCGGAAAAAGTAGTTCATCGGGGGGCAGCAGCTCCTCAAGCAGCGGTAGTTCGTCGAGCGGAGGCAGCTCGTCGGGAGGCGCCAGCAGTTCGTCGAGCGGAGGCAGCTCGTCGGGAGGCGCCAGCAGTTCGTCGAGCGGGGGCAGTGGGTCCGGTGGCAAGGTTGCGGGGACACCCGGAGCCAACGATGTCGTCGTCGCTCCGGCCACTATGCACCAGACCATCTCGGGCTTCGGCGCCTCCTCGGCGTGGGCGTCTGGATTCCAGAACTCTGCGGACGCCGACACCCTGTTTTCGACGACGACGGGCGCCGGGCTTTCGCTCCTTCGAGTGCGAATCGCCCCGGACGGGACGAGCGGCGCGGGCGAGGTCAATATGGCGCAGGCCGCCCAGACTCGAGGCGCCTCCGTGTGGGCAACCCCGTGGTCGCCCCCTCCCGCGGACAAGTCCAACGACAGCGACATCGCGGGGACGATGACGAACGGTCAGGCCTACGCGCAGACCCTTGCGACCTACGTAGCGACCATGAAGAGCGCGGGCGTCAACCTCGTCGCGATCTCGGCGCAGAACGAGCCCGACGCGAACGTGACAACGTACGAATCGTGCACGTACACCGGGGCGGCTCTCGCGAGTTTCATCGGGACCTACATGGGGCCGGCGCTCGCCAACTCCGGGGTGAAGATCATGGCGCCGGAGACCCAGAACTGGTGCGATTTCCCGAATTATGGGCCCGCGATATTCAGCAATACGGCAGCCGCCGGATACACCTCGATCATTGCGACGCACGAGTACGGGTGCACGCCGCCGACGGTGAGCGCGTCCGTGCAGCAAGTCCTCAGCTCGGGCAAGGAGTTCTGGGAGACCGAGATCTACGATCAATCGACGACGCCAGACACGGGGATGGGGAGTGCTCTGACCGTCGCGAAGCTCATCACCGACGCTCTGACGATCGTCAACATGAACGCCTGGCACTACTGGTGGATCTATCCGACCGGGACGGGCAACGGGGCCCTCTGGGACTACACGACGGGCCAACCGACCAAGCGGCTTTGGATCCTGGGCAACTTCAGCCGGTTCGTTCGCCCGGGCTACGTTCGGGTCGATGTCTCGGGCGCCACCGTATCGGGTGTTACGGTCGTCGGATTCAAGAACGCCTCGGACAACGCGACGATCGTCGTGGCGGTCAACAACAACGCCGCGACGACCTCGGTGCCCATCTTTGTCTCAGGCACGGAGTGGCCCGCCTCCGTCAGCTCGTATGTCACGAGCTCCGCGGGCAATCTGGTGCTCGGGTCGGCGGCCACACTGACCACCGGGCACTTTACCGCCTCGCTCGCGGGTCAAAGCGTGACGACTTTCGTCGGGACGCCTTGAAAGTTACTGTCGCCTACGGGCTGCCCGCGGCGGTCGGATCCACGATATGCCCGAGGAACAGAATGGCTCCGGTCGGGACGTCGACGATGGACAGCAGGTAGGGTCGGTTGACGACCATGGGCGTGGGCGTCGGCGGCAAGGTCGCTATCGCCGCGCCGCTCACGAGGACGGCCGTCGCCGCAGCAGCCTCGACGCCGGTCTCCTGCATGGCGATCATGGCCTTCTGGAGGACGTCGCCAATGTAGAGGTGGAGGCCATCGGGCGGATGGGCGCACATCCCGGAGAAGTCGGCGGCGGTCGAGTCAAAGGCCTGGCTCATCCCCATGGCCTGAAGAGCGAGGGCCAGCGAGAATGTCGGCGACGTGAAGGTCGCCTTGGGGAGCGATAGTTCGACGAATGCGGAGCTCGTCGGCTCGGCGAGCGCGGCGGATCCAGCGGCGAGGCCGGCCTCGTAGGTGGCCAGGTCCTGGCCCGCATGCGGCAGGGCAATCACGACGGCGAGCTGCCTGCCCGCGAGGGGCAAGGCGGCGATCTGCGCTTGCCCGTCGTCCGTGTAAGGCAGGGTTACCGTCTCGTTCATGAAGCTCGCCGAGACCGGCGTGCCATCGGCTCTCGTGAACGTACCCGCTGTCGTAGCCGTGACATCGAACGCCTGGGCCCACGGGAGCTTGAGGTGGATCGCGTTGACCAGCACCATGCGGGTGAGCGCGGACAAGCTTCCCTCGGGAAGCAGGTTATTGATCTTGTCGGCCGTCTCGGTGCTGACCCAGGCGTTGATCGTCTGGCGGGCCTGATCGAATTGGTGGATGAAGTCCTGGAGAAACACTCCCGTCCCGTAGCTTTGCGCCAGAACGCTGAGGAACGGAGCCTCCCATGTGTACGTCTGCTCGCCCCACACCGAGTTGACGACCGTGAGCTCGTAGTCGCTCTCGGCCGGAGCCGGTTGGTTCGTATTCTGGACCATCTGCTGCGCTTGCGAGAAAGCGTTCGCTGCGCGCGCCGCAAGCGCCGCGCTCAGCGCGTTCTGGCCGTCGAAGATCGAGCTCGCCGCCGCACCAAAGTGCAGAGCCGTCGCCATCCCGGTGGCGGTCGGGCCTACAGCGCCCGCGTAGGTCATGGTAAGGGCAAGGGAGGCACTGATGGGCGAGGTGAGCGTGTTGGCGGGGCCCGCGTCCGCCCACTGCGACAAGAGGTGCGAGTAGAGATCGACCGCGAAGGCATTGTTCGCGGCGACCGTCCCGGAGAGGGCACTCTGAGCCGTCCCCGAGTCGGGGTCGTCTCGCTGCACGTTCGCCATGGCCATGGCGACGCCCGCGTCTGGACTCAGGGAGTCGACCCCTGAGGCGTCGGAAGGCGAGGCGGGCGCGGAGCCGTCCGTCGAGGGTGCAGGGTTCGCGGCGCTATCGAACGCGGAGGGCGCGGACCCGTCGGTCGAGCCGGAGTTCGCCGGCGTGTCCGGCGAGCTTGTGCAACTGGCGATGGCCAACGAGGATGCCGTACAGAGACAGAGAACGATGCAGGACCGCTTGCTCATGGAAGCGAAGACTGCACTCCGCATGCCCCGTGAGCTCATCGAAATCGCCCTCTGCGGTCGGGTGCCTTGAGCCGGAGTGTGCCACGGCGCGACACGCGTGTCGGGTCGGGCGCTCGCGCGGAACGCCGCGTCACTGGCTCGCCGCGCAGCCGGGGACCGTGCCGCAAGCCGCGAGCGGGATGGCCAGTCCTCCTCCGCCGTCGATGACGCAGGTCTGCTGCGTACAAGGCCCGACGTGACCGCACTCCGCATCGGTCGCACAAAGCTGAGGGAACGCGACGCTGCACGATGGCAGGCACGTGCCGCCTGTCGATATCGAGGAGGACGCTACCACGAGGCAGCAGAGTCCAGCGTCCCCGCAGGAAGATGCCGAGGTGCAGGGTGCAGAGCCCGCCGACGCGACCAGCGAGTAGCCGTCCGTGCTCCCGGTGATGAGCGTGCACCCGCCGGCCAGCGCCACGCAAATCGCGAGAGCGATCGATGCGGCGCGCATCAGAACACCGTCCTGAGGCTGACGTTGGCGCCCGACCCGTTGGGGACCAGCCCGACCTGAGTCCCCTGTGCGGAGGGGTTGGTGAGCAGCAGGTACGCGCCGGTCCCGACGCCCGCGACGGCCAGAATCCAAGCGGCCGTGTTCCAGTTGGCGAGATTGGCGATCTGGGTGTTGGCGTCCAGGCCGGAGGGCGAGCACCCTTTCGAAGCGTTGCAGTCGCTGTCGCGGATCCCCTTGTCGAGGAGCATGGCCACGGACGTTCCCACGGCAAAAACTCCGGCGACTCCACCGACCCCCGCCGCCAGGACCCAGCCCCACGTGCGACCGAGCTCACGGGATTCGCGCTCCCGCTCCGGTGTCACGCTGCCTGAGGAGGCAGAGGATTGCGCAGCGGTCGGGCCGGACTCGGAGAGCCGCAGCGGTTGCACGGGCGCTTCCACCGCGACACTGGAGTGAGGCGCGCAGGCCCCTCCCGCGAGGAGGCAAACGACTCCGAGGCAGCGAATCCAAGGACTGGTCAGCATGGCAGGTCGGGCTCGAGACTCGGCAGCGTCGTGACCCCAGCGCGCCCAGGAAGATTCGAACTTCCGACAACTGGTTCCGTAGACCAGTGCTCTATCCAGCTGAGCTATGGGCGCCCGTCTATGTCGGACCGTAGGAGGGCCCGCGACGATACTCGCCCCCAGTCACGTGTCAACGGCGACGGTGGCGGCGCGCACACGGAGATGCAGGCGGCTCCCCGGGTACTACTGAAAGCGCAATCCCAGGCAACATCGCAAACGTTTCGCACCGCGCTCCCTACTATGACCCCGGCGCCTTGGATCGACGGCCATAACGATGGCGTCGCTCGCGAAATTTGGCCTCTCGACGCGCCCAATGGCTCGCGGGGCGCATTGGCACGCTGACTGCTCATGCAGAGGACGGTCAGCATGCTTCGGCGCCGTGGGCTGCGGCGTCCGAAGTGCTCCGAAGAACGTCGCTTCCCTCCCCTTCTCGACGTTCGGGCCGCTGGCCCAATGAATGGCTTGAATTGAGACGATTGCGAGCGAGGTGTGTACGGGGCTGTCCAGCTCCGGCCCTCCTGGCATAACAACGGCGCTCCAGCTTCCTTCCTTCGCTTTCCCTTTCTTCTTCTTCGGTTCGATCGCATGCGGTGCTTCCTTGACGTCCTGCCAACGCTGTCCTTCGCTTGCCAGCTTCACCGCAATCTTCAGTCGGCACGACCGAGTTCTTTCGTGGCGCGTTTCCAGCAGTACGGAGGCGCGTCACGGGCGTTTTGTAATCCCGGGCGGTAAGGACGCTCGCATCCCCGGGTTCCGACTTCTCACCGGGCCCCCCGGCGAGCGCGTGCTAGCGTGAATTGTCGTGGGTGTGCCGAGTGTGAACCGTTGGGCGAGGGCGGCCCTGGTCGCGGCGGCGGGCCTCTGTGTGTGGCCTGAAGCGAACGGCTGGTCGCAGGGACTTCCCACGCAGGCCGTTGTGGGCAAGCGCCCCTGGCTCGGCGTGTCGATGGCGTTCGAAGCCTCCACTCGCGGCGCGAGAGTGGCTCACGTCGTACGGGGTTCTCCGGCAGCCCGCGCTGGCATCGCGCAAGGGGATGCCCTCGTCAAGATCGGTTCGACGGTCATCTCCCGTGGGGCTGATGTCGTGCGCGCCGTCGCCGACCTCGCGGTGGGTGACTCTGTTTCGATCACGCTCGTGCGCGCGGGAAGTGAGCGGACCCTTCTAGCGACGCTAGCGTCGTCTCCCTCGTCCGACGATCGGATGCGCATGGACCTCGTGGGAGCCCCAGCACCGCCTTGGAAGGGGGTCGTCTCGGTCCGGGGGGATTTCCCGCCCGCGTTGCCCCTTCTCCGAGGGCATGTGGTCTTGCTCGACTTCTGGGCTACGTGGTGTGAGCCCTGTCGCCTCGTCATGCCCCGTCTCGGCGCGCTGCAAGATCGCTTCGGCGCCCAGGGGTTGCGCGTTCTAGGGCTATCGACCGAAGACGCCGAGGATGTCAGTGCGTTCGTTCAACACTCGGCACCTCACTACGCGATCGGTGTCGACGCCAGCGAGGAGACCGCGCGGGCGTATGGGGTATCGGGACTGCCGACGCTCGTCGTCATAGACAAGCGCGGCGTGGTTCGCGACGTGGTCTGCGGTTACGACGCGGCCGACACCAGCCGCCTCGAAGCTTTGGTGGCGTCTCTCATCGCGGAATCAGACCGGATTTGACGAGGGCACGGCTCATCGGCGAGGCTCGAAGCATGTCGCTGGCCGCCGAGCTTGCCACCTCGATCGATCGCAAAGTGGACGATCTCTCCGAGCCCCTCATCTCCCTTCAGAGTCGGATCCACGCCAATCCCGAGCTTCGGTTCGAGGAACACCGGGCAAGCCGGTGGATCGCGGAGCTGGTCGAATCGTACGGGCGGGCTGTCGAGCGCGGCATCGCCGGCATGCCGACAGCGCTCATGGCCCGGGCGGGAACCTTTGGCGGTCCGCGTGTCGCCATCTTGGCCGAGTATGACGCCCTCCCTGAGATCGGTCACGCGTGCGGTCACAATCTCATCGCAGCCGGCGCCGTCGGGGCCTTTCTCGCCGCCGCGTCCGTGGTCTCTGCGGTCGGCGGCGAAGTCGTCCTGCTCGGCACTCCGGCCGAGGAGGGCGGAGGCGGCAAGATCGAGATGATCAAGGCGGGCCTCTTCGAAGGATTCGACGCGGCCATGATGTTTCACCCGTTCGACCGCGACCTCCTCGCTCAGGGGGCCCTCGCGACCGTGTGGCTCGATTTCGAGTTTTCTGGACGGGCGTCGCACGCCGCCATCGCGCCGCACGACGGACGCAGCGCGCTCACCGCGTGCATGGATGCGTTTCGCCTGATCGACAGTCAGCGCATCGGATTTCGCGATGGCGTTCGGGTTCACGGGGTCGTGACGGACGGAGGTGAGGCTGTCAACGTCATTCCCGAGAGAGCGGCGTGCGAGTTTCAGGTGCGCGCGCCCGAGGAGGCGGAGCTCGAGCGGGTTCGAGGCGTCGTGGAGCGGTGCGCGCGAGCGGCGGCGATGGCGAGCGACGTGGAGCTCCGACAGACGATGCGCCCCGGGTATAGAGACATGATCGACAATCTGCCTCTGGCGAGGCGGTTTGGGTTTCATCTGCAGGCCCTGGGTCGCCAACCGCGGGAGCGTGACCCCCGCGCGGGACTGGCGAGCACGGACATGGGCGACGTGTCACACGTCGTCCCGGCGATCCACCCGTGGATGGCGATCGTGAACGAGGAGGAGGCGCGGTGCCATGATCGCCGCTTCGCGGAGGCGTCGGCTTCGCCCCGAGCGGCGGATACGGCTCTCGTCGCCGCCAAGGCCCTCGCGAGGACCGCGATTGAACTGCTCGGCGATGCCGAGCTTCGTCAATCCGTCAGCGCCGAATGGCGCGATCGAGCTCGGTGACGTCGATGCGGCGCCGGCGGGCCTCGGACGCCATTCGACCGGCGAGCTCGCGGGCGGCGGAGACTTCGGGCAGTCGATGAAAGCTCCCGTCCCAGAGTTCGAGACCGACGCTCACATCATCCAAGACCACGCGGGTCACCTCGGGCCAGGCCCATCGGCGGGCGCGCGGAATTCCAAAGGCAAGCAAATATCGGGCTTCGATCCACTCGTCGCCGACGAGCACTCCGCGCATGTGGGTTCGGAGCGTGGTCGCGAGCGCGCTGACGACGACGATGCTCGCGAGCACGCTAGCCGAGAGCACTCTGTCGCGGTCGCCCTCGACGAGCCAGACGAAAAGCCTCGAGTCCGTGGGGGCGGTCGTGTACCCGTAGAGAACGACGGCGCCAAGGCCTAGCGCAGCGAGCAGGTACAGGGCCGACGGGATGCGCTGCCGCAGGGGCGGACCGAACTTAGTTCTGCGGCCGGTCGGCGCGGAGTATGTCATTTCGAAGCGAGCGACGGTGCCGTGGGCCCCGGTTTCGCTCAGCGGGTCGATCTCCTCGGAGCCTGCGGCTTTCGGCGAGATCCGGGGATCGGGCTCTGCGGTGGTGGCCACGGTTACCAGACGATGGTGACACGAGACGGCGTCCCGTGCTTGGGTCTTGTTCCGTGGGGCCCCCGGTCCGTCAGTCGGCAGCCTCCCGCGGGGCCGCTCCCTTACGCTGCTCCCGCACAATGGCCATCTCACTCTTGCTTGGATTGATCACCAGCAGGCCGTGGCCGCCATCGACGAGCGCCACATCGCCGTCGGACGCCCACCGGAACAGTCCCTCGACCTCGACGACTGCCGGAATGCCGAGAAGCTCGATGAGCACGCGCGTTCGGGGATTCGAGGCCCGCTCGGACAGCACGACCGCGACCGGCTGAGAGCGCGCGCTGATCAGCAGATCGAAGACGGTCAGGCGATCGCCCACGAGCACTGCCTTGGTGGGCAGTCTGGCGCGGCGATCCGCCTTGGCCAGCATCCGCAGGGCGTCGCAAAGCTCTTCTATGTCTTGAGCTCGCTCCTGGAGAAACGCATCGCGCGAGAACGAGATGGCCGCGCGGACTGCGTCGCGTGACACGCGCGAGAGTGCTTGCGCAACGTCCGCGCCTCCTGCAACGAGCTCCGTGGCGCGCTGCCTGAGGCGCGAGTCCTCCAAGATGGCGGTGTAGGTGGCTAGGAATTCGGCGTGCGCGAGACCCATTTCTGTCGCGCGCTTCTGCAGGGCGACGATGGATCGCTCGGCGACGTCGAAGGCGCTGCGCAGGAGTTGGACCTCGGCGTTCGCGTTGGTCCCCGCCGCCGCCGCTACCGGGTGCGTCGGAGGTCGTGCGAGAGCAGCTACGGCGCCGAGGGCCAGTCCTGCGTGGACCGGCCTGCCCGTCAGCGTCACCTTGCGCGTTCCGCCGCCCGCGTTCCGCGGGCGCTTGCCACGCACCTCGTCCACGAGCTCCGCGTTGCGTATGCCGGCCGCGATGAGGCCACCGATGGCACTGAGAAGCTCCACATCGTGCGGTGTGAAAGGGCGCTGGCTTCGCTGGACCACGAGTGCGCCGAGAGGGCCGTTCTTGCCTCGGATGGGCACGGCTAGAAACACGGGAAAGCGCTCCTCGCCGAGATCGTCGAAGTGTTTGTAGGCCTCGTGGCGATCGGCAACCGCCATCGAGATCGGTCTCATGTATTCGACGGCACTTCCAGTGATGCCCTCGCCGACCCGCAGGCGGACTTCGCCAATGGCGGCGCTCGCGAACCCGACGTTGCCGCGCATCACGAGCTCCCCCTCGCTGCCTTCGACCAAATAGAGCGAGCATACGTCCGCTTCGAACATGCTCGCCACGCGGCGCGGGGCCTCGTCGAGCAGCGCCACGAGAGGCATCGTCCTAGCCGTGAACGCCAGAAAGTCGAGGACCGCGTCCAGCCGCGGATCGCCCCGTACGTGAACCCTATGCTGCGCCGGCGTGCGTTCTGACACCGATGGGGAGTATTGCCGTGAACCCACCGCGCCGTCCATTCCTGGACGCGCGGCGGAGCACTGAGCTAGGGTCGAGCGCGCCATGACAGGTGCCGAAGCGACCGTGAGCGGCCAGCCGATTCGATTTCCCAGCGCGGAGTGGTGCGCCTCGTTCAAGGACGCACTAAACGCCAATGCAAACTACAGGGCTGCCGGGCGCGAGTGGACGCACGGACCGGTCGCGATGGTCGTCACCGCAGAGCCATCCATCGGGCTCCACGAGGACACGGCAATGTGGCTCGACGTGCACCAGGGCCAGTGTAGCGGCTGCCGACTCGTGTCGCGGGAGGAGGCCGAAAAGGCTCCGTTCGTGATCGTCGCGACCTACGCTCGGTGGAAGTCGGTCATCCGCAAGGAGCTCGATCCGACGAAGGCGATGATGCAAAACCGATTGCGGCTCGTCAAAGGACACATGCCGACGATGGTGAAGTTTGTCACCTCCAACAAGGAACTCGTCGAGTCGACGTGCCGCGTACCGACCAAGTTCTTGGATGAGTGAGAGCGCGACTCGGGTTGGCCGTGGGGGACATGTGCGTGCTCGCGCGTCGTGGTGCGCATGCAAGAGAACTTGACCAAAGTGGGTGAGTTCTTCGATCATCATCTTCGTGAACGCGAATACGGCGCCTGCCGTGGTGCTGGTCGCGGATGACGAACCGACGATGCTCGAACTCGTTGTGCGCCATCTGCGGTCGCTACAAGAACCGATGCTCGAGGTGATCGACGCCAACGATGGCGACGAGGCGTGGCGGCTCGCGCGAGAGCGTCTGCCCGATCTGGTCGTGCTCGACGTCATGATGCCGGGAATGAGCGGATGGGCGGTGTGTCGCAAGATTCGCCAGGAGGCAGCGCTCGCTCACACGGGCGTGCTGATGCTGACCGGCATCGGCGACCGTCTCAACGAGACGACAAGCCCGCTCTTCGGCGCGGACGAGTACATCGACAAGCCGTTCGACTTCGCCGCCTTCGACGAGAAGCTTCGCGCAGTGCTCGAGAAGCGCGCTCGCCAGCGGGACGCCGTGCGCCGACCGCGGTCGGACGGGGCCGGCGTCGCCGAGGAATCCTCTGGCGTCTCCACGCGCGGCGGGCGCGACGACGAGCCGGGAGCGGGCTCACGCTCGACGGCGGCGGCGACGCACGACAGTGGCGACGAGGCGTCGTCGCGAGCCAAGAAGAACTTACGGAGCAGTGAGCGCAGAGGTTTGCGTAACGCTCGGAGCGCGAAGCGGCGTGGTTCTACGTCCAAGCGTGCCGAGCCGAAGCGGTCGCCCACACGAGGCGAACGGGAGAAAGAGAAGAAGAACATGGCTTCGAAAAAGCGCGCCGCCAAAGGCGTCAAACGTGCCGCGAGTGGTGCGAAGCGTACGGCTGCAAAGTCCCCGACCAAGGCGGCCAAGAGCCCGGCCCGTGGAGTGAAGAGCGCCAAGCGCTCATCGAAGGTGGTTGGGAAGGTCGTCAAAGCGACGAAAGCCGCCAAGGCGCCGAAGCGCGCCAAGGCGAAAAAGACCGCCAAGAAGACCGCCAAGAAATAGCGCTTCGAGTCGGGATATTCGGCAGGACGTCGGGACCGGGCGCGAGGCCGCGCGCTCCGGTCGCAGCCTCGTTCGTCTCTGCACGTTCGCCATCCAGCAGGGGTTGGCGGCGCCCGCACCCTCATGCCAAAGGGGGGAAAGCGTCGCGGAAACTGCGGATCGCGTCGAGGGCTTCGTGTCTGTGGGCGAAGCCGGTGCGCGCGCGAAATGCATTCGCGTCGACGACGACCGGATACTTCAAGTGCCTTACCGCTCCACGGTCGAGCTCCGGCAATCCAAAACGTCCTAGACACCTCGCGAGAGCAAACTCTGGAACCGCCACAGGGGTCCTACCCGCTCCGCGAACAATCCACGAAAGCGGCAGCGGCGCAGGTCCGGCGACGTTGAACACGCCGCGCGGCCGGCACTCGACCGTCCGCAGCAGGGCGGAGACCATGTCGTCCTCCTGCATGAACTGCATCAAAGGGTCGAACCCCCAGATGAGCGGAACGCGCCTCGCCCGGAGGTAGAGCGCGAGGGTACCGTGCCCCGACGGTCCGAGGGCGTAGCACGGGCGGAGGATCGTGGTCGTCAGCTCCGGGAACTTCCAAATGGCGCTCGACGCAAGCAGGTCGGATGCGACGAGGTCGGCCAGCCGCGGAAAGGCGTACAATTCGCTGGCGGGCTCGTCTTCCACGTGAAAGAGCGGGAGCGAGGCACCGGCGCCGTAATAAGTGTGCCGGCTCACGAAGACGCAGTGGGATGCGCCGCAGCTTCGGGAGTGTTCGAAAACGGCGCGCGTCATCTCGACCAGGCTGCCGGGTCGGTCGTCGTCTTCGGCAAAGGGCGAAGCCGGGTCCATGATCACGACGACCTCGGGGCGCCAGGCGCGGAACGCCAGTTCGGCACCTCGCATGCGAAGGTCTCCTTCGTGGACCTCTATCGGAGCGCCAGGCCAAGGGCGTCGATCGATTCCGCAGACGTCGTACCCGTCGGCGAGCAAGCGTGCCACGAGCCGTCTGGCCGTGCTGCCGGACGCTCCCTCGACGAGAACCTTCACGGGGACTCGCCAAGTCCGCTGCCCTCTGGACCGAGGGAGCCCGCATCGGGCACGACGCCTCGTCGCCGCCGCGCACCCGCTTGAACCATCTGCGCGATGGCCGCCTTGACCTCATCGACGTGCGCGCGGATCACGCTGTTGTCGTCGTGGCTGTCTGCTGACGGTCGAATGGGCGCGCCGAACTGGATCTCTATCTTCGCGGGGAACGGGACCGGCAGCCCGTAGGCGACAAGCGGAATGTAGGGTACGCCCAGGTAGCGGCCGAGACTGTACGAGTTACGGACCGTGGGAAAAGCCTCCGAGCCGCCGAGCACCGCGACCGGGATGATGGGGGTTTGTGTCCTCAGGGCCAGGCGCATGAACCCCGTCCCGAAATCGACCAGGGAGTGACGCTCCCGGTAAAGCTTCGCGGTCCCGCGCGTGCCCTCCGGAAATACGAGCACAAGGCGTTCGTCGGCGAGCAGGCGCTCCGCGTGCTGCGGCAGGCCAGTGAGCTGTCCCATCCGACTCGTCCACGTGCCGAGCAAGGGCATTCGCGCCAAGAACCGATCCGTCATCGTTTGCGCGAGTCGGGGAGGGCTCATTTCGAGCGCGCATGCGGCGATGATCATAGCGGCGTCAATCGCAATGCCACCCGAATGGTTGCCGACGAGCATGGCGCGACCGCGGGCGGGCACGTGTTCGATACCCCGCGTCTCCACGGTAAAATAGTGCCTGTACAGAAATCCTAAAGCGGTGAGAGCTGTGCGAAGGTGGTTCTTGGACGTTCCGTAGGCGTCGATGCCGAGCTCGCCGAAAGGAATTTCGAGGCTGTCGATGGCCTCTCGGACCTGGTCGTGGATGAGCACGGGGACGACGTATTACCTTGAACGCCCGACGCTGCCACCTGCGGCGGACGATCTGACCGACGGCGAGCAAGTAAGCCTCGCCCCCCCCTTGACGCCACTCTCCGCCGTATTACCTTGCCCCGCGACCGCTGGCACTCACAGAGAGCGAGTGCCAGCAATCGGGCCCAGCGCGCGCCCACGGGAAGGGCCGTGTGCGGCGCAGCGCGGGGTTTTCTTGTGTCAAGGGAGAAACTAAATGGCCAGCATTCGCCCGCTGCATGATCGATTGATCGTCAAGCGCGTCAAGGAAGAAGAGAAGACCAAGGGCGGGATCATCATCCCGGATACGGCAAAGGAGAAGCCGATCGAAGGCGAGGTCCTGGCGGTCGGTAACGGGAAGGTCCTCGAAGACGGAAGCATTCGGAAGCTCGATGTGAGGGTCGGCGACCGAGTCCTCTTCGGCAAGTACGGCGGAACTGAGGTCAAGGTCGACGGCGAAGACCGTCTCATTCTGCGCGAGGACGATGTCCTCGGCGTCCTCGAGAAGTGACTGCGGGAATCCGGAGAGAGGTCAAAGAGTCATGGCAGCCAAGGAAATCGTCTACACCGAACAAGCTCGCAATCTCATCCTAGCTGGCGTCAACGCGCTGGCGGATGCGGTAAAGGTCACGCTGGGCCCGAAGGGGCGCAACGTTGTCATCGAGAAGAGCTTCGGCTCCCCCACCGTTACAAAGGACGGAGTGACGGTCGCGAAGGAAATCGAGCTCGAGAACCGCTTCGAGAACATGGGCGCCCAGATGGTCCGTGAAGTCGCCTCCAAGACGAGTGATGTCGCCGGCGACGGGACGACCACGGCCACGGTGCTCGCGCAAGCGATTTACCGCGAGGGCAGCAAGCTCGTAGCCGCGGGCCACAATCCGATGGAGATCAAGCGCGGGATCGACCGCGCGGTGGAAGTCGTCGTCGAGTCGCTAAAGAAGATGGCCAAGCAGACAAAGGATCCGAAGGAGATCCAGAACGTCGGGACCATCAGCGCCAACGGCGATCATGAGATTGGCAAGAAGCTCGCCGAGGCGATGGAGAAGGTCGGCAAAGAGGGCGTCATCACGGTCGAGGAGAGCAAGACGGCCGAGACGACGCTTGAGGTCGTCGAGGGAATGCAGTTCGATCGCGGCTACCTCAGCCCGTATTTCGTCACGGACCCGGAGCGCATGGAGACCGCGCTGGAGGACGCTTACATCCTCATTAGCGAAAAGAAGATCTCCAACATGAAGGATCTTTTGCCCGTTCTCGAGGCGATTGCCCGCAGCCAGAAGCCGCTGCTCATCATCGCGGAG
>JBEKXD010000090.1:0-17800 GCA_049512415.1 Polyangiaceae bacterium
GGGACGCGCCTCCTCGCTCGAGGGACGCGCCTCCTCGCTCGAGGGACGCGCCTCCTCGCTCGAGGGACGCGCCTCCTCGCTCGAGGGACGCGCCTCCCCACTCGAGGGACGCGCCTCCCCACTCGAGGGACGCGCCTCCCCGCTCGACGGACACGCCTCCCCGCTCGAGGGACGCGCCTCCCCGCTCGACGGACACGCCTCCCCGCTCGACGGACACGCCTCCCCGCTCGAGGGACGCGCCTCCCCGCTCGACGGACACGCCTCCCCGCTCGAGGCGGGGCCACGCCTCGTCGGCTGGGATGCCGACCGGCTCCAGATGGGCACGCTGCCCGTCGAAGGAGAGGCCACCTCCATCGAGAGGGTGTGTGAGCCGAAAGAATGCCGGCGTGGCACTGCCGGATCGATGCAAGGCATCGCCACGCGGTGACCTCAACGCATTGAACTCAAGAAGGGAGCCAAGGGTACCATGTGGATCCGCTCGCCCGTTTTCTTCGCGCTCGTGATTGCTGCCTCTGCAACCTCCGCGTGCGGAGGAGGTCAGAGCGGTGGTGCCTCTGGGGACTCCGATAGCGGACCGGGTGCCGGGTCGAGCTCGGGAACATCCACGGGCTCGAGTTCGGGGAACGCGGGGGCCTCTTCGAGCTCGAGCTCCGGGACCACCTCGAGCTCCGGGACCGCCTCGAGCTCCGGGACCACCTCGAGCTCCGGGACCGCCTCGAGCTCCGGGACCACCTCGAGCTCCGGGACCACCTCGAGCTCCGGGACCACCTCGAGCTCCGGGACCACCTCGAGCTCTAGCTCTGGAACCGCCTCGGGATCGAGTTCAGGGACCAAGTCGGGGTCGAGCTCGGGGACCAAGTCGGGGTCGAGCTCGGGGTCAAGCTCAGGAGGCCCTTCCAGCTCGAGCTCTGGCTCCAGTTCGGGCCCAGTTGACGCCGGCCCCGACAGCACCGCGGTCGTGGACGCGGGAAGGGACGCAACCGTAGACTCGGGCAGCACGGCCGACGCGGCCGGCGGTTCTGGGGACGACAGCAGCGCATCGGATGGGGGCAACACCGCCAGCTGGCATTGCTTCAACTGGGCCGATCAAGGCGACAACTTCCAAACGGGAGCGCTCGTACTGACAGGAATGACCGCAACGGACACCAATGCCACTGTTGTGGCCAACGCCACTGCGATCCTCACCGGATTTCAAACTGTTCTGGGTGCAAACTCCGTCCGCATTCCGATCAACGAGCCAACGGCCACGACCGCCGCGACTTGGGCCGCTTACAAGGGCATCATCGATGCGGCTATCAGCCAGAACATGAAGGTTATGATTGGGTACTGGTTGATCCCCGGCGTCAACCACATACCCGACCTGACTTCGTTCTACGCCATGTGGCAAGTGGTTGTGGATGCCTATGCGACCAACGACCTCGTCTACTTCGACGTCTTCAACGAACCCTCGGGGTACAGCGCGGAGGATTTCATCACCCTGGTAGTCAATTGGAAGGCGCAGTACCCGACCGTTCCACCGGATCACATCGTCGTGGCCGGAACGACTACGGACATCGACGTCAATGTGCAAGGGGCCGACCCTCGTCTCACCGCAAGCCTTCTCAATATTCATATTTACGATAACGGCACCGAAACCGCGGCCACTGCGGAGGCCAATCTCAAGACGCACGTGGGCCCCTACTACTACCGGACAATCGTCAGTGAATACGCGGGCGGCACGGCCTTCCTGACAGGCCTAACGACCCAGATGAAAGCCTGGCAGATGGGCAGCTGCTTTTGGGCGGGCTTGGAAGGCACCAGCGGCATCGCCAAGCTCAACGGCACTGCGCCGAACTACACCCTCACGGTGAACAACGCCTCCGAGCTCGCCCTGATCCAATCGGGCTGGAGCCCGTAGCCAACCGCTCCACGCGGTGCGAGTACGCAAACGAATCAGGAGAACGCAACCGTCCGCGAACGTGGATTCGTGACCGTGCGCCCGCCCGACGCGGCGTTCGCCCCACGGCACATCTCAACCCCCGGCGGGGGAGCTCCGCCAAGCGGGATTAGTCGTCGGCGCCCAGCGAAAACGCCACCTCGAGATCGTGTCGCGAATACGCGCGAAATGCGAAGAGCGTTTCGGTCTCCACAATGCCTACAACTCTCCCCACTTCGATGGTCACCAGGCGCGCCATGTCGTCCGCCTGGCGAACCCGCAGTATGGCGACCAGATCGTGACGGCCGGCGACCGAATAGACTTCCGAAATGCCAGCGATATCGGCGAGCGCCTCGGCAACCGCAACAATCTTGTCGCGCTCGGTTTTTATGAGAAGAATTGCCGTGACCATATAGGCTTCGCTCGTCGTCGCGTGCGGAGGAAACTTCGTGGACACGCTAGCACCCGAAGGCGCTCGGCCTCGAGTCGAATCGCGAGGTCAACTCTTGGAGGTCTCGTAGCGCTGCGAATTCGCGTGTGCGCACACGGCCGCACGTCCGCGACGCGTTCGCTTAAGGATCTGGAAGAGCCAGTTGGGGATAGGCAGGACACTGCGGCGTAGCCTCCGCTCGGTCCTTCGCGTGACACGGCCAAAGCGCACGAGCTCGCGCCCAGCCTGTTCGCACTGGGCGGCGACCTCTGCTTCCGTGACCGAGGCTTGGCCGTCGATGATTCGCCGACCCGCATTTCGCACGAGAAGACCGACCATGGGAGCGTCGAGAAACCTCGAGAATGTCCGAAAGTAGTCCTCCGTAACCCGCGTCGTCGACGGTTCGACATTGTCGCAACAGACGAGCGCTACGAAGGGCCGCGCGCAAACGCTCCGATCGACGGAGTGAAATACCAACCCGGACCGGGAGACCAGGACATCGTCCGCTCTGCCCAGCGCGTGGAAGCGCTCCAAGAACTTCTTGAGCTGGCTCGAAGGCCCGAATAAGTAGACCGGAGTTGCGTAGACTACGACATCCGCGTTCTTCATTCGCGCGAAGACGCGATCCGCATCATCCGGACTCGATACGGCGCAGCGTCCATCGAGGTTTGTCTGGCATGCGCCGCAAGCGCGACAGGATCCGAGTTCTAGACGGGAGAGCTCGAACGACTCCGCGCTACCCCCGGCACTGCGCACGCCGCGTTCGAGAGCCGCGAGCATCCGGCCCGTGAGACCTGACTTCCTCCGGTGGCTTCCGTTGACGGTGAGTACGTGCATGCCGACTCACGCAAGCAATGCGTGTGCCGCGTCCGAGCTCGCGGTCGGGATCAACCGGCCCAAGTCCCGATTCAGGGCTCGCACTTGCCGTCCTTGGTCGGTTTGAATCCAGAGCGGCACTCCATGCATTGACCCGTGACTGGGTCGCGAAACGGCACCCTGCCCGCTGCGGTCGTCGGGCACGGGACGAGGATGCAGTGACCCGTGGCGTCCGCAGTCTTGCCTTGGTCGCAAATGCACGCGCCCATGATGATGTCTCCGTCGATGCAGGGTGGATCCGGCTCGGCCGCATTTGAAGGAGTTGGCTGAGCCGACGCCGACGCGGAAGCCACGGGCTCGGGCTCGGAACTGGCCGACGCCACGGTCGGCGCAGACGCCTCCGGGACCGCGGCGGACGCGGGTTGCGACTCCGCTACGCCGACGGCCGGCGCGGCTCGTGAGGGCGTCGCCGGGGCTAGGAGCTCTGGCGCACAGGCTAGAGGGAGAGCCGCCTCAGCGAGCAGCAAAGCCAGTAGGATCACGACGCGATGGTGGATCATAGCTCCTCCCAGTTCCGATCATCGGACGACCAACATCCCCCAAGCATGTAGCACGGTGAGGGCGCCGCGGCGCCCCGCGGATCTCGCATGGAACGACATTCCGGACAGACTGCTCATATTCGGCGGTCGAGGCTCGAAACAAGGACCCTCGGAGGACCGCCGGATCTCTTCGCCAATTCCAGAATACCACCCAGGAGCAACCCCACAGCCAGCCACTCGGCTTTACCGCCGATCGCTGGGGCGGCGATCGCCGGAGTCGGCGACCTGCCGTGACCCCCGGCGTATGGGCTCGATGCGCGAGCCGTTGGGTCTTGCGATTCGGCCGCTCAGCCCTTTCGTCTCGAGCCCATAGCAACCGGACGCCCGACCCTGCCGACGAAAGAGAGTGCCCGCCCTCGTGCACTTGACGCCCCTCGATGCCGACTATCCAAGCCGTCTCCGCGACCTGCCCAATCCCCCGGCCTCGGTGACGTGCCGCGGCGGTCCGCTCGCTGCCAAGCACGCTCTGGCGGTCGTGGGATCGCGCCATGCGGATCCGGATGCCGAGCGGTTTGCGCATCAGTTGGCTTTCGCACTGGCCACTGCGGGCGTGGTCGTCGTGTCCGGCGGCGCGATAGGGATCGACGCAGCGGCCCACCGCGGGGCGTTGAAAGCTTCCGGCGGGCGCACGTGGGCGGTTGCCGGGACTGGGTGCGACCACTGTTTTCCACCGAGACACGCCGAACTCTTCGATGCGATCGCCGGCGGCCCTGGGACGATGGTCTGGCCGTTCCCGAGAGAGAGCGGAGTCCGTCCGGGAGCCTTCCTCGCCAGAAACCGCGTTCTCGTCGCCCTTTCCGACGCGGTCGTCGTGGTTCAGGCGGGCATTCCTTCCGGGGCGCTCCGGGCCGCTGCCTGCGCGCGGCGCATGGGCAAGCAACTCTGGGTCGTCCCGGCCCCTCCTTGGGCACCCGATTTCCGGGGATCGTGTCGGCTTCTTGACCTGGGGGCTCGGCCTCTCACGTCGGTCGAGGCCCTGCTCGACGCGTTTCACCTACAGCGTAATGTGTCCGAGCTAGCCCATGAAAAAAATCGGGGAGGTCGGGGAGCGAATCCGGCGCCCGAGACCGAGCCGCATGGTTCCGCCGAGGAAATCAAGGTCTTTCGCGCCGCCTCGACCGTGCCGCTGCACGTCGACGAGATCGCGCTGCGAGCCGGCCTGGGCGTGAGCACCGTCGCCGCCTCGCTCTTGACGCTCGCCCTGGAGAACGTAGTAGTAGAGGGCCCCGCGGGGTTCTTTCGTCGGCGCAAGGGCTGACAAACAATGAAGATCATTCGCTAATTGAAGAGAGACCCCCCAGATGGGAAAGACGCTCGTCGTCGTCGAGTCGCCAGCCAAAGCCAAGACCATCAAGAAATACCTCGGTGCGGAGTACGTGGTCATCGCCTCGAAGGGCCACATCAAGGACCTTCCGAAGAAGCTAGGGGTAGACATCGAGCACGGCTTCCGGGAGACGTACGAGGTCGTTCCTGGCAAAGAGAAGGTAGTCCAGGAGCTGAAGGCAGCTGCGAACAGCGCCGATGAGGTGCTGCTGGCGACGGACCCGGACCGCGAGGGCGAGGCCATCGCCTGGCACATCGCGGACGAGCTCAAACAGGCGCATAAGTCCACCAAGCGTGTAGAGTTCCACGAGATAACGAAGAAGGGCGTTCAGTACGGCGTCAGCCATCCGCGCGACCTCGACCGCCATCTTTACGACGCGCAAAGAGCGCGCCGCGTGCTCGACCGCATCGTCGGCTACGACGTCTCGGCGCTGGTCTGGAGCAAGCTGGCGTTTGGACTCAGCGCCGGGCGCGTTCAGAGCGTGGCGCTTCGACTCATCGTGGACCGCGAGCGCGAAATCGAGGCCTTCGTGCCCGAGGAGTACTGGAACTGCGGAGCCGCTCTGGCCGAGCGGTCCGCCGGGTCGACCGCGCCGGTTCGCACGTTTCCGGCGCGCCTGGTCGTCCGTGGGGGTGAGAAGTTAGCGGTCCGTAGCGGCGCCGAGGCGGCTCGAGTTCGCTCGGATTTGCAGTCAGCCCGATACGGCGTTGCCAAGGTCACGAGGGCCGAGCGCAAGCGCCATGCTCCCGCGCCTTACACCACGAGCAAGCTCCAGCAGGACTCCGTCAATCGTCTGGGGTTCGGGACCAAGCGCACGATGCAGATCGCCCAGGGCCTGTACGAGGGAGTGGACCTCGGCAAGGACGGCGGGCCAGTCGGCCTCATCACCTACATGCGCACGGACTCGACGAGGTTGTCTCCGGACGCGGTGCAGGCAGCGCGCGAGCATGTCGCTTCCCGGTACGGTGCGGAGTGGGTCCCGCCGCAGCCCAACGTCTTCCGGTCTCGGAAGAACGCTCAGGACGCACACGAGGCGATCCGGCCGACTTCGCTCGACCTGCATCCCGAGAGCGTGCGAAAACACCTCAAGGACGACCAGTTCAAGCTCTACAAGCTCATCTGGGAGCGCTTCATCGCCTCTCAAATGAGTCCTGCGCTTTACGACCAGACCGGAATCGAGATCGAAGCCATCGCGACCGACGGCACGAACTACGGCCTGCGCGCCGGAGGGCGTGTGCTCAGGTTCAGCGGCTGGCTCGAGGCCTATGGGCAGCGAGAACCGGGCGGCGAAACGGCTCCGCTTGCCGGCGAGACCGACGACGACAGGGGAGACGCTGACGCCGCGAGGCGCGAGGCGAAGGACGTTCTCACCGACGACGCCGACGGAACGCTGCCAGAGCTGCACGACGGAGCGATCCTCGCCCTGGTCGATCCGCCGGGCGTCATCACCGACCAGAAGTTCACCCAACCGCCGCCGCGCTACACGGAAGCCACGCTCGTCCGAGAGCTCGAGGAGCGAGGGATCGGGCGCCCAAGCACGTACGCAGACATCATTAGCAAAGTCCAAGCCCGCGACTACGTAGAGCGAGTCGACGGCATGCGCTTCTTTCCGACGCTGCTCGGCCGATTCGTCGTCGACGGCCTCGTCCGAAGCGAACTCGATTTCATGAACCCCGAGTTCACCTCCAAGATGGAGGAGGAGCTTGATGAGGTCGAGTCGGGCAAGGAGCAGCGTGTCGATCTTCTCGACCGGTTCTACAAGCGATTCAAAGCCCAGCTCGACCAGAGCAAGAAGGGCAAGCGCTGGAATCCGGAGCCGCAGCCTACAGACGAGCGCTGTGAACTGTGCGGCTCGACGATGCTCAAGCGATGGTCGAGAAACGGCTGGTTTCTGGGATGCGCGGGCTACCCGGAGTGCAAAAATACGCGTGATCTAGGCCAAGACGGCAATCCGACGCCGCTGCGCGAGACGGGCATCGCGTGCGACAAGTGCGGAAAGCCCATGGTGATTCGCAGTGGCCGGTTCGGAGAATTCATTGCGTGCACGGGCTATCCCGAGTGCAAGAACGCCCGACCGGTTCCGCTAGGAGTGAAGTGTCCCAAGTGCAATGGCGACCTCATCGAGGTGCGATCGAAAAAGAAGGGCGGCAAGGCATTCTACGGCTGCTCGAACTATGCCGACGAACGCCTCAAGTGTGACTTCAAACTCTGGCAGAAACCCATCGCCGAGCCGTGCCCGAGCTGCGGCGCCACGTTCCTAGTTCGCTCAGGAACTCGAGCGCGCCCTACGATCGCCTGCGTGAACAAAGCGTGCGGATACAAGAGAGCCGCTGTCGATACTCCCGTAGGAGGGGAAAACGCCGCCACGGTGGTAGAACCGAGCGTCGATCGGACTCCCGAACCAAGAACTGCCAGCCTGTAGCAACGTTCTTGGCTCCCGGGGCACTACCGGCGATGCTGTGAGCCGACTTGTCGCACTGCTGGCTCACCTTCGGCGATCACATCGTCCTCACGGCGCCTGACATTGTTCCGGAGGCCGAATACTCTTTGTTCGATCCGGCCGACATCGAGTTGTCTTCGGCGGGGCCTGGGACCACGCGCGAGATGGGGTACGCGACAACCGTCTCGGAGGCACGAACCCGTCTGGCGCGAGTCGGCGTGACTCCCGAGCTGGCCAACGAGGCGGCGGCGGCGGCCCACTTTCGTGTGGCTCGGGCCTATGCGCGCGGATGGCCCGTGCGCTGCGTCGTCAATGAGCTCGATCCCTCGGAGCTTTTCGAGGGGCGAACGTTCGTTCCAGCCGGGGCCAAGTACGTCGGTTCCTGGCTGGACTTGCCCGCTCTCTGCCATGACCTCGGACTGCCCGAAGCGAGCCAATGCCTGCAGGCGCTGCATCTCGCCGCGCTCCTGGCCGAGCGCCCGGACGACGAGACCGTGGCGCTCGCGACCGCGACCTACGCGTCGACGAAGCGACCCGGCGAACGAACGTACAGGCGAGTAAATCTCGAAGTGGCTCCGACAATGCCCAACGCGCTCCGCAACTTCGTGCCGGCAAGACTGTTCCGCGAACCGAGGGGCCGCGCTCCGTCGCGCGCCGAGGTGCTCTCCTGGCTCGACGACCGATCCACTTGGTGCCCCGCGTCGCGGCCTCGGATAACGACGCTCAAGGCCATGCTCTCGCCCTCCCCACCTCCGTCTCGCGGGCCGCTGGCGCACCCCGAGCTCTGGGAGCTCGAAACGCGGTTATCCTTCGGGGAGACCGAGGGCATCGAAGAGGCTTTGGACGCCATCGAGCGCCGCGAGGGTCGCTTGCCTGGAACCATGTACATTCGATCGCGGGCAGCACTCATCCGCTCCAGCGAGGCTCCTCGCACGATCGCCGAGCGCGTCTCGAGCTTGTCGCGCTCCATGAGCGCCTTTCATGAGCTCGAGCTGCTCGCGGCTCATGCGTGGGCAGAAGCGGGGGACGCCCGGCAAGCGCGAGCCTTTGCCAAAGATCTCGCAGACAACAGTGCCGCGCCGCCCGCCCTGCGCGAGCGCGCCACTGAGGTGTTGGAAGATTTGCGCGGCCTGGGCGACCCCTCGAGCAGTTCGAAAACCCCAGTAGCGCAGCCGCGTCCCGAGTTGGCTGCTGCGCAGGCGCAGACCTCGCCCCCGTCGAGCTCGGACTTCGGAGCCTTCGATCTGTCGTGCGCAACGCAGGCGGGGGCCAAACTCCCACCCCTTCGCTCGGAACCAGCCACGGGGCGCGAGAGTGCTGTCGACCCGCCGGCGGAGCCACTAGCGACGCTCAGTCTTCCGAGCCAGCCACCCGAAGACGCTGCGCCCGGCCATCCCCAAGCGCCGCGCACGGCCAATGCGGCTCGATTCACGTGCACGCATCTCGCGCGCGAACTCGGGCGCGAGCTAACCCTTCGCCACGGAACCGACATTCGACTCGACGTGACTGGCCTGGAGTACGCCCAGGCGGTATTGCGTGAGACGATGCCGGACGGCCGAGTCTACAACTTGGATCATCAGCGATCCATCATGCGAACCGGTGCGTTCTTGAGCGAGCTTCTCGCCCGGAAGGTGGGCGCGCGCTGGATCGACCTCGAATCGTCGGATCCGGGTCTCTGGGCTATGCGCGTCGCAAGCCGCTCTCGGCCGGGGGATGCCACGCGTATCTGGCCGATCGGCCGCGTCCTGCGCTTCGTCGTCCACACGCACCGGGAGCGCGACCTCGTGAGCTACTATCTCGAGCTCGAAGCTCGCTCCCGCTGACCGGGCTCGCGTCAGCGTCCTCGACCTCCGATGAGCGACCCCCTGCCGAACTACATCACGCGTGAAGGCGCGCGTAAACTCCAGGAAGAACTCGCCAATCTTCGGAGCGTGCAGCGCCCGGCGATGGTAAAGGAAGTTGCCGACGCCGCCGCGCAGGGCGACCGCAGCGAGAATGCCGAGTACATATATGGAAAGCGCAAGCTGCGCGAGATCGACCGCCGCATGCGGTGGCTCACGGAGCGACTGATACGCGCAGTCGTCGTCGAACGCCGGGAAGTTCGCGTGGAGACGGTCTACTTTGGCGCCATCGTCGAGCTACAAGACGCGCAGGGGACCAGGACCAGGTACCGGATCGTCGGCGAGGACGAGATCGATCTCGACCGGGGGTGCGTCTCGTGGCGGTCCCCCCTAGGCCGTGCGCTTCTCAAGCGCTCCGAGGGAGACACCGTCCGGGTCCGCCGTCCGCACGTCGCAGCCCCGGGGTTGGCTCCAAGCCCGGACTCATCGGATCGCGATGTCGAGATGACCATTGTTCGAGTCGAGTATTGATTCCGTTCGAGTAGGCGACCGCCGCACGCGCCAGTACACGCCCCGAATCGGCTCCGCCGGGCCAAGAGTTGACTGCGCCCCAAGCAGCACGACACCTACCATCCGATAGTTCGACAGAGGGCCCGAAGCTGTCCGTCGGCGTCGTTCGCCGACCGCCCTTATTCGGCAAAGGTGTGCGTCCGTTTCCCCAGCATGACGCCCCGGGGGACGCCATTCGCGTCGTTGTCACCTCCGCATCTCGCGCCACCCCATCGTACACGCCGTTCCCACCCACCACCCGAGCGTGCATCCCATGGGACTCCTGAAATGAGCCGCGGCGCATCCTGATCCCGTTCGACCCAGGTACGGACCGACTGACTCCGAAACAACCGATTGCATCCGCATTTGGGGGGCAATCGAAACGGAACATGTGAGACTGTCATCGTGTGTAATCTGCTTGAACCCCAATCGGCCCTTGTCCATGTTTCGTAGCCTTCGAGGAACTGCATGGGGGCGCGTCGACCGAAAGTGTTGATTGTCGAACATGACGATGCACTCGCGCTGTCGTTGCACAGTGCGCTATATACGAGCACGGATCGATTGGATGTGATCACGGTGAAAACCGCCGATGTGGGACAGGCGATCATGCGCGAAATGCTGATCGACGTTCTTGTCACCGAGGTTCGCCTCCCGGGCATTTGCGGACCGGACCTCGTCTACTGGGCAGCGATCGAATCTCCGGAGACGCACTTCATCGCCATCACGGACACCATGGTCGACACGATCCCCAATCATGCGTGCGCGGTCGGTTGTTTGCGAATCATCGCAAAGCCCGTCGAGTCGAGCGTCCTGGTGTCGGCGGTCATCGACGCCATCGACTGCAGGGAACGAATGTCCGGGCGCCTCTCGGCCCTGTCCGCGCTGGATCTCATCCAGACCCTGTGTCTAGGGCGCAAAAGCGCTTCGCTGCGCATCACCTCCGGGGACGTGATTGGCAGTCTCCTGGTCCGCGACGGCGCTCTGGTCCACGCCGTATGGGGAGATCGGATCGGGGAGGATGCCGTACGCGGAATCGTTGCGGTCGACGACGGAGTGTTTCGCACAGCGCCGCTTCCGGACCGGTTCGAGCGTACGATTCATAGAGACTGGGAACACGTCGTCATGGACGCGGTCCGCATGCTCGACGAGGCGGAGCCGGCGAGGCGGGCCGAGTCGGGAACGTGGCCGACGATTCGCGCGGACGAATCCGCCGTCGATGACGTGTTCGAATCGGTTCGCGGTACGAGCCCAGGGGGCAAGACTCTCTCCGCACGCAGACTGAGCGAACCACCGTCGCTGCGCGCCCAGAGTGACCCCCAGCGCGCTGCGGCAGTCCTCGTGGACAAAGGCTTCGCGGCCCTGCGCGGGGGCGACATCGCTCAGGCCAAGACGTGCTGGGAGGCTGCGCAACGCCTCGAACCCGACAATAGAAGCATCGAACTCAACCTACGCAAACTCGGGACCATTCGGCCTGGATGACGGATGGAGCCCTCCAGGGTCCTCCCACGGAATCCATTCACTTTCGGAACGTGTCATGCCCAAAAAAGACCTACAAGATGAATTGGACGGTCTGCTCGTAGCGATGGCTTCGCTCTCGCACGGACTCGAGCAGGTCTTGGGTCGCGGCGCCGCTCCCGTAACGTTTCGCGCCGGACGAACTGTCGGCCTCAAGGCTGACATTCAACGAAAGGAGAAGGACACGCTCGCGGCGCTGCAGATCTTGAAGGGCGAGCTGTCGTCGCACGGGATTCAGTGGCCTTTCGAACCTTGGAAACCGGCTTCCGCCTCCTCGTACTACTATGAAAAGAACGGAAAGGTCGCGCTCCGCCTCGTCTTTCGCAATTGTATGGTTCGCTGCGCGCTCTTCCGATATAGCCACGACCAGAAGATGTCACTGTGCATGATGAATCACGGCCTCTTCTGCGGGTACGTCCAGAAGATCACCGGTGAGCGCGCCGAACTCGAGATCCTCCACGCGGGCGAGAATGCATGTTTGAAGGAGCTCGTACTCAACAAACAGGAGGGGAGCGATGGCTAAAGTTCCGGTTTCGTTCGAGTGGCTGTCGGGTTGTTCCGGCTGCGAACTGAGCCTCGTCGACCTGCACGAGCGTCTGCTCAAGGTGCTCGAGGAGATCGACATCGTTCGCCTCCCCATTCTCATCGACGAGAAGGGCTATCCGAACGCCGCCGTCGGAATCATCACGGGAGCGCTGCGCACCGAGCATGACGTCGAATGCGCGAAGAAGATGCGCGAGACTTGCGGCAAGATCCTCGCGTTCGGAACCTGTGCGGTCTTCGGAGGACCTCAGGGCTCTGGTTATGCGCATACTACGGGGGACCTCGAGAAGACGGCGTTCGTGGAGAACCCGACGACCGAGACTCACTTCGTCCCCGACGAGGGCTTGCCCAAGTTGCTCGCGGAAGGGGTGATGCCCCTCGACGCAGCGATCGACGTGGACCTGTATCTGCCCGGGTGCCCGCCGCACGCGTACTACGTGTTCGAAGCCCTTCGCGCGGTACTGCACGGCGGAGAGCCCGAGTTCGGCCCGCACAACGTGTGCTTCAAGTGCCCCCGCCACATGGAACAGTCGGACGTGACCCATCTCCGACGCGTGCACGAGGGTCCCCTCGAAGACGGCAAGTGCTTTCTGTCCCAAGGGGTGCTCTGCATGGGAAGTGCGACCCTGGACCGCTGCCTGGCTCCGTGCCCGGAGCGAGGAGCTCCGTGCACCGGCTGCGGGGGTCCTTCGGAATCCGTCGTGCTCGAACCCAATCGCGACATCCGAACGGAGATTGCCAATCGAGTATCGATGATGACCAAGATTCCACGAGATCAGGTCGTGCACGCCATCGAGAAACAGGCGCGGACTTACTACGCCTATGCGATGGCTTCGCCGGTATTCCGTCAGAAGCCTACATTTTTGCTCCGCCGTTGGATCGCCGAAGAGGGAACGCGCCGATGAGCCGCACTATCACCATCAATCCGGTGACCCGCATCGAGGGCCACGCCAAGGTCCACATCGATCTCGACGACGCTGGCAAGGCGACGGCCGCGTACTTGCACGTTCTGGAGTTCCGCGGCTTCGAGTGCTTCGTCCAAGGCATGCAGGTCGAACTCATGCCGACCATCACGTCGCGCATCTGCGGCACCTGCCCGCACGCCCATCACCTCGTCGCCGCCAAGTGCCTCGACAAGGTGTTCTCAGCGCCCCCGCCGCGCCCAGCAGTACTCCTGCGTGAGCTGCTCAACGCGGGGAGCATGATCCACTCTCACGCCATCCACTTCTTCGCGCTCGCCGGACCGGATCTGTTCTTGGGTCTCTCGGAGCCCAGGGCGCGACGCAACCTCGTCACGCTGCTCGATGCTGCTCCCGATCTGGCCCGCAAGGCCCTACGCCTTCGAAGCGTCGGCCAGCGCATCGCGGAGATCGTGGGCGGGCGCGGGACCCACCCGGTGACCGCGATCGCCGGCGGAATGGCGGGTGGACTCTCGGCCGATGCAAGGCAGGCCCTCAAGGGGCTAGCCGCCGAAGGTCTCGAAATTGCCAAGGTGGCCGTGGAAGAGGGCAAGCGCGCCCTGAGCCGGAGCGAGGCCATCTTCAAGATGTTGCCACCCCTTCCGGTCCACGACATGGGCACCGTCAAGAACGGTGTCCTCGATCTGTACGACGGCTCGCTCCGCGTGCGAACGCCCGACGGTGGCCTCGAGCGCGAGTTCGAGGCCGACGCCTACGCGAGCCACATGGTCGAGCAGGCGCTGCCGTTCAGCTACGGCAAGCAGGTGCTTCTCAAGGCGAATCCTAAGGCGCTCGTGTACCGCGTGGGTCCGCTCGCCCGGATCAATTGCGCCGACTCCATCGAGACGCCGCTCGCGAACGCGGAGCTCGAGGCATTCCGCAAGACCTGGGGTCGCCCTTGCCATCAAGTGGTCCTCGGCCACTACGCGCGGCTCATCGAGCTTCTCTACTGCGCAGAAAAGGCCGTGATGATCGCCAACGACGACTCCATCGGTTCGACCGACCTGCGCACCAAGCCCTCGGGCACGCCGCGCTCCGCGGTCGCCCATATCGAGGCGCCGCGCGGGGTTCTCATTCACGATTACCACGTCGACGCGAACGGAATCATTCAGAGCGCGAACTTCCTCGTGGCCACGCAACACAACGTCGCGTCCATCAACACGAGCATCAAGGCAGCCGCCGATAGCTTCGTCGGTCAATCGGACGACGCACTGCTCGACGGCGTGGAGTTCGCCATCCGCTGCTACGACCCGTGCTTGTCCTGTTCCACACACAAGATCGGCCAGATGCCGCTGGATTTGACCTTGGCGCGGGACGGGCAGGTCATTCGCAGTGTGAAGAGGTAATCCATGCCGACCATTACCATCCAAGAGGCGGGATGCCGCGACTGCAATCTCTGCGTCGACACCTGTCCGACCGACGTGCTCGAACGACAGCCCGCGCGCCGCGTAGCGGCGGTTGCGCGCCCGGAGGACTGCATCGGATGCACCTCGTGTGCCTACGTTTGCCCCTCGCGGTGCCTCACTGTGGATGGCCACGTCGAGCAGCGCCCGTTTCACCGCATCGAGCTAAATTCCGCGCTCGTGTCTCGATTCTTGCAAAAGAAGCCCGTGGCGACTTCACTCAGCGAAGCCGACTACGAGGAAGCGTTGGGCGACGTGCGCGTCCGCCTCAGAGCACTCGGAGACGCGGTGACCGAGACGATGGGGCGTGGACAGAAGGCGGTAGGGAGAGCCGCGGGCACCCTGGCGGCGGGACACCTCCCAGAGATGTACGAAGAAACTACGCTCGACGGACTGCTGCGACGACTCGCCTGCCGGTTTACCCAGCTGTTCGAGTTCTCGGTGAGTCTGCCCAATGGCGGCCATGAGATCGTCCTGTCGGTGTCCAAGTGTGCGTTCCGTCGGGTCGTGGAGGGGCACAAGGACGCGGTGGGAACCAACGTACTATGCACACTATTTCATGAAACGATGGCCGGCCTCGTGAGCTCGTTCACGAACAAGAACTACGCGGTCGAGATGAAAGAGACCGGGGCCCATTGCACGATGGTTCTTCAACTGCGAAGTTAGCAGCAGTCTCCAAGAAAGGGGCTTTTCTGATGGCGTCTCGTACCGAAAAAATGCAGGACGTATTGCGCACGCTGCGCGGGACTTCGCCGGACATCATCGGCGCGGCCGTCGTGAGCATCGACGGGTTCATTGTCGCGTCGGTGCTTCCGAGCGAGATCGATGAAGAGCTCGTGTCGGGAATGGCGGCTGCGATGCTCGGCGTCGCCGAGAAGATCTCGACGGAGCTCATGACCTCGTCCATGGAGCAGGTCTATGTACGAAGTGAGAAAGGTTACGTCGTCATCAACGCGGTCGGGTCCGAGTCGGTCCTCGTCGTTCTGACCACGAAGGAGGCCAAGCTCGGACTGGTCTTCATCGAAGTGAAGCGCCGTTGCGCTGACCTCGCGAAAGTGGCCCAGGCGGCGGCGTAGTGGCCGCAGCAGCCGACCGCACACCGAACCGACGGGGCCACGGCGTCGCAACCGGGGCACCGCCCGAACGACGGAGGACAAGATCCGTCGCATGGATTCGTGCGTGACGGAGGAGCATCGCTCATGTTCGTCGTCACCCTACTCTCCGCCTTTGCGTTTCTCGTAGCTTCGATTGTCTTCGTCGCCGGACACTTCGCAAGGTCTCGGCGCGAACGCTCGACCCGACTGGACTCGCGCCGACGAAATGACGAACTTTGCCGCAAGGCCGAGTGGCTCCAGAGTGAGGCCGCGCGCCTCGGCGCTCGGTGTGCCGAACGCGATCTCGAGAATGCGGAGCTCCGGCGCGCTCTGGAGAAGCTCGATGCGGGCCGAAGCCGGCTCGAATCGGAAACCGCGGAGCTTCGCGCCGAGGCAAAGACAGCCGATACGGTGATTCGCAATCTCTCGGACGAGCATCGACTGCGGCAACAAGCCGAGGACAGGCGCGCCGAGATTCAGACGCTCCTCGAGCGCACGTCGCAGGAACTCTGCGAGACGCGGGGCCTGCTCGGAGCAGAGCGCGCAGAGCGCGTGCAATCGGATCAGGCTCGAGCCTCCCTCTGTGAGACTCTGCGCCAACTGAAGGTCGACCGCGACCGATGGGAGTCGAGCCTCCTCGCGGCCGAGAACAAGGCGCAAAGAATCCCCGTCCTCGAGAAGGAGCTGGCCGCCGCGACGCGCGAGCTCGGATATGCCGCGGAGAAACGGGCCCGCTCCGCGGAGGCCCTCGCGCGAGCGACCGGGGACGCTCAGGAGCGTGCGGCCGACGTGGAGCGGCTCCAGACCGAAATCGCGAGCCTCCGCCGAACGCAACGGACGGAGCACGACGAGCTGAGCGAGCTGAAGGTCCGCCTGGCCGAGACGTCTTCACGATGCAGAAGCGAGCAGGCCAAGACGCTCGCCGCCGACGCGCTCTACCAGGACGCGATGCTCCGGTGGACGACGGCGGAGGCCGAGCTGCGCGAACTCCGTCTTAGGGCGCAGCGCGCGGAGGCGACGGTCACCGAACTCCAACGAGGTCAGCAGGCTTCTGATGCCGAGGAGAAACTCCTCTTGCAGCAGATGGAAGCCCAGGCGGCGATCGCCCAAGCGGATCTTCGCGAAGCCCGGATGAAGCTTTCAGCCACCGAATCGAAGCTCGCGACACTCGAACAACTTCGCGACGAGAATCTGGCGCTGCGGGAAGTGGGGCGCGACGCCGAGGAGACGGCTCAGATGTTTGCGGCAACGCAGGCGGAGCTGCGCGAGCTTCGGGCCAAGCTCCAGACCTTGACGCCGAAGCTGCAAGAGCTCGACCGCGTTGCCGACGAGAACCGATCGCTGCGCGCGCAAGTCGCGGAGCTCGAAACCAACCGCGCGGCTGCCGACGAACTCGAGCGAATGACAGTGGAACACAAGCGACTCCGACTCGAGTCAGAGCTCATGACAAGGCGGTTGCAAGAATTGGAAGACGAGCGCATGGAGCTCTTCGAGCTGCGCGCGCGGGTCGATGAACTGTCGAGCGTCGCGGACGAGGTGTCCGATTTGAGGCGACATGAAGCCGAGCTCGAAGCCCAGCTCTTTTCCACAATTCGTCACTCACAAACCATTCCTGGGGTCGAGGGTGGCGGCCTGCACACCCTGAGCGAAGTCGACGAATCGCCGGACGCCGAGGGGGTCCTTTCCGGCCTCGTCGGGCCCGGCCGAGCGCGCAGCGCGGCGCTCGCCGACCGGCTGGGCCTCCTCGTTGCAGGGGCGGGCGAGCGCCAGCTGGAGGAGGGCCTCGCAGCCTTCGCGGGCCTTGCGAGCGAGATGGCTGAGCGAGCCCGCACTCTGCTCCCCATTGGTCCCATGGTGAAAGTCAGCCTTTGTGCCACCAATGACGTGAGAGTCTCGTGCCGATTCTTTCTCGCGTCAGGTATTGAATACGCGCTGGCTACGATCGCCACCGGAAACATCGACAGCGGAGGCGACGAACGGGCCGCCAGCGCACTCGCGGGAGTCCTGTCGCCGGAGCATGCCCTGCTTCCGGAAAGCGCCGCGTCGTAGACCTCCACGTCAAATTCGGAAGGTGCACACCTCGACAGTCGTCGGATCCCGCGACATCCACGCCTCACAGACCGTACGGGCCTTCGCTCGCAGACCGTCGCCTGCTTCGATGAGGTCGAGCACCTGATCGACCGCCCCGGGGAGCGCGGCTCGCACTTCATCGCTTAGCACCGTGTCGCAGTCGTCGAAGCGCTGCCCTTCGACACCGACGACCCTCACGGAGGCCACGGTCCCCTTCCCCTCGCGCGACAAGCGACGCGCCACCGCGAGCACATCCGCAATTCCAAATAGGTGACAAGCGGGGGCCGTCGCGGCCAAAGGGG
>JBEKXD010000091.1:0-17765 GCA_049512415.1 Polyangiaceae bacterium
CCCGAACAGACCATCGGCGACGCGCACGCCGTCGTCGAGCTGACGTACGGGCAATTGTTCGAGTCGACCGCGCACGTCGCGAGCGTCGCATTGTCCTGGCAAAGCGTGCCGCTCTGCGTGCAAGCCGACGCGCTGCACGCGCAGGACGCGCTGCCGGCGCCGCTGGTTGTACACGTCTGGTGCGCTCCGCAGGCCACCGCGGCTCCCCACTCGCCGTTGGCCCCGCACGTTTGCACGCCGCCCGCGGAGCACTGCGTGGTGTTCGGAGTGCACGCCGCACACGCGCCTTGCACGCAGACCGGTGTCGCGCCCACGCACGACGTCGTGGACGCCTTGTAGACGCACCCCTGCGCGTCGGTCTGACAGCTCACGGCCGCCCCGCTGACACACGTATTCGACGCGGTCGGGCACGAGGGGTCCGTGTTGCAGGTGCACGCCGCGCTCCCGGTCGAGCCCGTGCACGTCTGCCGCGCTCCGCACGCGGTCGGCGCGCTGTACGACAAGCAGCCCGTGGTGCTGTCCAGCGCGCACGTGGCGAGACCTCCCGAGACGCACGCGGTCTGTCCCTTGGTGCACGAATTCGTGCACGTCGTCGAGCAGGCGGCGTTCGGAGCCGCGCCCGAGCACGACTGCGTGCCCGGGCACGCCGCTGTCGCGCTCACGTAGGGGCAGCTGTTCGAGTCTACCGCGCACGTGGCGACGGTCTGGCTGTCCTGGCAGACAGCTCCGCTCTTCGCGCAGATCGACGACGTACACGAGCAGGTCGCCACGCCGGCACTCACGCCGCAAGCCTGGTGCGGCCCGCACGCGACGGCGCTCTCCCATTGGCCGTTCGCGCCACACGTCTGCACGCCCCCGGCCGAGCACTGCGTGCTCCCCGGGCTGCACGGGACGCAGGCTCCGCTCACGCAGTACGGCGTGGCCCCGCTGCACGCGCTCGCGCAGCCACCGTCGGATCCATCCACCGCAACCCCCACGTCCCCGGTCGCGTCGGCGCTCACCGCGGCGTCCGCCCCCGCATCGCCGGCCTCCGATAGCCCATCGAGCGTCCCATCGAGCGCCCCATCGGCGGCCGTCTGGCCGTCCAGCCCGGCCTCGCGAGTCTCGGTCGACCCGTCCTGGCCTCCCTCCGATACGTAGTTCGGATTGCCGATCGGACCCTCGTCGCCGGAATCCTGCGTCGCGTCTTGTACGCCGCGAGCATCCCCGCTCGCGTCGGAGTCCGCGCTCCCGTCTCGGATGCTCGCTGCACCGTCGCCCCCGTCGATCTGGGAGGCCCCCTCCGGGTTCGCGTCGGGCTGCACCTCGATCGCATCGCCCACGCATCCTGCGCTAACCAACATCGCCGCCGCGACCCCGATCCAGTGCCTAACCATCCCAAGTCTCCCTCTGAAGATCGCAATCCTCTGCGCGCAGCCCGGCTCCCTGCCGTGCTTCGACCGGCGCAGAGCATCACACCGATGGTGTGAGGCCCGCCCAGCGTCGGGCACACAGTGACACAGCCCAGCCGCAGGGGCAACCGAGCGCCCTCCCATCCTAAAGCGGAGAGCGCGACGCCGATTTCTTCCGCTCGATCTGTTCCACGAGCTCTCCTCGAGTAACCCCCAGGCGCTCCGCTGTTCGCTGCGCGAGCGACGTGCGGGCGACCCCCGGCACGAACCGGTACGTCGGTCGTTCGGATGCGTCAATTTCCACTTGAAGGAACTCGAGCGACGGGATCGATCGGCTGCGCGCCAGCTCCGCAGCGAATTGCAGCAGGTGCGTCGTGACGAACGCCTGCACGCCGAGCTCCGGGAGCAACGACAGCACGAGCCGTGCGATCTCCTCCCCCTCCGAGGGATTCGTGCCGGAGCAGAGCTCGTCGAGCACGACCACGGCACCTCGATCGATCTGCTCGAACAGCTTTCGAATCCTAAGTAACTCCATGCCAAGATGACCTTCGGGCTGATCGGAGCGGGCATCCTCGAAGAGCAAGGCAAAGAGCCCGGTCGCACGCGGCAGTCGTCCCCCACGAGCGGGAACGAACAGCCCACTTTCCGCGAAGAGCTGCGCGATTCCCACGGCCTGCAAGAGCCTAGTCTTGCCTCCCGAGTTGGGCCCGGTCACGAGAACGACAGCGCCCGCTTCGGCGTGCAGGTCGCATGGCACGGCCGCGGTGCCGGACGCGAGAAGCAATGGGTTGAACAGGCCCTCGATGACGATACCCTCTCCGACAGTGAGGTCTGGAAGGGATACACTCAGCCCCGCATCCGTCGCGCGATCGCGAAATCCGAGACTCCCGAGCAGAACCTCGGCATCGCCGAGGACTTGGAACAGCAGCGCAATAGGCTCTTCGAGCCCTGAGAAGACGTCCGACAGGAGCCTCTCGGCCACCTCGCCTCCCGTGGTCCTATACCCCCGGACGAAGAGACCGAGTCGGGTGAGAAACCGGCGCACCACGGAAACGTGAAACGGGTTTTCCGCGTTCTCTCGCACGGCCACGATTTCCATCGCCCGGACCTCACCGTCCGCGCCGATTCGCACGCGCAAGTCGAGGCAGCCCTGCGCGTCGTCGTGATCGAGCAGCGCGCCGAGGCGGCTGTAGGCTTCGGACTTCACGACGTCTCGGCCGAAGCCCCGCAATCGTCCCAACGCCGACGTGGCCCCATCGAACGAGTTGGCGAGGACATCGAACCCGTCGCGCACGGCGCGTAGGATTTCCATTCTGCGAACCCGCGGCGCCAGACTTCTCGTCGTACCCAGGAGCGACCGCACTCGAACGGTGGCCAGATAGGTCCGCTCCAAGTCCTCGCGCAGACGGGACACACTTGAGAGTTCCTTTAGTATCTCGTGACGAGTTTCGACATCGCGCCGATCCCGCGGAGGTCTCGAGAGGACGCGCGCCACGTACCTCACGCTGGTCGGGTGGGGTTGCCCGCCGATGGTCACGGCGAGGCAGCGTCCGGCAAGGTCGCTCACATAAAGGTCGCGGGAGAATGCAGCCGGCTGCCACGTCGATCCAGGCAGCTTCATGGCACTGACGGCCTCGTCGAACGCCTCGGTCGATCCACCCGCTGCGAAGGAGAACACGAGAGCTTGTCTGACGACGCCCAGGTCGATGCGCGCTGACGGAACGAAGGAAAGCAGGTCGGGAAACTGGATCATCGGTTCACAGACCCAGCGGGGTGCGGGGGCTTGGGCCTAGAGTGTACGCCGTGAACACGCCGCGCGACGACCCCACCTCCCAAGACGACTCGACGTCCCGTCCCGCCTTCGAATCGAACGTCGCTGCGGCGGCGGCGGACGTCGATGCGCAACGACAGCTCGGCTTCTCCGCGGCGGTCCGCAGCCTGGGCTACGTGTTCTGGGTTCTCGGCGCGATGGAGATGGTGGAACGGCTCGCCTACTACGGCGTAAAGGCCGTCGCAACTCTCTACGCCAAGGACCCCGTATCCGCCGGCGGGCTAGGCATCACGATGACGGCCTTCGGGACCATCCTGATGGTGTGGGCCCTCATCCAGTCGCTCGTTCCCGTGCTCACCGGCGGGCTGGCCGATCGCTACGGCTACAAGGAGACCATCTTCGCGTCCACGGTGGTTAAGATCTCCGGCTACGTCACCATGGGCATCTGGACGAGCTACGCTGGGTTCTTCGCTGGCGCCGTGCTTCTGGCGCTCGGCACGGCGATCTTCAAGCCAGGCATCCAGGGCACGCTCGTCAAGTCGACTCGACCGGACAATAGCTCGATGGCCTGGGGTCTTTTCTATCAAACCGTGAACATCGGAGGGTTCCTCGGGCCCCTGCTGGCGGGTCTCATGCGCAAGATGGCGTGGCGCCAGGTCTTCTTTGCGAATGCAGTCGTCATTTGCGCAAACTTCCTATTGCTCGCTCTCTATCGAGAGCCCGGCAGAGAGGAGCGACTCGCCCGCGAAGCCGCGTTTCGCCGTGGAACCCTTTCGCGCAGCGGCCTCGCCGCGGACTCGCTGCGGGAGCTCGCGAAACCACACGTCTACAGCTACCTCATCATCCTTTCCGGTTTCTGGTTCATGTTCAATGCCCTCTTCGACGTACTCCCCGCCCACATCGACGACTGGGTCGACTCCGGCGATGTCGTTCGGACACTCTTCGCCGGACACGCGGCGGTCAACCCACTGGTGAAATTCTTTGTCGTCATGAACAAAGAAGGGACATCGATCCAGCCCGAGGGAATGCTGAACATCAACGCAGGGCTGATCATGACCACATGTTTCGCCGTCGCATTCCTCGGGGGCAAGCTGCGGGCGACGACGAGCATGGTGGTCGGCACTCTCGTGGCCTCGGCGTCGCTCGTCGTGTGCGGTTACTCCACCCTGGGGTGGTCCTGCGTCGCCGGAATCGCTCTCTTTAGCCTAGGAGAGATGCTGTCATCGCCCAAGTCGAGCGAATTCATAGGCAACATCGCGCCCGCCGACAAGAAGGCCATGTACCTCGGTTTCTCGCAAATTCCGCTCGCCATAGGCTGGACGCTCGAGGGGAAAATCGGCCCTGCGCTCTACGACCGGTTTGCGTCCAAGGAACGCTTCGCCCAACAGATGCTCGCGGCCCGGGGCATGGATCCGGTGAGCGTCGCGCAAATCCCGCAAGGCGAGGCGTTTGCGAAGCTCGTGGCGACGACAGGTCAGTCCAAGACGGCGCTCACCCACGCGCTCTATGCGACCCATTCTGTCGGGACCGTCTGGATCTTCATCGCGGGGGTCGGAGTCGTCTCCGCGGTGGCGATCGGATTCTACGGCCGGTCGGTGGCGGGACTCCGACTCAGCGCGGGGGTGGGAAAGAGCGCAGAGGCCAAGTAGCGTTCCTCACCGAGAAAACCCGCGCACCCGTGCGCGTGCGCTGCTCGGCTTTCGCTTTCCGTCCCTCACAACCAGTGGTCAGGACCACCGCCGAGCGGCACTGGGCAGTGCTACGTATCCTGCTTTTTCGCGGGCCGTTTGCGCTGGGTCAGCTCGGTTTCAACAGTCGCCGCTACGCACAGCTCGCGCAGCCCCTCGCGGTCGAGGTCCCCGAGCTGCGTCGCCAGGGCCAAATCGTGGAGCTGGTCCGCCAAGTCGTCGAGATCGCCCGACTCGAAAACGGAGACGAGCAACGGTGCAACGCGGCGCGCAAACATCGTGATGCAGCCGAGAGGCGACGGACCGCGGAGCGAACGCGTCGGCGCCTCGATGGCGCTCGCAATCTCGTCCGGAATCATGTTGCGGCGTAGGAACTTCCCGCCGATCGCACGACTCGTGTAGCCGTACCGAGTGCGCTCGAACTCGTCCCGCGCCTCGACAGCCACCGAGGTCCAAGGCTCCGCTCGGTTATGGACCGAGCGCCACAGCTGCACGTAGCCTTCCCCGTCAACCGCAAGACAGGCCAGCGCACCCACCTCGCACAGCAGGCCCGCGACGAGGGTCATCCCCTTCCAGCTAGGCAGGAACTTTGCGGCGATCATCCGGGCAACGCCCCCGGAGAGAGCGCTCCACGCGTGCAGTTCGAGAGAGAGCTCCTCGGGCGAGCGAAACGCGGCCAGAAGGGCCATGGCGGCAGCGATGTTGCGAACCTCGTCGAGACCTATCGTCACGAGCGCTTGTTGAAGGTCGACCACGCGGCGCGGCCGGGCATAGATCGCACTGTTGGCTATCCGCAGCACCTGCGCAGCCATGGCCGGATCGCACGAGATGGCCTCGCTGATGTCCTTGGTCTTCGAGTCGTCGCTGTTGGACAGCGCAAGAATGCGCTGTGCGGTCGCGGGGAGCGGACAGACCTCCGTGATGTGATCCAGGAGTTCCGACAGGCTTCCGGGCAGCGGCGTCTTCTCCATCTCCCGCAAACTCTATCTCAAATTCGAGCGCCAAGTCGCGTGCGCTGAACGAGCCTCGCGGCAGGGTATTTCCTCGCCACGTCGAGGAGCCGCGTTCGTGCACGCCCATGTCGTGGATGTCGCGGCGCGGCCGGGCTCGAGCTGGCGTTCGGGATTTGACGCCGATCGTGCGCTCGGCTAAGGCTTTGGGCCTCATGTGCATACACTCGCGGAGCGGGCGCTTGGCCTCAGCATCGCACATGCCGGTCCTGGCACCGGCGGGTGGAGCGCGGTATGTGCGCGGGGTGCTTTGCATTATTTCGATCGAGTGTGCGCCGCCGAAGTGACGAGACCGTCACGTCCCTTCGGCCCCGCACCGGCGCTGACGGTGGGGGGTTTTTTTTTGATCGACCGTGTCACGTGACCGCTCGAGCCACTACGTCGAGGCCTTGCGGAGTTTTCACCGAATGAGGGCAGCAGGCATGAGCGAATCGGAACCGCACGTTCGTATTTTCGACACGACCCTTCGAGATGGAGAGCAGGCGCCTGGCGTCTCGATTACCCTCAGCGAAAAGCTCGAGATTGCCAAGGCACTTTGCGAGCTCGACGTCGACGTGATTGAAGCTGGCTTTCCGGTCACATCCGATAGCGTGTTCGAGTCCGTGCGCGCGATCTCCCGCGCGGTCGACGGGCCGACAGTGTGTGCCCTCGCACGCTGTGTTCGCAAGGACATCGAGCGAGCTGCCGACGCCCTGCGAGACGCGCCTAGACGGCGCATCCATGTCTTCCTCGCCACTAGCCCGATCCACCGCGAACACAAGCTTCGCAAGACGAGGGAAGAGGTGCTCGCGACGGCCGCAGAGGGCGTGGCCTGCGCTCGATCCTTTTGTGAGGACGTCGAGTTCTCCGCCGAGGATGCCTCGCGAACCGAACCGGAATTTCTCGCCGAGGTCGCCGAGCGCGTCATCGAGCAGGGCGCTACGACGATCAACATCCCCGACACGGTCGGCTATGCCCTTCCCACCGAAACCACCGAGCGTTTTCAAGCCCTGCGCCGAACGGTGCGGGGTGCCGACCGGGTGATCTGGAGCGCCCACTGTCACGACGACCTCGGCCTCGCCACGGCCAATAGCGTGGCCGCGGTCGGTGCCGGCGCGCGGCAGGTCGAGTGCACAATCAACGGAATCGGGGAGCGCGCGGGGAACTCGGCGCTCGAGGAGGTCGTGATGGTCCTTGCCACTCGCGCCGACCGCCTCGGCGTGCGCACGCGCATTCACACGCAGCTCCTAGGCCCAACCAGCCGGCTGGTCTCCCGCCTCACCGGCTTCCTCGTTCCGCCGAACAAGCCCGTTGTCGGTGCCAACGCCTTCTCGCACGAATCAGGGATTCACCAACACGGCGTGCTCGCCAACCGAGCGACCTACGAGGTCATGCGCCCGGAAGATGTGGGGTCGGGGGCCACGCGGCTGGTGCTCGGCAAGCACAGCGGGCGTCACGCGCTACGGCGGCGGCTCGAACAGCTCGGCTACGAGGTCGGCGAGGAATCCCTCGACCGCGTCTTTGCGTCGGTCAAGCACCTGGCCGACACGAAGAAAGAGATCGACGACGACGACCTTCGTCTGCTCATCGAAGACCGCCCGCACACTCATCGAGGCACCTAGTCATGGACATCGTGCTCTACGACACTACGCTCCGTGACGGCGCTCAGCGCGAGGGACTGAGCCTTTCGCTCGAGGACAAGCTCCATATTCTCGATCTGCTCGACGAGATTGGGGTCCCCTACATCGAGGGAGGCTTCCCGTCCTCGAACCCGAAGGATTCGGAGTTTTTCCGGCGAGCGGCGCCCAAGCAGGCGAAGCTCGTGGCCTTCGGGTCCACGCGACGCGCCGGGGCCGAAGCCGGCGCCGACGCGGGTCTGCGCGCGCTTCTCGGAGCGGAGACTCCCGTGGTCGCGCTCGTCGGCAAGTCCTCCGCCTCGCACGTCGTGCACGTGCTCGGGACCACGCTCGAAGAGAACCTCGCTATGATCCGCGACAGTGTGGCGCTGGCCAAGGGGCAGGGGCGCGAGGTCGTCTTCGACGCGGAACATTTCTTCGACGGGCTTCGCGCGGACCGGTCGTATGCCCTGGCGACGGTTCGGGCGGCAGCCGAAGCCGGGGCCGACTGGATGGTACTCTGCGACACGAACGGGGGGAGCCTTCCGACATGGGTGAACACCGGAGTCAGCGCTACGATTGAGGCCCTCCGGGCGTTCGCCAATTGCCGCGTGGGGGTGCACGCCCACAACGATTCGGAGCTTGCAGTAGCCAACAGCCTGGCGGCCGCCGAAGCGGGGGCGATGATGATTCAGGGCACCCTCAACGGGTGGGGAGAGCGCTGCGGCAACGCGAATCTGTCCTCGATCATCCCGACCCTGATTCTGAAGCTGGGCAAGACGTGCCTGCGTGGCGGCGCCCTCGAGCGCATGACGGAGGTGTCTCACCGTGCGTGCGAGATCGCGAACGTTGCGCCCGACCCGTTCGCCCCCTACGTCGGCTCGGCGGCCTTCGCGCACAAGGCGGGACTTCACGCCGCCGCCGTCGATCGACTGGAGGGGGCCTATGAGCACGTTAGGCCGGAGAGCGTCGGCAACGTTCAGCGGGTCCTCGTTTCGGAGTTGTCGGGTCGGGGAAACATGAGGGCCCGCGCGCGAGCGCTTGGGCTCGAGCTAGGGGACGCCGAAGCGGCGGCTGTACTGACGCGCTTCAAGGAGATGGAACTCCGAGGGTTCCAGCTCGAAGCCGCCGATGGAACCGTGGAACTCGTCATGCGACGTACGCAGGGCGGTTACGCCTCACCGTTCCAGCTCGCGGATGTACTTGCGGTTTGGCATACGGACAAGGACAAGGGCATGCTGACCAAGGCATCCGTCCAGGTCGACGTCGGTGGCGACCGGATCCACAGCGAGGCCACCGGTCACGGTCCAGTCGACGCCCTGGACCACGCGCTGCGTGCAGCGCTCGTCGCTCGATACCCGGAGATCGACCATCTCCGTCTGGTGGACTACAAGGTCCGCATCTTGGATCCGGAGCTCGCAACCGCGGCCACGACGCGCGTGCTTCTCGAAGCCACGCACGACGGCCATCGCTGGATCACGGCCGGGTGCTCCGACAATATCATCGAGGCGAGCTGCGTGGCGTTGCTCGACAGCTTTGAGCTCTGCGTCCTTCGAAAGCGAGCGGCCGTGGACCGACCAGGACGCGCGTCGGAGGTCACTTCATGAGTCGGGTCACCGTCCTCGCCGGCGACGGAATCGGGCCGGAGATCCTTGCGGAGGGGACCCGGGTTCTCGAGGCGACCGCCGAGCGATTCGGGTTCGCAATCGATCTTGCGCCGGCTCTGATCGGCGGAGCTGCAATCGACGCCACGGGCTCGCCCCTGCCCCCGGCGACACTCGAGCAATGCCTGCATTCCGATGCGGTGCTCCTCGCTGCCGTCGGGGGTCCGAAGTGGGACAACCTTGCTGGCGCTCAGAGGCCGGAACGAGGACTTCTCGATCTGCGCAAAGGCCTAGGGACCTACGCGAACGTGCGGCCCGTCAAGCCGCACCCGCGATTCATCGCGCAAGCCCCACTGCGCCCGGAGCTTCTCCAGAACGTCGACCTCATCGTCGTCCGCGAGCTGACCGGAGGGCTCTACTTCGGAGCGAAGAGGCGCACGGGCGATACCGCCATCGATGAGTGCACCTACTCGGTCGGCGAGGTCGAGCGCGTCGTTCGCATCGCTTTCACCATGGCGCGCGGGCGGCGCAAACACGTGACGTCGATTGACAAGGCCAACGTGCTCGAGACCTCGAGGCTATGGCGCGAGGTCGCTTCGCGCGTGGCCAAGGAGTTTCCGGACGTGGTATTCTCGATCGAGCTCGTTGACTCCGCCGCGATGCACCTCGTGCGGCGCCCCGCCGACTTCGACGTGATCGTCACGGAGAACCTATTCGGCGACATTCTCACCGATGAGGCGTCGGTGCTCGCTGGATCGATAGGAATGCTTCCTTCGGCGTCTCTCGGAGATGGTCGACGGGGTCTCTACGAGCCCATCCACGGCTCGGCCCCCGATATCGCGGGACGGGGCATCGCCAATCCCTACGGGACGATATTGAGCGTGGCCATGCTGCTGCGCCACTCACTGGATCGCGAAGCGGCAGCGGTGGCGATTGAGCGTGCAGTCGCGCTCGCCGTGGACGATGGGATCGTCACCGCCGATGGCGGCGGAACATCCAGCACGCAGGCATGCGGAAGCGCCGTCATCGAGCGCCTTCGGTAGGCCCTTTCACAGGCTGGCAGCGACCGCGAGACGGAAGAACGCTCCCTGCATCGCAAGCGTTCCGAAGTCGGCGGTAGACGACGGCGTGTCTTGCGTGAGATTGAGCCGCTGAGCGGCGATCCACCCGTATCCGACGTCCACCTGCAGCCACGGGCGCACGGGGATATGCTCGGAGTCGCCTCGAAATGGTGGCCTTACGGCAATGCCTGCGCTCACGTCCGCAGACACGAGCCAGCGCGACTTGGTCAGCGCGCCTGGCGCGGACGGATCGTCGACTTCCGCCGTTTCGTACGCGACACCGGGCGCGGCCCTCACGAAACCGTAACCCCAATACGCCGCGTGCGCGCGGGCTTCGAGCGGCACGCTCATCCGATGCACGTCGAGCGTCGATGCGGCCACCTGCCGCTCCGTGGCTCCGGCAGAGCCGTAGTCCCATGCAATGCCAGGGGCAAAGGAGAACCGGCGCCAGACGAAGACGGTGCGCGATAGCGCGAGCGAGACCTGAGAGAAGTAGTCTTGAGTCGAAAAGAGATTGTACCCGGGCTGCGTGACGAACGATCCTCGATAGCCGAGTTCGACTCGCCACATGTCCAAACGCTGATCGATCCGACCGTGCGCAGCGTCTCCGGCCGTGGGTTTCGCATCCTCGGCATGAGCGAAGGTCGCGCCGACGAGCCCCGCACACGTGACCAGGCCTAACATCGCTCGTGGGTTCACAGGCCCTCCAATAGAAGATCCGAATAGGTATGAGAAACGCTAGCCCGGGGCGATGCGGCATCGAATACGGTGACGCCCAGAGTGCCGACGAAGGAGACCGCAAGAAGCGACCGAGAGTCCGTCGCCGACGGCGAGGCGCGGGCGACCTCGTACGCCGCGGAGATCGGCAGAACGGTCGTCAGCGGCGTCGACTGCCCAGTGGTGAGGTCGATCGACGCAAGGTCGGTCTCCCCGCTCGCAAACGCCCAGACTCGTTCTCCATCGTTCGGCGATATCGAGAGCGTCGGCGCCGCCGTCGTGTTGAGCAGAGATGCCGTTTGATTGACGAGGTCGAGCACGAAAAACTCCTGGCCGCCCGAGATCTCCAGGATCTTCAGCGCCTGATTCGGCGCCGGGACGTCCTCGACGGCCGTGACCTGCCCGGCGACGCTGATGAACTCCGTCGAGTCGTAGGACCTGCTCACCACATCGCCGAGCGCCCAGATGGCCACTCCGGACGCATACTGGCCCCAGAGCAGCGCGACATCCGTCCCGGTGGACCCGCCAGCGTCGCCTGTGATGAGTGACATGCGACTTAGATTCGAGGGCAGCGAGACCGTCGTGGTCATTCCCGTGAAGTTGACGGGGTCGAACAACACGGCGCTCGTCGTAGACGGAACGATGGCCGCCACTCGGAGCCCACCGTCGGTCATGACGAATCCGATGTCCGATGGAACTCCCAGGACGGATGTCTCGTTGACCACGGGCTCAAAGCTGTTAACATTGCCTGGATTCGGTGGACCGAGCGACCAACTGATTACGTCACTCGAGGTCGTTCGAATCGCCATCAGGGGATTGCCCGGCAAGTCGGCGGGGGCGATCGCGAGTCCCTGGGATGTGACGGGAGTCGTGTCGTCCGCCTCCGTCAGCCGGATCACGACGTCCGTTCGGGGCTGCGCCTGGAACACGTGAGCCATGTCGATGAGATGAACGTCGGATGTCGTCGCCTCGACCACGACAAGCTGCCCAGGACCTTCCGGTAGGTTCAGCGTCGGCGTGAACGTGAGCCGGGCCGGCGAGCCCCCGAAGCTCGTGAGCTCGTAGGGCTGCGGCAGGGTGCCGCTCGGCTGGGTGAGGTCGAAGAACACGAGCTGGTTTGGATCTTGGACGAACGGCGTGTTCGACCTGTCGCCGTTGGCGAAGGCCGCAACATACGCGACGGCCCAATGGCCCAAGGGATCGAGCGCAAGTCCGCCGAGCGGCGGGACCATCGGATAGGTCACCTCGGACGGCACGAACGTGTTCACGTCGATCGAGATGACCGTGAGCATGGGCGGCTGCGAATTGCCGGTCGAGGACGGAGCATCGCCCCCCGACAGGACGAAGAGGCGCTCGCCATCGGGCGACGGCATCGCCGTGATCCCGCCGTGCCCGATCGGCAGAATGCTGGTCGCGAGGGATTGGTCGGTCTGAGCAGTCAGGACCAGAGCGCGATTCTGCTCGTGGTCGAGCACCACGGCTCCACGATTGAGACCGTACGATGCGAGCGACAGGTCCACGGGCGCGTTCCACGCCGGCGGCCGGCTCGCACACGCGAAAAGGGCGGTCGCCATCGCGATCGTCGCGGCATGCCAGCGGTTCACTGGTCACCTCCCCCGTTGACGATGCGCGCATTGAGCTCGAAGCCGGTGATGGTCCGAGCCCCCCCGTCGCCGAGGTCTACGAACGTGATGCGGCCATCCGCGTACGATTGCGCCGCGTAACCCTGACCCGGGCCTTCGACGATGCCGACGGCGGTGGGCGGGCTCGCCAGCGGGTATGACGAGGTGACGAAGGACGGCATCTCCCCGAGGACTACGCCGTAGGTCTGCGAGTTGGGGTCGCTCATGGCGACCAGCACACGATCTCCGTCTTGCGAGAGCGCGACCGCCGTTGCAGGGGCCGGCAGGGCCACCATGTTGGGCAGACCTCCGCCGGCGATCGGCACCAAACTGAACGCGCCCTCGATCCCATTCGCGGGCGTCATGCTGTGAAGGACGACCGCGCTCTTCTCGTCGCTGGCTGCAAACACAGCCATGATGGGCGCGTAGAGCTCGACCGTTTGATAGCTCGGCGTGGGCGCCAGCGTCAGCACGGTCATCCGGCTCACGGGCGCCGCCGTCGTGAAGAGCAAGACGCGCGAGCCCTTGGCCGTGATGACCGCCTGGCCGATGGTCTCGCCGGGGATAGTCACGGTTTGCATCGCGGTCGGGTCTTGGAGAATGCCGGGCAGCGGCAGCACTTCGACGGTCGCAGAGTCCCTTAGGACCGCTACGGCAAAGTCGCCATTCGGGGATACGGCCAAGTCGGTCGGATCGCCAGGCAGGTTCACCACCGATTGGGTACCGTCGAGCAGGGACAGCAGCGTGATCGACGGCACGCCATCGCTGCGAATGAGCGCCAGAGCCCACGACGCACCGAAGGAAAAGGACATGTCAGGGACCCCGCTCGGTAACGCGAGCGGCTCGGCGTCGTAAAGCGGCTGAAATCCCGCCATGGCTTCCACGGTCCCATCTCCCGGAGCTGCATCCACCGAAAGCGACGCGTCGAGAGCGGACCCGTCGCTCACCGGGGAGGCATCCGCCGACGATCCGTCGCCATACGGCGAGCCGTCGGGGGCCGACCCGTCGCTCGATGAAACCGAGACCACGAAGGGATACGCAGTGACTTGCGTGGGCGCGTCCCCGTCGACAAGATCGACGACGACGATGCCGGCCTCGGTCGCCGCATAGGCGAACGAGCTGTCGTTCGAATAAGCAATGTTGAACGGGCGATACCCCGTCTCCAGGGTCGTCGGCGGACGCGCGGTCACACCGTCCGGGGGGTGCACGTCGAGGATGGTGATGGTTTCATAGGCCTGCGCTACACCCGCATCCGTTAGGAGCGTCGTGTTCGTCCACGCGATCGCCCAGCGCCCGTCCGGTGATATCGCCCACGAGTTGGCGTCGGCCGTGGCGGGATACGTCGATGTCGTGAGAGCGCCCTGCGGGTCTCGCGTGAGCAGCGTCGCATTCTGCGACAAGACGTTGAGCACGATGGCCCGGTCATAGCCGTCCGAAGAGCCGCCCTGAGGCGCAACCGCCGCGACATACGTGGGCGCCTCGCCCGCTTGCGCCAGCTGCACCTCGAGCGACGCCACATCGATGTAGGCGACATTTCCGCTCGCCGGATTCGCTATCCAAACGATGCTTCCCGTCGCGACCGGTGCTTGGTACTTGCTCTCCTCGTGGGTTTCCGGAGGTAGGGGCTCGGCAGCGGACGCGCCCGAGCTCGAGCCAGAAGCTGTGCCGGAAGTCGAAAATCCTCCCGACGAACTCACTTCAGCGTTGCCGGGCCCCTCGTTTGCGCTGCTCGTAGAGGGGGTTCCTGAATCGCTGCTGGTGCCGCTCGCGCATCCGACCGCCCACGCCAACCACCACGCTCCGAAAAGCGCCACACCATGCCACGCCCTCATTCTCGCGTCCTCCAGTTCTCCATGATGCACAAAGCAAGTGTGACCTTCAGCAAACTCCGAGCCATGCTGCCGGCGCCCAGGACAACCACGAAACGCCCCACATATGGAGGGTGAGGGCTCAGAGAGCCCTGACAGGCTTGTCACGCTGGCACAGTTCTGCGGCTCGCCTAGAGCGGAGTTCGATAAGCGGTCTTCGTGATGTTCGAGCCCTCAGAACGAGGCTCGAACATCACGAAAACCTTGGGCATTCCTCTGGTCACCACCTGGACGATCATGACGAGCATCGTTTCAAGCGGTGCAACGATGCTCCAGCGCAGTACGGAAGCCACCGCTTCCAAGCCATCGTGGACGCGGTGTCCCGCAGGCGCTTCCCCGCGTGCGGATCACGCCCGAGCACACGCACCAGGGGTGCGGATTCCGCCGCTGCCTCGATCGCTCGTTGTCGGGTGCCGCCTTCCGCGGAGGACGGCACCCTGGCCCTTACGAGTCCCCTAGCAGCGACGACTCGGCGCGGCCGCTACCACGTACAAGTCGTTGCCTGCACGCAGCTAGAATTGCCGCCATACCCCATGGCAGACAGCGGCCAGACATTCGCACAGGATGAATCGAGCGGCTGCGCTGTCCCCCCCGAACACGTGACACTCCAGTCTTCCGTTTGGATCAAAGTCACGGGGTCGGTCACCACCGTCATGGTCATCGTGGCGACGCCGGCGTCGGCCCCGTTGGTCACCGGCACTGTGGTGGGAGTATATCCCCCAATATCGTTTCCATTGTAGGTTATCCCGTAGCAGATGGATCCCGCCTTCTTGGCCGACAGCGTGCTCACGCTACTGTCGTTCGGAGAGACCAGATAAGCCACCGTAACTCCGTTCGTGTAGCAGTCATATGCATTGCCACTAGCCGGATCCGCAGTCTCCGTACACGTTCCACTGGGAGTGCAGTTCGTCTCGAGATCCGCCAGGCAGCTAGGCAACACGCACGAGCCGCCCGCATCGCCGCCGTCCGCCATGGCCGAGTCACCGCCACTGTCCTCGGCCTTCGCATCGCTTCCGCCGTCCTCGGCCTTCGCGTCGCTTCCGCCGTCCTCGGCCTTCGCATCGCTTCCACTGTCCGTTGCCATTGCGTCACTGCCGCTGTCCGTGACCGCCGCGTCACCTGCGCCGTCCGCCGCCATCGCGTCACTGGCGCTGTCCATGACCACCGCGTCACCTGCTCCGTCCGCGACCACCGCGTCACCGGCGCTGTCCGCGACCGTCGAATCTCCTCCGCTGCTGCTGTCCCTCGCCGAGGAATCGCCTGGAGAGCCGCTGTCCGCGGGCAGTGGCGTGGGCGGGGCGTTGCTCGTATCGCAGCCCGCGGCTATCGCGAGCATGCCAACCATGATGCACGTACGTAGAGTTCGCATGGACTTTCCTTCTCGTTGGTAGAGGAGCATTCGGGCCGTTCATCCGAGGCGGACACCTGGGCGGACCGAGTGAGCTCCCGATGCTGCGGGGAACTCGTTCGCGTCCTGTGGCCGTCTCTGTCACCGCGTTTGGATCGCGTCCACGAAGCGGACTACCCGCCCGCAGAGCGTCCCGAAAACGGCGACGCTAGCACAATCAGACGCCTCCACATCCAAGCGACGTGTCGACGCTTGAGCGAGTCGGATGTGGACCTACCCACGTGCATTCGAGCTTCCCGTCGTGCTAACCGCAACCCCGTGATCGCCGAGGCCGGGCCGCCTGTCGCCGTTTTTCTCGGACTACTCGCCCTCGTCGCGTGCTCGCGACACGGCTCGTCGGGGGATGCGGGCACACCCGACTCGGCGCTGGACGGTCCTTCGGGAGGGTCAAACCCATTGGATGCGCGGGCCGCGGATACTCGCTTTCGTGGGCGGATTGGGGCGATCGCGTGGGAGGTCAAGATCCACGAACAGCCCAACATGCAGAGCCCCATGGTCGGCTACTTGCGAGCGGGCGCCGTGGTGCCCTCCACGCCCGCTCCGGTTTCTCTCGCAGGTTGCTCGGGAGGCTGGTACGAAATCCCGCCGACCGGCTTCGTTTGCGTCGAGGCCAATGCCGCGACGACAGACCTCAGCAATCCCATCGTGAGAGCGCTCTCACGGAGGCCCGACCCCGAAGCGCACCTTCCGTACATGTACGGACTGGTTCGGCAGCGCTCGCAGATCTACACGCGCCTCCCTTCTCGTGACGATGCGACTCGCCTCGAACCGTTTCTCGACTCCCACATGGAACGCTGGTTTCGCGTCCCGGGCGAGAACGGAGCGTCATTTCGCGCCGACTACTGGATGCGTAACAAGGACGCGGGCGCTCCCCCGGATCCGCGAACGCTATGGGACGAGCGGACGACCACGGAGGTCCCCGACTGGGTAGAGTTCGACCATCCGTTCCCCGGCGACGTATCGGGAAAGTCTCCCGGCTGGCGCATCTCGGCCGGACACACGCTCACGCACCAAGGGTTTGCCTTCGTCGAAACCGCTGTTCGCGACGGGCGACGCTATGCGATAACGACGGATCTCCTGGCCGTGCCGGTCGACAGGATGCGACCCATCGAGGGTTCGAGCTATCACGGAGTGCGCATTCCCGAGGACATCGACGTCCCGTTCGCGCTCATTCGGCACGACGGCGGGTCGTTCTATCGCTCGAACGGCGCGGGGATGGACCGCGTGGGCCCGGCCCCGCGGCGCGCCGTGATCAAGCTGTCAGGCAAGGAGCGATTGATCGACAACCACTATTATTATGAGACGACGGACGACCGGTGGGTGTGTGACACGCACGCGTCACGAGTCGGGCCTCTCAAGCGCATCGAGAAATGGGCGCGCGACGGCGAGCGCTGGATCGACGTGCGTGTCGGCAGCCAGACCCTCGTCGCGTTCGACGGGACGAAACCCGTGTACGCAACGCTGGTGTCGACGGGCGAAGCCGGTCTCCAGGACCCGGAGACGACGAAGTCGACGGTCGTCGGAGACTTTCGTGTCTACGCCAAGCACATCACGACCACGATGGCCTCCGAGGTCGTCGGCGAAGAATTCGAACTCAAGGACATCCCCTACGTTCAATATTTCCGCGAAGGGTACGCCCTGCACGCCGCCTATTGGCACGACGACTTCGGAACCCCGCGCAGCCACGGTTGCGTGAACCTCGCTCCCGAAGACGCGCGGTGGCTCTTCTGGTGGACGAGCCCAACGGTCTTCCCCGGATGGCATGGCGCACGCGTCACCAAAGGCGGAACCGTGGTGTCGGTGCACCCGTAAATGTCGAGGCCGGCGGCGAGCGTACGAACGTTACGTCCGTACGCTCGCCGCCGGATTTGCTCGGTCTAGCGGGCTCGCGTACGTTCGTAACTTCCTGTACGCGAGCACGCTCGACGCCGGGATCGCTCGGGTCGCCCCGGGGGTTGCCCCCCGGGGCTCCCACGGATCCGGACGTGCGGAACTACCGCATCCGGCTCTTCGGGTCACGGGTTTGCTGC
>JBEKXD010000092.1:0-17444 GCA_049512415.1 Polyangiaceae bacterium
GCCAACACATTGAGCTGAGTCATCGTCTCGGAGCTTAGGTTCGTGACGGCGAGGATCCCAATGGACTGCTCAGGATTCGGGTCCGTCGTCAGGCCGTTGATGACCGCCGACGCTCCCGTCAATCCCGCGGTCACGTTCACGGCGACCGTCTGCGCATCGACGCCTGCCCACTGTCCCAATGGCACACCAGTCGCCACGGCCAAGAGTGCCTGGACCGCGGATGACGTGTTCCGTCGATACATCGACGACGGAACTGTCCAAGGGATCACGCCGGAGGCCGCACCGAATCCGAACACGAAGTATGCTGCCGAAGCGCTTATGGATCGTTGCGAGGACGCTTTGGGAACGACGAACGTCATCGCCTGAATCGGTCCCTCGAAGTCGGCCATGTTGGAGGGGAGCTGGCCCCCAGGAAGAGTGCCGCACGAGGGGGCGAACACGTCCGAGGCCACAAGGTCGGCGACAGGCGGTCCATCGTTCGGCCCTCCGGTCGTAGGCAGGTCGCAGTTCATTTGCACCTGACCTGCATAGAAGATGGGCTTTGGACTCGTGGAGATCGGATTGTTCCCAAAGAAATTGGTTGCGCCCTTGCACCCGCCGTCGCCAATATAGACAATGGTTATCGGATTGGGATCGGTCGACATGGCTTGCTGCAGCGGCACCAGATACGGACCCACCGCGTTCGCCCCCTCGACATAGACAACCGGTGCTGGGGCTCCGCCCTCCGTCAGGGGAGGAATGGCGTCACACGTCGTTGCGCCCGCGCCCGATGCGATGGCCTGGACGTCGATCCAGACCGTGGCAGCAAGGACTAGTTTTGCTATCGATCGCTTCATGTACCATTCGATCCTTTCCCAATCGGCCTTCACCATTTACTGGCCCGAGGGCAGCGGCGGAAGCGTACCGTTCGCCGGCATATTCGTCAGACGGTTGGTGTCGTCGAAGGGCACGCAGGTAGACGACGTGCACGCATTGATGATTTGATTCGGAGTCGTTGGAGGGCACGCGTAGCATCCCGTCCCGGCGTCGGAGCCGCACGAGGCTTCCGCCGGCTCCGAGTTGATGACAACGGATCCGTCGGAGTTCCAATTTGCGTCGGCACCGGAGTCGGCGTTGCCCAGGCCGGAGTCAATCGAGAAATCGCAGGACCCAGTGCTGTCGCAGATGCCTGTCGTGCCGTCCGATGCAACGCACATACTGTCCGTGGTGCAGTGGAACGTCGGCTTGCTGACGCATCCCGGCGTCGTGACGGCCAGGGTCGCCACGGTGGTAGCTCCAATCAGATACGAAATACCGGATCGCATGGTAGATCCCTTTCAGTACGTTCCGGCCCAGATGACTCCATTTGGGGCCACCACGAGTGCCGATCGCTCTTCGGGTGAACTGTGCCCCAGCGTCAAGTAGCGGACCACGGAAGCAATCAGGACAATTCCCGCCCCGCCAAGTGTCACGCACCCGGCGACCTGCTCTTTCGATGCTGATTCCGTCTTGGAGTCAAAATCACGGTACACTGCTGAGGTCCCGGCGTCCTTCATATCGGAATTGCCCATGAGTAGAAGATACGCTCCAACGGACGCGCCCACGACGCCGGTCACGAACAGTGCGTCGCCTAGGGCGTCTTTGTAGAACGGTTGGCTGGGGGCTCGCTGTTCTACCGTGTGGGTTGAGAGACTGTCTGTTTGAGAGGCGGGATGTTCGGGCTGTGCTGTCGCGGGTGCGCTCGACGATGGTTCGCTCGCCCGAGCAGCAGCAGCGGCCTCAGCCTGTTTCTTGAGAATCTCGGTTTCACACTTGGTGATCTGAAGCTCAGCAGCCGTCGCCTGGTTGGACGTGACGTCCGTGCGTCGATACGCCTTGTAGGTGCTTATCGCGGTCGCATATTCTCCGCTTAAGCGCTGGGCCTGGGCAAGGCCCCAGAGGTACTCTGGCCTCTGTTCGACTCGGAATGCCAACTTGTATTCGCGAATGGCTGTTGCCCAATCCTGCAGGTTGTAGGCAACCTCGGCACGCTTGGAGTGTTCGGCAGCAGAGAGGCTGTCGCTGGCCGGCGGTGAATCACCGGCCGTCTCGGAGCGCGCGGCGGGCGCATAGGCGGCGATGGCCGTCCCGAGTGCGCATGCGGACAAGAGGAAAAGGGGCCGAACACGTCGAAGGGTGTGGTTCATTGTGGAGGTACCGGTGAGTCGTTGTCCCAGAGGGGAGCCTTCTTCTTGATTTCGGGGGGTGACGGCGTCGAACTCGGGATTTCTGCGGCCGGGGGTCTCGAGCCAAACGGCGACTTCGGGGGTCGTGCAGGCGATCTGGAGCCAGTCTGGAGGGGACCTATGGTCCCCTGGGCCGCTTCGGCGTCCGCGCGTGGTGCGGCGCCCCAAGGTGCGCCAAGCGCGGATCTCGTAATGGGTCGTGACGCCTTGGTCCCATTGGTCGTCTCGCCCGTGTCTGTCGGTCCGGCTGTGGGAGGGATGGGGACGTCGTGCGCCGGAGAGGCGGGTGCCAGAGGAAGGTTCTGCGGGCTGGACGCTACCGGCCCCACGGGCACGGCGCTCACCACTGCGGGGTTCACTGGGGATAGGGCTCGGACCGCCGCGACGAGCCCGAGGATACCCAAGACGGCGGCAATGCCGGCGAAGAGCCCAACCCGAACGCGTGGCCTCGATAGAACATCTAGTACGATCGCAGACGGCGACTTGGCCGGGGACCCTCCGTCCAGAACGGACTCGTAACCTTGGAGCTGCACCGGTATCTCCGAAGAACCAATCTCGAGGGACGCATGGTCCGCCGCGACGCGCAGGGAGCTGGAGACGGGCGCACTCGCTTGGAGCCGTGTCGAATGCGGGGTCGCGCGCGACCACGTGCTGGACGTGGGTTCGGCCTGTCGGCGATTGATGGTCGCCCGCACTGCCGCGTGCCTCTTCGTGATGTCCGGGCCAACGACCGACTGCACCCAATCCGCCACTTCGCGCTTTGACCCGAGCAACCCGTTGGCACTGGAGATGGCGCGCAGTGCGTCTTCCATCTCCATGGCCGTACGCGGACGACGGTCCCGATCTCGTTCCAATGCCCGCATGCAGATTCGGTCCAATACGGCCGGTGGCCGGAACCCAACAGTGCTCGGCGGATCGACCGTCATATTCAGGACATTGCTGAAGGAAGCCACCGAGTTCGGCCCTTGAAACAGACGTTGTCCGGTGAGCGACATCCAGAGCACGACTCCGACCGAGTAGACGTCGGCGCGGCAGTCAACGCGCGAAGCGTCCAGAATCTGCTCGGGGGACATGAAGGAAGCCTTCCCCTTGATGTCACCGGGCCGTGTGCTCGTGATTCGAGACTCGGCCTTGGCGATTCCAAAGTCAGTGATGCGAGCCGTTCCGTCCGTTCCTACGAGGATGTTCTGGGGAGAGACGTCTCGATGCACCAACTGCATTGGAGCGCCATCGTCGTCAGTCAATGTGTGAGCCGCGTGGAGGCCGTTCAGTGCATCCAGTATGATCGGGATGATGAGGCGCGGAGAGCGTGAATCATGGCTTCCTTGCAAGAGCGTCGAGAGGGCACACCCCTCCACGTATTCCATCACTACATAATGCACTCCGTCTTGGGACCCCAAGTCCACGATGGGCACGACATTGGGATGGTGCAGGCGCGCGGCAATTCGCGCCTCTTCAAACAACATCGTGACAAAAGCTTCTTCCTCAGCCAGGTGGGAATGCAAAACCTTGATGGCATAGAATCGTTGAAATCCGCCTTCTCCCGCGTGCCGACCCAAATACACATTGGCCATCCCGCCATGCCCTAGCGTGCCCAATATCTCGTACCGGCCCAAGGCGTTCAGCGGGAGACCAGCCCATTCAACAGCGGGATCCATTCACCACGCAGTCTGCAGGCTCCGCGACGAACTGCCAATAGGGTACCGCCCGGATTTTGAGTCGGGTTTTTCCCTGACTTTCAAATGCCCACGCTGTGCGCCGCTTACCTGCCACGCAGGAATCCGGCCGCAATTGCGCGGGTCACGAAATCTGCTCTCGAGTGGCATCCAAGTTTCTCGGCGATTCGAGAGCGGTGCGTCTCCACGGTCTTGGCGCTGATGCACAGCCGGCTGGCAACCTCACGTTGCGTGTGGCCGAGAGCGATGAGTTCAAGGACCTGGCGTTCGCGATCCGTGAGCGTCTCAGTTCCAGGGGTAAGCGTTACGGAATCCAGCGCGGCTGCGTCCCCAGCTCGGGTCGGCAACGAGGGGGGTGGGATTGTCGACAGACTCTCCGGGCGGTACAGCAAGTCCAGGTCGACGAACTCGAGCGACTCGATTCCGATGCCCACGACGTCACCATGCCTCAGCAGGACAGGCTCACCGACCTTCCGCTGGTTTACCATAACGCCATTGCGGCTCCCCAGGTCTTCAAGAACCACCCCTGCTTCGCAATGTCGAAGACGGACGTGACGCCGAGACACGAGGCCGCACTCGAGTTGGAGATCACAGTCGGCCGATCGCCCGATCACGAATTCGTCAGTGTCGATGTCCAGTTCTTGGTCCCGGCAGCGAAGTCGATATCGCCCATCAGACCGCGGCATGTGTCCGATTGCGACTTGCCCGCTCGGACGAGTCCCAGCGCGCCAGGACGGATCGATTTTCGATGGTTCAGCCATGGGACCCCGCGGTGGGTAAGTATACGCGAGAATAGCGGTGGGCTCCACGTGTTAGAAGCCGTGTCGAGGCGATTGCCCGTGTGCGCCGAGTTCGCGCATCTGGATACGGAGGGGGCGCCATCGGGGAACGGCACGTACTCGCTGACCGTGCGTACCTCGCCTCCAGCCCCGCTTGGGTGGTCGAGACGCTCACTCCACTGTGCCGCCAGCGAATGGCTCTTCGCAGCGGAGCGACTCCCGTGGTGGCGCTTCGGAGAATGTGGTTCTCGTAATGTGCCAGTTCTAGCGTTGCCCCCAAAGCCCTTGTGACTGTTGTCGCGCTACCAGGCAACATCGGTCTCCGTTCCGCTCACACCGGAACAAGGCGGCTGCTCGGCGTGAGGCCGAGGAACCATCCCAGCGCCTCCGTGGGGCCCCCGGGCGTTGCCTTCCCCTATCCGCGCCCTGGTGAAGGAGGCGCAATTCGGATTCGCAGCCCGAGCGACAGAAGCCATCGGTCGCGGTCGCTGCCACGGGAAGGTTGCAGTGCATGAAGACGCTCGCATCGCCAGCCGGTGACTCCGTTCCTCGTCAGTTCAAGCGCAGTCCGGACAGCAGCCTATTCAGATCTTCGGCCATGCGCCCCAAGTTCTGCGCCGACGAATGGTTCGCGTCGACATGTTCTTGTGTCGTGCGGTTGGAATCGACCATCTCTCCAATCGCGCTGGTGATCTCCACACTCCCGTTTGCAACCCGGGAGATACGGCGAGTCATCTCGGTCGTCGTCGCCGCCTGCTCCTCAACCGCTCTGGCGATCGTGGTCTGCAGCGCCCTGACTTTGTTGATGATCTCCGTGATCACCTTGATGACGCCCATGGCGTTGCCTGCATCGAGCTGCACACTCTTGATCTTTTGGGATATGTCGTCAGTGGCTTGAGCCGTCTGGCGTGCGAGGTCCTTGACCTCGTGGGCCACTACGATGAACCCCTTGCCCGAGTCCCCCGCTCGAGCCGCTTCAATCGTGGCATTGAGCGCCAGGATCTTGGTCTGGGCAGCAATCTCGTTGATGGTATTGAGAATTTGACCGATTTCCGAGTTCGATCGCCCGAGCTTCGCCATCGTCTCGTTGGCGAGGGCGGCTGAGCGGCTGGCTTCCTCTGAGACGGCAGCCGCGTTCTGAGCGGATCTGGAAATATCTTTGATGCATTTCTCCATTTCAGACATGGACGTGGATACGGTACCGACATCCTTTCGGATGTCATCCGCAATTTGGGCCGAGGCATTCGCTCGAATCATCGAACCCTCCGCGAGGGATCCAAGCTCCTTGCTGATCCCGGTCATGGTCGTCGATGACTCGGCGAGAGTTCGAGACATATCTTTTATGAGCTTCACTTCGTCCTGTTGGAGCTGCATCCGAGCGACAGTCCTCACCTGGTACTGGTGGCAGTGTTCTGGCCGATTGAGGTTATTGAATATGGCAATTGCCATTCGTTGACACGACCCATACCCACATGAATCACAGTTCAGATAGTCCCGTTCGCCCAATTTGCCCATGCGCCTGTATGTATCCTCGAGCTCGTCGGAGGTTGGCATACGAAGCGCATTGTTTGCGGAACGGTCCGCGTAATCGCGACCGTAGAGCCCAGGACGCCAACGCTCTTCGATTGTACTCTGGAGCGCATGGTTCTCGCCCGGCGTCGGCACGGCCGGGTGCGGCGATTTGGACTTCTTTTCTGTTCCACGAGGGTTCTCGTCGGTGGGCTCCACGAGCGCCTGCCACCGTTCCTGCATGCGTCGCCGCCGCTGTTCAATGAGGGACTCCACCTCGTCAGGCGACTTCCCGACGTTGCTCGTTCCAGGCCCGCCGTTGCATCCGAGGTCGCAATTCAGGCAGTCGACGAGCTTCGGAGCCGTTCCCCGTCGTACGGATTCGCGCAGGTGTTCGAGATAATCATAGATGCTGTGCCGCCCCTCGATCTTGCGTGTGTGTGTCGCGATGTCCGGATCCCAGCGCATCGCGGTTCGAAGGAGCCCGCCTGGACTGGAGAAGAGTACGGCTCGCTCGGCGGGAGGATTGTCGTAATCGAGAGCAGGGTAGTCTTCGAGGCGGATTCCCATGCGTTTGAGATACTCGTCGATCCGGCGCATCGTAACGTTGTACGCATCCGGCACCGTATCGTCGAATTCCCGCCTCTTGGCGATGCAAGGCGAGATCACTGCAACTCGACAATTGCGAAATGCTTTGTAAAAGTCCCGCACCATTTTGATGGTGTGGAGCATCGGACTGTCGGCCGGAGCGAGGTACGGCAAGAGGTCCGGGCGATAGATTTCGATGAAGGAGACTATCGCAGGACACGGTTGGGCAATGACTGCCGAGGGATGATTGTTTTGGAGGTGGTCGATGTAGCTCTTGACGGTGAGTTCGGCCCCGAAGGACACGTCGAAACAGGCTTTGATCCCGAGAGACTTCAGCCATCCGTTGAGATGTTCGTGGGCACCGGGGAACTGGGCCGCAACGGCCGGCGCCACGACGGCCACCATTTCGGCGCCCGATCTCAGGTCGTCCATGAAGGCATCGAAATCGTCCCGATAGGAGCGGGCCTGATGGGAGCACGCTGGAATACAAGCGCCGCAGCCGATGCACATGTCGCCGTTGACCTTGACGTAGTCGCCGCTCGCGTCGTTGCAGAACTTGACCGGGCACGCCCCAATACACGCATGACAATTGACGCACTTTTCTCGGTCGGTGGTGATAAGCGGAGCAAGCCTGAGTGCCGAACCCATTGAGAACTCCTCGGACTCCGCGGCGAGACCGCGCTGTCGAGCTTAGAGATCCGCAACGCTGCAAGACGGCGAACCGACAGCGTGGGGAGCTTCCGGAGGGTACGGGCGGTCGGACACACCCCTGAAGGCTGGGGGCTACAGGCGGGGGCTAAAACTAGCCCGGTGCGTCTCCAGGGGCGTTCGCGCGGCGTGTGCGGCAGGACCGTAGGGGCGATCGGCCGCCGGCCGCGACAGGCTCGGGCAGGGCTGCGCGAACACAGTGTGCGCGACTCGGCCGGGCAGCCTAACGCTCAGCTCGCACGCCAAATTCGTTCTATCGTGACCACGGTGCACGTGAGAAGGAGAACGATATGGTGCGTCGTGCGATGCGGGTCGGGTTTGCAGTTGGCTTCGTGGTCCTCATGGGCGCGTGCGAAGTGTACGTCGGAGGCGCAGCGCGTCCGGCGCCGCCTCCGCCGGTACTGACCAGGCCAGCGCCTCCGCCTCCAGTCGTGGCTCGGCCAGAGCCCCCACCCCCTGCGCGGAGCCCAACGCCAGGTCCCGCCCCCGTCGCCGCTCCGCCTCCCGCGCAACGCACTTTGGTGCTCCGTTTGCCGAACCGAATCGTTCATCCGCCGCCGGCCGTCAACGCATCGACCGGGCGCCTCAACCTCTCGGCCCTTCGGCTCAAGCTTCGACTGGACCGCAAGTGTGGACCCCGGGAGGTCCCGGCCGGCAGCGGCCACTGGATACACCTCGACTGCAACCCGCACGCGGCGATGACCAAGTCGAAGCCCTTTTCGGGGCGAAAGCTGAAGCTGCTGGTGGCCGGGGCTCTCAAGCTCGATTCGGCGGTCGGCAAGGCCGGGACGACCAAGGTGTCGGCCCTCGCCCTGCCCGACGCGGTCGATCACCGGCAGGACGGCACGGAGGGGCCGATCAAGGACCAGGGCCAGGTTGGCGCATGCACCGCGTTTTCGCTGTCGAGCGCCATGGACAACGCCATCCGGCGACAGAACAAACCGGACACGATTTCTTCGCTGCACTTGTGGTCGCACTACGGCTTTCCGGAGATGCAGCGAGCGGGCGACAGCAATCTGAACAAGCCCACCGCACCCTGGGAAACGTGGCCCTACGATGAGCGCGTCGCCTGCGAGCTCGATGTGGGCGCTGGAGACGACTGCGGACCCTACACGCCCGAAGTCGCGCCCGGCAGCGCGCCGAGCGACGCAGCGCTGCAGTCCAAAATCCGCGATGAAGATGCGAGGGGGCGCTGGCGCGTGACCGAATACGACGAGATCCCGTCCAATGGAGATTCCATCTCCGCGCTGCTGGCGACGGGCGCCGACGTGTGGCTTTCCATGAATGTCGGCAGCACGTGGATGACGCTCAAGGGCGACACGATACAGGATTGGACGGACGCCCAGCTCGAAGGCGGGCACGCCATCATTTTTTCCGGATACAGACACAAGGGCGGCCAGCGGCAGTTTCTCGTTCACAATAGCTGGGGCAAGGATTGGGGCGACGGCGGGTTCGCGTACATCAGCGAGGCCATGCTCACCCAGTTCGTCAAACACGCGTACGGCATCGTCGTTTCCGACGGAACCCAGCCGCCTCCCGCGAGCGATCCGAACGGACTCACCGACGACGACTGCGGTCAGGACGAGCTCGTCGACTCGGTCACCGGCCAGTGCGCGCCCATGTGCCCGGACGACTCCCGCCCTGCGAATGGCCAGTGTGGCGCGACCGGCGCGAGAAGGAACTAGCCCACCGAGTCGGCGTCCTCCATGGTCGCGGTGTCCCATCCTCGTGCCGTGCGGTAAGGGTCGAACGGCATGAGCGAACGAAGCCTCTTTGCCACCAAGTCGGTGGACCGTCTCCTCGAGCAAGCGAGCGCTGAGCACGGACTCAAACGCGCGCTGTCCGCCACCGACCTCGTGATGCTCGGAATTGGCGCCATCATCGGCACCGGCATCTTCGTGCTCACCGGGCGTGCGGCGGCCGTGAACGCCGGACCGGCCGTCGCCCTTTCGTTCGTCATCGCGGGCATCGCGTCGACCTTCGCCGGGCTCTGCTACGCCGAGATGGCTTCGATGATTCCGATCGCCGGGAGCGCCTACACGTACGCGTACACGACGATGGGAGAGCTCGTCGCGTGGATTATCGGCTGGGACCTCATTCTCGAATACCTCGTCTCGGCATCCGCGGTGAGTGTCGGATGGTCCGGCTACGTGGTGGCCTTCGCCCGCGACACGTTCGGCATCGTCCTGCCTTCCGCGTGGACGAGCGCTCCGGTCGTGTGGAACGAGGCGTCAGCGCGGTTCGCGTGGACAGGAGCGTACGTGAACCTGCCGGCGGTCCTCGTGATCGCAGCCGTGACCGCGCTTCTCGTTCGCGGAGTGAAGGAGTCCGCGCGCATCAACACGGCGATCGTGTTCGTGAAGGTGGCCGTGGTCCTTCTCTTCATCGCATTCGCAGCCCCGTTCGTGCACCGCGCGAATTGGCATCCGTTCATCCCGCCTAACCAGGGCTCGTTCGGAAAGTTCGGAATTTCCGGTGTGTTTCAGGGCGCGACGATGGTCTTCTTCGCGTACATTGGATTCGATGCCGTGTCGACGGCCGCCCAAGAGACGCGACGCCCTCAACGCGATCTGCCCATCGGCATCCTCGGCTCCCTCGGCGTCTGCACCGTGCTCTACATCGCCGTGTCGCTCATACTGACCGGCGTCGTTCCGTACACCCGCCTCGGCGTCCCTCACCCGATCGCGCTCGGCGTGGAAGCGACCGGCCAGGCGTGGCTCGCGACGGCCGTCGAGATAGGCGCGATCGCTGGATTGTCGTCGGTGGTGCTCGTGATGCTTCTCGGGCAGCCGCGGATTTTCTTCGCGATGGCCCAAGACGGCCTATTGCCCGATGCGGCCGCGAAGATTCATCCGCGATTCGGCACTCCCTACGTGACGACCATCGTCACGGGCATTGCGTGCGCGTGCGCGGGCGGCATTCTCCCGATCGACATTCTCGCCGAACTGACCAGCATAGGCACCCTCTTCGCGTTCGTCCTCGTCAGCGTCGGCGTGATGATTTTGAGACGCACCCGCCCCGATCTTCCCAGAGCGTTCCGCGTCCCCTTTGGCTCTTATGTCGTCCCTGCTCTCGGCGCGCTCACTTCCGGCGTTCTCATGTACACGGCTACGACGGCCACCATCGTCCGGCTCGTGGCTTGGATGGCCATTGGCCTCGTCATCTATTTTTCGTACGGACGCAAGCACTCGCGGCTCCGCCAAGCCGAGGGCCGCGAGTAGGGGCAACTGCGCGATTCACAAGACCCAAGCGAGCACCTTGCCAGAGCATGGCGCAGCCGATGGCCACGACCGCGGCGTACTTGCGCAGTGTCTTGTCGTACCGTGCTACGAACCTAAGAGCATATTCGTCGACCCCGGCGACGCAACCGCCTCCCGCAGCGAATAGGGCCCATGCCTCGTCGAGGGATACCGTCACCTCGTCGAGGGATGCGGCGAATCCGTCGGGGGATACCGTCACCTCGTCGAGGGATGCGGCGAATCCGTCGGGGGATAACGTCACCTCGTCGAGGGATGCGGCGAATCCGTCGGGGGATGCGGTCACCTCGTCGAGGGAAACAACGTTAGCGCCGAGGTGGGCGACCCCCTACGTGAGGGAAGCGGCCCCCTCGTCGAGGGATGCGACGAATCCGTCGGGGGATACCGTCACCTCGTCGAGGGGAACAACATTAGCGCCGAGGTGGGCGACCCCCTGCGTGAGGGAAGCGTCCCCCTCGTCGAGGTGCGCGAGCTCCTCGGCGACAAGGAGCGTCCACCCCGAGGAGCAACGCGTCCACCCCGAGGAGCAACGCGTCCACCCCGGGGCCCGGGGGGACGTCTTGGTCGCGGACGCTGGAGGTCGTCAGAGACGGCTGCGCTCCCCCTGACCGTGAACCCGCTCGGTCACGGATCCTCGCGCGCGTAGACGAACCAAGGGTCCTCGTGCCAGGCAAGACGAAACGTCCCAGGTGGGGGCGAGAAGCCCGGTCCGCGCGAGAGAACGTAGTCATAGTAGGGATAGATCTCCTCGATCGGGACTCGGTCGGGATACCACTCCCAGCCCACGTACGGTTTGCCTCCGGGAGGAGGGTAGTGTCCAGGTCGAAAGCGAACGGGCCAGTAGAGAGCTCCCGAGTTGGAAAACTGCACGACGCCCCCTTTCTCTACCTGGTAGTAGGACACGTAGTGAACGAACGGCGAGTCGTTCAGAATCTCGGACGCGCGATCGAACATCAGGCCGACGACTCGCTTTCCGGGCTTCATGGCATCGATGGCTCCCTGAATATTTCCTACCTCTTCTCGCTCGAATTGGATGAAGTGCCGGCAAACGTTCAAGGTCGAGGACGCGGCGAGCACGATCGAGAATCCGGCAATACAGGCGCCCCGTAGGCCGCCGGGCATTCTCAGGAGCGGGATGAGACCCATCAACGCAGGGACCGGGAACCGTTGAGAAACAAGCCATACGTCGCCCAGCCAATCCCCCGTGGAAAAGTAGAGTATCGTCGATAGGATTGGAATGACGGCCATGGCTCGTGACGACGGTTTCGCGACGTCAGGATCGGCCTGGGAAAGCCCGATCGCGGCGATGACGAGGAGTCCGAGGGCGATGAAGTGCCACTCGTCGGACGAATCGCGGAACACGTCGATCGACCACTGCGCAAACTTGGCGAGGCCTTCCCGGTAGGGCGCGTGCGCCAAGGCGGACGCCAGGGCACTCGACGATTTCTGACCCTGCGGAGACAAGAAGACCCACCAGGCGACCGCCAACACCGAGGGGGCGACGGGGCAGGCCGCCGCGATCCACTGCTTCGGGCGGGACCACGGAAACAAGAAGAGGAACGTGACGCCGAACAGGGCATAGGGCACGACGTGCGTGTAGAAGAGCGCGAGCGCCGCGAGCGCGAGTGACGCGCCTCGCACGGGGGTCGGTTCTTCTACGTAGGTCACCGCGAGAGCGAGGGCACCGAACATCAGGGCGATGCCGCACATGAACGGGAGCAGCCCGTAGAGAAAGAGCAGGTTGACGAGCAGCGGCACGACGAGCAGGCACAATCGCGGGTCCTTGCCCAGCGCGAGCAGGAGCGCGCGCATGGCCAGGACGGTTCCGCCCAAGTAGAGCGTCATCATCAGACGGCTGGCATCGGGGACCCCCACCACGTAGGCGAGCACGGTTCCGACGACGTAGTAGAACGCGTACTGGGTGGACCCGAGATTGAGAACGTAGTCTCTCGCGAATCCGTAGGCCGGATCCGCGTAGTTGTGGACCTGGCGCAGCGTCGCCATGTGGAACGGGAGATCTTGGAGTGGGGGATGTCGGACAATCCAGGCCGGCGCCGACGCCCCGAGCGCGACCAGGACGTAGAAGAGGGTCGCGGCGTTTGCTCGGAGGCGCGATGCCAGACCGCCAGGGCTCAGTGTCCGCACGCCCCGAACCTACTAGAAGTGGGTGCTTTTCACCGATCCCTTCGCGATCCCGGTGGCGAGCGTCCTCGCCTACGGGAAGTAGCTCCGGGCGACTCGCCGCCAGCCTCGCTCGGGCTCGACGAAAATCACCCCACTTCTAGCGTCGGTTCGCCGAGACCGATCGGCTGGTGAGCGTGAGCTTGAATGAAGGGCGGGGGGTATGAGCCAGGTGACGCCACATAGCGCCCCGTGTAAGCTCCGCGCGCCGTGGATGGCCGCCCGTATTACGTCCGTGTCCGTTCTTTCGGCACGTGGGCCTTCGCGCTGGTGCCCGTGATCGGACTTCTCGAGCTGGGCGCCCACGTCGTCCAGACTCAAGGGTCAATTCCCGACGGCGACTGGACCGCCGCGCGCCAGTTCGTCGTCGAGCGTGCGCGGGCCGAGGACCTCGTAGCGTTTGCGCCGCGCTGGGCGGATCCGCTGGGTCGCGAGCACTTCGGGGCGAGTGTCGCGACCCTCGCCCGAGAAGCACGCGCGGACGAGCAGCGATTCCCCCGAGCGTTCGAAGTGTCGATACGCCGTGCCCACGTGCCCGCGTTGAGGTCGTGGCCCGTGGAGTCCGTCGCGCATTTCGGCGGCGTGACGGTCACGACATTGAACAATCCGATTCCGGAGCGCGTGCTCGACGACCTCGTGTCCGACGTGGCCTCCGGTTCGCAGCGCGTTCGCGTTTTCCGCAACGATGGCAGTCGACAGATCGACTGCACCTATGCGCGGGGCGCTCCGCAGACCGGTGGGCTCGGTTTCGGTCCCGCCGTTCCGGGGGAACGATATGTCTGTCCCGGAGGCGGTTTCGTGGGTGTCAGCGTCATGGCGGACCTCGACTATTTTCCGCGGCGTTGCATTTATGCGCCGCCCCTCGGCGGCGGTCTCCGAGTGCGCTTCGCGGACGTGGCGTTCGGCGAGGTCCTGCGCGGTCACCACGGACTGTATGTGGAGGCGGAACGCGGCAAGACCGGCGCCCCGGTAACCCTGTCGTTCAGGGTGGAGTCGGTGACTCTCGGCAGCGTCGTTCATCGCGACGGGGATGGTTGGAAGCCGTTCGAGTTCGCCACGTCCGGCCTCAGCGGCCAAAAGGGGGACCTCGTCGTCGACATCAGCTCCAGCGGGGACCGACGTCTCTATTGTTTCGAAGCCGTGACGGAAGCGAAGGCCACGATTCCATGAAACTGCCCGGACGGTTTCCTGCGTGGCGATTGCCGGACCGCATCGGATGGCGCGACCACCTCCTCGGCGCCGGTCTCGGGCTCGCGTACGTCCTATGGCTCCTCGGCACCGCCCGATCGCTCGGGTTCCCCCGGGATGAGGGCGTCTACTTTCGAGCGGCGGAGAGCTACGTTCGGTGGTGGCGCCTCCTTCTCATGGCGCCGCACGAAGCCCTGAAGCCAAGCGTGATTGACGGCGCGTGGTCGTATAACAGCGAACACCCACCGCTCATGAAGACGCTATTCGGCGTCTCCTGGTGGTTTTTGCACGAGCAGGCGCACGTCTTCCGAGATGCCAGCACGGCCTTTCGACTCCCCGCAATGGCCTCGGCAGGGCTCGCGATCTGGGTCACCTACGTCTTCGGGGCGCGAGCCTACGGTCGCGCCGCCGGTCTCGCGGGCGCGGTTCTCCTCGGGCTGATGCCGCGCGTGTTCTTCCACGCGCACCTCGCTTGTTTCGACGTGCCCATCACCGCAATGTGGATTCTGTGCGTCTACGCGCACTGGCGGGCCCAGGCGAAGCCCGGCATCGTCCGGGCGGTTTCCGTGGGCGTCGTCTTCGGCCTGGCGCTAGCGACCAAACACAACGCGTGGGTCCTCCCCGCGGTGTGCGTGCCCCACGCCTTGTTCGTCCACCGACGAGCGATGGCTAGGGGTCTACGTTCTGGGCGGCTCGTCATCCCAACGAGTCTCGTCACGATGGCGCTCGTGGGTCCGGCCGTGATGTACGCGCTCTGGCCGCACCTGTGGAACGACCCACTGGGGCGAGCCCAAGCATACATGCGGTTTCATCTCAATCACGAATACTACAATATTGAATTCCTAGGTCGTAACTACTTCTCACCGCCGTCGCCAAAGTCCTATCTGCCCGTCATGGTTCTGGCGACCGTGCCGACCGTCACCCTGGTGCTTGCGGCGCTGGGCATGGGGGAGCGGGCGAAGGTCGGAGCGCTGCGCCTGGGGCAGTGGGCGCGGTCTCGGATCGGCCGTGCGCTGGGCGAGGGGCCGCAGGCGGACCCGACGGAAACGGACCTCCTCTTGGCGCTGTCACTTCTCGCGGCCATCGGTCCCTTCTTTCTCCCGAGGACCCCGATATTTGGGGGCACCAAACACTGGATGCCGGCGTACCCGGTGCTTGCCATCTTCGCCGGCCGCGGGTTTGCGCTCGTCTGCAAGCGCGCTCATTCGGTGCTCGAATCGCGGCTCGGGCTGTTCGCCCGCCCGTGGGCTGCCGATCTCGCGCTCGCACTGAGCGTCGTCCTCGCGCCTCTCGCGGAGACGGTCCACTCCCATCCGTTCGGCCTATCGGCCTACGTGCCCCTCGTTGGAGGGACCGCGGGGGGCGCCGACCTCGGGCTCAATCGACAGTTCTGGGGCTTCACCAGTCAGACAGCCGCGTCCGAGTACTTGAATGCGAGCGCGCCCCCCGGTGCCTCGGTCTTCATCCACGACACGACGTGGGATGCGTGGTCGCGCATGCAACAGGAGAGCCGGGTCCGAGCCGATCTTCGCGCAGTGTTCTCCCCGGGCGAGGCGGACTTCGCCCTGGTGGAGCACGAGCTCCATATGAACGAGGTGGACTACTCCGCGTGGGTCGGTATCGGCACGGATGCGCCGACGTACGTCGTCTTGCATGATGGCGTGCCCATCGTCAGCATCTATAGGCGCCGGTGACCTCATTCCTCGATGAGGACGTTGAACATGGATAGACCTCCGACGAACGCCAGGGAGTCGAACACACCCAGCAGCAAGAGCCAGTCGCGGACGTCGTCGACGCTTGCGCTCCCCACGGCCCCGGCTGCGTAGAAGAGATCCCGCGAGGCTGCGACGCACGACAGCAGCACTGGCGAGAGCAGTGGAAAGAGGACGCTGGCCAGCAGCAGGTCGCGCGCCCGCGTCCTCACGGTCATCGCTCCAAACAGCGTCCCCATGCCGGCGACTCCGAGCGTCCCGACGACCAGGACGAGCGCGAGAGGCTCGAGCACACGCAGCAGCTCGACGCGAAACAGGACGGCGACGACCGGGACGATGAGGAGCTCGACGGCGAACAGGAACAGCAAGACGCCGAGCGTCTTTCCAAGAAAAATGGCCGCTCGAGGAACCGGAGACAGGAGCAGGCCGACCAGCGCCGACCCCTCTCGCTCGCGCTGCCAGGTTCTGCCCAGCGCGAGGATCGAGGCGAAGACTATGGCTAGCCAGAGGGCACCTGGGGCCACTCGGGTGGCCGTCTGAGGCCCCGTGGCGAAGGCGACGCTGGCCATCACTACGACGAGGACCGCGAAGAACCCCGACGTCACGACGATCTCGCGCGTGGCGACCTCGATCTGCAGGTCCTTTCGAAGGATGGTCCAGGTTGCCTTGGCGAATGTGAGGACCGTCATCTGAGCCCGTCGCCGGTGTTCAAAGCCTCGGGGGGTCGGGGGGGGCATTCTCCCCGCAACACTACGGCCGTCTGGAAAACGGTGCCCGCCGATAGGTCGCGAGCGAAGAGACTTTCTCGCCCCGAGGCGCCACGACGGGTGTCGACCCAGTCGACTCGGCGAGCGGACGCGTTCGCCCCGGCCACGGGTTTGCCGCCTCCCTCCCTCGAGAAAGCGACAAGGCCACCGCGGATCCGATCTTGACCGCGATGGCCGCAACGGTACATTTGGCAAAAAAGCGGGCGCACGTGTCAACTTGCGTGGAGCGCGCCCGTATCATGAGGTTGATATCGGAGCCCATGAACTTCGAGGCGCCGCCGCAAAAAGACCTGACGCCGAGGGCGTCGGATCGAAAGACACCATCGAGACGCATGCGCTCGATGAAGCGCGTGGCCGTGCTCCATAACGTCGACTACCGGGACGTTCCTCCGGAGCGCGACCCGGCGTGGTCCGCCCGCGCGGAGGTGGCCGTGGTCGCATCGGGCGTCGCGGGCGCCCTTCGCGGAGCGGGGCACGACGCCCAGGTTGTCCCGGTCGATGGCGACTTGGCCGCTTTGCGTGCGACGTTGGCGGAACTGGATCCCGACTGTGTCTTCAACTTGTGTGAATCTCTCGCAGGCGACGCGCGACTCGAGAGCGCAATCCCCCTGGTGCTCGAGCTGCTCGGCTATTGTTTCACCGGGTCGCCCGCTTCCGTGCTGAGCCTTGCGCTTCGCAAGGATCGGGTGAAGAGCTGCCTGCAGGCGGCGGGGATCCCCACTCCAGCGGGGAGGGTTCTGTTTGCGCCCGACGAACCGTGCGATCTGCCGTTTCCCCTCATCGTGAAGCCAGTGCGGGAGGATGGATCGGTTGGGATTTCGTGTACGAGCGTAGTGCATGGGCGAGCCGAGCTCGAGAGAGCGGTCGATGCCGTT
>JBEKXD010000093.1:0-17296 GCA_049512415.1 Polyangiaceae bacterium
CCTCGTCGGGGTGGACGGGCTTCGTCGCGCAAGGGAACGGTCCCTCGACGAGGGAAACGCCTAAGCCGACGAGGAGGAAGCGTCCCTCGACGAGGGGAACGCCTAAGCCGACGAGGAGGAAGCGCCCCTCGGCGAGGGGAACGCCCAAGCCGACGAGGAGGAAGCGTCCCTCGGCGAGGGAAACGCCTAAGCCGACGAGGAGGAAGCGTCCCTCGGCGAGGGAAACGTCTAAGCCGACGAGGAGGAAGCGTCCCTCGGCGAGGGAAACGTCTAAGCCGACGAGGTGGAAGCCTCCCTCGACGCGGGAAACGCCTAAGCCGACGAGGTACGTGGGTCCCACGACGAGGGAAACGCCTAGGCTGACGACGTGGAAGCGTCCCTCGACGAGGGAAACGCCTAAGCCGACGCGATGGAAGCGTCCCTCGACGAGGGAAACGCCTAAGCCGACGAGGTACGTGGGTCCCACGACGAGGGGAAGGCCCGGGAAGGCCCACGACGGACGTGCCTCCCCGGCGTCTGTCCTGGTGCCAAGCCGCATGACCGACCTGTCGCGCCGTCTTCAATCAAGATGTCTCGACGATGCTCGCGCTGCAAATGGGCGCCTATGGCTGGGGCGGGTGCGACTGCCCGGTCGAGCTGCATCCGACGTGCTGCAGTCACGGCGTCTGCCAAATGGCGTCCACGGACACGTGTGCCCAGGAGGGCGACACGTTGCCGGCGTGCGCCATTGCGGGAGGGACGTGCCAGCCGCTACCGCCAATACTAGTCATCTCCAACGGCAGTGGTCTTTCCTACGGCCTGATCTATCCGCCGTGCACCGATCAGGGTCCGGCCAATTCGTGCGCTGACGCGGGCGAGATGTGCTGCTTGCCGGAGTGAGCGCGGAGCGGGCCAGACCCTTCGCGGTTTAGTTCGGGTGCGGCTAGGGTGGCGGGCCATGGCGCCCGCTCGATACCCACTGTCGGCGACGGGGAGCGGCGACAACCGAGAGGCGATTCGGGCCCCTCTCGAGCGGCCATAAATGCGTCGACCGCTGTCGGCACCGGAACGCGCGGCGCGCGCCGCGGCCCTCGCCATCGCCCCGGGCGTCCTGCTCGCAGGGGTGGGCGGCGGGATGGCGTTCCCCATCCTGCCGCTCGTTGGATTGCGGGCGGGATTGTCCCTGCCTGCGATTGGCGTCATCCTCGCGGCGAACCGATTCGGTCGCGTGCTCATCAATCCTGTGGTCGGCGGAGCGGTCGATCGAGTCGGCGCGAAGGGTCTGCTCGTCGTCGGACTGATCACGCAAGTGTTCGTCCTGGGGCTTTACCTTGCCGGCGTCGTGTCCGGGCATCCGGGCACATTCTTTCTCCTGGGCCGTTTGCTCCACGGTCCGAGTTCGTCGTGCGTGTTCATCGCGGGTCAGACATTGGCCCTTCACGCGGGCGGACGAGATCACAAGGGCCTCGCGTCCGGGATCGTGCGTTCCGCGATGTCAGCGGGCATGCCCGCCGGGCTCGTGGTCGGGGGACTGCTCGCGGGATGGATCGGTCCGGCGGCGACGTTCGCCGTGGCCATGGTCGCCCCGATCGCGGCCGCGGGCGTTGCCGCGTGGACCGTGCCGGACCTGCGCGCCCCCGCCCAACGCGCGCCGACGCTGCGTGAAGTGGTCCGGAGCTTGCGAAGCCGGGCTGTAGCCGCCGTCGCCGCCATCAACTTCGTCAGCACGTTCTCCGCTCTCGGCGTGATTCTCACGACGCTCGTGCTCATCATCCACGAGCGAGGCATCGCGGTGGGCCAGCTATCGGACCAGACATCCGCAGGCATCTTCATGGGGTTTCTCGTGATCTTCATGACCTTCATGGCGCCGCTCGCGGGCCGGCTGTCCGACCGTCGAGGATGGCGGGCTCGCGTGGTGATGGGGGGAATCGTCGTGATGGTGCCGGGCGTGCTTCTGATCGGGCTCGCGGCGTCCGCGGCGCCGCTTGCGGCCGGACTGGTCCTCGTGGGTTTGGGCATGGGCGCGCTCACGAGTCCCCTGCTGGCCCTCATTGGCGATCTGGTGCCCTCGGACATGCGTGGGAGCGCTGTCGGGTGTTTACAGCTTTTCGGCGATGCGGGCGGGGTGCTCGGGCCGATCGTCGGTACGTCCTTGATCGGGGGAGCCGGTAGGCCGGCCTACGTGGCGACGGCGGTGCTCCTCGCTCTCACGCTGCCGCTTGGCGGATGGCTTGCGGCGGCGGAACGAGTCCACGTGTCGAGCGCGTGACCGGTGTGAGACGGGCCTAACAGCCTGAGCCAAGAACCGCGTCCAGACTTTGTGGATACCGTTCTTGATGAACTCGTTATTGCGAAGCGTGCCCACACAGGCCTAACAGCGTAAAACCTAACTGCAATCCGCCCTAAGCAGCGAGCGGGTCAGCGACCTCTCGATACGGCGGACTCGAGCACGGGAGCGCGCTCATCGGTGCCTCGCGTCGTAACCAATGCGGTAGGCAACTGTCACTCGGCCATCACGTCCGCGTGCCAGAGTCGCGCGGTGCTACGAGGCTACCCAAGGGGGTACTCGCGAACCTCTACAATCACCATTTAGTTGACAGTATCCAACCTGCGAAGGGACTACACATGCGAACGAAGAAATGGCTGAGGGGCAGTTGCGCGTCCGTAATGGCGACTGAGTTGATGCTGCAACCGGTCTGCGCTCTGGCGCAGACTGCAGAAATCGACCAGAGGAAGTCCGTGGAAATCGCACCCAAGTCCAGCGACGAGGTCGCCCGGCATACGTTTCGGGTGGAGGATGCACCGGCGCTGACGCATGCCCAGAAGCTGGAGCTCTTGCGCAAGCATATCAAGTATGTCTTCGTGCTCTTCCAAGAGAATCGTTCCTTCGACTTCTACTTCGGCACGTATCCCGGCGCGCGCGGGTTGTTCTCTCAGCCCGCCAGCCAGACGCCGGGGTTCACACAGCCCATCGTCCACATGGACGGCACCGTCGGGACGATCTCTCCGTTCAAGATCCCGCAGTCGGTCGTCGACGTGAACGGCAATCAAGTGCTGCTGTATCCGGAGGATACGGACTCCGTGAACCACTCGCACGTGGGAATCGACAACAAGCTCCATCTGAATGCGAACAACGTGGCGCAGAACGACCGATACGCGTTCGTGGAGGAAGGACTCGCGGGAACGCTGAGCGCGGACGGATCGACGTATTCCGGGCCGGCCCCGACGCAGGCGCAGGTGCAAAAGGGCGAGCTGGTGGTCGGCCACACGGACTGCGATACCGCTCCGTTCCTGTGGACCTACGCGGACCGGTTTACGCTCTTCGACAACTTCTTCGACACGGTGATCGGCCCGTCGACGCCGAACGCCATAGCGATGATCGCGGGGCAGTCGGGGATGACGCAGTGGGTGCTGCACCCCGAGCTAGGAAGCAACTACACGACCACGGGCGCGCAACTTCCGGTGACCGCCGACCCTCAACCGTTCTGGGGCTCCGCTCTCGACGTCTTCACCCCTCCGGGCGAGAAACAGCCCGTCGACAATCCGGGTGGTGTGTCCAGCAATCCCGCCTCGAATCTGACGTTTGCGAGCCTGCCTCTCTCGTTCATGGGAGAGCAGATCGGCAGCATCACGGCGAGCGATCTCGACCCGCTAAACGATCTTCTGGACGTGCAGAGCGACATCAAGAGAATCGCGGGGGACCACAACAAGCCGGTGAATTGGGGCTGGTTCCAGGACGGCTACGACCACGAGCCGACGGACCCGGCCGGCGCGCCCGCCACCAACTATCACTACATCGCGCACCACAACGGCCCGCAGTACTTCGGCTACGAGGCCAATAACCCCGTGGAGACCCAGGCGCACCTCAAGGGGTTGGGCGACTTCTACACCGCGATCAGCGACTCGTCGCTGCCCGCCGACGGCGGCGTGTTCTACGTTCGCGGCGGCTACGGCAACCTCGACGGATTGGTCCCCCGTTCCCCCAGCGCTGCCGTGGAAGCCGCGTTCCAAGGCAACGACGACCATCCAGGGTATTCGGACGCGCAAATCTCCGAAGCCATGTTGGCCGATTCCATCAACGCCATCGCCAGCAGCAAGTACTGGGCAGAGAGCGCGATCATCATCACGTACGACGAGACCGACGGTCTGTACGACCACACCCAGCCGGTCGTTCGGTCGTTCGATCCTCTTGGAAATGCCCTCGACCAGGGTCCGCGGATTCCGGCGATCGTCATCTCGCCGTATGCCGTGGTCCACGCCGTATCGCACGAACCGACCGAACACGGTTCCATCATCAAGTTCATCGACGAAGTGTTCAACCTGACTCCGCTGGGCGATCTGCCCGACGAATCGGCCGCGCGCGCGCTCGGTGAGCAGACCTACGGCCAGAAGTACCTCGGGCCATCGGACTCCCAGACCCCGGGCGTAGGGGACCTCTTCACAGCCTTCGACAACGGCCGCTTGACGGGCACCGTCGCGCCCGTGCCGGCGTCCTTCGTCCTGATTCCGCAAGCTCAAGTGACGAGCCTGCCGCACTTCGGCGGTCAGGGGTGCCGGGTCCTCCAGATCACGCCGACGGACACGGTGGACGGAGCCGTGATCGACCCGGCTCCGGCCGACTTCAATCCGCGCCCGGGGACGAACCCTGGGTTGCCGACTTCAGGCACGTGGCCCTCGAACTAAGCGCCCATTAGCCGCATATCGCGTGCGGCGGTCGGGTTGCCTTCCGACCGCCGCAGTGGTATTCGGCGTCCAAGTTTTCGCGAAGGACGGGAACATGAGCAGCGTGATGCGGACGCGTGGCCTGTCGTTCTTGGCCGGGGGGCTGGTCGTCGGGCTGCTAGGTTTGGCCGGGGGAGCGCTCAGCAAAGGGGCTAAAGCAGCAGATCCGAGTCCCACGCTTCACGGCGTTCGAGCGGCCGGGTCGCTCGCGTGCGGGATCAATACTGAAGAACCCGAATACTCGACGGAAGACGCGCACGGGAATCACTCGGTGTTCGACGTGGACCTGTGCAAGGCGGTGGCGGTGGCCGTGTTTGGACCGGCGGCAAAGTTCACAATCCTTCCGTTTCGAGCGGAGAGGGACGCGCTCTCTGCCCTGAAGGCTGGAAAGATCGCCCTTCTCGCTTCGGGATCGGTGAAGCTCTTGAACACGGCGGTCCACAGCGGCTTGGGGTTTTCGCGGCCTGTCTTCTACGACTACCAGGGCTTTCTGGTAAGCAAGAAGTCCGGAATCGCGTCGGCGAACGACCTGTCCGGGAAGAAGGTGTGTTTTCTCGGTGGAACGGAGATTGAGGAGCAGCTCGCCGGCTTCATGAAGCGCGAGAACATCCCGTACCTGCCATTTCTATTTCAGGAAGAGGGAGAGATGGAGGCGGCGTTCGTCACTCGCAATTGTGCGGCGGTGACCGCCGATGTGACGCAACTGGCGTACGAGCGGATTGCGTTCAAGAATATGGCGCAACAGTTCGAGATCTTGCCGGACGTCGTTGCGAAGGACCCCTTGGCCGTGACGTACCGCGCGGATGACCCGCAGTGGGCCGCGATCGTAGATTGGACGGTCGAGTCGCTGATCTTGGCCGAGGAGAGCGGCGTCACCCAGGCCAATGTCGGCGCGATGAAGAACAGCGAGGATCCGCTCGTCCAGCGGCTACTGGGCGTTCGGCGCGGGTATGGTCAGTATGTCGGGCTGGACGACGGGTGGGCCGCGCGCGTGATCGAGTCGGTGGGCAACTACGGGGAGATGTTCGAACGGGACCTCGGTTCGGGTTCGGTGATGCGGTTGGCGAGGGGCGCGAACAACCTATGGACGCACGGCGGGCTGATGTACGCGGTCCCGATCCGGTGAGCCTCGTCTCCTTCGACGGGCAACACGCCCGGCACGTGCGATCGCGTTGTCGCATCCGGGGATGGCGAGCCACTGAGCGTCGGGCGAGACCTCTGCGCGTGCTCGCCATGCGATCCACCGCGCGCTACCCCTCGACCTCCGGCCCGGCTCCCACGTGCGTCATACGTCCCGCTTCGAGCACCACGAACCGGTCGGCCAGCAGGGCCGCTTCCTGCCGGTCATGAGTGACGAGCACCACCGGCACACCAAGAGAGCGGACGAACACTCGAACATCGGCGAGCAGCTCCCGGCGTAGCTCCGTGTCGACGGCGGTGAATGGCTCGTCCAGCAGCACCACGCGCGGGTTCGACGCGAGCGCCCGCGCCAGCGCCACCCTCTGGGCCTCCCCGCCCGAGAATGTGTCCGGTCGGCGGTCTGCGACGTGCGATACCCTCAGCCGCTCGAGCCACTCGAGCGCACGAGCCCTTCGAGGAGCGCGCCGTCTCTCCATCCCGTAGGCGACGTTCTGCCAGGCCGTCATGTGCGGAAAGAGCGCGAGCGACTGAAACAGGAGCGCCACGCGCCGCCGATGGACCGCCACGTCGATCCGGGCCGTGCTGTCGAACCATGCATCTTCGCCGAGGGCGACGCGCCCCGTATGCGGTCGAACGAGACCTGCGATGGCGGCCAGCGTCGTGCTCTTGCCGGACCCCGACCGTCCCAGCAAGGCGGTCACCCCGGGAGGCACGACGAAGTCCACGTCGAGCTCGAAGCGCTCGCTGGCCCGAATGTGCACTTGCACGCAGAGCGCCGCGGCACGGACGTCAGCGGACATCGCGCGCTCCGGTCAATTTGTTTGCGCCGTAGAGTATCGAAATGGCCACGAGGCCAAGAGCCAGGACTAGACCGAGCGCCGTATTGTCGTGGTGCCCTTGAATGGAGTCGTAGATCGCCAGGGAAGCCGTTTGCGTCTCACCAGGGATATCTCCCGCGACCATCAGCGTCACCCCGAAGTCGCCGAGCGCCCGCGCGAAGGCGAGCATCACGGCCGCCATGACACCGCGCGCCGCCAGCTGGAGCTGGACGGTCAGGAAGGCTCGCAGGGGCGCGGCGCCGAGCGTGCGCGCAGCTCGCATGAGCGCGACGTCGACCTGCTCAAGGGCCGCGCGACCGCTCTTGACGACCAACGGCAGGGCCCCGACGGTGGCCGCGACCACGGCGCCCATTTGAGTGAAGACGATGGATGTGCCGAAGGTGGCCTCGAAGGCGTGGCCTAGAACGCTCCGGCGTCCCAGGGCGACGAGCACGTAGTAGCCGAGGACGGTCGGGGGCAGCACGATCGGCGCCGTGATGAGCACGTCGACGAGGTCGCGGCCCGGGAAGCGCACATTGGCGAGCAGCGCGGCCACGGCGATACCCACGACCGCCGCTAGGGCCGTGGCCGTCGTCGCGACCTTGAGAGAAAGAAGGAGCGGCGCGAAGTCCACCTCAGGGGCCGGCGTCGAGCGGGCTCGGATCGACCCGCGATTCGCCCGGAAGCACGAAACCGTATTTTCTCATCACGTCGCGACCGTCTGGAGAACGGACGTAGGACTCAAAGCGACGGCCCGCTTCCGGTCCTGCCTTTCCGCCGGTGCACACAACGAGTCCTTGGTTTAGCGGGTCGTGGAGTTCGGCAGCAATGAGCGTCCACGGTCTGCCGGACGTCATGGCGAGCGACAAGGCCACGAGCGATGCTTCGGCGTTGCCGGACTGAACGAATTGGAGTGCCTGCTGCACGTTCTCCCCGTACACGAGCTTCGACTCCACGGCGTCCCAGACGTTCGAGCGTCGGAGCGCCTGCTCGGCGGCTCTCCCATAAGGAGCGTGTTTCGGGTTGGCGATGGCGATGCGGACGACTCGACGGTCGGTAAGATCGCCGATCCCCTTGGGAGCAAACGAGATCCCCGACGCGGTCACGAGGGCGAGGCGGCCCGTCGCGTACAGAGCCTTCGTGGCTCCGAGGCACGCGCCCTGCCGCACGGCGTCGTCCACGAAGGCCATGTCGGCCGCCGCGAATACGTCGTACGGCGCACCATCGGCGATTTGCTTCTCGAGCAGGCCCGAGGAACCGAATGAGAAGACGACCTTCTGGCCAAACGTCTTTTCGTAACCCTTGCCAATCTCGTCGAACGCAAACGCGAGATCCGCGGCTGCGGCGACCTTGATGGGCTCGAGCGCCGTGACGGGGATTCGCCGAGAGCACGCCGACGTCGCGAGCGTCGCGCTCAGTAGCGAAATCGAGAGTTCGTGCGAACGTCTCTTGAGCGTGGTGGCGCTGCTCGGGGAAAATGAGATACGCGGTGCCATGATGATGACTCGCAGGGTAGAAAAAAGGGGTGGCCCTCCCAGGCCGTGAAAAGAAACGAAGGACGGAACCGTCAGGGCGCCGGGGCCGCCGGGCGACCATTCCGTCCAGTCGAAAGCTGCTCTAGGTTACGGCGCTCCCACGATCACATCCGACGATTTCACGATGGCGACCGCGGGCTTGCCTACCGCCAGTCCCAGGTCATCGACCGCTTCGTTCGTGATCGACGCCGTGATGACGAAGCCGGCCGCGATCTCGATCTTGACGTGCGCGGTGGTAGCGCCTTTCTGAAGCGAAGTGATTTTCCCAGGGAGAACATTTCGCGCGGATAGCTTCATGGCTCATCGATCCTTTCGTGAATGGTGGACACCCCAGGCATCTCACGTCTCGGGGACCCGACGCAATCGCTGCGCCTAAAGAGTGGTCAGCCGCACCTCGTAGACGCCGCCGATCACGGCGAACTCGTGCTCCCCCTGCAACAGCCCGGGCAGCATGTTACTGAAGAATGAGATCTTCGGGAGCGGTACCTCGGTCGACAAGATGTAGTCGCCGAACTCGTCGGCTCGGTCGCGGTCCATCGTGAAGGAACTCAGGTTGTTGAGAATGAGGGTCCGGAGCGGTCCTTGCTCCGCCAGGACTTCGTGCTCGTCGATGCGATTGACGCCGCGGTAAAGGCGAAGGTGCGTGCGGCCGGCAAATCGGCGGGGTAGTTCATACTGGCAGAACGCATAGACCACGTCGAGTTGAGCTTCGAGCGCATTGGTGTTGTAAAGCCCCGTCGCCCACGCTTCCTGGTAAGCGAGGTACGTGGCGTCCGAGCGCTCGCGGATGGGCCCCGCGTGGTGGCGCGGCAGCAGGCCGAATCTCGACTCGACCCAGCCCTTGAGGACCGCGCCTTCCGTTCCGTCCGCGTCGAACATCCACCCGCGAATCAGCTTGCGGTAGTCGGCCCGGCTGCGGTCCCTGCGTGCCGTCTTGGTCAGTCCCACGTCTTCGGGACGGCGCAATAGGAAATGCACGTCCACGTAATCGGCAAACTGCTCGGACCGCGCTGCTGCGTCGTCGAGGCGAGCCAGGCGATCGAACAGGTCGCGATGCGAGCGCAGGACCCCGTCGAGCTCGAGGGGGACGGGCCATTGCTGGAACGCCGCACTGCCGAGGATCACGGCCGGAAGATTGCACCGATTGAGGGAGGCTCTGGCGCGGGGTGGCAGCGTCCAGCCCCATTCGCTGCGCTCGGCGTGATGAGGGGTCGTCATCCGCGGGTGGATGAACGGGCTCTATACGTCATCCAGTCGAAACCCTCAGAACTTCTTGATCGGAATATTGTGGCGGCGAAGGGCATAGCCAATCTGACGAGGGGTGAGGTGCAGGAGGCGGGCGGCCTTGGCCTGGACCCAACCGGCGGCGTTCATGGCGGCCACCAGGCGCTCGCGCTCTGCATCGCTGCGGAAGCCGACCGCCGGTGCGTTCGGCTCGGCCGGGCCGGGTTCGAGCGGTGCCGTCCGGGGATCGATGGCGCACGCGGAGCAGCCTGAATACGCGCCGACGGAGAGTGGGGCCTGCGGCAGAAGGGCAGCGGCCGGTTCGCTCTTGGGCTGGCTCCAGAGCGCGGAGGCGGGGCACCCGTCGCGCTGGCACGCGAAGTCGTCCCGAGTGATCGAGGGGCCCTCGGCGAGAGTGGCGGTCCTTCGGACGCAGTTCTCGAGCTCGCGAACGTTTCCCGGAAAGGAGCACGAAGTGAGGGTCTCGAGCGCCGAGCGGCAAAATGTCAGGTCGGACGCGTGCTCGAGGTTGAATCGGCGCAGGAAGGCAAGAGCCAGTATGCCGATATCCTCCTTTCGTTCCCGCAGCGGGGGGACGAAAATCGGCACGACGCTGACGCGATAATAAAGGTCTGCGCGAAAGTCTCCGCGCGCGACGGCCTCTTCGAGGTTGCGGTTGGTTGCGGCGATGACCCTGACGTCGACCCTCAGGGTCGTCGTGCCGCCCACTCGTTCGAGATCCCCCTGTTGCAAGACGCGAAGCAGCTTGGCTTGAAATGGGGGGGATATCTCGCCGATTTCGTCGAGCAGCAGCGTGCCGCCATCCGCGAGTTCGAAACGGCCCTTGCGCTGCGACGCGGCTCCCGTGAAGGCTCCCTTCTCGTGACCGAAGAGCTCGGATTCGAGCACGCTCTCGGCGAGCGCGGCGCAATTGACGCTGACGAAAGGCTTGTCTCGTCTCGGCGACAGGTCGTGGAGCGCCCGAGCCACCAGCTCCTTGCCCGTTCCCGACTCGCCGCGGATAAGCACCGTCGAATGGGTTCGCGCCACGCGGCGTACCTTGTCGAGCACGGCGCGGATGGCCGCGCTGCCTCCCAGGATGCAATCGATCGGAGGGCTCTCGAGTCTTGTGTCTGCCCTGGCGGTCAGAATCCGGCGGGGGCCCCCATCGGGACGTCCGGCTTCGCTCGAGAGCAGGCGGTGGAGCCTCACCGTCTGGCCCACCAGGTTGGCCACCATAGCGAGAAAGCGTACGTCCTCGTCGAGGCGGAAGTGCGGCTCCGCCGCTCGGTCCCGATCGATGGTCAGAGTGCCGATCACCCGGCCCTGGTCTTTGATGGGCACTCCGACGAACGCAACCTCTGCTCGGCTCTCTCCCCACTCGGACAAGTCGAAGCCCTCGAAGAGCGGATCCTCCTCGACGTCGAGGACGACCAAGGGGACCTGTGTGACGACGATCTGACCGATCACTCGCTCCGGCAGTCGCCCGAAATGCCGCTCGGCGCGCGCCCTCGTCCAGCCGGATCCGACCACCAATTGGGCAGTTCCGTCCTCCGCGAGCAGTGCGATGAGTCCGTGCCGCATGTCGAGAAAGCTCGACAGAAGCTGCACCACCCGGCCCAGTGTGGCGTCGAGCTCTCCGGGTGCCGTCAGAGCCTTCGAAATCTCATAGATTCCGTACAGCGCGATATCCGCGCTGCGAGTAGGCGGCGGCCGTCGCTTGCTGGACACGGCGGTCAGGGAGTCCGTCGCGTGGCTCGAGGCAGCCGACAGCTCCTCAAATGGATAGGGAGAAATGCGCATGCATGCAGCCGTGTCGAGAAACCATATGCTGTTCATGAATAGCGCATTTTGATGACTACAGCCAACGACTCGGTCGAGCCATGACGTCGGAAACCATACCGCAACATTGACGAGAAGTATTTGGAAACAGTCCAGAGACCTCCGCACCTATTTGGGCAAATGGCCATCCCGAGCACGTGGGCTCGGCCGCCCCCGGCTGAGCGCGGAGACCGGAATCAATCCGTGCGCGGACGGGTGTGCGATCCCTTGCATTTCCTCGGCGCTGCGTTCCCCGCGGGCCGACTGTCCAAGGACGTCGTCGTGGGCGGCCCTGAGAAGGGCTCGGCACTCGCTCCGCGCCGATGCGTCATCGAGGCCTTCGAGCGAGTGGCTCTCCAGGTACTCGCCGAATCGGCGCAAGATACGGAGCCGTGCCGGTGCGAGGGCGTCGGCCTCGTAGTCGACCTCGAGGTACCGAAAAAAGTCTTCCGCCGTCGAGAGGCGATTGAGTTCGGCGAGGATTGCCATCTCCTGTCCTTCTCAGCCCGTGGCGCGCGCGGGTCCGGTGCAATCCGCGTCTTCCAACAACAGCTCCAGCAGATCGGCTCCCGTCACGGTCTTCTTCGTCGCGACCGCTCGTGCGCGTACGCGATCGAGAAGGGCGGGCAGGCTGTGCGGATCGGTCGCCATGCCGAGGGCGTCGAGCGCATGTGCGATCGCCGCGCGGCCCGAGTGCTTGCCGAGGACGATGTGGCGCGTACGGCCGAAACGCTCGGGTTTGAGGTTTTCGTACGTCGCGGGATCGCGCAGCAGTCCCGACACGTGAATCCCGGATTCGTGCGTGAACGCGGACGCCCCGACAATGGCTTTGCCGGTGGGGATCGGCCTGCGGGCCGCAGCGGAGACGAGGTCGGCGAGCCCCGCCAGGCGCTTGGCGCGAACGCCGGTTCGTTGCCCCGCCAGGAGAGCGAGCGCCGTGACGACTTCTTCGAGCGCTGCATTGCCTGCTCGCTCGCCCAGACCCAGGACGCACACGCTCACGTGTCCGGCACCGCCGCGCACGGCGGCGAGCGTATTGGCCGTGGCGAGGCCGAGGTCGTCGTGGCCGTGGAATTCGAGCTCCATGTCCGTGCCCGCGCGGAGACGTCGGAACAAGGAGTAGGTCCGGAACGGGTCGAGCACACCGAGCGTGTCTGCTAAGCGAAAGCGGTGTGCCCCCGCCTGCTCGGCGGCGTCCACAGCGCGGCGCACCCGGTCGAGCGGCGTCCTGCTCGCGTCCTCGCCCCCCACCGACACGCGAAGGCCTCTATCGCGAGCGTACTTTACGACACGTTGAATGCGGTCCAGCACCTCGGCGAACGTAGAACCGAGCTTCGCGGCAATCTGCGTCTCGGACAGAGGCACGGACACGTGCACGCGCCGCAGGCCCGTGGAGTCGGCCGCGTCGACGTCCTTCTCGGTCATCCGACACCACGCGATCCCCTCGGCGCGCGACAGCGAAGTTCCGATACGCGTGAGGCTCTCGATCTCGACGGGGCCCATCGCCGGGATTCCCGCTTCGATTTCGTCGACCCCGGCCTGCTCCAGAGCCAGAGCAATCGAGACCTTCTCGTCGACCCCGAAGGCAACTCCCGGCGCCTGCTCGCCATCGCGCAGCGTGCTGTCGTTGACGACGATGGCACGGCTCCTAGTTCGGGTTAGAGGCATGCTTGGCTTGTCTCGGGAAGGGTCTTGTTGGGGTCACCGGGGGGGATCGTGCCCTGCGGCTGGACTCGCCGCCACGGCGCAGAACCTTCCCGAAGGAAGCGAACGAGTGCCGGAACGGCGGCGAGAACGCGCGCGACGTCCGAGTCGTCGCTATCGCGCGAAAGCGAGAAGCGGATCGCACCGCGCGCGGCGATCAAAGGAACGTTCATCGCGCGAAGGACGTGCGACGGTTCGACCATCCCGGAGCTGCACGCAGCGCCAGACGACACCGCGATGTCCGCATCGGCGAGTCGGCGCACCAGCTGGTCGCCATCGACTCCCTCGAACGCGATGGTCGCCGTATTGGCGATCCGATGGTCCCGGTCGCCCAGGACGACGCAGCGCTCGACCTGGGCGATAACGCCCTGCTCCAGACGGTCGCGCAGCGCTCGCATGCGCGCCGTGCCCTCACGCATGCGAGCCCTGGCGAGTTCGGCCGCGCACCCGAGTCCGACGACTCCCGGCACGTTCTCCGTCCCGGGACGCCGTCCACGCTCCTGGCGCCCTCCTCGCAGAACCGGGCGCAGACGGACGCCGCGCCGAACGTACAGGGCCCCAACGCCCTTGGGAGCGTGAAGCTTGTGTCCCGACAACGACAGCATGTCGATCTGCGCCGCCTGGACGTCGATAGGCACCTTGCCGACCGCCTGAACGGCGTCCGTATGAAAGAGGGCCCCCGCGTCGTGCGCGAGGGATGCCAGCTCGTCGACGGGAAACAAGGTTCCCGTCTCATTGTTGGCAAGCATGACAGACGCGAGCGCAGTGCGCGGTCCGAGCGCACGACGATAGGCCTCGACATCGAGGCGGCCCCGTCCGTCTACGGGTACGAGTCGCACGCGGATCCCCTTTTCCTGTTCCCAGTGCCTGCAGCACGCCAGAACGGCGGCGTGCTCCACTCGCGTCGTGACGATCTCGTCGCGGCCGGACAGTGCCCCGATCGCCGCGGCGATCGCGAGGTTGTCGGCCTCGGTGCCCCCCGATGTGAATACGACCTCGCTGGGGTCCGCTGCGCCGAGAAGCTGCTGAACGCTGCGGCGTGCGCTCGCCATGGCTGCACCCACCCGTCCTGCCGACGCGTGGACCGAGGAGGCGTTGCCGAAGTGCTCGGTGAAATAGGGCAACATCGCCGCGACGACTTCGGGGTCGACTCGTGTCGTCGCGTTGTTGTCGAGGTATGCAGGCCGCATTGGCTTCTCTCGCGAGAGGAGGATGCGCTCGAGCAAAGCAACGAGCGTACCGGAGGCGATCTCGCGCCGTCTGTCGGGTGTCCGCTCGAACGCGGCGCGCCGTCACGCTCGAGTCGTGTCTCCTTTGTACGATTCATTACACGGATTGTCCGACAATCGCCCGCGGTGCTCCCGAGGTGCGACAATCCGGCCCAAACCGCGCTGGCACGCGGTGTGCGTAATGCCGACTACCGAGGGCGCGACAGCGCGAGCAACCACACGACACTGCGGTGTCGAGCCGCACAAAGACAGGACACCAACTATGGCCAAACTCCGTCAGATTGCGTTTTATGGCAAGGGAGGGATCGGAAAGTCCACCACGAGTCAGAACACTCTCGCCGCGCTCGTCGAGCTCGGCCAGCGGATTCTCATCGTTGGATGCGACCCCAAGGCGGATTCGACCCGTCTCATCCTCAACTCGAAAGCCCAGAACACGGTGCTCAGTCTTGCAGCCGCCGCAGGAACCGTCGAGGACCTCGATGTCGAGGACGTGCTCAAGGTCGGGTTCCGGGGAATCAAGTGCGTGGAGTCCGGGGGTCCTGAGCCCGGGGTCGGCTGTGCCGGTCGAGGCGTCATCACGTCCATCAACTTCCTCGAGGAGAACGGCGCGTACGACGACCTCGACTACGTCTCCTACGACGTCCTCGGCGACGTCGTCTGCGGCGGATTCGCGATGCCCATTCGCGAGAACAAGGCCCAGGAGATCTACATCGTCATGTCCGGCGAGATGATGGCGCTGTACGCGGCCAACAACATCTCGCGCGGGATCTTGAAGTATGCCCAGTCCGGGACCGTGCGGCTCGGCGGGCTCATTTGCAACGAGCGCAAGACGGACCGCGAGTACGACCTGGCCGAGGCCCTCGCGAAGCGCCTCGGCTGCAAGCTGATTCACTTCGTACCGCGCGACAACATCGTGCAACACGCCGAGTTGCGACGCCAAACGGTCATTCAATACGCGCCGGACTCGAAGCAGGCCGACGAGTACAGGCAGCTCGCGAAGAAGATCCACGAGAACGGCGGCAAGGGAGTCGTCCCGACGCCGATCACGATGGATGAACTCGAACAGATGCTCCTCGACTTCGGTCTCATGAAGACCGAGGAGCAGCAGCTCGCCGAGCTCCAGGCCAAGGAATCCGCTCGAGCGGTCGCCTGAAAGTCAGCGTGGGTCGTGACGTTTCTGTCGGAGAATCAACACCATGGGTCTTGAGTACAAAAATGACGGCGAGTTTCATTCGCACCTCATCACCGAGGTTTTGGAGGCATACTCCGACAAGTCAAAGAAGAATCGCCAGAAGCATCTGACAACGGCGAAGCCGACATCGGAGGCGCCGACGGGAGAAGCGACTCGGGTCACCGAGTGCGACGTCAAGTCGAACATCAAGTCGCTGCCGGGAGTCATGACGATCCGTGGTTGCGCGTACGCCGGTTCCAAGGGAGTCGTCTGGGGTCCTGTCAAAGACCTCGTACACATCAGTCACGGTCCAGTCGGCTGCGGACAGTACTCATGGTCGCAGCGGCGCAACTACTACAACGGCACGACGGGCATCGACGCCTTCGGCACCATGCAGATGACGTCCGATTTTCAGGAAAAGGACATCGTCTTCGGCGGCGACAAGAAGCTCGACAAGCTCATCGACGAGGTAAGCGAGCTCTTTCCGTTGGCCAATGGCATCACGGTCCAGTCCGAGTGCCCGATTGGCCTGATAGGCGACGACATCGAAGCTGTCTCGAAGCGCAAGGCGAAGGAGATCGGAAAGACGATTGTCCCAGTTCGCTGTGAGGGCTTCCGTGGCGTCTCGCAGTCCCTCGGCCACCACATCGCCAATGACTCGATCCGCGATTGGGTGCTGGACAAGCGCCCGGTCGAGCACGAGCCCACCCCGTACGACGTGAACATCATCGGTGACTACAACATCGGCGGGGACGCGTGGGCCTCTCGCGTCATTCTCGAGGAGATGGGTCTGCGCGTCGTCGCAAGCTGGTCGGGCGACGCCACGCTCGCCGAGATCGAACGGGCACCCAAGGCCAAGCTCAATCTCATCCACTGCTATCGGTCGATGAACTACGTCTGCCGGCACATGGAAGAGAAGTATGGATTGCCCTGGCTCGAGTACAACTTTTTCGGTCCGACACAAATCGAAGCCTCGCTGCGCAAGATCGCGGCTGGGTTCGACGACCGAATCCGGGAGGGAGCGGAGCGAGTCATCGCCAAGTACAGACCGCTCGTCGACGCCGTGGTGGGTCGTTACAAGCCGCGGCTCGAGGGCAAGCGAGTCATGCTCTACCTGGGCGGCCTTCGCCCGAGGCACGTGATCACGGCCTACGAGGATCTCGGGATGCAGATCGTCGGGACGGGCTACGAGTTCGGCCACGGAGACGACTACGAGCGCACCGGTCATTATGTGAAAGAGGGGACTCTCATCTACGACGACTTGACGGCTTACGAGCTCGAGAAATTCGTGGAGCGCGTTCGCCCAGACCTCGTGGGCTCCGGGATCAAAGAGAAATACGCAATCCAGAAGATGGGAATTCCCTTTCGACAGATGCACTCGTGGGACTACTCCGGCCCCTACCATGGTTATGACGGATTCTCCATCTTCGCGCGAGACATGGACCTCGCCATCAACAACCCAGTGTGGGGTCTTTTCGCCGCACCCTGGCAAAACGCCACAACCTAGAGAGGTGCACCCATGCCGCAAACAGCCGAAAAGGTCCTCGACCACACGCTGCTCTTCGGAGAGCCCGAATATCAGGAGATGTTCGCTCGCAAGGCGCCCGGAGAGAAAATGCCGACGAAGGACCGCGTCCAGCAGGTCGACGAATGGACGCGCTCGTGGGAGTATCGCGAGAAGAACTTCGCTCGGGAAGCGCTGACCGTCAACCCCGCCAAGGCATGCCAGCCGCTCGGCGCCGTGTTCGCGGCGGCCGGATTCGAGCGCACGCTCAGCTTCGTGCACGGGTCCCAGGGCTGCGTCGCCTACTACCGCTCGCATCTGTCTCGCCACTTCAAGGAACCGTGTGCGGCGGTATCGTCGTCGATGACCGAGGACGCCGCGGTGTTCGGTGGATTGAACAACATGGTAGACGGTCTTGGGAATGCGTATCGACTGTACTCGCCCAAGAT
>JBEKXD010000094.1:0-17294 GCA_049512415.1 Polyangiaceae bacterium
GCCGTGACATCGCTCCCGATAGACACGTAAGGGTTATCTATCGATGCGCTGTCGCAGGTAAACGAGAACCCGAGCGGCTGGGTCCCCGTGTTGAAATAATAGCGAACCTTCACATCGCTCAACGTGATGTCAGAGCCTATGTTGATTGACGGATTGAGAATCTTGAACGCGATGGTCAACTGGCTCGTCGCGGTAGATGTGGATTCCGATTCGATCACGAGCTTGCAGCCGGCGGCCGTGGGACTGGTGCATCCCACCCCGCCCCCATCGTCGCCGGTTCCCGCCTCGACGCCCCCGCTCGAGCTACTGCTGCCGCCCGAACTCGAGGAGGAGGAAGGGCCCCCGCTCGAACTCGACGAGGAAGGGCCCCCGCTCGAACTCGAACTACTGGAGCCTGCTCCGGAGCTCGAACTGGAGCTGCTCGACGACGAGCTCGAACTGCTCGACGACGACCCCGAGCTCGACGACTGGAGGACGCCGCTGGAGCTGCTGCCTCCGGAGCTCGACGAGGACGTCGAGAGGGAAGAGTAATTGGGCTGCGCTCTCTGGGTCTTCAGCCCATCGTCCGCCGAGCACGCGGCGAAGAGCGACGCCCCCGCTGCGCCGGCGCAAGCAAAGGTGATGACCGAGTACATATGTCGGCGACGGAAGTCCATGGTGCGCCCTCGAGAATTCCAGGCATCTTACCGCACTTTTGTGCTGCCAGCACGCCTCCTAGCGCGGTAAGTGTATAGGATGTCGTTCGTGGCTCGCTCGGCACGTTCGAGCCAGGACTGCCCGCCCCTAACCCCCGCGTGCGCGCCCCAGGAGGGGGCCTCCGTGGACCGACGTACACGCTTCCGCAGGTCGCTCTTCGCGTTCGTCTCGTTCGCCCTCGTGTTCGTCTTCGCCCAGCTGGCGTGGGCAGGAGCGAACGACGCCATCGCGCGCAAACTGCGCGACGAAGCGATCAACCAGGACTACCTCGCGACGAACTTCGCCGACGCGGACAAGAAGCTCGCGCAAGCCTTCGAGCTCTGTCGTCAGCCCGACGCCTGTACCCAGGAGACGCGGGCGCGCATCCTGTGCGATCGGGGCGTCGTCGCGCTGGCCCTGCAGAAGGGGGACCAGGCGCGCTCCTTCTTCATTCTTTCGCTGCAGCTGTCCCCGACGGTCACGATCGACAAGGACCTGTCGTCGCCCGAGGCTCAAAAGGAGTTCGCGGCGGCGAAGAAGCTGGCTGCCGCAGCGCCGCTCGCCACGGGGGAGACGCCCACGCCCATGCCGGGCGCGGTGCCCGAGGACGAAGACAACGCGGGCTTGACCCACACTCCGCCAGCCCAGCAGGCCGTCCAGACCCCCGTGCCGATTTACGTGGAGCTGATGGAGGGCGTCAACGCGGACAAGGTCCTCCTGCGGTTCAAGCCCGCGGGCTCGGACCAGTGGAAATCAGCGACCATGCTCAAAGTGGGCAACGGCTTCGGCGTCGAGATCGGTTGCGAGGACGTCGGGACCGGCGAGGGGAAAGTGGAATACTTCATTCAGGCCCTCGACACCAATGGCGACCTGGTCGGCTCGAGCGGGCGCCAGGCGAAGCCCCACGTCGTCCCGCTCGTGAAGAAGATTCAGGGGCGCGCCCCGCGGTACCCCGACCGCCCGCCGCCCAAGCGCTGTTCGACCGGCGGAGCCCCCGTCGCCGCGGCCCCGCTCCAACTGTCCGAAACAGATTGCCCGCCGGGAATCGCGGGGTGCAAAGCCCAGGAGAAGGCTCAGGCTTGCATGATCAACGACGACTGTCTGGGCAATCAGACGTGCGTTTCGGGGTATTGTCAGGCGCCCGAGGGCGAGGAGAAGGTCAAGCCGAACATCGTCTCGCTCTCTTTCCAGCAGGACTTCTTGGTCCTCCCGGGCGCCTCCCACGCGTGCAACGGCGGGCAGCACTACGAGTGCTTCTACAAGTCGAACAACAAGTACTTCAGCGACCCGGCCGTGCCGAGCTCGTACGATACCGTCACCGGCGGCACCGCCCTGGCCACCGAGCGCATCATGGCCGGCTACGACCGCGCATTCGGAAGCAATTGGACCGTGGGCGGCCGGCTCGGATTCGCGCTCAATACCGGTCCCACCCGCCCGGGCGCGGTGGCGTCTCTCCCGGTTCATCTCGAGGCACGGGGCACGTACTGGAACGGCAAGAACGCGCTCGCCCACAAGGGCTTTCGATTCTTCGCAAACGTGGCCGCCGGCTTCGCCGAGGTCGATGCCGTGTTTCCGGTCGATGCCCGCGATGCTACGACTTCGGGCTGCAATCCGAACTACAACCTCGGCGCCTGCCAGCTCGTTCACCTCAATGCTTGGACCAAGACGGGGATGGGCTTCGGCTCGCTCGGGATCGGCGGCATGTGGGCCTTCGGGTCCAATCACGGGGTGACGCTCGAGGGCAAGGTCATGGAGCTGTTTCCCACCGCCGGCACGGCGTTCGGCCTTCAGCTCGGATACCTCTACGGCCTCTGATCAAGACGCGAACCTCGACCGGGGCAATTGAGCATGCTAGGTCCGCGCCCATAGTCCGCCATGCAGACGACCGACATTCGCAAAGGCCTCAAGATTCAAATCGACGGCGTTCCCTACGCCGTCACCGAGCATCAATTCGTGAAACCTGGCAAAGGCCAGGCCTTCACGCGCTGCCGGATCAAGAACCTCAACACCGGCGCAGTCATCGAGCGCACGTGGAAGTCGGGCGAGTCCGTGGAGGTCGCCGACGTCGAGACGTCGAAGATGACGTTCTCCTGGGATGAGGGCGACAGCCTCGTCTTCATGGACACGAGCACCGGCGAGCAGACCCATGTGATGAAGGACAAGGTCGGCGACGAGGTGAAGTTTCTCAGCGAGGGACTCGACTGCGACATCACGATCTACAACGGCGAAGCGATCGGCATCGAACTGCCGCCGAGCGTCGTCCTTCAGGTCAGCGAGAGCGAGCCTGGCATCAAGGGCGACACGGCGAGCGGTGCCTCGAAGCCGGCCAAGCTCTCGACGGGCGCGGTCGTCAATGTGCCGCTCTTCATCAAGGAGGGCGAGTGGGTGAAGATCGACACCCGCACAGGGCAGTACCTGGAACGGGTCAATAAGTAGCGCGCTGCGGGACGAACGATTCGATCTCGCCGCCGGGCGATCCGCCGAAGAGGAGGAAGCTGCCGGGAGCGACGAGGCTCGACGGCGACAGGACGGTCCGTGCCTGCGTGTGCGAAACCCTCGTGGGGACCTCCGTGGCGGTGCAGGTCTGCCAGGCGTCGGGCGAGTTGATCGTAAAAACGTGTGTCAGTCCGGAGGCATCGTCTCCAACGGCCACGGCATTCGCGCTGTCGATGTCGTATGCCTGAGCGGTCACCAGAGCGACCGGCAGTGACATGGCGCACAGCGTGGGGGCGCAGCTGGCCGCGCACGCGAGGTTGAGCACGCGGACCCCCGCGTCGACGCCTCCGGGACTGGCGCTCCCAGCCTCGGCATCGTCGGCGCCGCGATCGCCCCGCGCGACCGTCGTGCCGCCTGCGAGAAGTACGTGCTGCGCGTCGAGCACGGCGGCTCCCGCCCCGGTCGTCGGGTCCGCAGGGAAGAGGGCATTCGGCGCACCGAGGCTCGCGCCGGGCCCGATCGTCTCGACGCCGGCGCCATCCTCGGTTGTATTGCCACCCATGACGACGAGCCCGTAGGTCGGCAGCCACGCGGCGGACGCGCCGAGACGCGGAGCGGTGAGGGTCATCCACGCGGGCGTGCCGAACGGATACGTGTCCGACGTGTTCCCCGGGTCGACCTGGAGCACGAGCTCGGACGGCGCGGACTGGCGCGTCGGGCCGACCACGTAGAAAAGCCCACTAGAGTCCGTCAGGGTCGCGCCGCCTGCGATGTCGGCGGAGGAGCCACCCGAGGGGAGAACGATCGTGGTCGAGGACGTCGCGCCCGAGAAGTCGAAATAGGCGGCGTTCCCTTCGTCGAAGAGCCACCCGATCACGTCGCTAAACACAATGGACCGGGGCACGACCGGCAGCGTCGGAGGGCTCGATAGCCACGAGACGGACGAGAGATCGAGCAGCTGCGTCGTGAGCTGGGACGCGCTTTCGTTGCCTCCGCCGACGAAGACGTATTGGCCAGCGATGACGCTCATCGTCGGAGCCGTTCTCGTGTCGATCGCCCCCGCGTCGATCATTCGCGCGAGCTCGCCGGTGCGCTGCACGAACAGATTGAGGTTATATCCGTTGAGGTTCCCGAGAAACATCGGGAGCGACGCACCGAACACGACCGGCTGATCGCCCGCGTCATCGCCCGCGAACCCGGTCACGGTCAGGACGGTCAGCGCGGTTTCCGGTTGGCTCCCGAGATCGATGGAGCTCGCCAGGGCGGACGATTGCGCGATCGCGGTGGAGGATTGCGCCGTGCCCCCGTCGGGCCACGTGACGACGTCGACCTGCAAGGTCACAGGGGCCGGGGCGGTCGAAAACACGGTTGCCGTGGATTCTCCGCCGGTGACAAGCGTGACCAAGCCGCTGTCCTGAGAGTTGGTGCAGGAGACCAGCGGGGCCAATGCGCAGACGGCGAGGCCGACGAGCGAGGCCGGCGAAGCCCCCGAAGGGATCGAAACGGGATGGGGCATGATGAATTCGTTCTCTCTTTACCTCGCGGCTTTGTCGCTCGTCGACAGGTGTCGGCGTTTCGGCGCTGGGGTCGCGCTGGCGATGCGATCGCGTTCCGGATAGGAAGGCAAGGTGCGAAGGAGAAGCTGACGATGAGCCTCGACGATCGTGTGCGAAGTGCGCTGCGGACCGCTCTGGAGGCGCTCGTGCAGGCCGGTGAGCTCGGCCCGGAGGGCTCGCGCGCGGTCGACGATGTCGGATGGTACGTCGAGCGTCCGAAGCGCGCCGAACACGGGGACCTCGCGACCAACGTCGCGATGGCGCTCGCCAAGGCGGCCGGCACGTCGCCGCGGGCTCTCGCTGAGAAGATCGTCGGTGCGCTCGCGGAGAGCCCGGTGGTGGCCTCCGCCGCGGTGGCAGGCCCCGGGTTCATCAACGTGCGCCTTCGCCCGGCCGCGCTTCACGAGGAACTGGCGGAGATTCTGCGCCAAGGACGTGGGTACGGTCGGGCGGCGGCGGCGACGGGAGAGCGGATCGACGTCGAATTCGTGAGCGCGAATCCGACGGGTCCCATCACGGTGGCCGCCGGGCGCAACGCGGTCTTCGGGGATGCCGTCAGCCGTCTCCTCGAGGCGCGCGGGCATCGTGTCACGCGCGAGTACTACATCAACGACAGAGGCAATCAGGTCCGCACCTTTGCCGAGAGCGTGCGGGCGGTCGCCGCGGGGCTCCCTGTACCGGAGGACGGCTACCATGGGGCCTACGTCGCCGAGCTCGGGCAGTGGCTTCGTACGGTCGATGGCAATGCCCTCTCGGGGGACCCCGAGACGCTCGGCCGCCAGTGCGTGTCCTGGATGCTTCGAGGCGTTCCAGGCTCGCGCACGCTGCCCGGCATCGTGGGTTCGCTGGCGGACCTGGGGGTGCATTTCGACGTCTGGTTCAGCGAGGAATCTTTGCACCGGTGGGGCGCAGTCGATGCTGTCATCAAGCGTCTCGAGGCGGGGGGCCATCTGGTACGCAAGGACGGCGCGCTGTTCTTTCGGGCGCCCGACGGGGCGATTGAGGACAAGGACCGCGTGCTTCAGAAAGGCGATGGCGCCTGGGCGTACTTCGCGTCAGACGTCGCCTACTTCGCGGACAAGATCGCTCGCGGCTACGACCGGCTGATCAACGTCCTCGGCGCGGACCACCACGGATACGTCGCGCGCGTGCGCAACGCGCTGACGGCGCTCGGTCTTCGCGAAGAGCGGTTCGAGGCTCTCCTCTACCAACTCGTGTACGTCACCAAGGGCGGCCAGGTCGTCAAAATGGGCAAGAGGGCCGGCAACATCGTAACGGTCGACGAGATCATGGACGAGATCGACGAGGCCGCCGGGCGAAAGGGGGCCGGGGCCGATGCCCTCCGCTTCTTCTTCTTGTCGCGCAGCGCGAACTCCAACGTCGAGTTCGATATCGACGTGGCCAAGAAGAAGAGTTTGGACAATCCGGTATTCTATGTCCAGTACGGGTACGCGCGCCTGTCGTCGCTCGCTGCCAAGGCGCTCGCCGTGGGCATCGACGCGCCTTCACGGCTGTCGCCCCAGGAGTGGGCGAGGCTCCAGCATCCCGACGAGCTGCGCATCGCCCACACCCTCGCCGACTTCCCAGGAGTCCTGGCGGAAGCCGAGGGGCTGCGCGAGCCGCACCGTATCGTTTACTACGTGCAGGATCTCGCTCGGCAGTTCCAAAGTTACTTCACACGCCTCAAGGCAGAGAGCGACACCGTGGTTCCGCCGGACAGTCTGCGAGCCCAGCCGGGTTGGGAAGCCCATTGGGATTTTGCAAAGACGCGCGCGCGCCTTGCATGGATCCAGGCCATCCGAACTGTCTACGGGAATGCTCTCGAGCTCCTAGGCATCAGCGCACCCGAGCGGTTGGACCGTCCGGCAGAGGACGTCGTCGAAGACGCGTGAGGCTGACGGCGGACACAAGCGCCCCGACTACCTCCCGGCGTCCGGCTTGTCGGGCGGGACGATGAACGGGACGACATGCTCTCGCGCTTCGAAGTCCGTGCGGTACTGGGATGCCGCTCGCTGGCTTGCGAAGGGACCTATCCGAACTCGGTACCACGTGCCTCGACCGGGTACGTGCGCTTCGACGATGTACGCCTTGTGGGCCCGTGCGCGAAGCTGTTCCGCGAAGGCCTTCGCCTCCGACTGCGTCGCGAAACTGCTCACCTGGAGTTGGTATCCGCCGTCGTGTCCCGCCGGCGCCGACTCACTCGAGGAGCCAGGCGACTCGATCTGTCCCGCAGCATTCGCCGCGCGCGTCAGAGCGTCCCGCGGCCGGGTGACCACGGGAGTGGCATCGAGGAGCGCTTGCGCGGGCAGTGGCGTCACGAGCAGGCGATCGGTGGGCGGAGGCGGCAGAGCCGGTGGGCTCGCCGTGGCCGATGGTTGAGGGGACCGAAGCGCGGCGAGCGCTGTCGATGGCTTATCGACGTCACTCAGAATCTGAGGGAAGGTCACGTCTTTGGGCGAAAGATCCAGGCTGCTGCTCGCTTGGGCGCCAGCCTTCGTGTGCTTCGCGACCAGATCTCCAAGGGGGTCGGGCTTAGCCGCAGGTGTCGATTGGCTCGTGCGCCCTCCGAGGGCGATGGCGGTCAGGACGACGCAGGCCGCGCCCAGTGCGACGAGGACGGCGGTGACACTGCGAGGCACGCGCAGCGCGCCGTCGGTTTCTTGAAGTTGGTCGAGATGGCGAATGCCGCCGGGGTCGTTCATCATTGCCCCTCGATCTCGCGAGATTACACAACTGGGCGGGCTCTGGCCAAGTTCTCGGCTTGGCGGCAATGAATCATATTCCAGGCATCCGGAACGCGCTCCCCGAACCTCGGCGCAGCGCTTGCTTGTGAATTGTGCCGTGACTGTGGCGATGAAAGGAGCTCGGTACGCAAACGTCGCCTGACGGACTTGATCCGGACGGCGCCGGCCTTACGTCTGACAGCATGGAGAGTGCCGTGCGCCTCGGCACCGCGGGAAACGTATGCATCGCGCGACGTTTGGCCCGCACTGGGACGCACGGGGTAGGGGGTCCGACGCTCTGTCGTCGGGTGGTTGCGTCGGCGGCTAGTTTGAAGGTAGGACCTCAACCGCGCTGCCCGTGTGATTCGAACGCGGACATCTGTCCGCCGCGGAGTACTGCATGGCTCGTCTACTTGGCATGATCGGCAACCGACCGGATCTCGCCGGCCGCGTGCTCGCTTTCGAGAGCGCATCGCTCCGCGCTCGTTCGTCTGGCGAGGCGCTGGGCTGGGGAATCGGGTTTTACCAGGGCGGCGAGGTACTCATGAAGCGCCGACCCACTGACGACCGTCAAGAGATCGACATCGCCAGTCTGGCGGCCGACGTTCGTGCCGACCTAGTCATCGGTCACGTTCGGCAGGCCCCCGCGGGAGCGCTGCAAGCGGAGAACACACATCCGTATCGATACCGCCAATGGCTGTTTGCCCAGGCTGGGGCCGTGGCGCATTTCGATCGTGTCCGCGACAGCCTTGTCGCGAGCGTCCCGGAGTTCTTGCGCGGCGGCATTCGCGGAGATGCCGACGCCGAGGTGCTCTTCTACGTGTTCCTGTCCTTTCTCCACGATGCGGGTCGCCTCGGAGCCGGACGCGTGGAGCCATCTCTCATCGGTGAGGCGCTCCGCTCCTGCCTTGCGGTCGTGGATGGCGTTGCGGCCGAGGCGGGCGTGGCGCCCGCGCAGCTCAACATTCTCGTATCGGACGGCGAATGGCTCGTCGCCATGCACCGGAGCGACGCACCCATGCGTTTGCGTGTTCTGAGCGGTCGCGCGGACGCGGACACCATCCTCGGAGAGGATCCGCAGCTGCGCCGCAAGATCCCCGAGCTAGGTCGCATGCACTTTACGCTCGTGGCCAGCGACTTCGACGCCGCACCGCCGGACGGGCGGTGGAAGCCTGTGTCGGACTGTGCCATCGTCACGATGTCGCGTGACGACGACCCGCGCCTCGAAGCGGCTTGAGCCCAATCGAAGGGGCGCCTTGAACTCGAGCTGCGCATTCGCTTGGCTTTCCGTGGCCGCGTGTGCGTGCCGCCCAGCGGCCGATGCGAGCGGGGAGCCCACAGCGTGGGTCTGGGACAGTGGCAGCCCGCGGCGTCCCGATGGGGTCGTGCTCGACGTGCCGCCGGCCCTTCCTGTCGTGGTGGACCGGGCGGAGGCCGCTGGCGTCGTGGCCCTGCGGGAGCCGGTCGCGCTCGACGAGATTCGAGACGTGGTCGCTTCGATCTCGGACGCGTGGAAGCGCGGCTCCCTCGATGCGCTCCGTGAGCTCCTGACTCCGGATGCCGTCGCGCTCGACGCTCCCAAAGGCGGCCGTTCGGCGCTCCTCGACGGGTGGAAGGAACGTCTGCGGTCGCTGCCGTTCGACCGCCTTCCCGGTGGCTCGATCTTGGCCCTCGATCGCGTCGCGCGCTATGCGTATGGCGACCTGTCGCCGGTGGGAGCCCCGACGCGCCCTGGATCCATGGGTCCCGGTGACGTCTACGTGCGAGTGCCCTTCGACGTCACCCGTGTCGGGTCCGACCGCGTGTTCGGCGACGAGCTGGAGCTGGTGCTTCGCAGGGATGGAGAACACCTGAAGGTGGCCGGATACGCGGAAACATCCGAGCCGTAAGACACTCACGCCCCATATCGCGCCCAGTCTACGTTCCACTCGCGGCAGAGAGCCTTGAGGAGTTCATCCGTACGGCGTTGCGTGTCCGCTACGCCCCCCGACGTATCGAGCATGCGGTCAGCGATGGCACACTTGGCCTCGAGGGGCAATTGCGCGTCGATGCGCGCCAGCGCCTCAGGTTCACTCAAGCCATCGCGCGCCTGAAGGCGCGCCAGTTGGACGTCTCGGGGGCACGCGCAGACGACGAGCGGCCTGTAGAGATCGGCGGTCCCGCTCTCGACCAGCAGCGCCGCTTCGTAGCACGCGATCGGTTCACCCCTCGTGGCCAGCTCTGCCGCCAATTCCGAGGTCCGCTGCGCGATCCGTGGATGGGTGATGGCTTCGAGCGTCCTTCTGGCCGTGGCCGACGCGAACACGATGCGGCCAAGGGCCTTGCGGTCGACGGCCCCACGAGGGTCGAGCGCGCTCGGCCCGAAGGCCCTTGCGATCGCCTCGAGGCCGGGCGTCCCGAAGCCCACGACTTCTCGAGCGACATCATCGGCATCGATCACGGGGACACCCGCAGCGCGCAGGCGCGCGGCGACTGTGCTTTTTCCGGTGGCGATACCGCCCGTCAAGCCGAAGAGGTGCACAATGCGACGGGACCCGTATACCTTCGCAGAGGCGAGGATGCGAGCCGCTTTCCATTCCGTGTCCCCTGGGCGTCGCGTGCCCCGACGTCAGATTCTGGCCGGCAGCGTCGGCGTCGCCGTGCTCGCGGTCGGTTCCACGCTGGCCGCCATGCGCGCTCGCGGCTACGCGCTTGCCGCCCGACGACGCCTCGTCACGCTCGCCGCGTGGGAGGCCGTTGTCATCGCGCACGCCGCGCGGCGCATCGTGGCCCCCGACGACGCGGGCGACGTCTCGATCCCAAGCGCGGACGAAGTCGACGTGGTCGGGTTCGTCGATCGCTGGGTCTCGCGCCTTCCGGCTCGGTTGCGCCGAGACCTCGGCCGCTTCCTTGCCTACGTCGAGCACATCGCGCCGCTCGGGGTCGGGTCGGTCGCGCGGTTTACGCGTCTTGGCGCCGCGGACCAGGACCGCGTTCTCGGGTCGGTCGAATCGTCCGGTTACGATCTCGTGCGCGCTGGGTTCGATGCCCTCCGGTCGCTCGTCTTTCTTGGCTACTACAGCGACCCTCGGACCTTCGGAATTCTCGGCTACGACGGGCCGCTCGCGGGCCGCCCGCCGGGCGGATGGGGCCGCGGGCGATGACGGGCGTTCTCGCCTCGGGGGCGACGCTAGGGGATGGCGCGCGCCTCGATGCGGATGCGGTGGTCGTAGGGACCGGAGCAGGCGGCTCGATGGTCCTGCGGGAGCTCGCGCGCGCTGGTGTGAGCGCTGTAGCGTTCGAGGAAGGGGACTGTCCGACGCCCGGTGAGTTCGATCAACGCGAGGACCACATGCTGCCGCGACTGTTCCAGGACGCCGGCGGGCGGTCGACCGAGGACATGGCGATACGCGTGCTGCAAGGTCGCGGAGTGGGCGGCAGCACCGTCCACAACACCAACCTTTGCAAGCGTGCCCCAGATGCAGTGCTCGACATTTGGGCACGCCGGCACGGTGTCGCGGGAGCGGGCGCGCGAGACCTCGCCCCTGCGTTCGAGCGTGTCGAGGCCGATCTCAGTGTCCGCGAGATCCCTGCGGAGCTCCGAAACCGGAACAACGAGGTGCTTCGACAGGGGTGCGAGGCACTGGGCTGGCGCGGCGGGCCCCTTCGGCACAATCGCATCGGCTGTCAAGAGAGCGGTTTCTGCGAGCTCGGATGCGCCTACAACGCCAAACAAAATGCAGTCAAAGTCCTGATTCCGGAGGCGATCGACGCTGGCGCTCGCGTCTACACGGACACCGAGGTCGTTCGGCTGACGTGCGAGGGGACACGCGTCGTCGGGGTCGAGGCAGTCGCGCGCGGGCCCGGTGGCGCAGCCAAGCGAATCTCCGCGCGCTCGCGCGTCGTCGTTCTCGCGGCCAGTGCGGTGGGAAGTGCCGTGCTCGCCCTCCGGAGCGCTTTGCCCGATCCGCACGACCAGCTGGGCCGGGGACTGCGATTGCATCCCGGCGCGATCGCGGCGGGGAGATTCGACCGATTGATCGCCGGGTGGCGCGGCATTCCGCAGAGTTTTGAGTGCACCGAGCACCTGGATCACGCCGAGGGAAGTGACCGGCGCGTGTGGATCGTGCCCGCCTTCGCTCACCCCGTGGGCGCAGCGGTGTCACTCACCGGTTTCGGCGCCGCGCACATGGCATCGATGCGCGAGTATCCCCGGCTCGCAGTCCTCTCCGCGATGGTCCACGATGAGACGCCCGGTCGGGTCTGGGTGGACGGGGGGGGTCACGCAATCCTTCGATACGCGATGAGCGACGCCGACCGGAGGCAACTCGCTCGCGGCCTGGCCGCATGTGCGCGCTTGCTGCTCGCGGCCGGAGCGAGGGAAGTGACCATTCCCGCGATTCCGTCGAGGACGGTGAAGACTCTCGATGAGCTCGATCGCCTGGACATGTCCTTCGTGGGTCCGCACCGTGTTCCGATGACGGCGGTCCACCCCATGGGAGGCATGGCGATGGGCGAGGACCCGAGACGGAGCGTCGTGCGCTCGACGGGAGAGCACCACCAAGTGCGTGGTCTCTTCGTCGCGGACGGGTCGCTCTTTCCAACGAGCCTCGGTGGACCGCCGCAGCTCACAATCTACGCGCTGGCGTTGCACCTTTCGCGTCACGTCGTGGAGCGGGCATCGTAGGGGATTGACCCGCGGCCCCGACCCTGCGACCGCGACCCTGCGACCGCGACCCTGCGACCGCGACCCTGCGACCGCGACCCTGCGACCGCGACCCTGCGACCGCGACCCTGCGACCGCGACCCTGCGACCGCGACCCGCGACCGCGCCCTCCAACCCCATCCCCACTTCCACGGTCCTACAGCAGCGACTTGTGCACCGCAACCGCGACGTGCGCGTCGAGCGTGTGAGTGAGCGTGATCGGCTGAGTGGGCAAGGTCCCCGTCGCGTAAAGGTGCAACGCTACGCTGCCTTCCTTCAAGTAGTCGAGCAGTTCTCCCGTGCTGATGAGCAGCGGCAGCTCGACGCTCGTCGAGTTAGGTGGAACATCGACGTCGGAAAGCGGCTTCTCGGCGATCGTCCCGTCGCGCGCCGCGATGGTCACGGCGAAGTGCTGGAGATTGGCGACGGCCGTTCCACTGACCTCGTTCTTTGTCACGGTCATGCTCGGCGAACCGAGGTCTCCGAGCGTCGAGAGCTCGCTTCGCAGGTCGACGTAGATGACCGTGTCGACCGACTGGGGTTGAGCCATCAGCGACTGGAGCGGGCCGGTGGCGGCGAACGCGGGAAACGTAGCCACATGAACCTCACTCACGTCGAGCTGCCCCTCGCCTTCGGTACACGCAGCGAGGGTTGCAGCTAGCAGCATCCATCCAACTTTCATCGGTTCCGTGCTTTCAAAAATGGGTGGAGAAACCGAGCTTCCCCGACGGGGCAACCCAGCCGCTGAAGGAGGGATCGGACAGGCTCGCAGTTCCGCTTCCGTCCGTCTTTTGCGAGCCGGTGGAGCTGCTCACATCGAGCCAGGAGACTCCTCCGCGCAGAAAGAAACGAAAGCTAGATTGGCTGCCAAACTCCAATCCCAGATGCAAGTTCATGTAGTTATAGCCGACGGCGACAGCGTCGCCGATCAGGGGCACCGATCCGGCCCAGGAATGCCCCCCTTCCACCGTGAACGTCGGCGCGATCGGAAATGCGATGGGGTCGAGGGTCATCCCGATTCGGGCGCCCGGCGCCATGCCGTTGTACGTGCCCGCCGCCGTCACGCGGAGCCACTCGACGAACGGACGCAACGACAGGCCTATCGCCGCCCCGTCGGGAACCCCCACGTCCATCACCATGCCCACCGTATGATGGCGCTCGGGGCCCGCCGGGCGGACGCGGTCAGGCTCGATGTGAGCGGTGGCGTCGTCCGGACTGTACGCTCTCGCGTCGCGAGCCGCCCCGAGGGACGCAGGGACGGCTAGGGCCAGCCCGGCAAGCAACCCGCGCACCCCCGCTGTCGTCCGACGAGCCCGAAAATCGCGGGGCGCGACAGCCCGCGGATGTCTCTTCGACTGCATGTTCTGTGGGAACGGCAGATGGCTCGATCGCTCCAGGACCCGTCTGTCAGGCCCGGTCGCCAAAGTCAGGTGAACCTGCGCGGCGACCCGTGCGCGCGTGGCGCGCGACCTCTACCGGTCGTCGACGATCGGAAACACGAGCTCTCTCATTTGCCCCTCCCTCTCGAGGACGACGCGTAGCTCCGCTGCGGTCGCGAGCGAGTCGAACGCGGTCTGCGCCTCTTCGGGCCGCTCTATCGGTAGGCCATTGACGCTGATCACCACGTCGCCGGGCTTGATGTCGACGCCGGCCCAGTACCCCGGCTCGCTGAGCTTCGCGATCACGAAGCCGCGGAATTGGCCGTGAGCCAAAACCGGCTTGTCTTCGACGTCGACGTGTTGAAGAAAGGCCCCGAGGCCGCGCGCGATCGCGGCCCGAACGGCGGACCGCATCAGGACGTGGCCTTGCGGGCGCGTCGGCGTCTGCGCCGTGGCCGGTGGCGCCTGGACGGGCTCCTTGGCGGAAACTTCTTGTGGGCTGACCGCGGCGCCGCACCCCACCAAGGCCAGCGCCAGGACGGCGGTCATGAAACGGCCGATAGGCCATAAGCCTTTGTCGTCCCCGCGATTGGGATCGCCCAGCTCACCGAAGGTCATCCTCGTCTTCCTCCTCCACGTGCACGTCGGGAGTGCCAGGCTCCTGCTTCTCGAGGGCTGAGTCGACATTGAGAGCAATGGCGAAGCGCTCGATCGGCGTCTGTCCGCGCGCGAGCGCCGCGGCGTCGCTCTTGGCCGCAAGGTCGCGCAGAATGCCCCGCTCGCGGTTTCTCCGGTGGGGCGCGCTCGTGTCGACCCAGAAATAGCTTCTGGTGCGGATGTCCAGGTGGACGAATTGGCTCGTCGGGTAGATCCCGACACCGACGAACCCGAACTGGCGCGCGTATTTTGCGACATCTTCGTCCGTCACCCCGGGCACGATGAGATCGATCGCGCGGCCGAGTCCGTGATTCGAGTGCGAGGCCGGTTTTGGCAGCCTATAGCCGGAGACGACGCGAATTTCGGGCACGTCAAAGTGCCGCTGGATTCGATAGACGAGGCCGAGCGTACGTGGATCCATCGGATTTTGGGCCCCCTCGGCGGACCGGAGCAGGTACGCGAGGCGCTCGAGGTCCGCGGCCGAGAATCCCCCTTCGTCGTCGAAGGTCGCAACCGCCAGCGTCTCATTGCGGTTGATCGTTGTCAGCACGAGCATCGGGCGGCCGTGCTCGTCGAGCGCGGCGGGTCGCGTCGAGGCTCCGTGGAATCCGCGCAGCGCCTGCGAATAGGTGACCGCCTGGGTCGTAGGGAATAAGACGGGCGGTCGTTTCGGGGGATCGACGTGGCCTCGCACCGCGACGCTCGACGGCGTCGGTTCGTGCGCGCTCGTCGGCTGCGCCGTCGACGAGCCGGTCCACGCGACGGCCATCGCGAGAACGGAACGCGGCAGGAGACGTCCGCTCAACACTTCCTATCGATGACCGTATGCGCCGTAGGCGATTGCACGGGCAAAATCGAATCGAATTTCGCCCGATGCGATGCCGGGCGCGTGAAATATCTCGCGGCGCAAGCGGTGGACCGTCAGCGTTCCCGCCTCGCGGAACACGAAAGACGGCACGCTACCGTATCCGGTGTCTCCGAGCGAACACCGAACGCCGCTCGGCATCACGTCGATATACACGGGGTCTGCCGCGCCGCTCGTCGGCCACGTGAACACCACAGCGTGCCCCCCGACGCGAAGGACCCCCGACGAGCTTTCTCCGAGAACGCGAACCTCGTTCGCATCGGTGGGGGACTGCACCGACACATCGAAAGCGTCGATTTCGCTCGTTCCGCCGACGTGCAAGACATAGGGCGCGTCCGTCGGCAGGAGTGCCGGGTCGGCGGCCTTTGCGTAGACGACACCGGTCACCACGTCGGTCACATCGGGGAGCTGGCGAGGGAGCAGGCGCGTGGCCACATCCGCGGCCTCGACCGATACGTCCCCGGCACGAATCAGCTCGACCTGGGGTGCCACGAGTTCGCGCAGTCCCGCGGTGAGCGAGGCGTATGAAGCGCAAGATCCTGCGGATGGCAGGTCGACGCCGGCCCCGATCGCGCGCAGGGCGTCCTCGGTCGTCGTGGGCGCCGCAACACGAACAAAGCGCGCGCTGGCCTCTGCGCGTGCACTCTGACCGGGGTCGGTGTTTCGCTCGATGACGACGAGAGCGGTCGTGGTCGTCGTCGCATCGGCATCGCCCACGCCCGCTCCCTCCGAGACGAAGCCCGTACATCCGGCGGAAGCCGCAGCGAGGGCAAGGAGTTGGCACGTGGCGCGGCGCATGGTCTCGACTCCGAACGCTAATCTTTGCCCACCGTGGAGGCAAGGCGCTACGGCCCGCCGCACATTGAGGCCGGGCCCCAGAGACGCGCGACCGTGCTAGCTTCGAGTTCAGCGCTTCTCACCGTCGAGGAATGTTGTCGAACGCCCCGACCGTTGCTACCACGCTTTCCCACCACGTCGGTTTCCCAGGAGGCGAAGGAGTTTCACATGATCAAGATCGGCATCAACGGCTTCGGCCGCATCGGGCGTATGGTGTTTCGCGCGGCCATCAAGAACTTCCCCAAGATCGAGGTCGTCGGCATCAACGATCTGCTCGAGCCGGACTACCTCGCCTACATGCTCAAGTACGATTCGGTCCACGGGCACTTCAGTGGTGACATCGCCGTAGAGGGGTCCACCTTGATCGTGAACGGGAAGAAGATCCGACTTACGGCGGTCAAGGACCCCGCGGAGCTGAAGTGGGGCGACATCGGCGCAAACGTCGTCGTGGAGTCGACGGGTCTGTTCCTCGACAAGGCTAAGGCGAGCGCCCATATCACGGCCGGCGCGAAGAAGGTCATCCTGTCGGCTCCTTCGAAGGATGACACGCCGATGTTCGTCTATGGCGTCAACGACAAGACGTACGCGGGCCAGGACATCATCTCCAACGCGTCGTGCACGACCAACTGTCTTGCCCCAATCGCGAAAGTCTTGCACGATTCGTTCGGTATCAAACGCGGGCTCATGACGACGGTGCACGCCACGACGGCGACCCAGAAGACCGTGGACGGCCCGAGCAACAAAGACTGGCGCGGCGGGCGCGGAATTCTCGAGAATATCATCCCGTCTTCGACGGGCGCGGCCAAGGCGGTGGGGAAGGTGATCCCGGAGCTCAATAAGAAGCTCACCGGCATGTCGTTGCGCGTTCCGACCTCGGATGTGTCGGTCGTCGACCTGACTGTGGAGCTTCTCAAAGAAGCGACGTACGAGCAGATCTGCCATGCGATGAAAGCGGCGGCGGATGGTCCGATGAAGGGCGTGCTCAAGTACACCTCGGACAAGGTCGTCTCCACGGACTTCCGCGGTGAGCCGTGCACTTCCGTGTTCGATGCCGACGCGGGCATCGCGCTCGATCCCACCTTTGTCAAGGTCGTAGCGTGGTACGACAACGAGTGGGGTTACTCGTGCAAAGTACTGAACATGGTCGAGTTGATGGCCGGCTGAGCGCGTGCAAGCAGCACTTGCGGGCCCCGCAAGAGGGGCCCGAGGCGTCCCGGGCCGTTCACAGGCTGTCCCCCTGGGGCAGAATGTAGGCGTATTTCGGCCGAGCCCAAGCGAGGCCGGAGGCGGCTAGCGCAAATGGAAGAAGGCCGGCGTATTTCGGTCGAACCCGAGCGAGGCCGGCGGCGAGTCGCGCGGTGCGTACTTCCTGTCTAACCATTCTACACATCCGTCCAGGCGACGCATTGCTTCGCAGCCCATCCTTCGGTGAGCGTTCGCAACTTCTCGTAGCCGCGGCCGAGCGTGATCCAACCTGGCTCG
>JBEKXD010000095.1:0-17278 GCA_049512415.1 Polyangiaceae bacterium
GCTAGGTCATTCGTCCTATGTTCGCCGACTGCGGAACGCTGCAATCGCAGCGCTAGCCGGCCGGTCTCATTGGACTGACCCGTATCCGCCAACCCTTGGGCGAGAGAACCCCGCGCCCTCCGTCGCCATGTGCCGGTCCGTCCGCGCACGGGCTAGCGACCCTCGCCGAGCCATGTCTGCGCGCTCTCGATCCTAGCTGCTGGACGAGCCCCTACTTTCGTTGCCCAGTGCCTAGCTTCGCCCTCACAAGACTTCTCGGGCGGCGCTCAATGGCCAATCAGTCGTTCTGCGCACCGCTGTTGATCCAGGCGGCAATCTCGTTCACCTGGGCTTGCGTGAGCACCGCGGATCCTAACGGCATTGGAGATCCGCAAGGGGCCCCTGCGTCCTGAAGTTTGGCGTTGACCTTCTCCCAGATGAGGCTCATCGACGCGTTGCCGGGGTCGACGCGCAAGTCGCCACTCGTCCCGCAGCCGGTGCCCATCGCGACAACTCCAGTACCCGCGTCACCCACCAGGTCGACAAACGCCAGCGGCTGAGTCGACATGTCCAGATTCCCATTTGTGAAGCCGCCGTGGCCCGGCGCGTGACAGCCTGAGCATATAGGGCCAATGATGTCCGTGTATACCATCGTGAAGGTCACAGAGCCGCCGCCCTCGCCCGCGTCCATCGGTCCCGCATCCAGCCCCGAGCCGCCGCCTTCGCCCGCGTCCATCGGTCCCGCATCCAGCCCCGAGCCGCCTGAATCCACGCCACCGCCGTCCGCCGAGGCATCCGGAGCCGCATCGCCGACTCCCGTCTCCGCAGAAGACGGCGCGTCCCCCGCGGCCGCCTCGATTGCGCCTGAATCCACGCCACCGCCATCCGCCGAGGCATCCGGAGCCGCATCGCCCACTCCCGTCTCCGCAGAAGACGGCGCGTCCCCCGCGGCCGCCTCGATTCCGCCTGAATCCGCAGTCATGGAATCCACTACCGCGCTGTCGGCAACGCCGCTGTCGACGGCCCCGGTGGGTGTGGTGTCGTCGCTGCACCCGGCGACAGCCACCAGTCCCATCCACGGGAGGCAGTACACGAACTTGGAGCCGGAATATTTCATTTGCAATGCCCCACGTGTTGAATAGAAGAACGCATGAAGGGGTCCCATACGGACGCACGGGCACGGTTCAGGGTCGGCGGGCTGTCGGCTTCAATACGGGTCCCGTGCTGCTGAGGTTTGGTCAAACGCCGCCGCTCATAGCTTCGACTTCTCGCGACCGTAGGTCCATGTCCGGCCCCGGTCAATCCTTCGCCGGGAGCGACCTCTATGAGCACACTTCGGGGCGGCTTTTGACGAGCGAAGAGCCTGGTGAATGCGATCGCGAACGCGGACTGCGTTCGGTGGGGTATCCTCTAATGCGGAGGCGAAGGGACCGGCTCTCTGTCAAAGGCCGCGGACAGCTTGTCGAAGAGGGGCCTGTTGTGCGTTTGGAGAGAGTCTCCGTACGGGCCACCCACCCACAGGGCAAGGTTTACGAAGATCGAGAGCAGGACTGCACCCGTGGCACCGGCCCGGAGGATCCAACGTGCGAAGCTCCACCGGCAAGGTCGCGCGACCAGCAGCGACAGCCCCACTGCCGCCGAGAAGGCCAGCCCTGACGACCCATCTGCCAAGTATCGCGATGCGGAGCAGAATGAGACGAGACATGGGAGGAGGCCCAGGACCAGCAGCGCCAGAGATGACGTCGCAAACCAAGCGAGCGGGGGTGTTGGCGAGACGAGAGCGAAGTCTCGTCGTACCATCGCGCGCAGCGTCCAACGTCCCAGTGCGCACGCCGTCACGACAGAAAGGGCGTAAAATGGGGTTGACCAAAGAAAGCCCACGTTCGATTCGAAGTGGGTATCGCTTGGCCCGTGCGGCGCATACGGGAGCATCCCGAGGAGCCAGTACTCGTCCCAATGGGCCGTACTCACGAAGGGAAAGTGCGTCTCCACGAAGGGAGCTTTCACCACATATGTGTACAAGTTCGGAAGTACGAACCGGATGGCGCTATGGAAATCTAGAGTAGATATCTGGTGGTCGAGCCCTGAGTCGAGGGCCGAACCGAAGCGGTTGCGATTGTATAGGGCCTGAAGAACGATACCCGCGACCATCGGGACACCGAGCGCGAGTCCATCCTGCAACCGGTCGACCCACGCCCTCCCGCGGCGCAGAGACGAGCCGGCAGCCACGCGGGCTCCGAACGTCAGCCCGGCGAGTGCGGCGCACGCGAGGACCTGACTGAGGCGGCATCCGAAACCAAGCGTCCAGAGGCAGCTGGCGGCCGCGAGCAGAACGCGCCCCCGGCTCCCTTCGCAGGACGGCCCCGTGAGTGCAACCAGCGCCGCGTAGATGCCTACAACCAGAAAGCACTGCCCTCCAAGGATGGACGCCTCGTACACCACTCCCCGAGCCAGGAGGGTAGTCAGCGGGGCGCCAATGACAAGCGTCACAATCCCGAGAAGCGTGGGCCACCACGGTTGCCCTCGAAAGCAGACTCTCTTCACACGTACGAGCACCAGGGCTCCGAAGAGGGCGCGTACGACCGCGAAGCCGAAGGTGAGCTGTTCATCGGTCAGGTGAACCGAGAAGCCTGCAAGAAGCACCGCCCCGATCAAGGCGGGCACAGGCCCCCAGTACAAATACAGTCTTCCGTCGTGAAGACTGAGATCCCAATAGCGTTCTTGCAGGGCGGCGTCCCCCGAAATCGTTCCGTCGGGACGCTGTATGAGATCGGTGTGCCCGTCCACGAATGCGACCGCGAGTTGACCGTAGTGGGCGTCAGCGGCTTGGGGGAACGTCGTCATGGTCCCCGCGGTACTCAAGAACAGGTAGAATGCGCCCATGGCGGCGACCGCGACGACCGCCGGGACGACCCTGGTCATCACGGCCATGGGGATCGCGTGCCTGTTCATTGGGCGCAGGAGGTGGGAATGCCGCGCGGAGCCCGCAGCATCGCCGAAGGCAGTTGACTGAACGGGCCCCTTCCGTCGAACTGGGCGTGCAGGGACAGTATGGCAGCCCCCGGGCCGTCGAAGTGCTCGACACGCAGGGCGTGAACTCCCGCGCCCAGACGGACTTGCGCGGTCGCCTCCTTGTACTCCTGCCCCCTCCACTGGTCGACGAGGCAAGCGCCGTCGACGAACAGCCTCGATCCATCATCCGAGCCCAATGCAAATACTATGTCGGTGGGTCGGGGCAGGCTGAGGCACGTTTCCCATCTCGACGAGAAGTCGTCCGCGGGCACGCCCACGTGCGGGGACCCCTCGCCCCAATCCCCACCAAGCTGCACGGCGAAGTCGCTTGCCGCCGGATCGACCAGATTCTTGGTTCGGAAGTATTCCACACGCCATACGGGCGCACGGCGCGCGAGCGCGATGGCGATCACGACCACCGCCGCCAAGGCGGCCCTCGCCGCAAGCCGGCTCCACGGCACGCCGCGCCGCCGGCTCGCCCGGATCCGGTTGCCGAGTTCGACATAACGCCCGACCAGTGCATGCCTCTGGCGAAGGATGGCTCGAACGCTGGGCCACTCGGAACACGGCGGCGCCGGAAACGCGGCCGCCGCCTCAAGCCTTTGTGAAGGACTCTCCGTGCAGCCATTCGATGAGGATGCCAGGTCGCTGCGGACCCTCGACTCCGACCGATCCTGGTCGGGCTGCGGCGGCTTTCCGAGCACCGCGGCGTCGAGCACCGCGATCGCTCGCCACGCGCGCAGCAGCGCCGAGCACGCCGGCGGGCCGCCCTCCCCGTGCGCGAGCACGGCGTCGAGTGCGCGCAGCTCACGACGTGCGGAGTCTCGCGCAAGCTCGATGCGTTCGTACTGCGCGGCGACGGTCTCCGAAGCGCGCGCTTCACGGACTCCCATGATGTCAACGCAAACGTTCGTCGCGATGGTCGGCGGATCCAACACCCGGAGACCACTGCGCGGCGGCGGTTGGCGCGGTCGGAGCGAACAGCCCAGGCAGCGCCGGAATGTCTACGACTAGCAGCCCCGCAATGGCCGCTGCGCAGACGATCACGACACCCATGAGGCGAGGCTCGCGGTACAGCCCCTCCGGCCGCTGAACCGTACTGTTCGGATTGAACGCGAGAAGGAGGTAGATGGCCATGACCAGAGCGATGAGCGGGAATGCCAGGACGAGCTCGAGCCGGTAGCGCATGATGAACGCTCCCAGAAATAGCATCGCCGCTGCGGCGTAGAACATGATGGACACGAGAAGTCGAGTTTCCGAGTAGAAGGCGAAGGAGTGTCGATATGCAGCCGCGCGTCCAGGATTGTCGATGTCCCGATACTCAGCAAACCGCTTTATGGCCATGAAATAACAACCGACCATCCAGTACGCGAGCAAGAGTGAAAGAGGCGCCACGGATGCCGTATTGACCATGGACCAGCCAGCCAGCAGGCGCAGCGGATTGTTGACCGCCTCAGTGAGAACATCCACGTACGCCATATCCTTCGTACGCATGGGCGGGATGTTGTAGATGCATCCCATGACCCAGAGGGCGAGCACCGACAGCCCGAGGCGCTCGGATACGTGGAAACCCATCGAGAGCCCTAATCCCATCAACACCAACCACTGCGCGTAGGCCAGCGGAATGCTCACCTTGCCGGACGGAACGGGTCTCGCACACTTGACTGGGTGCGCGAGATCGGATGGGGCATCGAGAACTTCGTTGATGACATAGTTACTCGATGCGACGAGGCACACGGACAACAAGCCGATGGCAATCCTAGCCACGGCATGCGGCGCCACATGACCACGGTCGATGCCAACTGCCGCCACGATTCCCGGAATGACGAAGACGTTCTTGAACCAGTGGTCGACGCGAGCGATCGCGAAGTGCCCAGAGAGCGTTGGGCGGGCGGACGTGTCGAGTCCCGATGGGCGCTCGGGCAAGGACCTGCCCGACCACGCGCCGTCGCGGACACGGTCCAAATGCAAGGTCGTCCCAGTTCGCATGTTGGCGAGACCAAGCATCGCCCGTGCCGCATTCCCGGGCGCGGAGCGCCCCGCTCCAAGGCGCGATCCAGCGTGCCGAAGTGTGCCGTCGCGAGACGGCGGTGTCGCGGTGGATGTCGTGATTCGAGGCCGATGGCAGGCAGACTGCCGCTGCGGCCCGGGACAAGACTAGGGACCCGGGTGGGTTTGGACCCGGCGGTCCACACCGCACGCCGGGGCCAACTTTTCGACCTTCGGGACCAGCTCTAAGGCAGTCTGTAAGCTTTCTTCACCAGGTTGTACGCGAGGTCGACGCTCAGCTCGGCAGCGTCGTCCTCATCGAGACGATGTTCGGCGACGAGTCTGGCGAGAAACGCGCAGTCCACCCGCCTCGCGACGTCGTGGCGCGCGGGGATCGATAGAAATGCCCGCGTGTCGTCGTTGAAACCGACGGTGTTGTAGAAACCCGCAGTCTCGGTAACCCGTTCCCTGTAATAGCGCATGCCTTCGGGGCTATCGAAAAACCACCAAGCTGGACCAAGCTTCAAAGCCGGATAGTGGCCCGCCAGAGGAGCGAGCTCGCGCGAGTATGTGGACTCGTCCAGCGTGAAGACGATGATCGACAGACGCGTTTCGTTGCCAAACCGATCGAGCAGAGGCTTTAGCGCGCGGACGTAGTCCGTTCGCGTGGGAATGTCGGCGCCTTTGTCTCGGCCGAATTTCTTGAGCAAGAGAGGGTTGTGGTTTCTGGCGGATCCCGGGTGAATTTGCAGCACGAGCCCGTCCTCCAGACTCATGCGCGCCATCTCGGTCAGCATCTGACCGCGGAAGTGCTCGGCGTCGCTCGCCGAGACTGCCCCGGCGAGAACCTTCGCGAACAGCAATTCGCACTCCGAAGTGGACAGATCGAACGTGGCGGCGGACGGGTGACCGTGATCGGTCGACGTGGCTCCCATCGAGGCGAAGTACTTGCGGCGATTGGCGAGGGCATTGAGGTACCCAGTCCACGTCCGCGTATCCTCGCCGGTCATCCTGCCAAGCTCTGCGACATTGGCGGCGAAGCTCTCGAAGTCAGGGTCGACGACGGGATCCGGTCGGTACGCGGTGATCACTCTTCCTGTCCAACCAGAGTCGCGGATCGCGCGGTGCGACTCGAGCAGGTCGAGCGGGGACTCCGTCGTCGACAGCACCTCGATGTTGAACCGGTCGAAGAGTGCCCTCGGCCGGAATTCCGGGCGGCCCAAACACTCGGCGATCCCGTCGTAAATCCGGTCCGCCGTGCTGGGCGTGAGATTCTCATGGATCCCGAAGACTTCCCCGAGCGCGTGCATGAACCACATGCGCGACGGTGTGCCGCGGAATAGAAACCAATGGTCGGCTAGAAGGCGCCAGATCTTGCGCGAGTCTTTTTCGACGAATCCTCCGTCGCATCGCGGAACCCCTATCGATTCGAGCGGGATCCCCTGACTGTAGAGCATCCGATAGATGTAGTGATCCGGTACGATGAGGAGGGTGGACGGATCGGGAAACGGCTCGTTTCGGGCAAACCACGCCGGATCGGTGTGTCCATGCGGACTGACGATGGGGAGCGCTCGGACTCGTCCGTATAGGCGGCGGGCAATCTCTCGCGTCGACGGATCCGCCGGAAACAAGCGGTCCTCGGATAGGACGGTCGCGGATTTCATTGGGAGTCTCCTTCAGCGTCCTGGAACGCGGCGGATGGATCCGGCTAGGCCGGCGGCGGCATCCTTCTTGGGCCGCGGCGGGGTCTCGAGCTCACGTTCCTTGAGCTGGTCCCAGCCCCGATTGAACTCCGTGTCGACTCGCTGCAGGTGCATGCGCATCGCGGAGCGCGACGCGCGACTGTCTCGCTTCTCGAGCGCGGCCAGAATGACGCGGTGGTCACGCAGAGACGCAGCCCTCAGCTCCGGCGTCTGAAAGTGGACCTCCATCCGCCTCCAGATGGCGCCGCGGCCTTTGTCCCACAAGTCGCGCACCACATTGACGAGCGCGCTGTTGTGCGTCCCCTTGGCGATGCCGATGTGAAAGTCCCGATCGGCCGGGTCCGCATCGATCTGCTGTCGCTGGCGTCGATGCATATCGTCGAATGCGGCTCGCACGGCTTCGATGTCTTGCTCTTCGGCATTGCGCGCCGCCTCGGCGGCCACTTCCCCTTCGATGAGCCACCGGGCGCGCAGCAGCTCGAACGGCCCCTGTCCTTCGCTCGTCGGGTCGGCCACCGGCATCAGCCGCTGGGGAACGACGTAGATCCCCGCGCCGACCCGTACCTCGACCTTGCCTTCGATCTCCAGCGCGATCAGAGCCTCGCGCACCGAAGGTCGCGAAACGCCGAGCTGCACGGCCAGATCGCGCTCCGAGGGCAACCGAGCGCCCTCGGCAAATTCATGAGATGCGATCAAAGAAGAGAGTTGATCGGCAATCTGACGATAGAGCCGGCGGTTTTCCACCGCCCGAATCGGCATGTCATCCTCCGCGGATGGTTTCGCTTCCGGGCCGACAATCGCGCGCCGACGTACCATGCAAGGGAGCCACTCGTATCATCACCCTTCGTCGTCCTCGATCCACAATCTTTTGCGCCCGGACGTGAGGAACGGTGTAAAAGTACCGACCGCTGGCCGGGGCGTCAAGTGGCCTGACCACTTCGGCCGAGCGTCGGCAAGCCACCGAACCATTGAGTAGGCCATGGGAGACGTACATTCGATGGGTCGTGTCGTCGATTGGGCCATAGGACTTGGCGTGAGATTTCAAGGGGTGCGCGCATCGCAAGGGTGCGCCGAGGAGAGAGCGTCGTGACAATGGCGAGTATGCGACTCGACGGCCGCTCGGCCGTCATTTTAGGCGGTACGACCGGCATCGGGCGGGCGCTCAGCCTTGGTCTCGCCGAGGCGGGAGCCGACATCGCGGCGACCGGCCGGAGGATCCAGCAGGTTGAAGAAACGGCCAGCGAGGTTGAGCGACTCGGCCGCAAGTCCCTTCGGGTGGCGGCGGACGTGACGGACCGTGAATCGCTCGAGCGATTGCTCGCCGCGGCGGTTGCGGCTTTCGGGAAGGTCGACATCCTCATTAATTGCGCTGGAAAGATCAAGCGGACACCGACCCTCGACTTCAACGAGAAGGAGTGGGCGGACATCGTCGATACGAATCTCACGGGCACACTCCGCGGCTGCCAGGTTTTCGGCAAGCACATGCTCGAGCGGGGCTATGGCCGCATCGTCAACATTGCGTCCCTCAACTCGTTCGTCGCCTTCACCGAGGTCGCCGCCTACGGTGCCAGCAAGGCAGCGGTCGCCGCCCTCACGCGAGCGCTCGCGGTGGAATGGAGCTCTCGCGGCCTGTGCGTCAATGCGATCGCGCCGGGCGTCTTCCGAACCCACTTGAACCAGGCTCTTCTCGACGGAACCGAGCGCGGACGCGAGCTGCTGATGCGCACACCGTGCAAGCGATTCGGCCGTGTCGAGGAACTCGCCGGCGCCGCGGTCTTCCTTTCTTCCGAAGCGGCGAGCTTCATCAATGGGCAGGTCCTCGTCGTCGACGGCGGCTTCTTGGCGAGCGGCGTCAATCAGTGAGCCGGGCTGTCACCGCTCGCCGCCCGGCCGCGTTGGAGCGTGGAGGGCAGGCCCGATCCGCGCGCCCAGGCGTTCGCCGTGGGATGCCGTGGATGGCTTCTGAGCGCAAATTGGTAAGGCCATTTGACATCCAGATGGGTCATGCCTAGCTTCGGCTTCTCGATTCTGGTGCTGCGCGCGTGATGGGGTACGCTCGCCACTCCCCCCCCGTACCCCAGCGCGATGATTGGAGTTGAGCAAAGAGGGCAATCCCTTGGCGAATCCGTTGTGCGCGAACTGTGTGCCGCGGAAATCTCCAGGTGGAATGTGCGGGGCAAGCGGGTGCTGCTGGTCGCTCCCGACCAGACCCGGACTGCGCCGATCGGTCTGATGTTCCGCGTTCTGCACGCGCTCATCGCCCCGGAGGCCTCCGCCTTCGACGTTCTGATCGCCCTTGGCACGCACCCGCCGATGACCGAAGACGCGATCCAGGAGCGGTTCGCAATGACCTCCGAGGATCGGAACACGGTCTTCGCGCGAACCAACTTCTACAACCACCGCTGGGACGATCCCCAGCAGCTCGTGTCCATTGGAACCATCGCCGAGGAGGACGTCGCATCCATCTCGGGCGGCCTGATGCATGAGAAGGTCGACGTGACCATCAACAGGCTTGCGCTCGAGTACGACCTGCTGCTGATTCTCGGGCCCACCTTCCCGCACGAGGTCGTCGGCTTCTCGGGAGGCAACAAGTACCTCTTTCCCGGCATCTCCGGGAAGGAAATCATCGACATGTTCCACTGGCTGGGAGCGCTCCTGACGAACGCCGCGATCATTGGAACCAAACACACACCGGTGCGCGCGATCGTCGATCGCGCGGCGGCCATGGTGCCAACCGAACGCAAGTGCGCGAGCCTCATCATCGACGGAAGCGCCTTCGTGGGCCTGTACCTGGGCACGCCGGAAGAGGCTTGGAACGCCGCGGCCGACCTCTCGAGTCGCCTGCACGTCGTCCGCACGGATCGGCCCTACGCCTCTGTCCTCAGTTGCGCGCCGCGGATGTACGATGAGCTCTGGGTGGGGGGCAAGTGCGCCTACAAGCTCGAACCCGTCGTGGTCGACGGAGGAGAGCTGATCATTTACGCCCCGCACATTTCGCGGTTCTCTATCACTCACGGAAAGATGATCGAGCGCATCGGCTATCACGTGCGCGACTACTTTCTGGCCCAGATGGAGCGATTCGCGGACGTGCCGCGCGGGGTGATGGCGCACGCCACGCACGTCAAGGGCGCCGGCACGTACGTGGACGGCGTCGAACGACCCCGCATCCAGGTGACGCTCGCCACTGGGCTCAGCGAGGACCAGTGCCAGGCCGTGAACCTCGGCTATCGCGACTGGCGGACGATTCGCCCGGAAGACTGGAGCCACCGCGAGCACGATGGCAGGCTCTACGTCGCGAAGGCCGGCGAGACACTCTACCGCCTTCGAAGCAGTGCGACCCCCGATCGAAACGACCTATCGGCGGCATGGACGCCGACACAAGTGCACGAGGAGTGACACCTTCGATGAGTAGCGGTTTGCCCATTTCACAGAGCGGTGCCCTGGACTTCGTAAGCCTCGGCGCGCTCGTTCACCGGCTCGATTCGGGCCTGGTCCCATTTCGCAAGGCGACACACTTTGACGTTCACGTCAGCGGCGGCGAGTTCAATGTCGCGGCAAACCTCTCCGATTGCTTCTGTCTGAACACCGGCATCGCGTCGGCCATGGTCGACTACCCGATCGGGGATCTCATCGCCCAACGGGTCCGCGCCATGGGGGTTCGGCCCTTCTACAAGCATTTTCCGCACGACGGCGTTCACGGTCCCAACATGGCCACCGTCTACAGCGACCGCGGGTACGGCGCGCGGCCCCCGGTCGTCTTCTACAACCGATCGAACGAAGCCGCCGCGCGCCTGCAGCCCGGCGATTTCAACTGGGGGGAGATCTTCGCAGGAGGCCTGCGCTGGTTTCACAGCGGCGGCATCTTCGCCGCGCTCTCCGAGACCACGGGACACCTCATCGTCGACGGCATGAAGGCCGCGAAGGCCGCCGGCGCGGTCGTGAGCTTCGACCTCAACTTCCGTGAGAAGCTCTGGAAGGTCTGGGGCGGCCAGAAGACGGCCGCCGAAACGATCGGGCGAATCGTGGAGCATGTCGATGTTCTGGTCGGAAACGAGGAGGACCTGCAAAAGGGCCTCGACATCCCCGGTCCGGACGTCACAGGGAAGTCGAAGCTCGATCCAAGCGCCTTCGTCGAGATGATCGAGCGTGTGCGGGCCAAACATCCCCACATCAAGGGGATCGCCACGACCCTCCGCGAGGTTCGGTCGGCGAATCGGCACGGCTGGAGCGCCGTGGCGTGGATCGGCGGCAAGACACTCGCGGCACCCGTCTGCGAATTGGATGTCCACGACCGAGTCGGTGGAGGCGATGGCTTTGCCGCTGGATTCTTTTATGGATTGCTCGCGGGGGAATCCCCCGAGGAAGCGGTCAAATTAGGCTGGGCCCATGGCGCGCTGTTGACGACGTTCCCGGGCGACACGACCATGGCCACGCTGGATCAGGTACGCGCGTTCGCAAGAGGTGGATCGGCCCGCATTCAACGCTGACCGGCACACCGCCGCCGTTTTAGCGCGCCCGAGCGGACGGCAGAAATGGAATCCGAGGATGAAACTCGAAAAATATTCGATAGGCATCGGCGATCGCTTCGGCCAAGAGGGGGTTGCCCAGCTCACGGCGGTGAAAAAGGCCGAAGACGCAGGAACGCTCGTGGTGCCGGTCTGGAACAAGTCTTTTCGCGAGCATTCGCTCATCGGGACCAAGCCGGATGACGTGCGCGCCGAGGCCGATTTCGCGGTGGCCACGACAGGGTGGAAGCACTCCTACTACGTCGACGCCGATCACATCGGAATGAAGACGGTGGACGGGTTTCTGACCGCCAGCAACTTCTTCACACTCGACGTGGCCGACTTCATTGGAAAGGCCGCGACCGACGACGCCATGGCCGCCTTCCAACGCGACATGGCCAAGTTCCGCGGAACTCTGCGCATACCTGGGGTCGACGAACCCTTCGAGGTGACCGACGCCGTGCTGGAGCGCATCGGGCGGCAGTATCTCTACGCCGTCAGCGAGGCAGGCCAGACCTACCGCCACATCGTGGCGAAAAAGGGCGCATCCCACTTTGTCACCGAAGTTTCGTTCGACGAGGCGGCCGATCCGCAACTGCCGTTCGAGCTCTTCTTCATCCTCGCAGCGCTCGCGCGCGAGGGCGTCCCCTTGCAGACCGTCGCACCGAAGTTCTCGGGAAAGTTCTTGAAGGGCATCGACTATGTCGGCGACGTCCGAACGTTCGAAAGGGAGTTTGGCGCTGATCTCGCCGTGATCCAGCACGCCATCCAGGTGTTCGGCCTGCCTTCCTCGCTCAAGATCAGCGTCCACACGGGCAGCGACAAGTTCTCGCTGTATCCGATCATTCGCAAAGCGCTGGAGCGCACGGGGGCGGGGCTGCATCTCAAGACCGCCGGCACGACGTGGCTGGAGGAGGTCATCGGCGTGGCGCTATCGGGGCCGAAAGGGCTCGACGTGGCCAAGCGCATCTATGCGCAGGCGTTCGGGCGTTTCGAGGAACTGTGCAAACCGTACGCGACCGTCGTCGAGATTGACCGCGCGAAGTTGCCCGCGCCGGGAGACGTATCGAAGTGGACGTCCGACGAGTTCGTACGACGTCTGCGGCATGATCCGGCCTGCCCCGACTACAGCATTCACGTTCGCCAACTCGTTCACGTTTCCTTCAAGATCGCGGCCGAAATGGGCGAAGATTACAGGGGCGCGCTCGCCGCAGCGCGCGAACCCGCCGCAGAGTGCGTCGCGGAGAACTTGCTGGAACGCCATATCCGGCCGCTGTTCATGAAGTGAGCGGGGGCGCGACGCCGAGCTGCGGCGTCACACCGTGTAGGTCGTGCTCGCGGTCGTGCCGCCCCGCCCTGTCCAATTGGTGTGATGGAACTCGCCACGCGGACGGTCCGTACGTTCGTATGTGTGGGCACCGAAATAGTCGCGTTGAGCCTGAAGCAGATTCGCGGGAAGACGCGCACATCGGTACGAATCGTAGAACGACAGCGCGGTCGCAAACGCGGGGTGCGGAATCCCCGCACCGACGGCCGCCATGACGACCTGCCGCCAACCGCTCTGGCAACGTTCGATCTCCGTCTTGAAATAGGGATCGAGCAGCAGGTTCTCCAAAGCCCCGTTGCGATCGAAGGCTTCTTTGATCTTACCCAGGAAACGGCTTCTTATAATACAACCGCCGCGCCACAGAAGGGCGATGCGCCCGTAGTCGAGCTTCCAGCCATACGCCTTCGCCGCGGCCCTCATGAGCATGTATCCCTGGGCGTAGCTCACGATTTTCGCGGCATAGAGCCCGTCGTGCAGCGCCGCAATGAATGCCTTGCGGTCGGCCACCGCAATGCGCGCGCTCGGCCCCGCGAGAACACTCGACGCTCGAACGCGCTCGTCCTTGAGCGCGGATACGCACCGCGCGTACACCGCCTCGGCGATGAGTGTCACGGGGATGCCCTGCTCCATCGAATCCTCGACGGTCCATTTGCCGGTTCCCTTCTGTCCCGCCGCGTCGAGGATGTGCTCGACCACAGGTCCGTCGGCGTCTTTTACCCCAAAGATGTCGCGCGTGATCTCGATGAGGTAGCTGTCGAGCACGCCCGTGTTCCACTCCGCGAAGATGTCTCGGATCTCCAAGACGTTCAGACCGAGCCCGTCGCGCATCACTTGGTAGGCCTCGCAGATAATCTGCATGTCCCCGTATTCGATGCCGTTGTGCACCATCTTCACGTAGTGACCGGCCCCGCCGTCGCCGACCCAGTCGCAGCAAGGCACGCCGTCGACTCGCGCGGCGATCGCTTGGAGTATCGGAGCGACGTGAGGCCACGCGTCGGGATGGCCCCCGGGCATGATGCTGGGGCCGCGACGGGCTCCCTCTTCTCCTCCCGACACGCCGGTGCCGATGTAGAGGATGCCGGTCGGATCGAGCTCTTGGCATCGCCGCGCGGTGTCCTTGAACAAGGAGTTGCCTCCGTCCACGATGATGTCGCCGGGCTCGAGGTGAGGACGGATCTGCGCGATGAAATCGTCGACGGCCGATCCCGCCTTCACCATCAACATCACGCGTCGAGGCCTCTTGAGCAAGGAGCACATCTCGCCGAGGGAGTGAGCTCCGACGACCTGCGTCCCCTTCGCCTCGTTCGCGAGAAACTCGTCCACCTTGGAGACGGTCCGGTTGTAGACGACCACTCGAAATCCGTGATCGTTCATGTTCAAGATGAGGTTCTGACCCATCACGGCCAGACCGACGACGGCGATATCTCCTTGCACGCTATGCCTCCGGGGCTATTGCCTCCACGTACCACGCGTCTCCTCGACGCGCCTCCCTTCCACGATGCCAGTCAGCTCAGAGAATCGCGATACGCGGAAATCGGGAGCCACGACCTGGCCGAATCCGTAACTTGCGTGGACGAAGGGAACACCGCAAGCCCTCGCGGCCGCCGCATCGCCCTCCGTATCTCCGACGTAGACGGGAGCCTTGAGCCCGTTGCGCTCGATCATGACGCGCAGGTTCTCGGCCTTCGACCGGCGCGTGTTGCCCCAGCATTCGAAATCCCTAAACAGCCCGGCACAGCCCGTGCTGGCAAGGAAGGTCTCGATGTAACCGGCTTGGCAGTTGCTGACGATGAAGAGAGCGTGACGCTGCCGAAGCTGCGGGAGACCGGCCATGACGTCCGGGAAGAGGACCCCTCCCATCCTTTCCACCATACGATTGTCTTCTTCGGGAGTCTCCTCGATGAGAGCGCGAAGATGCTGCTCGGAAACGCCGACGAAGACTTCGCGGATGCACACCTCGTGGGGCTTGCCGACCACCGAGCGCACGTCCGAGGGAGCGATCGCGCGAAAGGGTACCGCATGCCGGCGGGCGACTTCGTTCCAACCGGCCGCGCACGCTTCGGTGGTGTCCCACAGCGTGCCGTCGAGATCAAAGACGATGCCATCGACGAGCGGGAGGGTGCGGTCTGAGATTGGTACCATGCGGTCGATCATGCGCATCCTCGAGTTGGCTCGGTTCGCCTCCCCGCCTCGCGCAAGCGCAGCCCCTTAATGCAGACATCCACATCGCACGGCCCAAGAACTTGCACCCGAGACGGCCATGAGACCTGGCTGCGACTCGCGGCAGCGTGCGGCTGTGCCGCCGCATGGCTCAACTCGTGCACCACGAGCCCAGCCGAGTCGGAGGCCAGTTCGTTGGCGGTCACGGACGGCGGGGAACCCGAAGCCGACGCTGCCTGGTTGTCACAGGCCCTTCCGGATCAGTGCGCCGGCATCTGCAACGCCGTGACGCCGACCGATCCAATCGACACTCCACAAGGCGGCACCGGCGACGTCACGATGTATTCGACCTCGACGAGTCAAGGTGGTGCCTGCAACTACGGCACGACGAACGTCGCGTTCTATGCGGCCATGAGCGTCGATGAGCAGCCGGGAGACGGCAACGGGGCGTGGCAAGGCGGGCGCATCTGCGGCGAGTGCGCCGAGGTGACCGCCCTGACTTCCCTCGGCCCGAAGAGCACGTTCGTGCGCATCATGGACAAGTGCCCTGACGCGTACTGCGGCGTCGATCTGGGTGGCGATGCGCCGGCGGCTGTCATGGTCGATGGCTTCGGGCGCTACCTCGGGCAGTGGACATTCGGCTCATGCGCCGGGCACCCTGAGGTGTCAGACGGCCCCCCGGCGTTGACGGTCAGCGCGTCCGCCAATGCCGACTGGTCGATTGTCCAGGTTCGAAATCCTCCGTCGGCCGTCACGTCGATCACCTGGCAAGACGTCGCGGACGCGGGCAATGCCGGCGAATTGCCGTACTCGGGCGAACTGTCGGAGAACACGTACGAGGTGCCGCTCGAGATCCTTCAGGCCGGCGCGACCTGGATGGTGACCATCCAGTATCGAGAGGATCCCCCTGCGACGCTGCAAATCAGCTCGCAGGAACTAGCGGCTCCGGGCGCCTCATATACGCTGCCGTAAGCGATGCCGCTCGTCCGAGTCGATGGGATTGCGTTCGACGTCGGCGGCGGCGAGCTCTTTGCGGAGACGACCTTCGCAATCGAGCCAGGGGAAAACTGGGCGATTGTGGGACCGAGCGGCTCCGGCAAGTCGCTGCTGGCGATGGCGATAGCGAGCCAGATACCCCTCTCACGCGGAGCCGTTCGCTACGAATTTCTCGCCGGCGCCGAGGCGGAGGATGCTCGGTTCGGATGGTTTCCGAGAGGAGCAGTCCTTCGCGTGAGCCCGGACGACGCTCGGAGAATGGCGCAGCAGGACAGCGGATACCATCAAGCTCGCTGGCACGCGAGCGAGTCGGCGGGCCGAGACACAGTGTCCGAGCGTCTCACACGCCAGAGCGTCCTCGCCATCAATCCCTTCCAAGTCCTCGACGAATCTCAGGACCAAGCCGCGTTCGAGCTTCGCCGGACCGCGGCGATAGACACCTTCGGCCTTCGCCCGCTGCTCGATCGTGCGGTCCACCAACTCTCGCACGGCGAGACGAAGAAGCTCGTCTTGGCGCGCGCCTGGATCCGGCAACCGAGACTGCTCATTGTCGACGACCCGTTCGCCGGCTTGGATGTCGGCTTTCGCCAAACCCTGCGCGATGCCCTCGACCGACTGGCGGCGAGCGGGGTTACCCTCGTCATTGTCACGCCGCGGCCCGAAGAGCTACCGTCCTGCGTGAACCGAGCTCTCTTGGTAGAGCATCATCGGGTCCAGGCTGTTCTTCTGTCACGCGCCGAGCTCGATGCGCGCACAATCGACGAGGGGAGCGCTCAGCGGCCCCCCTCGAGCTCCCCCAGGGACCCGAGCGACGGGGCTCCGCTCGCCGCACCCGGGTCGCCACCCCAGGCGGCGGAGTCCTCGGGCCGGACCGCCCGGCAAGCGCGAGAGACCGGGGCGGCGCTGGTGCGCCTGCGCAACGTGTCGGTCCGATACGGAAGGTCGGTTGTGCTCTCGAACGTGAGCCTCACGGTCCTGCGCGGGGAACACTGGGTCCTTCTCGGCCCGAACGGCGCCGGGAAGACGACTCTGCTCAGCCTCATTGTCGCGGACAATCCGCAGGCCTACGCCAACGAGGTCGAAGTCTTCGGCAAACGTCGGGGCACGGGGGGCAGCATCTGGGACATCAAGGCCCGGATTGGCAGCGCATCGCCCGAACTTCACGCGCACATGCCGAGGGCCATGGACGCGCTCGATGTCGTCGCCTCCGGCTTCGAGGGAACGCTCCAGCGCACTATGGACTGCTCGCTAGCACAGGTCGAAAAGGCGACTGCGCTGCTGAGCGACTTGGTCCCGAAAGCCGCGCGTCGCATGTTCGGGGAACTCTCCTTCGGGGAGCAGCGACTGGTGCTCATCGCCCGGGCCATGGTCGGGGCTCGCGAGCTATTGATTCTCGATGAACCGTGTCACGGCCTCGACGCGACGAACCGCGCCCACGTGATCGAAGCCGTAAACCGGGCGGCCAGGACGGGCGGCGCCAGCATCATTTATGTCACCCACCAGGCTGACGAGGTCCCCGAGTGCATCACGCACGTGCTCGAGCTGCGAGAGGGCCGCGCGGTACGGTGCGGGCCTCTGCGAAAGGGAAGCGAGTAGCGGAAGGACGG
>JBEKXD010000096.1:0-16936 GCA_049512415.1 Polyangiaceae bacterium
GCGAGCGAGGATTCGCTGAATGCGCTCTTGGCAGGGGTCACTCCGAAAGCCGCGATCACCACCCGTTCAGAGGACTACCGCAATGGGGTGGGCTTGCAGGGACGTCTTGCGGCCGAGTCGGTGATCGAGCTCGACGGGGGGTCTGCTGCCGCTCGGACTTGGAGCGAAATACTCGATCTTGGTGGGACGCTGGACACGGCGGAACGCGCGGAGGCATTCCGTGCGCAGGCGCGCGCGCTGACGGCGGATATGCCCGCGATCGAGGGTGGCCTTCAGGCCCAAGGCGGCGCGAGCGGCGTCCTGACTCATGGCGATGTCATCCGCCGAATGCGGGAATTCTGGGCTCGCGTGCCGCCCCGCGACGGCGACGTGGCCTTTATCGCCGCGGACGATCCGATCTTTGCCACGACTCTGCCATGGATGGCGTTTATAGCGGACGGCCGAACGACCCTGGCGCTCGGCACGCCTGGATTCGCGGTGGAGGAGATCTGTGACCTGCGTCCGAGCCTTGTCGTCGCGTCGACAGGCCTCTCCGACCGCATCCGTCGAGATGTGGAAGCGACCGAGCCGGTCGCGCTGACGCCCCCGACCTCCCTGCTCGAACGGGTCCCCATCGTGGGGACCTGGGTCCAGCGAAGGCGGCTGGCGGAAGACCGCGCGTCTCCACGGGCGTCAATTCGCGAAATCCTGACCTTCGACGGAAAGCCAACAACGGCCATTACAGGAGCCAACCATGTCCCAGTTCCTCGAATCCATCATCAAGGAAGTCGCTCAGCTCGGCTGGCAGGGGTTTCAGGCCATCAACACACGAATTCCCGATAGCCCATCGCCGTCTCCCGAGTGGGCGCCGGGTCCCCTCCTCAAGAGCTACGAGCGAACCAAACCGCCTCTTGGGTGGCCGCGCGAAACTGACTCTTTGTGCCCGCGCTGCGTCATCGAGACGCGCGCCGCAATCCTCCGGGGACAGCGCGACGTGGCGGAGCTCGTTCACGGCCACGTGGGGGAGATCAAGGCGAGAATCCAAGAGCAAGACGGGCGTCTCGTCATCCGAAAGACCTGCAAAGAGCACGGACCCTTTGAGGACCTGTTGTCGGTCGATCCGGAATTTAGTCGACTGATCGAAGAGCGCTATCCGGGTCGCGACTTCCGGACGCTCGGTGACGAACTCGTCCACCGGCACGGTACGTCATCGATCCAGTATGGCCGCGGAACCGTGCTGACCATTGACCTCACCAACCGATGCAACATGATGTGCGACCCGTGCTTCATGGACGCCAATCAGGTGGGGTACGTTCATGAGCTCGCGCTGGACGAAATCAAGGAGATTTTAGACGCGTCGATCTCGTTCAAGCCGCGACGGCAGATGACGGTCCAGTTCTCCGGCGGCGAGCCGACGATGTCGCCGCATTTTCTGGAGGCGTGCCGGTATGCCAAAGACGTCGGCTACTTCAACGTGCAGGCGGCCACGAATGGACTGCGCTTCGCGCTCGAGCCTGAGTTCGCTCACCAGGCCAAGGAAGCTGGCTTCGATCTAGCTTACTTCCAGTTCGACGGAGTCACCAACGACGCCAACAGTCATCGGCACATCACGAATCTGTTCGACGTAAAGCAAAAGGCCATCGAGGTCATGCACGCCGCGGGGATTCAAATCCTTCCCGTTACCACCGTAGTCGGTGGGGTCAACGACGATCAGGTCGGCCCGCTCCTCGACTTCGCCCTAGCCAACTCCGACCGGCTCGATGGCGTATCCTTTCAGCCGGTCTCGTTCACCGGGCGCGACGAAGAAGTCAGCGACGAAGAGCGACGGCGCAAGCGCTACACGACCTCGCATCTGGCCCACGCGCTGCACGAGCACACGCACGGCAAAATCGATGCCCATCGGGATTGGTACCCTCTCGGCGCGATGGGCGCGTTCGGTGCCTTGGCGGATCACCTCCGATCCCTCAATGGGCCCGAGGGGCCGACCTTCGGCTCGGTCGGTTGCTCGTGTCACCCGAACTGTGGCGCGAGCGTCGTGCTCGTAGCCAACCGCGAGACGAAGGTGTGGGCCCCCGTCACCCAGTTCTTCGACATTGGCGAGTTCATGAAGGACGTTGCGATCATCTGCGACACGGCTCGGGGCAAGACGCTCAGCGTCGCTCAGGTCGCCCTGGCGTTCTTCCGAAATTTCGATCAGAAAAAGGCCCCATCGGGCTTCAGTTTGAGCGAGTTCATTCGACTCTTCTTTTACGGCAAGATGCGCGGCATGACGGGCAAGGAGGTCAAGGAACAGAACTGGAGGATTCTCTGGGTGGGGGGCATGTGGTTTCAAGACCTGTGGACGTACGATTTTCGAAGAACCGAGATGTGCGTCATCCCGTATGCCACGCAAGAAGGGGAGATTTCGTTTTGCGCGTACAATACGGGGGTCGGGTGGCGACAGATTGTGGAGAACATGCACACGGTCGCCAAGACCAAAGAGTGGTTCGAAGCCCGCGGGCGGCACCAGATCTACGCAGGCAATCGACCGGTCGCACTCGGTTCCGGGCGCAGGCTTCCCCTGGTGGGAGCCGATCCTGGCTTGCCCGGGTGACGTGCGCAGTACTCCGGGGGGGATGACGGGGCCGGCCGCGCGGAGGGCCTGGGCGAGCGAAGGACGCCCAGCCTCAGGTTGACGCGGTCGGAAGACCGTTCGCGACGTACCACTCGAGGAGCTTCTGGCCGAGGGCGTCCCGCGTGACAACCCCCGTCGGCTCGCCGCCTTCGGCGGGGACCAGGAGCGCTGCGACGGCCTGGGAATGCCCTATCGTGCGCGCGACTTCATCGAGGGTCGCGTCTTCGCGGACGCAAGGCACCGCGTGGGCCAAATCGGCGGCTATGAGGATTCGCTCGAGGTCCTCGTCGCGTGCGACGTCCATGACGTCACCGGCCAGCACGACTCCGTACTCTGCACCTGTCCGCACGATGAGGCATCGGACGTCTCGCACCTGCGCCGCAAGCTCTGGGACCTTGGTCGCGCCGTCGACGACCGAAGTTCTTGTTGCGATTATGGACGGTCGCAGCGCCAAGCCCAATGCCTGGGAGAGCACGACTGGGGACGTGGGGACGGGGGCGCTTCGTGACATAGCTCTCACGAGGTCGCCCATCGCAAGGACTCCGACGAATCTCGCCTGTTCGTCGACTACCAGCATCCGCCGAACGCCGAGCTCGTTCATGCGCGTGAGCGCGTCGAGCGGTGAGGCATCCGATCGAAGGGTGGGAGTCGGTCGCAAGACGCTCGTGACCGGAGCGTCGAGCGGAGCCCCTGGGCGGCGCAAGTCCGATGGATGCACCACGCCCTTGACACGACCGCGTCTGTCGACGACGGCCGCGACTGCCGAGGTGTGCTCGTCGAGCGAAGCGGCCGCCTCCCTGATCGATAGGGTGGCCTCGAGGCTCCGCGTGTCGGGCGTCACGGCGCCGGCGATGGAGAGCGGCTCGAGAGGCTGAAAGCGAGACGGCGCGCTTGAAAGAGCGATCCCGTCTTGCTCGAGGAGGGCCTCGTAGATCGGCAAGGGCCGCAGACGACGCGCGAGCACGTAGGAGATCATGTTCGCCAACATCAGAGGGAGGACGAGCCCATAGCCGCCCGTCATCTCGAATATGATGAGTACGGACGTGATCGGCGCACGAATGACTCCAGCAAAGACCGCGCCCATGCCGACGAGGGCAAAGGCTCCGAGCGGTTGGGTCGCGTGACGCAAGAGGAGCACATCGACGTAGCCGAAGATCCCGCCGAGCATCGCCCCCATAAACAAAGTCGGTGCGAAAATCCCGCCAGCGCCGCCGCTCGAGTAGGAGAACACCGTGGCGATGAGCTTGGCCGCGCACAGCATGACGAGAGCCCGGAATCCGACTTGACCCTCGAGGGCGCGCCCTAGGGTCGCGTACCCGCCTCCCGTGACCCCGGTCGTGCCAAACCAATAGAGGATGACGACAGCCAGCGCTCCAGTGACCAAGCCTCCGACCGCCGGATGGGCCCAGCTCGGTATGGCGTGTAGGCGCCGAAACCGCAGACGCAGTTCGAGGAGGCTGTCCGTGAAGACGACTGAGACGAGCGCCGCCGAGATGCCGAGCAAGGCGTACACGGTGAGTGAAGAGGCGTTGTCGAGGCCATACGCCTGTGCGACCTCGATCACCGGATGAACCCCAAGAATGCTGCGCTCGATCACGGCGGACAGGGCCGCGGCGACGACGACGCCGGAGAGAACCGTGGGATCCAGGGCCCCGACGATCTCCTCGATAGTGAACGTGACGGCTGCGATGGGAGCGTTGAACGCTGCGGCGATGCCTGCCGCGACGCCCACGGGAGTGAGCCTGCGCATAGTCCTTGGTGGGACCGCCACGGCTCTCGCCAGAACGCTCGTCACGCCGGCGCAGATCTGCACCGTGGGCCCCTCGCGACCGAGCGACGCGCCTGACCCAATCTGCACGGTGCCGACAATGAACTTTCCCAAGGCGTCCCGCAGCCGCACTCGCCCGCCTTCGTTCGCGTACGCCGCCTTGACCTGCGGGATGCCCGATCCCCGGGCACCGGGGACGAGCCACGTGAGCGCAGCGCCCGCTACCAATCCGCCGACGGTCGGGGAGACGACCGTCCAGACGATCCATCGGGCACCGGGCGCGTGCATGGCCGGCTCGATGAGCACGGACTCGGCTGCACGAATCGCGAGGTGAAAGGCTACTGCAGCAAGTCCGCACGCCACGCCAATCAGGAGCGTGAGGCCGAAGAGAAGCTGAGCCTCGTCGGTGCGAACCCGCCGAAGCCACGCCCGCCCAGCCCCGCGAAGATCAAGAAGGCGTGACCGAAGTTGGAAAACGATTTGCATTCCGTCCGTGGCAACCGGCCAGCACCATAGCCGAGTCGGTAGCGTCCGTCTCGCGCAGCCCAGTCGATTTGCACGAGAGCCCGATCGGACGTTAGTACGCCCGACACCGAAACCGCGGAGCCTTCAGTCACGTATAGGCGTGCGTCAAGGGGGACAACCATCCCCTAGGAGGATTCGATGCGAATATGGACAATCGCCACTACGGCCACGTGTGTCTCGGTCATCGCCGCGTGCGGCGGGCCGACAGATTCCGGAAGCCAGGAGACCACCGCGGCAGCCCAGAGCTCTGCACTCAGCGTCGTACCGACGAGCTCGGGAGGGGCAGTCTTTACGATGTCCGACGACGGGACAGCCAATGCCGTGCTTGCCTTCGAGCGCGCGCCGGACGGGACTCTCAAGTTGACGGGTACTGTCCCGACCGACGGCGTCGGCTCGGGAATGGGTGAAGCAACACTAGGCTCGCAGGGGTCTGTCACATTGAGCCGCGATGGACGGCACCTCTTCGTCGTCAATGCCGGATCGAATGACGTATCATCCTTTAACGTCAACGGCTCGACGGTCACCTTTGCGAGCCGCGAGTCCTCCGGCGGCACGCTCCCGGTCAGTGTCGACGAGTACGGTGGCATTGTCTACGTCGTCAATGCCGGGGGCGACGGCAACATCTTCGGTTTGACGGTGGATCCGGTGGGCGTCCTACACCCGCTCGCCGGCTCGAGCCGCCCGCTCAGTACGACCGCTGCGGGGCCGGCCGAAATTGCCTTCGATCGAACTGGAGAATTCCTCACCGTGACCGAGAAGGCAACGCAGGCCATCAGTCTCTACCATGTGGGACGCGGCGGCTATGCCTCGCTTCCGTCCGCGACGCCATCGGCAGGAAAGACTCCATTCGGCTTCGTCTACACACCCGAAGACGTCCTTGTCGTCACTGAAGCTGAGGGCGGCAGCGTTGACGGGAGCACCGTGTCGTCGTACCTCTTGGGTCGTCGCGGGCTCGAGCTGGCGAGCGCCAGCGTTCCCGACAAGCAGACGGCGGCGTGCTGGGTTGCAGCCACCGCCGACGGGCGTTTGGCATACGTGGCCAATGCCGCGAGCGGTGACCTTTCGTCGTATCGAATCGACGGCAGAGGGACGCTCGAACTCGTGAACCCGACTGCGGCTGTGATCGCCATGGGCAAGCCGCTCGACACGAAACTGTCGGACGGCGACAGATTCCTCTACACGCTGGATGCGAGCAATCATGTAATCCAGGCCTTCCGTGTCGCGAACGAAGGATCACTCGTCGCGTTGGGACCGCAGTCGGGCGCGCTTCCGAGCAGCGCCGTCGGCCTCGCCGCGAGGTGATGCCAGCTCCTTTCCTGCTAGTGTGACCTTACCGGGTTCGCCGCGCGCCCGCGCCCTGACCGGTCAGGGCGCGGGCGTCTACCCCACCGCCCCGAATCACGCTGGCTATGGACCACGAGAATCCACCGGGTCGTCTGGAGCATCGGCGGGCGATCTTGGTGGGCATGGCCTTTATGACCGCGACAGCGACCGAGACCAGCGCTTGGGCGTATCGTCCGTTCGACGGCACCGACGCGGACGTAGCGGACGTCGGCAATTTCGAGCTGGAGCTCGGTCCCGTTCACTGGCTCTCCCAGGGCATCGCACACTATGCTGTCGCGCCGGCCACGGTTCTTAATCTCGGGATTGTTCCGGGCTCGGAGCTCGTGCTCGACCTTCAGAACCTCGTGGGAATTGACGTCCCGCCAGGGCAGCCGAAAGACCGAGTCGTCGATACCGACGTGCTGGCCAAGGCGGTGATTCTCTCAGGTGCGCTGCAAGGCGTCGGATCGAGACCGAGCATCGCGGCGGAGGCCGGACCGCTCCTTCCCAATGTGAACGGCGAGAGCGGATTCGGCGTTTCGGTCGACGTCATCGTGTCGGAGCGCTGGCCGGCGCTCGCGGTGCACGTCAATAGTTGGCTCGAGCTGTCTCGAGGCAGCCTGCGACCGGACTGGTTCGAGGGTGCCATCATCGAAGGGAGCGAGTACTCCCGCGTTCGCCCGGTCGGCGAGTGGTTCGTCGAACATGACTTCGCGGCGGATGTGACGACGGTCTCCGGGCTCGTCGGAGGCATTTGGCGCGCGCGCGCCGGTCTCGACGTGGACATGGGTCTGCGCGAGGCGCTCGCGGGTGGTCAGCGGGTCAGTGAGGTGCGCGTCGGCCTGACGTGGACCTTTGCTCTGTGGCGCCCCGGCTCGCCGGCAGCACTCCTCTGAAGATCCGGGCGGGACAACGGGGACCGCGCGGCACGCATCCAACGGTGACGGTGAAGTGCCGAATTCGCACCACGCAGAGTGCCGAATCCGCATTGGGAGCTCAGCACTGAGTCGAGGGGCGGGGCACGGCGAGGCCGTGCGCGCTGGCTGGTCGCTTGCATGGGCGTTCGTTCGCGCGATTGAGGAAGACTCGGAGTTGCTCATCATGGGTCCCGCAGCGGAGCGAGCGTCAGCGTCGTTTGGCAGTACGTTCAGGGCGTTTGCGAGATCTGTTCTCCCGGCGCAGTCCGAGAGCCGGCGGTCGTCGCCGAGCGTGCGGGACGTAAGCGAGCGACCGCGCCGGCGCGGCTCCTTGTGGGTGGCCAAGGGGGCAGTGGCGATGGCGATCCTCGCGGCCCTGTCGTTGGCTGTGACTGTCCTCTTCGCCCAGCGCGCGCTCGACAACGCCGCCGATGTCTTCATCCGCGGCGACGGCGAAAACCTGGTCGCGAGCCTCGTCGTCGAGCTCTGGGAGGTCGAGCCGCCCTTGACCGGGGACAAGGTGAGGACGGTGCTCCAGAGGCACGAGGCGCAAGGGCTCCGCTACGTGGCGGTCATCAATCGGAGTGATTACCGCGTGATTGCCGAGGCTGGCGCGGCGGCCTTCCCGCTGCCCTTCGGACTGCCGGGTGACGTCTTGTGCAAGGGTAGGCGAGCGCGACTCGTCGCCCTCGTGCCGCCGCCGTGGGAGACACGCGCAGTGGTGTCGCCCCGCGGGCCGTGGTACCCGGTCGCGAATCCGCGCCCGCTCATCGCCGTCGAATACGAGCCGCCCGTTCTCGCGCGGCTTCAGGGTGACCTCAGGGGCATCTCCGTCGTCGCTGCCGTCGCGGCGCTCGTGCTGATCGCATTCGCGTTTGCCTGGTCTCGGACTACCGAGCGCCTCGCCGTCGTCGAGGAGCAGGGCGAACGCGAGCGGCGCCTCATCGCCCTCGGCCGAGCCACGTGGGTCATTGCGCACGAGCTGCGGAACCCGCTTGCCGCGTTGAAAGGGCACGCGCAGCTGCTCGTCGAGGACCTCCTCGATCCGTCGCGAGCGAAGGCCGCGAGAGTCGTGGAAGGAGCGGAGCGTCTCGAGCGTCTTACGAGCGTGCTGCTCGACTTCGTCCGCGATGCGCCCCTCAATGTGCGCGTCATCACGCCGGCAGAGCTCGTCGATCGAGCCCTCGCCGAGGTACCGATGGACCACGTTGTCGTGGACTTTTCCGAGGCTCCGCCGACCCTGCACGCCGACCTCGAGCGAACGTCGCTCGCGCTTCGCAACCTGGTGCGGAACGCCTTCCAGGCGACCCCTGCGGGGGGTGCACCGGTCGAGATTCGCATTGTTGGAAAGGAGGGCCGGGAGGTCGTCATCGAGGTGCGAGACCACGGGCCGGGGCTCGCCCCCGGGGCTGAGGCGCACATTTTCGACCCGTTCGTGACCACGAAGACGCGCGGTACCGGGCTCGGCCTATCGATCGCGCGCCGCATCGCGGAGCAGCACTTCGGCACGCTCACTGCGGAGACACACGCCGTGGGTGGCGCCGTATTCCGACTCACCTTGCCGCGGGACTCGAGGCTGGCGTTGTCCTCATGAGGACCTCGGGAGCGACCCCGGGAAGGGTCCTGGTGGCCGACGACGAGGAGGGTGTCCGCACGTTTCTCGCCGAGACCCTGGAGCGCGCAGGTCACGAGGTCATTCAGGTCGCGGACGGCGATGCGGCCGTGCGCGCAACGCGCGTGGAGCCGTTCGACGTCGTGCTCACGGACCTGAGGATGCCGGGAACCGACGGAATGGCTGTTGTACGCACGGTCCGAACGGAGCAGCCCGACGTCGAGGTCATCGTCCTCACCGCATTCGGAGACGTGGCGACCGCCGTGGAGGCCATGAAGCTGGGCGCCTTCGACTACCTCGAGAAGCCCGTCTCCAGTCCGACCGCAATCCGCGCGCTCGTCGCCGCGGCCATCGAGCGCCGCGGAAAGCTCTCAGCCCGCCATCCGATGGAACCGGTCGCGACATCGGTCAAGCTCAGTTTCGGGGCGCCCGCGATGACTCCGGTTGTGGAGGCGCTCACGCGCGTCGCGAGGACCGGCGCGACCGTGTTACTCCAGGGCGAAAGCGGCACAGGCAAGGAAGTGGCCGCGCGGTTTCTGCACGAGATGAGCCCGCGCGCCAACAAGCCGTTCATCGCCATCAACTGTGCGGTTCTGACAGAGCAGCTCTTCGAGAGCGAGCTGTTCGGGCACGAGAAGGGGTCGTTCACCGGGGCGCACGCACAGCGGCGGGGTCGTCTCGAGCTCGCGGACGGGGGCACGTTCTTCCTCGACGAAGTGGGAGAGCTCAAGCCCACGCTCCAGGCGAAGCTCCTGCGGGTGATCGAAGAGCATCGATTCGAGCGACTCGGCGGTTCTGTCCCGGTGACGGTGGACGTTCGGTGGGTGGTCGCAACGAACCGCGACCTGCGGGCGATGGTCGTGGACGGAACGTGGCGCGAGGACCTCTACCATCGCTTGGCCGTTTTCCCGATCCGGTTGCCGCCGCTTCGCGAGCGGCCCGAGGACATCGTGCCCCTGGCCGAGGCCCTGCTTTCCCGCTTGTGCGCCGCGGCGGGGCGCGGTGAGGTATCACGGCTCGATGAGGCGACGAAGGCTCGCCTCCAAGGCGAGGTCTGGCCGGGCAACGTTCGCGAGCTGCGCAACGTGCTCGAGCGCGCTCTGATCCTCGCGGACGGGCCTGTCATCAGGCCCGAGCACTTGTGGATCGAACCGAGCGCGGCCCCTCGCAACGACGCGGCTGCGAACTCGGACGAGGGATCGCTCGCCGAGCTGGAGAGGCACACGATCGAGCGAACGTTGGCAGCCGTCGGCGGTAACCGGCGTGCGGCCGCTGTCAAACTCGGCATTGGCCTGCGCACGCTCTACGAGAAGTTAAGGCGGTACGACCTGGCGGCCAAGCGCAGCTCGCTCTCGTGAGCGCACGGGGTCCCGCGAGTCCGCTCTGGATCTTGGTCGGCGATGGATCCCAGCACGCGCGTGCTCTGTGGGTCGTCGCGCGATAGCCGGCATCGGTCGGGCCCGGTGCACACCCGACCGGGCATGAACCTGTGCGAGAGCGAACCCCGGACCTACGGTGACCGGACTCGGACCCCATGACGGCGCTCGCGTGGCACAGGTTTCAGTTCGCATTCACCGTCACGTTTCACTATCTCTTTCCTCAGCTCACGATGGGGCTCGCCCTTCTCATCGTGATCTTCAAGGTCCTCGGTCGCACGACGCGGGAGCCCCGATACGATGAGCTCGCGCGATTCTGGGCCCGTATTTTCGGCGTGAACTTCGCGTTCGGGGTCGTGACCGGAATCCCCCTCGAGTTCGAGTTCGGCACCAATTGGGCCCGCTTCAGCGACGCGACGGGCGGGGTAATCGGACTGACGCTCGCGCTCGAAGGGATGTTTGCGTTCTTTGCCGAGTCCGCATTTCTCGGTCTTTTCCTCTATGGCGAGCGCAAACTCGGTACCCGCTGGCACATGCTCAGCGCTCTCATGGTGTTTGTCGGTTCGTGGCTGAGTGGGTACTTCATCGTCGTCACGAACGCGTTCATGCAGCATCCCGTCGGGCACTCGAGGCTTGTCGACGGGCGGCTCGCGCTGGTCGACTCCACCGCGTACATCTTCAATCCCTGGGCTCTCTGGGAATACGCCCATACGATGTGCGCGGCGGTGGTGACGGGCGGATTCGTGGTCGCGGCGGTGTCCGCGTACTGGCTGCTCATGTCTCGGCACGAGCTGTCGGCGAGGCTCTCCATGCGAGTGGCGCTCTTGGTGAGTCTGACAGCGTGCGTCCTGGAGCTATTTCCGACCGGCGACCGTCAAGGTAAGTACGTCGCCGAGTATCAGCGGCCGGCGCTCGCCGCGATGGAGGGCAAGTTCGCGAGCGGCTCGCACGCCGAGCTCGCCCTCGTCGGTCAGCCGAACGTCGACGAACACCGGCTCGAGAATCCGGTCGTCGTTCCCCGCGTGCTCAGCGTCCTCGCGTACGGTTCGTTCGGAGCCATCGTCCAGGGGCTCGACGACATTCCGCGCGATCAATGGCCGGACAACGTCGAGCTCCTCTACTACGCCTATCATGTGATGGTCGGCCTCGGGACGCTTCTGATGGCCCTCGCCGCGATGGCGGCTCTCATGCTCGGCATGGGACGCCTCTGGTCTTGTCGCGCAATGCTCTGGGCGCTCATGCTCGCCGCGCCCTTTCCCTACATTGCGACGACCGCCGGCTGGATGACCGCCGAGCTCGGACGTCAGCCGTGGACCGTCTACGGCGTCCTGCGGACCGTCCAGGGGCCTTCTCCGAACGTGAGCGCCGGCGACGTGGCGTTTTCGACGATTGGATTCATGGGCCTCTATCTGTTACTCGGAATTACATTTCTCTTTCTGATTGCGCGGATGATCGACCGAGGGCCGATATCCGCTTTTCCCGGGAGGACGTAGCGGATGGAGGCACTATGGTTCGCCATTCTCGCGGCGATGCTGACGGCGTGGGTCGTGCTCGATGGGTTCGATTTCGGTGCGGGCATCGTACAGGGCATCGTCGCGAAGACGCCGAAGGAGCGAGCCGTCATCCTCGGCGCCATCGGCCCGGTGTGGGACGGCAACGAGGTGTGGCTCGTCGCCGCGGGAGGCGTCTTCGTGTTCGCATTTCCGCACGCCTACGCAGTCGCGATGAGCGGCATGTACCTCCCGCTCGTGATGGTGCTCTGGCTGCTCGTGCTGCGCGGAGTCTCGATCGAGTTGCGTGGACAAGTGCCCAATCCGCTCTGGCAGGAGGGTTGGGACAGGGTGTTCTCGATATCCTCGACGGCGATGGCGCTCGTGACGGGCGTGGCGCTCGGCAACGTCGTCCGGGGCGTTCCGATCGACGACAGCGGATGGTTCGAGCTCGATCTATTCTCGCTCCGGGCGGACCGCGCGGGGGCTCTCGATGCGTACACGGCGCTGCTCGGCGGCTTTGCCGTCGTCGTGCTCGCAGCGCACGGCGCCGTGTATCTCGCGTGGAAGACGGAAGGGGAGCTGCGCTCGAGGTGCGTCGTCACAGCGCAGTGGACGTGGCTCGCGGTCGTTGTGTTGTTCGTCGCGGCCACTGCGGCAACGGCTCTGGCACGCCCGGATATGGTGAGAACCTTCGTGGCACGTCCATGGCTCTGGCCTCTGCCGTGGATAGCGGCGGCGATGCCGCAAACCGTGCGGATGGCTATTGCTCGAGCGCGCGATGGTTTGGCGTTTGTCGCCTCGGGGACCTTCATCGCCGCGCTCCTCATCGCGACGGCCGGTGTGCTCTACCCCACGCTTCTCTTCTCCACGCTCGGCCGCTCCTTCGACATCGACGCTCGAGGGGCGGCCTCCGGAGGTCGCGGGCTCGAACTGGCGCTCGCGTGGTGGTTGCCGGCGATGGCCCTTGCCGTGGCCTACTTCATCAACCTGTTCCGATCCGTCCAGGGCAAGGTGCGGCTCGGGGATTCGCATCATTGAGAGGGCTCACGGGACGCGGGAAACTCGTGCACTCATCGTCGGTTGGATTGGCGGCCCCCCAGGGGCTACCATGTAGGAAAGGTGCGCGACGCGCCGTGCAGCTTGCTTGAAAGTGCCGTGAAGATGACGATCCGAGGATGGCTCGTAACGAAAGCGTGCCTGTGGGTTCCGATCCTGGGGTTGCTGCTGACCGGGACGGTGGCCCGCTGCGCCAGCCAGGGAGGGAGTAGCGGCGAGCCTCTTCCCCAAGCGACGCTTCCCACCAGTTCGAGCGGGGGGTCCGGTCCGATCGTGCCGAGCCCGGGCGGTGACGAGGCGTCCCTAGTTGACGGCTCCGGCGGGGGCAGCTCCTCGGCCAACACCCCCGCCCTGCCGACCTTTGCTGGGCCGCTCGCCGGTCCCTTCACCGACTTCCCCGCCGATCCGGTCATCGACGCCGCGGACGGTGGGGCCAACTCCGCTGCGCCGAACGCCTCGCAGCTCTTCGGGCCCGCGTCCCAAGGCGCTGCGTCCGGTGGGCCGTGCTTGGTGGAGCCCGAAGTTGGCTCGCTCTACCCGAACAACTGGCTTCGCCCGCGCTTCGCGTGGCTCACCGCCAACAACGATGCGAACCTGTTCGAGCTTCGCGTGCACGCGGACAATCAGACAAACGATCTTGTCGTCTACACGACGCAGACGCAATGGACGATGCCCAAGGCCATGTGGGACGCCCTGCGCGCCGATTCGCAAGACATCCCCATGACCGTCAGCATCCGCAGCGGCAAGCTCACCGGGACGACGCTCTCCGAGGAGGCTCTCGGCTCCAGCGGGTCGATCGGGATTGCGCCGGTCGGGGCGCCTGGAAGCATCGTATATTGGGCCATCGTCAGCTACATGGGGAGCACCGGACAGGGCGGGACGGGCGTTCTCGACGGGTTCAGTGTCGGGGATGAAAGCGTCGTGACGGTTCTCCAGGGCTCGCAGGTCAAGGAGAATCCGGCACCGGCGGGGAACCGCGCATGCATCGGTTGCCACTCCGCCACACCGGACGGCCAAGGAGTGGGGTTCCAAGCGGAATGGCTCGGGCCCAACGGGGGGTATGCCAACAGCATCGCAACACTCGGGCAGGACGCGTCGCCGGGTGGCATACCGTCGTTCTTGACGCCCGAGGCCGGGGCAGAAATAGCTACTCTGGCGGGCGCGCCCGCCTATTCGGGGGCACACTGGACGCAGGGCGACCGCATCGAGATTCTCAGCAACACGGGGGAGCTCACTTGGGTGGACCTCGAGGCGACGGGCTCGGGGCTGACGGGAGTCATCCCACGCAGTTTGGGGGGCGACGCCGGGGATACGCAGCTCGCGACCGCTCCCACGTGGAGTCATGACGGCTCGACGATCGTCTACACGTCGATCGGATCCGGCGGGTCCATCGCCAACGGCCGGGCGGCCAGCGGGCCCATGGATCTCTACTCGGTTCCCTATCACGACAAGGCGGGCGGCAACGCGACCCCGGTCCAAGGTGCGTCCGATCCCGCGGCATGCGAGTATTATCCGGCCTTCTCCCCAGACGATCAGTACATCGCCTTCGTCCGATTGGCCGGCAATGGCCAAACCTATGATAGCAGCGGCGATGAGATGGATATCGTGCCGGCCGGGGGAGGGCACGCCATCCGCCTCGATGCAAACGACCCGCCCGCCTGCACGAACGCAACCAGTCCGGGCGTGACCAACAGCTGGCCGCGTTGGTCACCCAGCGTTCAAGCGGTCTCCGCGCTCGGCAACACGACATATTACTGGATTGTCTTTAGTTCGACGAGACCGAACCTGACCAATAGCAACAACGGTCCCCCTCAGCTCTACATCACGCCCGTCGTCGTGGACGCTACCGGCACCGTGACGACGTATCACTCGCTTTATCTGTGGAACCAATCCCCGACGGCCGAAAACCACTTGCCGGCTTGGGACGTGTTTCAGATCCCCGCCGTGCCGCAGGGCCAGCCGCCGCCCCGCTGAACCATTCGGAGGGGACACTACACCGGACTTGGTTCTGCCACGGAAAAACCCTCCGTGGGTCGGATCTCACGAAGGACGTGGAGCGCATTGAAGGCTGGCTCGCCAATCCGCTCGATCTGCCCTATTTCTTCACGCAGGGCGCGGACGTAAGTCGCCGCCTGTTTGGCATAGTTCCAATTGAAGACCGCCTGTCCGAGCACGACCTCCGCCGCCGGTGGATTCGTGACGAGGCTCCACAGGAGCATTCTCCAAAAGCGCGGACCGGTTTCCGGATCGAGGCCGAGAGTCGTTGCGATCTTGAGGAAGCTCCGGACGAGCTTCAAGGCCATCGTGAGGGGCGGTCGAAAGCTGTTCGTGCGTTTGAGCTGGCGCACAGTCAGGGCGAGCCGGGCGTAATGGTTCTCCGGGGCGTAGAGGGACTCGAGCACGTGGGCCAGGTCGGCGAGGATCTCGGCCCGCGGACGGGATGTGACGAAGTTGAGCCCCGTCGTCGCGGTGTCCGTGCGATCCTCGCGGTCGATGTCGATCCCGCCCGCAAACAGGCGTCCCTCGCGCCGCAGTCGCTTTGCAAGCGACGTATTCGGGAGCGCGTGGAGGGCCAGCACCAGGGTCGGGAACGCGCCGGTGCGCTGCACCATGTCCAGCATGTGCTCGGCCGTCTTTGGCCCCTCCCCGTCGAAGCCGAGGATGAGTCCCGTGTTCACGACCAGGCCGTAGGAGTTGAGAATCCGCACGACTTCCTCGATTGGAAGCTGCGTGTTCTGGCCCTTGTGCGTCTTCTTGAGGACGTCCTCCTCGGCGCTTTCAATTCCCAAGAATATGTACCGAAAGTCGTTCGCTCGCATCAGTTCGAGAATTCGCGGCTGGCGGGCCAGGTTCATGCTCGCTTCCGTCGTGAAACAGAAGGGGTGCCCATGTGCCTTCGTCCAGGCGGCCGTCGCCGTCAGCACCTCCTCCGCCTTGTTCGGATTGCCGATGAGGTTATCGTATCCGAAATCAATCATGCCCCGATACCCGAGGTCATAGAGACATTGGAGCTCGCGGATCACCTGGGCCGCCGATTTCGTGCGCGCCTTGCGCCCAAAGATCTCGATTTGCGCGCAGAATTCACAGGCGAAGGGACACCCTCGATTGTACCCGAGGCCGACGAACAGGTATCGATCCAACTTGGCGAGGTCGTAGCGGGGCACGGGACCGTCGGCGATCTCGGCCGGTTCGGTCGACCGGTAGAAGCCCGAGGTGGCCCCGCGACCCAAGTCCGCAAGGAGCAGCGGAATCGTGTTCTCCGCCTCGCCCGTCACGACGAAATCCACCTTTCCAATGTACTTGTCAGGCTGGAGCGTCGGGGCAGCGCCACCTACCACGACGGCCTTGCCGTGCGCCTTGGCGCGGGCCACCGCCTTGAGGATGGGGTCCTGCTGCGGTCCGATGCCCGAAATCATGACGAGGTCGGCCCACGAGATGGCGTCGTCCGTCAGAGGCTCTACCGACGCATCGACGAACCGAAGCTCCCAATGGGCAGGCAGATAGGCCGCAGCCATGAGCGCGCCGAGCGGCGGCGCTGGCGAAGCACCGCCGAGCGTCCGGAATACGTCCGACAAATTGTAGAACGTGTTCTCGAGAAACTCGGGTCGCACGATGAGGCACTTCGTCGGCCCGTCCAGGAGATTGGTGGCCATGGGATGCTCCACGAGGCGTGAGAGGTTGTTGGAGTTGGGACGTACGCGCACCCGGCGCTTCCCGCGGAATGACGCACTCTACTCGAGGGGTCGAGCTGCGTCGTCGACAATCGACCGCCGCCCGCCGCAGGATTGGCGGTCTTGCCGCGCCGCGGAAATCCGCGTTCGCGCTCTGGTTTCCTCCCAGCGCCGCCGCCCGAGGGGAGCCGAGGCGAGTCTCGACGGACGCACGAAGTGAGGATGAACCGACGCCAAGAGTGGCCGTAATGAAATGCCAGGGGCCGTACGGGAGACCAACTCCCCGCCCGATCGAACCGTGGAGAACCAGAATGTCGACCGTCATCCTCTGTCTGGGCAACGAGCTCGCGGGCGACGACGGTATTGGGATCCGGGTCGCTCGGGTTCTCGCAGATCTTCCGCTCCCACGGGGTGTCTCGCTCGAGCTGCGCCCGAATCTGGGACTCGGGCTGCTGGACGCCATGGCGTCGGCCGATCGGGTCGTCTTGGTCGATGCGATGAGCACAGGCCGGACAGCCGGCACCGTCGTGGTCTGCGACGCGACTGAAATGGCAAGCGTTGCGCCCCCTTTGGCCGCGACGGCCCCCGCTTGTCACCTATTT
>JBEKXD010000097.1:0-16055 GCA_049512415.1 Polyangiaceae bacterium
GTTCGCGGCTGGGGGACGAGGACGGCTTCGATTTCGAGTCCGGCACGACGGCCGAAGTAGGTCGTGGCGAGCACGTGGTGACTTCCGGCAGCGCCGACCGTCACGACACGCCGCGTCCCGCGCGCGGAGAGCTCGGCGAGGAGCCCTTCGAGCTTTCGAACCTTGTTGCCGCCGTAGTCGGCGCGGGTAAGGTCGTCCCTCTTAACCCAGAGCTCGCTCTTTCCTCTTGTCAAGAGGCGGTGCACCGGGGTCGGATAGTCGCCAACGTCGCTCGGTTCGGCGCCGGGCCGTCGCTGCGCGTTCGAGGCCGGAATCAACGGGAAAGACCCATGGTCGGAAACACGAAAGAAACACGCCGGTGGTACCCGTGGGAAGTCTGTGTCAGGCGAGGCTTGCATACGGCGCCCCGTCGGGCTTCCATGCGCGGTGCGTTGGAGAGCGAATGAAGAAGATCGAGGCGATCATCAAACCGTTCAAGCTCGACGAGGTCAAAGATGCCCTCGCTGAGGTGGGCGTTCAAGGCATGACGGTGACCGAAGTCAAGGGATTCGGCCGAACCGGTGGCAAAAAGGAAGTCTATCGAGGCTCGGCTTACGTCGTGGACTTCGTGCCGAAGGTGAAGCTCGAGGTCGTCGTTCCGGACGAGCTCGTCCATGATGTCATCGATGCCGTCGAGAAGAGCGCGAAGACGGGCCGTATCGGCGACGGAAAGATCTTCGTGATGAACGTCGAAGAGGTCGTACGAATTCGCACCGGGGAGCGCGGCAAGGAAGCGATCTAAACGGGCAAGGAAGCGATCTAAACGCGGCAAGGAAGCGATCTGGAAGAGGGCCGGCGTATTTCGGCCGAGCCCGAGCGAGGCCGGCGGCGAGTCGCGCGGAGCCTACTTCCTGTAGGCTGGCCACGCTCGCCGCCGGGATCGCGAAGGGATCGGCCGAAAGACACCGGCCTTCTCGGCGGAGGACATATGACACCCAAAGATGTGTTCGATCTTGCAAAGAAGCATGATGTCAAGTTTCTCGATCTGAAATTCGTCGATTTCCCGGGCGTCTGGCAGCATACGACGGTTCCGGCAAATCGCTTGGACGATGCCCTGTTCGAGGATGGGATTGCCTTCGACGGTTCGTCCATACGCGGCTGGCAGCCGATCAACGCGTCGGACATGGTGATGATCCCCGACGCGGAGACGGCTCGCATGGATCCATTCTACGCGACGCCGACGCTCAGTCTGACGTGCTCGATCTTCGACCCCATCACGAAACAGCCCTACTCTCGCGATCCGCGCCACATCGCGCGCAAAGCCGAGGCCTACCTCCGCCAGACGGGGATCGGCGACACCGCTTTCATGGGTCCGGAAGCGGAATTCTTCCTGTTCGATGACGTGCGCTTCGACAACACGTCACCGAACTCGGCCTACTACTACCTCGACAGCGTAGAGGGCGTCTGGAATAGCGGTCGCGAGGAGTATCCCAATCTAGGCTACAAGCCGCGGCACAAGGAGGGGTACTTCCCCGTGCCGCCGACCGACAGCATCGCCGAGCTCCGACAGGCGATCATGACGACGCTCATGGAGACGGGCGTCGAGGTCGAAGTCGGTCACCACGAGGTCGCGACCGGCGGTCAGGCCGAGATCGGAATGAAGTTCGGTCGCCTGCTGCCGTGTGCCGACCAGCTCATGTGGTTCAAGTACGTCGTCAAGAACGTCGCGCGCAAGCACGGCAAGGCTGCGACCTTCATGCCCAAGCCGATGTTTGGTGACAATGGAAGCGGCATGCACACGCATCAGTCCATCTGGAAAGACGGCAAGCCGCTCTTCGCTGGCGACGAATACGCCGGTCTATCCGAACTCGCCATCCACTACATCGGCGGAGTCATCAAGCACGCCAAGTCGATCGCGGCCCTATCCAACCCGACCACGAACTCCTATCGGCGTCTCGTGCCCGGGTTCGAGGCGCCGATCAACCTGGCGTATTCGAGCCGAAACCGATCCGCTGCGCTGCGCATCCCCATCACGGGACCCAACCCGAAGACGCGCCGGGTGGAGGTTCGCTTCCCCGACCCGAGCTGCAATCCTTACCTCGCCTTTGCGGCGATGCTCATGGCAGGGCTCGACGGCATCCAGCACAAGATGCACCCTGGCGATCCGCTCGACAAGGACATCTATTCGCTCAGTCCCGAGGAGCTCAAGGAAGTTCCGCACATGCCAGGCAGCCTCGAGGAAGCCCTCGACTCGCTCGAGCGCGACCACGAGTACCTTCTCCGCGGCGACGTGTTTACGAAAGACGCCATCCATGAGTGGCTCGACTACAAGCGGACCAAGGAGCTCACCCCGGTCCGCATGCGCCCCACTCCATACGAGTTCTATCTCTACTTTGACCTCTAGTCCCGACGCCCAGTTTTGACGTCTAGAAGTGCGGTGATTTTCGACGAGCCCGAGCGAGGCCGGCGGCGAGTCGCCCTGAGCCTACTTCCTGTAGGCGAGGACGCTCGACGCCGGGATCGCGAAGGGACCGGCGAAAAGCGCCGCACTTCTAGGAGGGCTTTGCCACGAACGACTTGCAGTACCCGCCCGGATTGATGGGTCCCTTGACGATCTTACAGGTACCGCACTGAGCCCCCGACGGCGCGGCGACGAACTGGAGGCAGACCTTGCATTGGCGGCCGGCCTCCGCCGATTGGTCGAGGTATCCGAGCGCCGTGCGCAGGGCGACGTCCCCAGCGGTGAGGCCGTTCGTGTCAGTGCACGAGAGGGGCGGAGGCTGCGTCTTGCCGCACGCCGTCCCCGTCAGGGCGAGCGCGCCGAAAAGAGCTCCGCAATGCAGCAGTTCACGACGGGATACGGGTTGAGTCATCGTCGAGGCCTTTCTCGCGCAGGACGTATTCCCACTCCGGTCAGCTCGAGAGCAGCCAGAGCACGAGCGCACCGAGGCCGATGCGATACCAGCCGAATGGTTCGAGCCCGCGCGTGCGCAAGTATCTAAGGAATCCCGCGACCACCGCCCAGCCCACGACGAACGACGCAAGCAGCCCAACCGCCATCGCCGTCGAGCCGACTTGACTCGCGAGGATCGCGTGAGACTTGTACCCCTTGTAGAGCGTCGCGGCTCCGAGCGTCGGGAGAGCGAGCAAGAAGGAGAACTCGGCGGCGGTGGCCGTCGAGAGGCCGCAGAGCTGGGCCGAAACGATGGTGCACATCGAGCGCGACGACCCGGGCCATAGCGACACACATTGACCGAGGCCGATGAAGAGCGCCCTCAGCGGAGTCACTCGATCGAGTCCGTCTTCGCCATGGGCGCCGCTCCGAGCCCGAACTCTCTCGACCCCGATCATGATGACACCCCCGAGCACCAGCGCGAACGCCACCGGGCGCGGTCCGAAGAGGTGCGCCTCGATCACCTTGCTCAGAGCTAGGCCGATCCCCGCGGCGGGGAGGAAGGCGATGAGCAGCGCGACGAGGAGCCTCCACGACTCCGCGCTCCGACATAAGAGGCCGCGCAGGTGACCCGCGAGCAGAACACGGTAGTGCGCGACTACGGCCAGGATGGCGCCTAGCTGAATGACGATCTCGAAGGCTGAGACGGCAGGATTGCCGTCCTGCAGGCCGAGAACGTGCCCCGCGAGGATGAGGTGTCCGGTGGACGAGACGGGCAAGTACTCGGTCAGGCCTTCGACGACGCCGAGGATGAGAGCTGTGAGCCAGGTCATGACGCCGCGCGACGTATCACGACCGGTCGTGGAGGACGAGAGGCATCGGGCGCAAGCTCGGGGCTTGTGTCGCCCAACATGTGGTTCGTGGTGTGTTTGCGCGTGCCGCTCGCATCGCCGTGGCCCCGGCGTTCGAGCTATGGTACGCCCTCGACTTTGGGCGCACATGCGCTCCCTGGTCGAATCGGGTTGCGGTGCGTAGGGCGGGCGTCCGCGCCTATTCGGTAACACGTGCAATCATGAAAGGTGCTTGGGTGCATTCATGGCTACGAAGCTTCTCCTGACCGCGGCGACCGTCGTCGGCCTGAGCGCGGTGGGCGTCATCGCCGGGTGTTCTTCTACTTCGAGCGACAGCAGCAACAACAACGGGGACGCCAGCGCGTCGTCGAGTGGCGGTTCGACCAGCAGCAGCTCGTCGAGCGGCGGATCGAGCAGCTCATCGAGCGGCGGTTCGAGCAGCTCGTCGAGCGGAGCCTCCACGAGCAGCTCGTCGAGCGGCGGGAGCTCGAGCGGCTCTTCCGGGACCAACCCTCTCTTGATCAGCAACATGGCGACCGGAACAAACGGCCCGATCAACTGGAAGCCGCCGTCCCCGTTTGTTTCGGGGTACTGGTTCGACGACGTCAACAACGTGAACACGGCGGATCTCATCACCGCTCCTGCATCCTGCACCGGCGCTACGAGCGCCACATGTGCCGGGTGCGGGAACTTCGCGTTCTCCCCCCTGGCGACGTCGATCCCCCAGGACGCGACCATCAAGAACGCCGCGCACATCACGTGCACACTGACAACGCTGTACGCCGGCTGCGAGATGGACCTACAGTTCGCCTTGCTGCCTGTCGATGCCGGCTACACCGTTCCGTACAACGGTTGCTCCACGACGTCCGAGGTCGAGGCCGTGGACATCAGTGCGTATACCGGGATCCATTTCTGGGCGATGATGGGATCGACGGACAGCGCGTATGCCCATGAGGTCAAGCTGCCTGACGTCGACACCGATCCCCACGGCGGAACGTGCACGGAATCCGACGGCGGGACAGTGAATTGCTACAACCACTTCCAGACATCGATTCTATTTGGGACGACGCCCGGGACCTGGGGCGAGAATACTTGGCACTACTCGCCTGCGGCGACCTCGGACTTCGTAACCGAGCCAGGCTGGGGGGTGCAGGGGTTGGTCTTCAATCCGCAGAAGGTGTACGGCATCAACTTCCAGGCGAAGGGTCCACAACAGGGTCCCGACGCCGGAGGAATGACGGAGACCGCCGATTTCTGGATCGCCGACATCTCGTTCGTCAATCAGTGAGCTAGCGAATGCCGACCGAAGGGCGCGACGGGGGACGGCGCCGCGCTCTTCGCGCGTGGACTCGCGCTACTTCCGCGGGCTCTTGGCCGCGCGGCAGGCTTCCATGATCGCGTGAGTCTCGCGCGCGCCAAGGAGGCCAAACTGCAGCCCCATTCCGTGTCCTGGTCTCGTCCACCGCACGACGGCGGGGAGTTCGAGCGTGCGCCGCTCCCCGGGGAATGTCACGGACAAGGCGATCTCGGATCCGAACCCTGCGGGATTCGAGGTCTGAACGAACATCCCGCCGATGGACAGGTCTGTCGCCTTTCCGGCCGTCCGCTCGTGCGCGCCTGGATGGACGAACTCGAGAGGCAGGTCGATGGGGGTGCGTAGGTACCGGCGATTCTCCACCACGGCGGCCACTCCTTTCGGCGACTTTGTGCGCCGATGATAGCATCGTCGTTCGTGGATCGTTCGCGCCGTTCCGAAGAGTTTCGAGACGCCATCCGACTGGCGGGTATCCCCGTGGGAGTCGCTGTCGTGTTCGCCGCGCTGCTTGCTCCCCGATCCGCCATTCCTTGCGCCGTTCCGATTCCCATCGCCGACGCAGGCAACGTGGCGGCAGCTGTTACGGGCGACCGCGTGCGCGCCGCTCGGGCGCGACAGCACATGCTTCCCGGTCCGAGCCGGGCGCTCGGGACCGCGATTCGAGAGTTTCACCTAGGGGAAGCCCGGAGCCTAGACGCCAGCGCGATGGCGGACGCGCGAATGCGCGTCGACGTCGCCCTCGTGGAGGTTCTCGGTACCCCCGACGCTGGGCGCGAAGCGCTGCTCGACTTGCGAGCGGTGCAACTCGACCAGTTCATGTCGGAAGTCGCCCGTCTGCGCGCGACGGGCAAGCCATCGCCGGAGCTGAGCGAGCTCGCAGGAAGTTTCCTCCCGTCGATGACTGCCGATGGATGGTATGGCGCGAACTCGCTTGTGCCGGACGACGACGTCCTGCGCGTGATGTTCAAGGACATGTGGAACACGGTGGTGGGGTTGCAGCGGCGTCAGGACCTGGCGCCGTCGCTCGATGAGGAGCGCCTTCTCTACGCATTTTACCTTCGTCATCCCCATCCCTCGCGCCCGATGCGCGAGGCTCTCGCTGCGACGCGCCGCAGCGCAGCGGACGCCGGACGCGGGATTTCTCTTGAGCGCGCCGAGCGAGCGGCTCTCGAGGCGTGGAGGATCGATCGGGTTGGGCGGCTGGCTGCACTGGACCCGGCTTACCCTGCGGACTTCGCGAGGGGTATTGCGCAGTATTCCGCCGGAGCGTTCGACGCCTCGGCGAGCTCGTTTCGCTCGTGGCTGCGAGACCACCCCGACGGACCGTGGACCTTGCGCGCGCGAAACTATCTGCGAGCCGCCGAGCAGGCGGGACCTTAGGTCCGAGCTATGGGTGGCAGGCGGTAGAGTAGGAATCCACCGAATGCGCGGCCTTCTCATCTTCCTCGGATGGCTCTTGGCGTGTGCGCTTCTGTGCCTTTTGGCTCTCTATGCCTTCGTCGTCGAGGTCTGGCGCGTCCCCGACGACGACGCGCTGATGGCGGCTTCCCTGGAGCCACTCCTTCGACCCGGCGACTGGGTCGTCGTCATGCGCCGCCCGTCGGTGACCCGGGGCATTCTCGTCCGGTGCGCCGATCCCGATGCTCCAGGGCGATTCGTGGTCGCCCGGGCAATTGCGCACGACGGGGATCGCATCGAGCTCGCGGGCGACCGAGTGAGCTTGGACGGGCGCCAGCTGACGCAAGTCCGTGCCTGCCCGGTGCCGGAACTCACCGTCCGCGATCCGCGGGCGGATGCGGAGGTCTCGCTCACCTGCTCGATCGAGGACTATGGCGACTTTCCGTATCGGACGCTGCGCGTGCCGGAGGCCTTGGATCCGAAGATCTCTGCCACGGCCGATGCGACCCATTGGTTTCTCGTGAGCGACAACCGTCACGTCCACCTCGATTCGCGCGATTATGGCCCGATCGACCCTCGCACCTGCCAACACATCGTCTTCCTCCTTGCCGGCGCATCGGGGCTGCGCGACGCCGAGCGCCGCTTGCAGCCGATCTGGTGAGGCCCGGGCGGCTTTCTTGGTAGGCTGACGCCAGGATTCATGGAATCGTCCCTGGGAATCGTTTGCGGCCGCTGCGACGCATACGCTTCCATGGGCACGGCGACCTGCGCCCTCTGTGGCGCCGCGCTCTCTCTCCGTGAGTCCCCTCGTGCAAAACCGCCAGAAATCGCGTTATCGTCACGAGCGCGTGTTGTCAGGGCCCCGCCGCTCCCGCGCGCGGTCGAGGCCACGGGGCCGTCTCTGGAGGTGATGATGGAACAGGCAAAGAACTTCGTCTGCAAGTCGTGCTCGACCCCGGTGCCCCTTGGGCACAAGTTCTGCGGGCGATGCGGGGCCCCCGTGCCTCCGGAAATCCTGAGCGCGCGAACTCAGTTCTTCGGGCAGCTTCAGATGCCGGGCAAGGCCAAGCTGATCCTCGTGCGTGGTGACGGGGTGGAGGGCCTGAGCTATCAGCTGAACGCAGAGCACCACGTCCTCGGTCGAAGCGGTCAGCTCGTATTCCCCGACGACCCGTTCATTTCACTGCGGCATGCGGACCTTTTCTATCGGGCCGGCAAGCTCGTCATGCGCGACGAGTCTTCGCTCAACGGGGTCTTTCTGAGGGTGCGCGGCTCGATAGATATCTCCATCGGGGACGTTTTTCTGGCGGGCGAGCAGGTGTTTCACATCGCGGGCCCGCCGAAGGCGAGCGACGGCCCCGCGCCCGACGGAACGTATTTCTATTCATCTCCCAAGCACCAGACGTCGTTCCGGCTGATTCAGATTTTCGAAGGCGGCGCGTCGGGGATGGTGGCATGCGCGCGCGCGGGCAGCCTCCAAGTCGGGCGCGAGGGCGGGGATCTCAATTTCCCCGGCGACCTCTTCATGAGCGCGTCGCACGTGCGCATCGAGGAGAAGGCCGGCAAGATGGTTCTGACCGACTTGAACAGCCGGAACGGGACCTACGTGCGCCTGAAGGCCGAGAAGGATCTGTCGCACGGCGACTACGTATTCGTTGGACGCAAGCTGCTCCGCGTCGAAATCACAAACTAACCTCCGGGTCGAAATCACATACCGAAAGGCCGGTGTACTCAAAGCCGACCTTCGCCGATTGCCTGCAGGGCTAGGCGGGCCCACGTACTGCCTTCATGACAAATCGCTTGGCCCTCGAGGTGTCGCCCTACTTGCGGCAGCACGCGGACAACCCGGTCGACTGGTATCCGTGGGGTCCCGAGCCGCGCGCGCGAGCAAGGCGCGAGGACCGCCCGATCCTCCTTAGCATCGGATACTCCGCGTGCCATTGGTGCCACGTCATGGAGAGGGAGAGCTTCGAGAACGAAGAGATCGCACGACAGATGAACGAGTCGTTCGTGTGCGTGAAGGTCGACCGGGAAGAGCGGCCGGACGTCGATCATGTCTACCAGCTTGCAGTTGCCGCCTTGGGGGGAAGGGGAGGCTGGCCGCTCACGGTCGTTCTCACGCCGGACGAGAAGCCCTTCCTCGGTGGCACGTACTTCCCGCCGTCGGACCGCTACGGAATGCCTGGTTTTCCGCGGTTTCTCGAGGCCGCCGCCGAGGCCTATCGGCGCCGGCGGACCCGGGTGCTTTCCCAAGCCGCGGCGCTGACGACAGCGGTCACGAGAGCCGTGTCCCCAGCCATTCGAAGCGAAGGCGACCCTCCGCCCGATTTCGCGAAAGCGGCCGCCGACGGGCTCGCTACCCACTTCGACGAAGATCACGGTGGGTTCGGTACGAGTCCCAAGTTTCCAAATACGATGAGCCTCGACGTGCTCTTGCGCGTCGGCGATGAGGCGCGTGCGCGTCTAGCCCTGAACGCGATGGCGAGCGGCGGGATATTCGACCATCTCGGAGGCGGGTTTCATCGGTATTCGACCGACGATCGCTGGCTCGTGCCGCACTTCGAGAAGATGCTTTATGATAACGCAGCTCCTGCTGCATCTCTACGCGAACGCCTCTCGCGCCCTTGGCGACTCGCGATACGCCGACACCGCGCGTGCCATAGCGGGCTACGTGCTAAGGGACATGGTATCTCCCGAAGGCGGATTCTACTCGGCTGAGGACGCCGATAGCGAAGGGGAGGAAGGAAAGTTTTACACGTGGACTCCGTCGCTCATCGACTCAGTTCTCAGCGGGGATGCCGAAGCGGCTGCCGCAGCCAAACGGGTGTTCGGCGTGGACGATGCCGGCCCAGGCGTGCTCTCGCTCGCGGCCATTCCTCGTGATGCACGGGAACGGGATGCGCTGAGTCGCGCGTGCCGGGCGCTGGTCCTTGCGCGCAGCGAGCGACCTCGGCCCTTGCGCGACGAGAAGGTTCTTGCGAGCTGGTCGTGTTTGATGATTGCGGCGCTGGCGGATGCGGCTTCCTTGGTGGGCCCCGAGCTTCTGCTAGCCGCCGAGCGCGCGATGCACTTTGTGGAGGCCCGGCTCGTCGTTTCCGAACCCGACGGTGCCACGGCGAGGGTTCAGCGTCATTGCAAGGACGGATTCGTGAAGGGTCCGGGGTTCCTCGACGATCACGCTCTCGTGGCCCACGCCGCGCTCGAGCTCTATTTCGCGACGGGCAACCCCCACTGGGTGGCTCTAGCGCGCGCCGTGACCGGCACTATTCTCGCTCACTTCGTCTATCCCCAGGCACGCGATTTCTATTTTGCGGCCGACGACTCGGACCGACTCTTCGTCCGGGCCACGGAGTCGTTTGACCGGGCGGTGCCGAGCGCGACGTCGGTCGCCTGCCGCGTGCTCCTGGACTTGGGAACCCTCGTCGAGCCTCGATTGGCTCTCGCCGCGGAGCCTATCATCCGCCGTGGCGCCGCGGCTGCGGCGGACCACCCACTGGGAATGAGCAGCATGGTGTGTGTTGTCGATCGGTGGATGCGTGGGTCGGTCGATGTCGTCCTCGTCGGGCGACGAGACGACCCGCGGACGCGCGCGCTCTCCGACCGGGTGAAGAGAACGTATCTCTCTGATCGCGTGGTGGCGTGGCTCGACCCCTCCGATACGAACAGCGTCAAGGCCTGCTCGGCGCTGGCCGAAGGCAAGGTCGCGGGCCCGGTCCCGGTGGCCTATGTGTGCCGCGGGCGGAGTTGCTCTCCGCCGGCACGCAGTCCCGACGAACTCTCCACTATCCTCGACGAATCTCAGAATCGTTCGACCCGCTCTCGGTGAACGCGCGGCTCGCGGTGCCTCGGCCTAGGACGGCTCTCCGCGGCGGTCGCGATGGCCCCCGCATACGTGGTCCGCAACCGTTCGGCCAGCTCCGTCGACCGCCCTGTCGCGAGGAGCTCGACTTCGAGTACATCGAGCGCCGGTGCCATGAGTTCAGTCCTTCCGAAACGCCCCGGCCGACCGGCCACGAGGCGCGGGAGCATCGCGACAATCCGCCGAAGGCCGTCGGCGATCCGTCTCGGAACTGCGACGCGCTCCACGATGGGGTCGAGGAAATCGCTCACCGCGCGCAATCGGTCGTGCTCTCCGGCGCACGCCTCGTCGATGGGCTCCTTGAGGAGCACCGTCCACAGTACGAGGTCGTTTAGCGGACCTCCCCTGGCTCGCGTCATCGCGTCGACCGCGTCCATGCGCCGGAAGAATCGTTCGACCCCACCTTGAGTCGCTTCGTCGTCATCGAGGAATGCGGCCAGCTCCGGGAGCACGATGGACATGGCCCCTGTCTCCCAGAGAAGCCACATCGAACGGTGGGCGGCGCCGCCCCGCTGAAGCCGCAGAATTTCTTCAAAAACGCGGGGGCGTGCCGCCTTCCCCAGGTCGTCGCGGGTCGCCACCATCGCGTCGTAGACGTCCGGAGCAATGGCCAGATCGAGTCGCGCTGCGAACTTCACGGCGCGAAGGACGCGAATGGGGTCCTCGCGGAATCGAACCGTGGGGTCGCCAATCGTATGGATGGTACGGCGGCTGATATCGTGCATTCCGCCGCACCAGTCGAGAACTTGGCGGCGATCGAGGTCGTAAAAGAGCGCGTTGATCGTGAAGTCCCTGCGGAGCGCATCCTCGTGGGCCTGGCCGAACACGTTGTCGCTTCGGATCAGCAGGTCGTCGAACGGGTCGGCCGTCTCGTCGTCGGGCGTCTCCATCGCCGGGTTGCGGCGGAAGGTGGCGACCTCGATAACCTTGCCGGAACCGAACAGGACGTGTGCGAGGCGAAAACGGCGGCCGATGATGCGGCAGTTGCGAAAGAGGGCCCGGACGTGCTCGGGGCGCGCACTCGTCGCCACGTCGAAATCCTTGGGCTTGCCATCGAGCAGCAAATCTCGCACGCAGCCTCCGACGAGGTATGCTTCGTGCCCGCTGCGTTCGAGTCTGCGGACAACCCTAGCGGCGTCCGGGTCGATTCGGCTTTCCTCGAGCGCCACGTCGTGGCGCATGAGCCCCGTTCCCGAGTGACGGTCAAGAGGGGGCAGCGTGCGGACGCCCAGTCGGGGCGCGTCGTCCGGCACGTCCTCGATCGTGTAAGAGGGAAGATCGGGGGGCGCGGGAATATCGTCGTAGGATGTCATCGAAGTCGCGCTCGAAAAAGGCGCGATCACTGAGTAGCTCCGCCACTATATCACGACCGCCGCCCGCATGAAAGGCGCCTCGCAGCGTCGAGATCAAACTTCATGCCGTTGACGCCGCAATCGACATGGTTAGGTTTGCCCTCGCACGCATAGCCGGCGCGCGTCGACACAATCGCGGGCCGGGGTGCCCGCCTCGCACAACAGGCGGGCAGCGGGCAAAATCACCAGCCGGCCATTCGCGAGAATCCGGGCGGGAGCACGTTGCACTCGTCTGCCAAGACGAGTTATCGGAAGGTACTCACACATGGGCAAGATCATCGGCATCGACCTCGGAACGACGAACAGCGTCGTCGCGATCATGGAAGGGCGCGAGCCCAAGGTGATCGTGAACGAAGAGGGAGCGCGCACGACGCCGAGCGTCGTCGCGTGGGACGACAAGGGCGAAATCCTGGTCGGACAGATTGCCAAGCGGCAGGCCGTGACGAACCCCGAGAACACGATTTTCAGCGCCAAACGCTTCGTGGGGCGACGCTTCGACGAAGTGGGTGAGGAGGTCAAGCGCGTCCCGTACAAGGTCAGCAAGACCGCCAACGGCGACAGCGCGTTCGTCGTCCGCGACAAGACGGTCAGTCCGCCGGAGGTGTCCGCGCGGGTGATCATGAAGCTGAAGAAGGCTGCGGAGGACTATCTCGGCGAAAAGGTGACCGAGGCGGTCATCACGGTGCCGGCCTACTTCAACGACTCGCAGCGCCAGGCAACCAAGGATGCCGGTCGCATCGCCGGGCTGGACGTCAAGCGCATCGTCAACGAGCCGACCGCTGCGGCGCTGGCGTACGGGCTCGACAAGAAGAAGGACGAAGTCATCGCCGTGTACGATTTCGGGGGCGGGACGTTCGATATCTCGATCCTCGAGGTCGGCGACAACGTCGTTCAGGTCATTTCGACGAACGGCGACACGCATCTCGGCGGCGACGACATCGACAATATGATCATCGACTGGATGGTCGCAGAGTTTCGCAAGTCGTCGGGTGTCGATCTCCAGAAGGACAAGATGGCTTTGCAGCGCCTCAAGGAGGCCTCGGAGAAAGCAAAGATCGAGCTCAGCAGCGTGCAGGAGACCAGCATCAATTTGCCGTACATCACGGTGGGCGCAGCGGGTCCCGTGCACCTCGACATGCGTCTGTCGCGCGCCAAGCTCGAACAGATGATGGGCCCGCTCGTCGAGCGGTCGATGGAATCGACGCGCAAGGCGCTCGCCGACGCCAAGAAGAGCCCCAGCGAAATCGACGAAGTCGTTCTGGTCGGCGGCTCGACGCGCGTTCCGCTCGTCCAAGAAACGGTCAAGAAGTTCTTTGGCAAGGAACCTCACAAGGGCGTCAATCCGGACGAGGTCGTGGCCGTCGGAGCTGCGGTTCAGGCCGGCGTCCTCTCGGGTGACGTCAAAGACCTGGTGCTTCTCGACGTCACTCCGCTCAGCCTGGGAGTCGAGACGCTCGGCGGAGTCATGACCGTCATGATCCCCCGCAACACGACCATTCCGACTCAAAAAAAGGAGATCTTCTCGACGGCGACCGACAGCCAACCCAGCGTCGAGATCCACGTCCTTCAGGGAGAGCGCACAGAGGCGAGGTACAACCGAACGCTCGGCAAGTTCCACCTCGAAGGCATCATGCCGGCTCCGCGCGGTGTGCCCAAAGTCGAGGTGACGTTCGACATCGATGCGAACGGGATCCTGAACGTGCACGCCAAGGATACGGCGACGGGACGCGACCAGCGCATCACGATCACTTCGAATTCAGGGCTCAGCGAGCAGGACATTCAGAAGATGGTCAAGGAAGCGGCGGAGCACGAGCGCGAGGACAAGGAGCGCCGCGAGCAGGTCGAGCGTCGAAACAAGCTCGACAACCTCTGTTACACGCTGGAAAAGACGATGTCGGAGAACAAGGAGAAGATCGCGGCTACGGACCTGTCCAGCATCGAAGCCCTCATCAAGGAGGGTCGCGAGGCCGTGGAAAAGCAGGACGACGCGAAGGTTCAGGATGTCTCCGCGCGGCTCGAGAAGGAGGCCCATCGCATTGCGGGTGTGATGTACGGCGCGAGCGGCGGTCCCGCGGGCGCGCCGCCGGGAGCCGAGGCGCCTGCGGGAGCCGACGGCAGTGCGAGCGCTGGAAAGAAGGGCGCCAAAGACGGAGGCGTCATCGACGCCGAGTTCGAAGAGACCGGGGGCTGAAGCGTTCAGCCCTCTCCCCGAAGCCCGGACCTTGAGGCCGGGCTTCGTCGTTTAGCAGACCTGCCTGGCATCATCGGGCCGGTGCCTGCTGCTCATAGGCGATCAGGTCTTCGCGAAAGGGCACCTCGGGGCTCTTGCCGTAGACCTCCGACGTGCTGGCAACGAGCACGCGCTTGCGCTTTGGCAAAACGTCACGCCGCGCCCCTTACCTACGTCGCTGGAAGTGAGAGTTTCGGCGCAGTCAATCGGCTGCGAGCACAGCACTCGGTGGATCGCTTTGTTCCGATGGCCGATGGCCCTTTTCGGCTGCACAATTTCGCCCTCGCCCATGGTCTCGAGAGCGCCTCAGGATACGACTCGGTCGCGCCGTGGCGATCGGTCAACTTTCTCTACACTCTCAATCACGGGCCGGAGCGCTATCGCTGGAGGGGTGGGCCACTTTCAGCCACCGACGAACCGGATTGGGATCGGCGACTGGGCGTCTACGAAAATCCGCATGTGATGCCGCGCGCATTTATCGTCTATCGCACGCAAGTCGTGTCCGAGGCGCCAATCAGGCTGAAGCCCTCAACCACATTGACGTCCGCCGGGAGGCAATTATCCGCTCCAAGCGCATCGCTTGCCAGACCACCCAGCGCGTGCGAGAAACGCCATGAACCCGGGTCCGACGCTCCAAACCGTGGCGGCGACCGTGGCGTCGGAGACAAGATCCTCAAATTCACCGAATGGAATACACAAGCGCCACTAGCTCAGCTGGATAGAGCGTCGGCCTCCGGAGCCGAAGGCCAGTGGTTCGAATCCACTGTGGCGCGCGATTGCATGGGGCGGAATTTGTTCCGGTTTCTCGGGTGATCGGAGAGGGGCTGAGTCGCGGTTTGGCGGGTCATGCAGCACGGGTGCAGCAAACGGTGGCGCGTTGAAGGCCGTGCGCGTCTCCTTGGGCGGCTCCGGGGACGGTGCGGCGAAGCGCAAGCTGTTGATCTCGGCACGGAGGTATCCGGGCTCGAGGTGGCCGTAGACTTCCGTCGTGATGCGCGGATCGTGGTGTCGCAAGATGCGCTGCACGGCCGCGGGGTTTACGCCCGCCATCATGAGCAAGCTCCCGGTCGTGTGGCGGAGATCGTGGAAGCGAATGCGTCGCACGACCGCCTTCGGCCACAGCTTGAACGAGTGCACGGGGCACGTCCGGAGTGCGGCGTCAGGAGCGGCTCACGGTGCCCACAGCCCTTCTTGCGGCAGACGTGCACATAGCCAAGAACGATCCCCGCGCGCGCGAGCGCCCTTCGTAGTACCCCTTCGAGATGCACGTCGGAGCGCATGCGCGATCCGTCGGGCTTCGGAAAGACAAGTTCCGACGGAGAGGCTTCTACGGCGGCTCGAAGATAGGGCATTAGCTCGGTGGCAGTGGGAATGACTTCGGCGTGTGCGCCCTTGGTGATGTCGCGCGCGTGTCGGTATGTGACAAGCTGCGGTCTAATTGGCTTTTCCAGGCTCCGGTGCGACGCCTGCGGCCACGATCTCCTCGTCGCCTTCTCGTGCCACGGTCGAAGCATCTGCCCAAGCTGTTGCGGCCGGCGCATGGCAAACGTTGCGGCGTTCTTGGGTTCGGGAGATTTAGGTCAGGAACGACCAGCGCGGCCTGCTCTACCATTTGTTCTTCGCCCCGGCGCGTACCTTCTTCCAGAGGATATTGCCGACCTCCGCCCAGAAGAGGTCCGGGACCACCAGCTCGTTGTCGGGCCGTACGAGGCCCACGGCCTTGGGCGAGAGCGCCTCCGCCAGCAGCCACTTTGCCGCAACGGAGGGCGTCGACGACGAACTTCACCGCGCGTCTCGGTCGGCCCTGAGAAGGTCGGCGCTGTCGGTGCTCTGGCGCGGCGACGTTCGCTGTAGCTCGCGGACCAGACGAACTCGAACGACGGTCGCCGTCCCGGGCTCGGGCGCGAGAACGACGATCTCGGCGAGGCCGACGGGGCCGTCATCCGGAAACTTGACGACGCGATCCGCAGGGACGTCGGCCAGGAAGCGCACCGGAAGCTTGGTAGCCACCGAGAAAGACCAGCATGGGGCCCGCAAACCGCGGTGGCAGAGGTCACCGCGTAAGCCCAAGCACCCGCAGCAACTCGGGGGGCGGGCCGCACGCCTGCCGCGCCTGCTCCCGCCATTCCCGCTCGCGCCCGCGGGCAGCCGCCTCGTCGGCTGCATGACGCTTCCTCG
>JBEKXD010000098.1:0-15986 GCA_049512415.1 Polyangiaceae bacterium
AATCGCGGTCTTTCGGTTTCGAAACGCGCATGCTGCACGCAGGGCATATTCCCGATCCGCTCGTTGGAGCTCGTGCCGTACCCATTTACCAGACGACTTCGTACGTATTTGGGGATGCCGATACGGCCGCGCAGCTTTTCGAACTCAAACAATACGGCCACATGTACACGCGCATCAGCAACCCGACGACGTCGGTGCTCGAAGAGCGTGTCGCGTCCTTGGAGAATGGTACGGGCGCGGTGGCCGTCGCGAGTGGCATGGCCGCGCAGTTCGCGACGTTCATGACGCTGCTGTCGCCCGGGGACGAGATCGTGGCGTCCGAGCACCTTTACGGAGGCACGATCACCCAGATTTCTCACGCGCTCCAGAAGCTCTCCGTCGGAGTGCGCTTCGTCGATCCGAGCGACGTCGCTCATTTCGAGCGGGCCATCACGAAGAAGACTCGGGCTCTCTTCGGAGAAACGATCGGCAACCCGCGCGGGACGATCCTCGACCTCGAGCCGCTCTCGAAGCTGGCCAACGCGTGCCAAATCCCGTTGATCGTCGACAACACGTTTGCGACGCCCTACCTCTGTCGTCCCATCGATTTCGGAGCGACGCTCGTCGTCCACTCGGCGACGAAGTTCCTAGGAGGGCACGGGACGAGCATAGGCGGGCTCGTAGTCGACTCGGGTAAGTTCGATTTCGGACGCTTCCCGACGATCGCGGACCCGTCGCCCTCATACCACGGTCTGCGCTTCTTCGACACGTTCGGCCATTATGGGTTCTTGATGAAGCTCCGGGCCGAGACCGTGCGCGACACGGGGGCATGCATCTCACCCATGAACTCGTTTCTCCTCTTGCAGGGAGTCGAGACTCTGTCTGTGCGCATGGACCGTCATGTGGCCAATGCGCTAGCCGTCGCCGCATTCCTCGATGGCCACCCATCGGTCGCCGCGGTCCACTATGCTGGGCTGCCGGCGCACCCTCATCATGAGCGCGCTTCGAAGTACTTGCCCAAGGGCGCGGGAGCCGTGTTCACCTTCGACCTGGCGCCTCGGGGCGTAGATACGCGAGCGGCCGGTCGTCGGTTCATCGACTCGCTGCAGCTCATCTCGCACCTTGCCAACGTCGGGGACGCGCGCACGCTTGTCATTCACCCCGCCTCGACGACGCATCAGCAGTTGTCCGACGACGAGCTACGCCGGTGCGGAATCGGACCGGAAACGATACGGCTGTCGGTCGGCCTCGAGACCACGGAGGACCTGTTATGGGATTTGGACCGGGCGCTGTCTGCGGCATCCACCTGAACTCCACGCTCACGGCGGCCGAGCAGGCCCGCTACCAGGACACCGCCGTCATCCAGCGTCTTTTGGGCGAGAGTCGAACCGTAGCAATCGTGGGGCTTTCTGCAGACCGGCAGAAGGCGAGCTCTTTCGTCGCCTCCTACCTCAGGAGCGAGGGATACCGGATCGTTCCGGTGAATCCGCGAGGGGGGGAGATCCTCGGCGAGACCGTCTACCCGGACCTCGAGAGCGTGCCGATCTCCATCGATATCGTCGACGTTTTCCGTCCGCCGACCGAAGCACTCAGGATTGCCGAGCAGGCGGTTTCCATCAAAGCTAGAGCGCTCTGGCTCCAGCTGCGGATCGTGGACATCGCCGCCGCCGAACACGCGCTCGCTGCCGGTCTGTCGGTCGTGGTGGATAAGTGCATCAAGATGGAACACGGCCGCTTCCGCGGAGGGCTCCACGCGGCGGGGATGAATACCGAGATCGTGACCGCGAAGAGACCCCGTCTGCGGTAGGATGAGCCCATGAGTACGGCGAGCCGTTTTGTCTTTGTCGTTACGGCGGTCTTCGCCGCGGGGTGCGGCGGTGGTGGAGTGCGTCGCGCCTCGGCTCCCGCTGAGTCCGCGCCGGTCCCGGTCTCCTCGGTCCCCTCCATCTCCAGCACGGGTGACAGTACGACGACCGCTCCCCTCTCCTACGATGGCGGAGCGGGGCAGGGGACGAAGCTTGCTCTCATTGCTGAAGGGTTGGATGCGGGATCGGATGCGTCTTCGGACGGCGGCGGGCGCCGAGCACACGAGCCCGGGCGCGGGCCGGACGACATCCGAGCCCGAGTAGTTGCTCGACGGGCCGAGACCCGAGCGTGCTTCGAAAAAGTGGCGAGTGCCCCGCCAGGAGGACGTTCCCTGACGATGCAGTGGACCATCGATCCCAAGGGCAATGTGGATGCCCCCTCGCTCGACGCCTCGCGGAGCGACGTGACGGATCCGACGGTCGTCCACTGCATCGCTGACATCCTCAAGTCCATCAAGTTCGCTGCGAGCCCAGGCGGCTATGAAACGAAAGCGTCGTATCCCTTCATTGTTCACCGCCAGCGCAACAGCGACGCCGGCAGTCCGTAGGCGACGCAAGCGCGTCGCCGGCCTTGGTGCACCGAGGCCCGAGTCCATTGCGCAACCCAGGGGTCAAATCTTCTGACACACGAAGTTGAATAGGCCGTCGTATCGCTGCGTCACATATAGGATTCTGAACTTGTTCGCGAGTTCCTCGTAGACGACGTCGCCCCGCGGAATAGGCGTGTACTGTCCGTAGTGGTCGGCCCAAGCCGCTCCGCCTTCGTCGCGCATGTAAGGAGGCAGTTTGGGCGTGTCGACGGTGAGGTTGAAGATGAAGAGTCCTCCGTCGTGAAGGACAGTGTGCGAGTCGGCGATGGCATGCTGCCTTTGCCGCGCAGAGAAATGCTGAAAGACATTGGAGGAAACGACATAGCTATAGCGGGCCTGCTCACGGTCCACCAGCGAACGAGGGAGAAGGCCGTCGGGCGTCGTCTCGACGACTCCCGCCACGCGAGGCACGACGTCGACGCCCGTATACATATGGTTGGTATGGGTCTCGATGAACGACTTCAGCGATCCATATCCCGCGCCAAGTTCGAGCACCTTCAACCTCGCGTGAGAGTTCTCCTCCAGGAACGCGGTGACGCCAAGACTCTTGGCAAGACGCAGATTCATGCGGTTTGCGTCCATCTGGCTGTCGATGGAGTAGGGAAGTCGCCCTACCTCCGGCGCGATGGCAACATTGCAGACTGGGTCAGTGCCGAAGAGTTCGTCGCAAGCTTTCCAGAATGCACGACAGTCGACGACATCGGGCGATAAACTCTCGATGCGCTCTCGCGTTAGCGAAGTGGTCGGGCGCGCGGTTTCAATCCACTTCTTGTAGGCATCGAGGTCGCGGAAGCCGAGGTCCTCCACGAGGATTCGCTTGATCTCTCGATAGCCTTTCACCGCCTCGAGTCTACCGCGCGGCGAGCCGAGCATCCAATGCGCGCGGCGTCTCGGGCCGACCGGTGGCCGCGCGCCTCGACTACGGACCGCGAGGCCCGCTCTCGTGGGGCGGCTTGGCCGTACCCGCTCCATCAGGTGGGACGTTTCACCGCCTCTACGGAGGGGTCTCCGGTTCCGGTAGGGTTATCCTATCAGAGTGTTGGCGTGCGGACGCGGGAAACCGTACTCTGCGCGCATCGGCCTGTCCGTGCTGCGCGGGTCGCCGTGCTCTCAGTTCCCGTACAGGTTCCAGTACCCGTCCATGATCCAACGAATCGTTTCGTTCGCGCTGCGCATGCCCTTCATCGTGTTCTCGGTGGCGGTGCTCCTCATTGCCGTGGGCATCGTTGCGTACCGGCAGCTCGATATCGAGGCCTACCCTAACCCGTGCCCTCCGCTCGTCGAGGTGCTGACGCAGCCGCCGGGCTGGAGCGCTGAAGAAACGGAGAGATACGTCACCGTCCCCCTCGAGATCGGCCTTGCCGGCATGCCAGGCTTGGACCACATCCGCAGCTTCTCGCTGTTCGGATTGAGCGACGTCAAGTGCTACTTTTCATGGAGTACGGAGTACAAGGATGCCCGTCAGGAAGTCATCAATCGACTTCAGTTCGTTCAGCTGCCAGCGGGACTTCAAGGGCAAATCTCTCCGTGGAACGCCATCGGTGAGGTATTCCGCTACCGTGTCGTCGGTAAGGGATACACGCTCAAGGATCTCAAGACGGCGGAAGACTGGATTCTCGAGCGCCAGTTCAAACAGGTCCAGGGCGTCATCGACGTGACGAGCTACGGCGGCGAAACGAAGCAGTATCACGTCGAGATCGATCCGTACCGTCTTCGGGGCCACGGCGTCACCCTCGGTCAGGTCTCGACCGCTGTGCAAAACGCCAACCAGAACGTGGGCGGACAGCGCCTCTTCATGGGAGAACAGAGCTACGACGTTCGGGGCATCGGACTCATCGGCTCGCGCGCCGATCAGGTTCGCGACATCGAGGACGTCGTCGTCGCCGAGCAGAAGGGAACGCCCGTCCGCATCAGAGACGTTGCCGACGTCGACGTCGGCTATGCGCCGCGTCTCGGGATCGTCGGGTTCAACGACGATCCGGACATCGTCCAAGGGATCGTGCTCATGCGGTATGGCGGTGAAACGCCCTCGACGCTCAATGGCATATACAAGCGAGTTCAATACATCCGAGACAACCACATCCTGCCGCCCGGGATGGACATAGAGCCCTACTACGACCGAGGGGCGCTCGTGCACGTCACGACGCACACCGTGCTCGAGAATCTCCTCGTTGGAATGGCTCTCGTCACCCTCGTGCTCCTTCTATTCCTCGGCAACACCCGGGCTGCTCTCATCACCGCGATCAACATTCCGCTGGCCCTTCTGGTCGCTTTCTGTGGGTTGGTAGGAACGCACACATCCGCGAATCTGATCTCGCTCGGCGCGGTCGACTTCGGCATCGTCGTCGACTCGACGGTCATCATGATGGAGAACATCTTCCGCCACCTCGGTTCCCACGGCCGCGGGACGATGGTCGAGCGGATCGAGCAGAGTGCGCGCGAGGTCGCCACGCCCATGATGTTCTCGACGCTCATCATAGGCGTCGCGTTCCTGCCTCTCTTCACGATGACGGGCGTGTCGGGCGTCATCTTCGCCCCCATGGCGCGCACGTACGCGTTTGCCATCGGCGGCGCGATTTGCCTTGCGCTCACGCTGACGCCGGTGCTCGCCTCGAAGACCATGTCGGCGCAATCCGAGGAAAAGGAGAGCGCAATCATGCGAGTTCTTCACGCAGTCTACAGGCCTGCCTTCGACCTGGCGTTGAAATACCCGAAGGGAGCTCTCGCGTTCAGCCTTCTTCCCGTCGTCCTCTGCGTCGTGCTGTTCCCGATGCTCGGGCGCGAGTTTATGCCGAAACTCGAGGAAGGAAACTTTTGGATCCGGGCCACCCTGCCGACCTCGATCTCACTCGATCAGAGTGCCAAGTACGTGGGCCGCATGCGGTCCATTCTGCGAGGGTGCCCGACGGACGCGAACCTCCCTTGCGACGACGCTCATCGCGCGCACCCGGAAGTGCTGACCGTGGTTTCTCAGCTCGGGCGCCCCGACGACGGCACGGACGTGTCGGGCTTCTACAACATCGAATTTTTCGCTCCTCTCCGGCCGTTCGACGAGTGGCCGCGCGGCCTAACCAAGGAAAAGCTCACCGACGACATCAACAAGGAGCTCACGGACGCGTTTCCCGGAGTCGTGTTCAACTTCTCGCAGTACATCAGCGACAACGTCGAAGAGGCGATCAGCGGTGTGAAAGGCGAGAACTCGGTCAAGATCTTCGGTCAGGACCTGGAGCGCAACGAGACTCTCGCCGAAGCAATACTCGACGTCATGAGCAAGGTGCCCGGAGTTGCCGATCTCGGCATGTTCCGGTCCCTGGGGCAGCCGAGCATCCGAATCATTCCGCGCCGAAAGGAATGCGCGCGCTATGGACTGAACACCGGCGACGTCGATGCCGTCATCCAGGCGGCGATCGGCGGTCAGGCCGTCACTCAGGTGTACGAGGGAGAGAAGTTCTTCGACCTCACAATTCGCTGGAAACCGGAATATAGGATGAGCCTCGAAGCCATCCGGGAAATCACGGTCTCCACGCCGGACGGCTCGTCGATTCCGCTCGGCGAAATCGCGGATATCCAGACGGCCGAGGGGCCCGCGATGATCTACCGCGAAGACGGTCGACGCTACAGCCCTGTAAAATTCAGCGTCCGGGGCCGGGACCTCGCCGGCACGATCGCCGAGGCGCAAGCGAGGATCGCCGACGCGATCCCGCCCTGCGAGAAGGCGTCGCAGGACAGCAAGAAGTGCCTCTCGTACGACACCCGGCTCGAGTGGGGGGGCGAGATCAACGAGCTTCACGAGGCGGAGGGCCGGCTGCAGCTCATCATCCCGCTGACGGTGATGCTCATCACCTTCCTAACTTACAGCGCTGTCAAGACCTGGCTGGACACGGTTCTCGTCATCATCAGCATTCCTATCGCGTGCACCGGCGGCGTCCTGGCGCTGCTCATCGCCGGGCTGAATTTCTCCGTCTCCGCTGCCATGGGTTTTATTTCAATCTTCGGGATCGCGATCCAGGACGCTATTCTCGTCGTGACGTATTTCCAGCGCTTGCGGGAGACCGAGGGCCACTCGATCGAGCTCGCCGCACGGGAGGCGGCGGAAAAGCGGTTCCGGCCCGTGCTCATGACAACGCTCGTGGCGACGCTCGGGCTGATGCCGGCTGCGCTCTCGCACGGGATTGGCTCGCAGACGCAAAAGCCCCTGGCGATCGTCGTCATCGGAGGCTCGCTGATCCTAGCGATCTTGACGCGGGTCGTGCAGCCGCCCCTGCTCGTGGTCGCCCATCGTTGGCTGGAGAGCCGTAGGCGCGGCGGAGGCCCAGCGGCAGGGGCGCAGGCGGCAACTGGCAGTGCCGCCTGAGAACGAGCCTAACGCCGATTCGCCTTTGAAAAGTTGAATGAGCCGGGTAGAGCTTGTCGATCGGAGGCAGAGACCGCTGCATCCCCCGTGTGCCCCTTTCGGCCTACCGGACGGTTTTACCCAAGGAACAATCTCGATGCGAACCCCGACGCGACCTTTTTCTCTTCTGCCGAGCCTATGGCGCGCCGTGCCCTGCGCGTTGACGCTGGCCCTAGCTAGCGTAGCGGCGTGCACGACCACGACGAGCGACGATTCATCGGATAACCAGACCGGCAGCAACGACAGCGGGACCACCGCCGATCAATCCACTGCCCCTCAGGACGCGGCCGCAAAGGATGGCGGGAGCGACGCCAGTGTGAGTGGCAACGACGCCAGCGCCGAAGCGAGTCCGATCAATATCGAGGCCGGTTCCGCCTCCGATGCTGAACCTTACGTGTGGAAGAACGCCCAGATTGTCGGTGGGGGTTACGTGCCTTCGGTCGTGTTCAACCCGAAGGAAAAGGACCTCATCTACGCCCGTACCGACATGGGCGGGGCGTACCGCTGGGATCCGGTCAATAGCGTTTGGATCCCGCTGCTCGACTGGGTGAGCATGGCCGACTGGAACATGTGGGGCATGGAGAGCATCGCCACCGACCCCGTCGACCCGGACAACTTCTACGTCGCCGCGGGATCGTACACGAACGACTGGACGTCGATGAACGGCGTGATGCTGCGCTCGAGCGACCGCGGCAACACGTTCCAGCAAACGCCGATGCCGTTCAAGTTCGGCGGCAACATGACCGGGCGAGGGATGGGCGAGCGGCTCGCCGTCGATCCGAACGACAATCAGGTCCTCTACTTCGGGGCACGCAGTGGCAACGGCTTGTGGCGAAGCCTCGACCAAGGCGTCACGTGGAATCAGGTCACGAGCTTCACGCATCCTGGAAACTACTACGCCGACCCGACCGCGCCGACTGACGTCATCGGCGTCGTGTGGGTCCAATTCGACCCGACGTCGTCGACCGCCGGCTCGCCATGCCAGACCATCTACGTGGGCGTTGCCGACACCAACACAGCCATTTACGTGTCGAAGGACGGCGGCAACACGTGGAACGCAGTTGCGGGCCAGCCGCTTTCGGGCTTGCTCCCGCACCACGGAGTCCTCGCTCCGAACGGAATCCTCTACATCACCTACAGCGACACCCCGGGTCCCTTCGACGGCGCCGTGGGCGACGTGTGGAAGTACGACACCAAGGCTTCCGTCTGGACGGTCATCAGCCCCATTCAGTCGGATGCCGGAACGAAGAACATCTGGTTCGGCTATGGCGGACTTGGCGTCGACTGGCAAAACCCGAATAGGCTTGTCGTCGCGGCCGTCGACATGTGGTGGCCCGATACGCAGTTTTGGCGTAGCACCAACGGCGGGTCGTCGTGGACCCCGATCTGGACCTGGGGAAACTACCCCTCCGAAAACCAGCTCTTTGCGATCGACGCCTCCGTGGCGCCCTGGCTCGGCAACGGCACTGGCGTGCCCGTGACTCTGCCCGAGTACATGCCGAAACTCGGCTGGATGCTCGACGACGTTAAGATCGATCCCTTCAATTCGGATCGGATGTTCTACGGAACCGGTGCGACCCTCTTTGGCACGACCGACCTCACCCATTGGGACCTCTTCGCCGATGCGGGCGTTTTCAATGCCAGTTCTGACCCCAGCGTCGCGCCGATCACGGTGACGCCGTGGGCCAAGGGCATCGAGGAGACGTCCGTCTTGGGTCTCGTGAGCCCGCCCGGGAGCGGGGCGACGCTCCTCAGCGTGATGGGCGACATCGGAGGCTTCCGCCACACGGATCTCACGCAAGTCCCAACCGTGCAGTTCCTTAGCGGCGGCAACTGGGGGACGGCGACCGGCATCGACTACGCCGAGACCAATCCGAACTTCGTCGTTCGCGCGAACAGCGTGGCCACGAAGAACGTCCCGTACTCGGACTCCGGGACCCCCGAGGTGGAGTCCATCGATGTCTCGGAGGACAACGGGCAGACGTGGACGGCGGCGACGATTTTCAACCAGTTCGCGACCGCCGGCACCGTCGCGGTGGCCTCGGACGGTTCGTCGATCGTTTGGGCGCCGACGGTCAGCATTCCAACGGGCTACGAAGGCGGCACCCCCACGGCGCCCGTCAGCTACTCCAAGGACAAAGGCCAGACGTGGCAAACGAGCAGTGGCGTGCCCGACCAGGCCTTCATCGCGAGCGACCGCGTGAACCCGAAGAAGTTCTACGCATTCGCTGCGGGTGTCGTGTATGCGAGCGTGGATGGAGGGGCGACCTTCACGGCGGCATCGGATGCGGGGGCGGACGGATCGGCCAGTTTGATGCCGTCAGGCACTAGCGGGTCCTTGATGATCAAGGCGGTACCGGGGGTCGAGGGAGACGTGTGGCTCGCGGGCGGAACGACGACGGGTGCCTACGGCCTGTGGCACTCGACCGATTCCGCAATGACGTTCCAGCAGCTCGCGAAGGTCGACCAGGCGGATGCCGTCGGGTTCGGCATGGCGGCGCCGGGGAAGACGTACCCGGCGATCTACGTGAGCGCGCAGGTCTCTGGCGTCCGCGGTCTCTTCCGGTCAATCGACACCGGCACGTCGTGGAACCGCATCAATGACGACCAGCACCAATACGCCGACGCCGTGCAGGCGCTCACGGGCGACCCACGGATCTACGGCCGAGTCTATCTCGCGACCAACGGGCGCGGGATTATCTACGGGGACATCGGACAATAGGAAGACTCCCTCGCGGTTCGGTTCGACGAGGTAGGTGGGTATCTCGTCGACGCACGGGGAATTCATTCGAGGCGTCCGCGTCGCTGCGCGTGGAAGGGACGTCGCTGCGCGGGAGCCGCGTCTGTTTTCGGCGTAGTTGCGTCCGTCGCAAGGGAGCTCGCCTACGTCGAGGTGGGGCTCGCTCACATCGGGGAGGTGAGTCGGAGACCAAAGGCATCACGCGCGGGCTGCGAGGACGGTCTACTTTAGCATAGCGCAACAGGCGCGCAGTGCTCCGACATGCACCCTATTTTAGAATCGACATCCACGCTGAGCCACTTGTCCCCCCGGATGCATCTCTTCCGGTGGCGTTTGCCTCTAAGGCTGGCGTTGCCCGCGCCGCCGCAAGGGGCCCGACTTGGGAGTAGCGCCCAGAACCTGTGATGATGAATAATGGCGCGAGAGGATTGCCGCGGATGCACTTGACGAAGACTCTGCTGCTCGGTCTCGCAATGACGAGTCTATGCGCGTGCGATGACGTGCTCAATCTCGGTGAATTCAACGGCGCGACCCTGGCGGACGACGATGCGGCGAGTGGGTTTTACGACGGGTCCGACGGATCCCCAGGCGACGCGGCGACCGGAGCGGTGGACGCGTCTGTCGTAGACGCCTCGGGTTCGACGGACGCTACTGAGGAGCTCGCGGACGCCGTCGAGGCGGCCCCGTTCGACGCGGGGGACGCGACCGCGCAGGAGGAGGGGGACGCCGGGATCGACGGGACGCTCCAGGACGTTCTAGAGGGCGCGAGCGACGTGACCGTCGTCGACACATCGGACGCCGCGAGCGACGTCGGAGCGCTAGATGCCCAAGACGGCGCGAGCGACTCGGCGCCCGACGCCAACGAAGCCGGACCGGTGGACTGGTGCCTCGCCAACTCCACGGTGGCCACCATCTTGTGCCGCGACTTCGACGACAACAAACCGTGGGGGTACCTCTTCGACAGCGCATCCGACTCGTTCGGCATCCCGGTTCCCGTCGTCACGGCGACCGACTGCGTGTCCCCTCCGAGCTCGCTGCTCCTCCAACTGCCGCTGCTCGACGCCGGCCAGTCCGGCAACATCCAGCTCACCCAGCACCTGCAATACCACGGCGCGGTGGATGTCAGCGCCGCTGTCAAACTCGTCGGCTTCGAGGGGGGTCTGAACTCCGACCTCGAATTGCTGCGTGTCTCGTACAACTCTGGGACGTATTGGGTCAGTTGGGGCCTCGGTTCGACCTCGGCGGGCGTCGAGGAGACGATCGCGAGCGTCGATGCGGGCAACACGTATATTGGCCACACGGCTGTGCTGCCGCCGCTCGGCACATGGTTCAACGTGCTTCTCCACGTCGACTTCGGTGCCAACAGCGTATCGCTGACGGTCAACGGAGTAGTGATGGTCTCCTCTACGATCAGCAATCCGCCGCTCGGCCAAGGCGCGAGCCTCTCAGTCACCGTGGGAGTCAACTGGGTGTCTGGGCCAGAAGCAGCCACGCAGATCTACTACGACAACGTACTCATCAATGCGCAATAACTCGCCTCGCGCGACGTCCTGCTGCGATATCCAAGCTCGGCGTAGAACATGCTGCTATGTCGGCCGGAGGACCACCGCCGTCGCGATCCATCGACTCGTTAGTGACCGTCGCGACACGCGCCGGGCGCGCGGACCGACCATGAACTTGCACCGTGGGCCGGGGTGGGTGCGGGAAGGCTGCGAGTTTTTCTGCGTGGAATCCGCCGTATCCCAGTATACTTATCGGCGCCCACCGCGATCGCCACGGCACTGCGCCGCTCGATGGCACGGCTAATTGATCTTCATGAATCGCCGTATGGACGTGAGGCACCGGATGGCGAGCAAACGCGAAACCATTGAGCAGGTTGGCCCCTACACGCTCTACGAGGAAATCGGGCGCGGTGGGATGGCGTCGGTGCACCTCGGCCAAGCGAAGAGCCGGTCCGGCTTCAAGCGCATCGTGGCCATCAAGCGCATGCATAGCGATCTCGCGAGATCGCCGGAGTTCGTCGCGATGTTCGTCGAGGAGGCGAGCATCGCGAGTCGCATCAGGCATCCGAACGTCGTAGCCGCGATCGATTGCGTCACGACTGACGACGATGCGATGCTGATCATGGACTACATCGCCGGTGTGTCGCTCGACGAAGGCATGCGCCGCAAGTTCGACAACAAGGAGATGATCCCGCTGCCTGTCGCCACTGCGATCCTGATCGGAGCCTCGCTCGGCCTCCACGCGGCTCACGAGGCGGTCGACGAGTCCGGTCACAGTCTCGGGATCGTGCACCGGGATATCTCGCCTCACAACATCCTCGTCGGAGTTGACGGACTCGCACGGGTGCTCGACTTCGGCATCGCCAAGGCCGCAGAACGCGCGCAGCACACGCGTACGGGAGAGGTCAAGGGCAAGCTCGCATACATGGCTCCCGAGCAGCTCATGCAAGAGAAGATCGGCAGGCAAGCGGATGTGTATTCGCTCGGGGTCGTTCTCTGGGAGCTCGTGGTGGGGCGCCGGCTTTTCGACGGCGATACGCAGGGCCAGATGTTGATGAACATCGCCAGCGGCACAATCGAATCGCCTCGCAACGTGAATCCCGAGGTGTTGCCCGAGGTCGAGGCGGTCGTGATGAAGGCGCTCGCGCGGACGCCGGAGGCTCGCTATCAGACGGCGCTCGAGTTCGCGATGGCGCTCGAGACGCTGGTGCCGCCGGCCGTTCAGCGAGCGGTCGGCGATTGGGTCGCGTCCGTGGCGAAAGAGGACATTGCGGGCCGGGTCGAGATCGAGCGACGCATCGAGGTCACGAGCCGCTCGCTCTCGGAACGCCCCGGGGACGTCATCACGGCTCGCTTCCGTCTACCGCAGCGCCTCAGCGAGCATACGACGACAACCGGAGTGACCGTGACCCAAACCGCCGGTCGCGCTCGTGCGTGGCTTGGAGCGGTCGCTCTGGGTTCCGCGGGTCTCGCAGGTCTCGGGGTCGCGCTGTGGTCGCGCGCTCCGGCGACGCGGGACGCGTACGCCACAACCGCCGCGAGCAGCAAACCAACCTCGCCGATGTCGTCGCAGGCGTTGGGCCCGGCCACGGGCGTCCCCGACGCGGCTCTGGCTTCGAGCCAGGGCGCGGATAGCTCGCCGGGCTCCGCGAGCGTCCCCGCGTTGGCGTCGGTCGCGGTCAGCTCGGCGCCGGCCGCGGCGACGACGACAGTCGCTACGGCAACGCACCACGGCGCTTGGAAGCCCGGCAAGGGTCCTGCGGCGGCCATTGCCGCGCCGGGCTCGGTTCAAGGCGGGTCGACCCAGAGCGGATCTCCCCCAGGTGATCTGGGCCTGCCCGATGAGATAGGGGGTCGCAAATGAGACTGCGCAGACGCTCCGAATCGTGTGAGAAAGCAGTGTGTCGGTGACAAGGAGGGCTCTCTTGGTCCGATCTCGCTACTGGGTGTCTTGCATCGGCGCGTCCGCGCTCGCCGTTTCCGCGGTGGGTATCGACAAGCCGGCACGAGCTGATTCGACGGCGGGAACGGCCGTTGCAGAAGCGCTCTTTCGTGACGCCGTGCAGCTGCTTCTCGCAGACAAGGTCGACGAGGCGTGCCCGAAGTTCCTCGAGAGTCAGGCCATCGATCCTTCGCTCGGGACGCTGCTGTACCTGGCGACCTGTCACGAGAAGCAGGGGCGCACGGCGTCGGCTTGGTCCGAGTTCACGTCGGCGAAAGACTGGGCCGAGCGGACGAACCAGGGAGAGCGCGCCGCGTTCGCTCGCCGGCACCTGACGCCTCTCGAGCAGCGCCTGTCGAACGTTCTTTTGCGAGCTCCTGAGATCCCAGGATTGCACATCAAGGTCGACAACGGCGTACTCAGCGTCGCGGCGGTCGGCACGCCGCTGCCGCTCGATCCCGGTCAACATACTATCGCGGTCGAAGCGGAGGGCTACATGCCCTGGCACACGACGGTCACTATTCCGGTCGAGCCCGGCAGCACCGAGGTCACGGTACCGCAGCTCGAACCGGTACATACGTCGCTACCGCCGCCTTCCACGACCCCAAACCCGGTGGAAGGGGGACATGAGAAGGCTCCGACCGCGGGGCCGGGCAATTCCGTCCCGCTGTGGATAGGGGCCGGGGTAGCCGGAGCGGGCGTCGTGGCAGGCTCCATTTTCGGCGGACTTGCCGTGGGGGCGCGCAACTCCGCTGCGGACGCCTGCACAAACAATCGCTGCACGCAGAGCGGCTTGTCCGACATCGACAACGCGAAAACGTTCGCCACGGTTTCGACCGTCGGGTTTTGCGTCGGCCTTGGCGGAGCGCTCGTCGCCGGGTACTTTGCCCTGCGAGGTGGGGGCGGCGAGCCCGCTACGCGAGCCTCCACTGGATTGCTTCAGACATGGACGGTCACTCCGAATGTTTCGCCGAATGGAGCTATCCTGACGCTCGGGACGAGGCTCGAGTGACTTTCTAGACTTCGAAGGATGAGGCCGTGACCGACCGCGTAACCTGCGACACCTGCGGCGCATTGTCCGAGAAGACGAACACCTCCTATACGCTCATCAGCGGGACGGGGTGGAGGCTCACGAGGCACGTGCGTCCCGACGGCAAAGTCATTCTGGGGTGGAATTGCCCCAAGTGCTGGGCCAAGCGAAAGGCGCGAGGCTCTCAATCGCCGGCCGCGAAGTAACGCTCGAGGTCGCCCGCGAGTAGGAGTTCTTGGTTCCGCCCAGTGAGGCACTCTGGGAAGCCTGAAGCATGCCGTCGCGACGAACGCCGTCGGACTCGGCCTTGCGGGCTTGTGCTGTTGCAGACGGGCGCACGCCCGCTTGGAAGGAAGCTCCGAAGGCAAGTTGCGCCGATGTCGGGCGTGCAAATATACTGCGACAACATTCCGCACAGTGTGCAATGATGCGCGCGCAACGCGTTCTGGCCAAATGCCATGGACGTGGCGCCCGACCGTAGCGGCGCAGATCCCGGTGGCATTGGGATTGAGCTCCGACGGCGATCGGCTTCGATCCTAGTCGTACCGACGCATCGAAACATCTCCACGAATTGCCATCATAAGGACCTCACATGTCACAAAGCGTTCTTCGCCGTAACCTGGGATTCATGGCGGGCCTCATCGCCCTCTCCGCCGTCGTCGCCTGCAGCGACGACACTTCCTCCTCACCTGCCACCGAGCCCGATGCCAGCCCCGACGCGTCGACCCCGGCTGACTCCGGACCGGACGCGGCGGACTCTGCCGCTGACGTCAGCAAGACCGACGCTCCCGCGAACGACACGGGCACGGATACTGGCACGGGCAGCGACAGCAGCGGTGACGTCGCCACAGGCATGGACGGCGCCACCGAAGGCTCGACGGGAACCGGCGACGGGGCGGCGGATGCCGCCCACGACGGTACTACGGGTACTTCGGATGGAAGCAGCGCGGAAGCCGCGAGCGGGGATGGCGGTGGGGACGCCACATTGGACGGCGGCAGCGATGCCGCGATGGTAGACGGCGGCGGCGATTCCACCGTGATGGACGGCAGCTCCGATGCTCCGTCGGGCGACGCGCAGTCGGACGCTTCGGATGCGGCGGTAGTTCCAGTGCTCGATTGCACGACGTTTGCGGCGGCCAGCGACGGGGGTGGACCGTGCGAGCTCGTCACGAGCGGGATCGGCTGGCAGCTCTACAGTCAGGCCCTGGCTGACGGGGGATCGCCCGCGACCCTCACGCTGTCTACCGCGGCGGATGCGAGCACGGGTGCTCTCGATTTGATGGTGCCGTTCACTGGCCCCGGTCAAACGGCGCAAGTGAGGCTGTGGGTGGGAAACCCGCCCGTGCTCAACGTCGCGAACAAGACCCTGACGCTGACGGTGGCCGGGCTCGTTCCGGTGACCAACGATCCCAACAATCCCGGCACGTGGGACCTCTGGCTCCAGAGCGCACTATCGCCCGACGGGGGAGCTGCCTGGCCGGAGACGTGGATCGTGGCGACGTGGACGTCCGCAGGCATTCTTACGACGCCCGACGGGGGCGCCACTGCATATCAGACGCTCGTTTATGACTTGACCGACGCAGTGGCGGGCAACGTCGACCTGACGCAAGTGATCCAGATCGGTTTCGATCTCAACGCCCCCGCCGCGGTGGACGCCGGCGGGGCGACGTTCTCGACTGCAAACGTCCTCTTCCAGAGCGTCACCATCGAGTAGGCCCGCGGAATCTGCAACGACCGGGCGCCTCGTTGGGGGCGAGGCGCCCGAAGACGCGAAAGGAGGCCGGTGTCTTTCGGCCGATCTCTTCGCGATCCCGGCGTCGAGCGTGCTCGGGTACAGGAAGTCTAACCATTCTACACATCCGTCCAGGCGACGCATTGCTTCGCAGCCCATCCTTCGGTGAGCGTTCGCAACTTCTCGTAGCCGCGGCCGAGCGTGATCCAACCT
>JBEKXD010000099.1:0-15693 GCA_049512415.1 Polyangiaceae bacterium
GGAGCGCTACGCGCTTCCGACGCCGCACATCGCACACCGATTCCCCTCACGCGCAGCAAACCCGTGACCCGAAGAGCCGGATGCGGTAGTTCCGCACGTCCGGATCCGTGGGAGCCCCGGGGCCCGGGGCGACCCGAGCGATCCCGGCGTCGAGCGTGCTCGCGTACGGAAGCACGCTCCGCGCGACTCGCCGCCGGCCTCGCTCGGTCTCGGCCGAAATACGCCGGCCTTCTTCCATTTAGTGCTTGTTGCGAATTAGTGCTTGTTGCCAACTAGTGCTTGTTGAGAAGGAATGGGTTCAGACAAAGCTTGTTTCAAGGACTTCTCGACACGCTCTCAGTCGGCGGCGGCGTCTGTCGACGACCCCGCACCGCTGTCTCCGAGTACCGACGCACACCCGAATGGCACGATGTACATGCAGCCCGGCGTCGACTCACACGTCGCCCGCGCAGTCCACTCGGCGCACGGATCGTCCTGGGGATTCATCAAACATCCCCACCCGTAGACGTACGTGCAATTCGGGCTCGTCTTGCATGTTATCTCCGAAAGGCCCCCGCAGTTGTCCGGAATCGGAAGCGCGTAGCCGCACGGCGCGCCAGCCTCCCCGATCGCGGCAGTGCAGGTCGAGATCGCTGCACATGTGGCTTCGTCGAGAGTGGAGCAGTTCAGCCAAGAATCCACGGACCCCGGAATGCGCGTTCCGCAGGGTACTCCGGGAAAGGAGACACAGCCGAACGTCGATTGGCACTGCGAATCGTCGAATCCTGTGCAATCGACGAAGCAGGATTGATTGTATATATCCCATGCACAGTCCGCCATGGCTTGGCATTCATCCTGGCTCACCCCACGACATTCGGACGTCAGCGCCGTGCCTTGGCCCTGCGTTCCGCAGCCGGCTCCTGAGACGTAAATACACCCCGCCGTGCCCTGGCACGTTGCGTCGTCGAGGGTGCCGCAGTTTCGGCCCGTCGCCGCACCCCCTTCCTGGGACTCGCCCGTCGAGTCCTCCGCGAGTCTTCCCGTGCCGAGACCCACATCCACCGTACCTCCGCAGCCGACGAGCAGCCCAATCCACGCGGCCAGACAATCGCTATTTTTCAACATGTCAATCCTCCTTGCCGAACCAATGCCCGGCCGGATGCTTTCCCGATCACGGATTCGGCGCGTCCGACGGAGTGTGCAGCAGGGCCTCGAGTCGTTTCGCATAGGGAGTCCGCGGGTGTGCCGTTTGCACCGAGAGGGCGAGGTCAGTGGCTTCGCGTGCCCGTCCGAGCTTCATCAGGGCTTCTGCGCGAAGCACTTGCGCCTCCTCCTCGAGGGCCGGGCGCGCGATGCGTATGGAGTGCAGGTGGAGGTGGCGCAGCGCTTCATCTGGGTTGCCGTTGGCGAGAGCGCTCCTCGCTTGTTCCAGAAGTCCAACCTCCGCCGCGAGCTCCGTGGTCTCGGTCGCCGGCGGCGCGGCCTCCGAAGCTGGGCCTGAGAGCCCCTGGAGCGCCCGCTCGGGTGCCGATGGAGCCAACTCTCCGTCTCTTGTCCCTCGGTCGCGCGGTGCCGGGCGGGTCTCTGACGTCTCCGAGCGCGATTCGAAGATTGAATGGGACGCGTTCGAGGGGGATGGGTTGACCGGAATCCCAAGGAAGTCAGGAGTAGGAGCTGCTCCTGCGCTCGATGGCTGGACACTGGCCGCAGCGGCTGCGACATCTCCGAGGGGTTCGACGGCATACGGAATCTTGTTCTGACCAGCCAAGGTCGGTCCGCGCCGTCCTTCGGCCGTCTCCGCGGGCTGTACCGTGTGGCCAAACGATCGCACTGCGGCCGTGCCGCCTGCGAGTGCAGCGGCGAGCACCATGGCGCCGCCGTACTTGACAACGACAACGAGAACGTTGGCGCCTGCGCTCGAGTGGCTGACCGAATGCCCCACGGCGCTCGAAGATGCGGCACTTGCTGCCGTGGTCGGCGCGGCCAAAGCCGCGATGACCGCCTGCCGCGCACGGGCGCCGGGGTGCTCGGCGGTGCCGAACGACAGCAGCGTTCGCTCAATCTCCGTTCCGGACTCCAGCAGGCGCTTCGGGTCGTTCATCGCTTGGCTCCAAAGAAGAACCGGTCGTGCGCGCGCCGGCGTTGCACGAGTGCGCGAAACTGCGCGCGCGCTCGCCTCAGTCGCGAGGCCACCGTTCCCGCGGGGATGTCCAGCATCTGGGCGATCTCGTCGGTCACAAGTCCCTCGAGTTCGAACAGGATGAACACCCAGCGCAGGTCGGCCGGCAATGCGGTTACGATTTCGTCGAGAAGCCTGCGCGCCAGCACGGCCTCTGCGGTTTGGTGCATGTCGCCGTCGTACGTCCCGCGCTCCGGCAGTTCGTCGCCGGCGGGATCGTCCGCTTCGCGTCTTCGCCGAATCGTTCGCACCGTATGCGATGCGACCCGAGCTGCGGTCTGAAAGAGAAAACCGCGCTCCGATCCATCCGCGATGAAAGGTAATTTCCGGTGCGCAACCAAGAAGACTTCTTGAGCCGCGTCGTCGGCGTCGCGCGCGGGCACCCCGCACCGGCGCAGGCAGCGCCAGACGAACTCGAAGTGCTCGTCCACCATCCGGCGCAGTCTGCGCGCGTCGTGCGAAGGCTCGCGAATCGCCATCGTCGACCGGTCGGGGCGCGCCTGCGCGCTCGCGGAGAGGTCGCGTGCCGCCGACGGTGCTGGTCCCGATCCACTCATCCCCTCGTCCATGCCCGGCGAGATGCCCCGGCGATCGCGAAAACGCACCTACCATACGCGATACGCGAAGCCGATGCCCGTCATAAGGCCGATGACCGGTTGCTCGTAGATGGGGATCTCCGGCTCGTCGAAGTGAAATTCGTGACGTCTGAGCGGCCAGAGAGTTTGCACGTCGAGTTCGATCGTCACCCGAGCCCCTACGTCGTAGCCAAGCCGCGCGCCCGCGGTTGCGACGAGCCAGAGGAGTTGCCTCGACACGGGCACAATCAGGGGACCTTGCCCCTGCGCCCACAGGCTGCCGACTTGAAGTCCAACGTGCGGAGTCAGTCCCCAACCGCTGCCGAGGCGCGCGTGCAGCATGCATGCGTCGAGCAAGCCCGTCAGCAGCCGGTAGTCCGAGCTTCCGTGGCCTTCTGGGGAGGACGTCTCCACGGGCCCCGTCGACCCGGCGAGGACCTCCAGTCGAAGTTCCGCGCTCCAGGCGCCCCGCGCGTCCGCTGTCCAGTTGGCCATCGCGCCAGCCCCGAGGAGCGCTCGCGGTAGAATGAGAAACGCGCCGATCGCTTGCGTGCCCACAGCTAGCTCGGAAACGGGCATACCCCGCGAGGGGAGCCCGTCCCACAGTGCATCGCCCGGCGAACCCAGAGCGGCTTGGACCGGCCGCGGGTCGCGACCGATCGAAGTCGCCGAACCCTTTGACTCGTAGCCTCGAGCTTGCGGAGCGAGAACGAGCGCAGTCATCAGGACGAGCGCCGAGAAGACTTCGTCGCATTGCCGGGCCTCCACGCGGCGGCTCGCGGAGACAGTTCCGCTGTCGTTCCACTCTAGAGTTCCGCTGAGAAATCCTAGGACGGACGCTACGGATACCGTGAGTGTACGGCTCGCTGGTCCATCGACGGCCATCTGGATCGTCGGGTCTCTGTCGCGAACGGCCTTCACAAATGCCGAGGCGTCGGGGCAGCTCGCCGGAGCCTCGTAAGCGAGCCGCGCCGGCTGGGCGTGTGCGGTACCGGCCGAGGTCCATGCGGCAGCGACCGCCGCGGCCAGGCCCAAGGAGAGAGGCGTGCGCATGGATGTCGCTCCCGTACCGCGTGCGTATCACGGTTGTCCCAGCGGCGGGGGGACGTCGTTGTGTTCATCGAGAGCCGCGGTAAGCTGGCGCCGCATGCAGCGGCCGAGACGTCGCCAGTCGGTCACCGCCGAGAAGACCGCAGCTCGCGACGTAGCCAAGGTTCCCCTTCGCTCGGGGGTCCGAACCCCGGAGAGCCCTACGCGCAAGGCGCAGAATCGAACATGGCTTCATGCGCTCGTTCTCGTGGGCGGAACGATTCTCGCTTATCTTCCGGTCTGGCACGCCGGTTTCATCTGGGACGATCGCAGTTTCGTAGTTGACAATCAGCTCATCCATCGATCGGACGGCCTGGTAGGATTCTGGTTTACCACCCAGCCCGTCGATTTCTACCCCGTCACGTCCTCCCTGCTGTGGATGGAATGGAGGGTGTGGGGCGGCAACCCGGTCCCGTACCACGTGGTCAACGTGCTCTTGCACTCGCTGAGTGCCATCCTGCTTTGGCGCGTCCTTAGTCGCTTGAACGTCATTGGATCGTGGCTGGCGGCGGCTCTCTTTGCCGTTCATCCGGTCAACGTGGAGTCGGTCGCTTGGATCGCCGAGCGAAAGAACACGCTGGCCATGGTGTTTTTCCTTTGGAGTCTGCTTGCCTATGTGCGGGCGGACCGATCCGCACGCCCCGCCGTGCAGGCTGCGGGGACCGCTGAGAGCGATCCATCGACCGCTCCCGTCCTCGTGTGGCGCTCGTACTGCCTCTCGGTGGCCGCTTTCCTGCTCGCACTGTTGAGTAAGACGGTCGTGGCTCCCATGCCCTTGGTATTGATCGGCACGGCCTGGTGGCGACGCGGCCGCGTAGACCGCCGAGACGTGAAGCTCATGGCCCCCTTCTTTGGGATGGCGATCGCCCTAGGGTTGGTCGCGCTCTGGTTCCAGTCGCATCGGGCTATCGGCTCGGAAGTCGTCCGCACCGATAGCGCTTGGGCGCGCCTGGCTGGGGCTGGGTGGGCGATTTGGTTTTATCTCTACAAAGCGATTGTGCCGTTCGGACTGAGCACAATCTATCCGCGATGGGAGGTCCACGAGCATGAGTGGTGGTCGTATCTCCCGGTGATGTTGGCGGCGGGGTGCCTTCTGGTTTTCTGGCGCGCTCGCCGGAGCTGGGGTCGAGCTCCGCTTGCGGCCCTGGGCTATTTCGTCGTGATGTTGTTGCCCGTCCTCGGATTCCTGGACATCGGCTTCATGCGGGCGTCGCTCGTGGCCGATCGCTGGCAGTACTTCTCGATGATCGGCCCCATTTCGTGCATCGCAGGAATCCTCGCTACGTCCTGGTCCGCCGCGAGGCCCCACGGTGTCTCGCTGACCAAGGCCTTCGCCGCGACCTTGCTGGCGGGATTTGGCATACTGACTTGGAAGCAGTCCTCGCTCTATGCCGACCCCGGCACTTTCTGGCAGGCGGCGCTTCTTGCGAATCCAAACTCTTGGGTAGCCCACAGTAATTTGGGTGATGTGCTGTTCGAACGGGGCAAGCTCGATGATGCGGCAACGCACTTTCGGGCGGCGCTCGATCTCGAACCCAACAATCCTACTGCGCACTACAATCTAGGAGGTTTCCTCCGAGAGCAAGGCCGGCTCGAGGAGGCGGCGGCGCAGTTCCAACAAACGCTCGAGCTCCAGCCTAACTACTCGGCGGCCCACTACTATCTGGGTGTGATTCTCGGCCAAGAAGGTCAATTCGACGCGGCCATCGATCACTTGCGCACGGCGGTCGAGATCCGACCTGACTATGCGGACGCCCACGACAGCCTCGCATTCCTGCTGATTCGCGAGGGCCGAACCGACGAGGGAGTGGTTCACCTGAGGGCCGCTCTGGCAGTTCGCCCCGACAACGCGGAGGCCCACGCCAATCTTGCCGGCGTTCTATCGGAGAGGGGACAAGTACTCGAAGCGAGCCTGCACTACCAGAGGGCCATCGCACTCCGACCGGACTACGCGTTGGCCCACCAGGGGCTCGGCGAGATCCTGGAGCGCGCGGGACACCCGCGGGAGGCCATCCTCCACTACGAGAAGGCGGTGAACGCACAATCCAACTTTGCTGAGGCCTGGAGAAGTCTGGCGTGGGTCCTAGCGACGAGTTCCGACGCATCGGTTCGAAATGGAGTACGGGCGGTCCAAATGGCCCAAGAGGCGCAGCGGTTCTCCGGTGGAGGTAATCCCCAATTCCTCGAGACGCTGGCGGCAGCGTACGCCGAAGCAGGGCGCTTTTCCGACGCGCTCGACACGGCCACGCAGGCGTTAGAGCGCGCTACAGCCCACCACGGGTCGAAGCTCGCCAGTCGCCTTCGGACGCAGATCGCGCTCTATCAAACTGGCTCTCCGGTTCGCGACCGGGCTGCGGAGGACAATTAGCCTCTCGTAAGTGCACGCAACCCTCGGCGCAGGGTCCGACGTATCGCGGGGCGGATCTTGGCGATCCGAGTTCGCTCCCCAAGGCAGTCCTCGGATGACGCGAGCGCCGTTTCCGGACGATGAGAGAGCATCCGCGGTCGTCATCCAGGCTGGGGTCCTATCGAGCGGCGCAGGCGGAGTCCGACGTCGTCGAACCCCGCCGCGCCGTCAGCGGGGTCAGCGAATGAACAGCATCTCCTGGTAGGTCGGAAGCGGCCAAAGGTCGTCGGCTACCACCTCTTCGAGTGCGTCAGCGGCGGTCCGCACGGCGGCCATAGCTGGAAGCACGGCGTGGCACAAGTGCTTGGCCTCGGCCGCCACGGTCGTGGCTCCCGTGTGAGACGCCGCCGCCTTGAGCGTCCCGAGGTTCTTCTCCAGATCGCCGATGAGGCTCGAGACCTCACTGGCGAGCGCGGTGCTCGGCGAGAGTCCCGCCGCCTTCGCCGACGCGATGCCGTCGGTCAGTTCCTTCTGGTACCGCAGCGCGGCCGGGAGAATCGAGGCCGTTGCGATGTGCGTGACGAGCTTCTCCTCCACCTGGACGGTCTTGACGTAGTGCTCGAGACCGACATCCAAGCGGCTCTTGAGCTCGCGCGGCGTCAAAATCCCGTACTTGTCGTAGAGCTTCACGACCTCCGGTTTGTCGAGGACCGGCAGCGACTCGATCGTGGTCTTGAGGTTTGGCAAGCCGCGCTTGGCAGCCTCGGCGTGCCACTCGTCCGTGTATCCGTTGCCATTGTAGACGATCGCGCTGTGCTCGCGCGCGACCTCCGTGAGCAGGGTCTGTACTGCGGTGTTGAGCGACTTGCCGCCCGCGATAGCCGCCTCGAGTTTCGTCGCCATGAAATCAATCGATTCCGAGATGATCGCGTTCAGGGCCGTCAACGAATCGCCGATGGACTGTCCACTTCCCACCGCGCGGAACTCGAAGCGGTTTCCGGTGAAAGCGAACGGGCTCGTGCGATTGCGATCGCCGGCGTCCTTCGGGAGCTTGGGCAACGTGTCTACGCCAATTTCGAGCGTGCCCCCACTTCTCGACGACTTGGCCCCGCCCGCCTTGATCTGCTCGAACACGTCGGTGAGCTGCTCGCCCAAGAACACGGATAGGATCGCAGGGGGTGCCTCGTTGGCGCCCAGGCGATGGTCGTTGGCAGCCGACGCCACGATGGCGCGAAGCAGATCCGCATGGAGGTGCACCGCGCGGATAACCGCCGCGCAGAACACCAAGAACTGGGCGTTCTCATGAGGCGTGTCCCCGGGGAATAGGAGGTTACCCTGAGTCGAATTGCCGAACGAGAAGTTCACGTGCTTGCCCGATCCGTTGACGCCTGCGAAAGGCTTCTCGTGGAGAAGGCACTCCAGCCCATGCCGCTGCGCCATCTTGCGCATGGTGATCATCATGAGGTGCTGGTGGTCGGTGGCGAGGTTTGCGCTCTCGAACACAGGCGCAAACTCGTACTGCGAGGGCGCGACCTCGCAGTGACGCGTCTTGACCGGGATGCCGAGGGCGAAGAGCTCTTTCTCGCAGTCCTCCATGAACGCCGCGATGCGCTCTGGGATCACGCCGAAGTACTGGTCCTCGAACTCCTGACCGCGCGGCGGCTTCGCGCCAAAGAGTGTGCGCCCGGCGTTCAGAAGATCCGGCCGCGCCAGGAAGAAGCGCCGGTCGATGAGGAAGTACTCCTGCTCCGGACCCGCGTAGGCAACGACCTGCGATGGGTTCGTGTGCCCGAAGAGTTTGAGGACGCGCTGCGCCTGCTTGTTCAAGGCTTGCATCGACCGCAGCAGGGGCGTCTTTTTGTCCAACGCCTCGCCGGTCCACGACACGAAGGCTGTTGGAATACAAAGGGCGGTGTCGATGACATAGGCCGGACTCGTCACGTCCCAGGCCGTGTAGCCTCGCGCCTCGGCAGTCTGGCGAATGCCCCCGCTCGGGAAGCTCGAAGCGTCTGGCTCCCCCTGAACGAGAGCCTTTCCCGAAAACTCGCTGAGCGCTCCACCCTCACCGTCTGGCGACAGAAATGCGTCGTGCTTTTCGGCTGTAGCTCCCGTCAGGGGATAGAATATGTGAGCGAAGTGGGTGGCGCCGAGTCCGACGGCCCAATCCTTCATGGCAGCCGCCACCGTGTCCGCAATGGCCGGATCGAGCGCTTCGCCCTTGTCGATCGTGCGCTTCAAGGAGCGGAAGACCTCCTTGGGCAAGTGTTGCTTCATCGCCGAGAGTCCGAAGACTCGGGTGCCAAATAGATCGTCCGGCGAGGGCGCCTTGGGGTCTTCGGTTCCTGCGACCGGTGCCAGGGAGGCGATGTCGGAGATCGCGGACTTGCGTGTGCTTAGCGTCATGTTGCTTGGTCCTCTTTGGTGTGCCGAAAGGCTGGGGTCAGCTGGAAGACGGCCGGGCGACCCAGGCCGAGTGTGTGTGTAGGATCAGAAATGAGTCAGGAATGTTTCCGACGCGCCGAGTCAAGGCACCACGGTCTGAAGGGCTAGCTCCATGAGATACGTGGCCCATTCGGGCGTGCGCGGTGCTCCGCCGTCCATCCCGTTGGGCGCAGCTAGGTCATTGAATGGGTCGGCGTCAAGGAGGATTCGATCGTGCCACCAAGTCCCCTCGGGCTCGAGGCGTCCTCCCGACGGCGCTGCTGATGGGCTTTTCGGGCCGCGGTAGTCAGCTCGGCTTGTTGCCGGCATGTGGAAGCCACGACGTTCCGGTGAGCGTCTTCCGACAGCGCCACGGCAGCACTGCGACATGGCTGAAATTGCAACTTTCGCTCACGAACGACATTGCGCCTGGCCACTCTGCGATCTGGGCTGACATGCTCCTGGTCGTTCGCAACCGCGCCGTGCATTGGAAAGGGCCCTTGCGACCATGAGAACTGAAATGAAAGGCATCGAGTCGGCGCGAGCGTACCGGTCCGTGAGCGAAACGTGGCCGATTTCGCCGTCGCACACGCGACGCTGGAGGCCAGGCCATGGGGATCTCCGTTCGCTCCGCGTCTCATCAAGCCTGGCGGTCGGATGCGCGTGCCTGACCTGGGTGGCTCCCGCGCCGGCGCAGACGCAGTCGATGAAGGAGCGATTGAGTCGCTACATCGACCAGCGCTTCGGAATGTTCATTCACTACAACATGGACACGTACCTGGCAGTTTCGCAACCGAAGGCCTGGGCCGAGGACCGAGTCGACCCAAAGACGTTCGCCCCGCCCAACGTGGACTGTCACACGTTCACCGATCAATGGGCTGCGGCCGCGAAGTCAGCCGGAATGACGTTCGGCCTGCTGACGACCAAGCACCACGACGGTTTTGCCATCTGGCCGTCCAAGGCCATCCCTCCCTCGTCGACGCCGGCCGCGTACAACGGAGCGCCCTACACAATTGCGCAGAGCGCGGTTCCCACGATGGACGTCGTCCAGTGCTACACCGATTCATTCCGGGCGGTCGGGCTCGATCCCAACCTCTACTTCTCGATATGGGATCCCAACAACGGAATCGGATCCCAGTCGGGACACAATACCAATCCGGGGCCCATCAGCTGGAGCGTCATCGGAGACTATGTGGTCACGCAACTCACCGAGCTTCTCACGAACTACGGGGAGATCCCGCTCGTGGCCTTTGACGGATACTCCTGGCTGACAGGCCACCAGGAGGTGCCCTATCAGCAAATTCACGCTCTCGTCCGGCGACTGCAACCAAATGCCATCATTCTCGACCACAACGGAGGGGTTCCGTGGGAGGTCGACACCGAGTACTTCGAGGAGCCGCTTGGCATTACTGCGCCCACGGGGAACACGACCGCGGGGTCCCAGGGACAGACCATCGCGACCGACAACCAGTGGTTCTGGAGCTCGACCACCTACCGCACTGCGCAGGAAATAGCGGCCGAGTTGGCCAAGACGGAACCGAATTACACAACGTTCATTCTCGATTGCCCCCCGAACATGGACGGGACTCTCGACGCCGACGTCGTCACCAACCTCAGCCAAGTACCCCAGTACTGGACACCCAATGCGTCGAGGCCGCCCCTGCCGGCCCAATTGCCGAAGATCGATATCCCGCTGACGGCGGTCGCCGCCACGGCTACGAGCGGCGATGCGGGGCTCGCCGTCGACGGCCTCAACGATTCGAGCAAGGGCACATTCAGCGAGACTCTGTGGAAGTCGAGCGGGGCGCTCCCACAGTCGGTCACCATCGACCTTGGCCAGGTCTATTCCAACATCGACATGCTCGAGTGCCTGCCGCAGCGCTGGACCGGTACGACGAACGGAAATGTGACATCGTACACGATCCTCGTCAGTACCGACGGGACGACGTTTACGAAGGTGACGAGTGGCACGTGGCCCGCGGACCCGGACTACAACAATCTCCTAAGCCCACAGCGCGTCCAATTCACGCCGCAGAGCGGCCGCTATTGGAGATTCGAGGTCGATGCGGTCGCCGGCGGCGGTACTGAAGCCATCGTGGGGGAAGTCGCGGTTGGCTTGAGCGAGGCAGCCGAGGGAGAGGGGGGCTCGCTCGCTGCAAGCGACGGCGGGGGCGATGCGACGGTCGATGTCGGCCTCGACGGCAGCGTGGCCGCAACGGGCGGCAGTCGGCTTGATGGGTCCGTCCTCGATGCCAGCCAGATGACCTCCGGAGGCGACTCGAGTTTTCGCGAGGCAACTACGTCGGATGGTGGCGGGGACGCGATGATCGACGCGAGGCTACCAGGTGAAGTCAAGGACGCGACGGTCGACCATGGCGAGGACGGTGCCGCCCTCCCCGCCGACAGCGGTGGGTCGACGATGGGCACGATCTGTGGCCTTGGGGACTGCTCTGACGGAGCAGCCGTGGACGACAGGTACCTGGCAGACTCCACGGATGCCACGGACGAGAGTCCGCCGAGCGCGGGGGCCATCTCGGGCTCAGGCAGCGGATGCGCATGCAGCGTTGGGCTGACGCAAGACACGCTGGGGGAATGGGTGTCCATCGCGGCGTGCTTCGGTCTGGTCGTGGGGCGTCGCCATCGCCGACGAGCCTCAATTCGTGATGAGCGTCGTGAGATCGCTCTGTTCGAGGGTCACGTAGGCTAAAGACGGGGTCTTCTGGTCCGGGGGTATGAATTGAAATGGGATGGTGTCTACTCGATAAATCGTAGGAGCCGCGGTCGCGCCATTGAGAGCCTGACCCATGTAGACGTGGACGGCATTCCATCCCCCGCCGGGCTGCGAGGGCCCTGCGTCCGGGACTGCCTTTGAGGCGACCAGCTGGATATTCTGCACGCTGATCTGAAAGCAGCTTCGAAGTGTAGGAGTCACCGCAATCGATACGCTCGTCCCGGCTGGCGCGGAAAGGAGCACGACACTCGCATCCACTTTGAGCCTTACCTCCTGGTTGGACGGGGACAGCAGCGCGAACACCCCGGACGCGGAGACGTCGACGGGGCGTCCAAAAGAGCTCCCATTGACGTCGCTCACGGCCATCGTCAGCGGCGGTCCAGCGCTTACGGCGAGTGTGAAGGTTCCAGCGACCGTTCCGCCGATGGAATCGATGCTGACACCGGGCAGCGGGTAGGCCGGATTCGGTTGCAGAAGAACGGTTGCCCCACCGTCGGCAATGTCGGGAACGATGCGGTTCGAGTAGGCGTGAACCACCGCCGCGGCCGAGTCGTTCGCATTCGGATCGGTTGCCTGCCGCAGTTCGAGGCCATTGCGCATCCCGTCCCCATCTGTATCGAACAGTCTATCGTCGACCAGGGGAAAAAGCCCCCGCAGGACTTCGACGACGTCGGGCAATCCGTCTCGATCGGTATCCTGCAAGTATGGGCTCGTTCCCTCGATGGCTTCTTCGCAGTCATTCAGTCCGTCCTGGTCCGTGTCAGGGAAAGGCTGCAAAATGTTCGCGCACTCGACGAAGGTTCCAGCGACGAGCGGGTTGAATTCCGATCCGGGATACTGCAGCGCGTATTCAATTTTGTCGCCCACTCCGTCACCGTCGGTGTCGGGATTGACTGGCGATGTGCCGATGGCAGCCTCTTCGTCGTCGGTCAGACCATCCCCGTCACTGTCGATTGAGGGGACCCCATTTCTCAGGAGGTAGTTGGCGTTCCACACGACGAACTCGCGAAGTTGGAAGGTCGAATTGGGATCGATGAGGGCGGCGTCAAGCAGGTTGAGGGCCCCCGCATCGAACTGGGCGAATGCGCCCTTCGCGGCCAGGCTCATATTCGACAGAAGTGCCTGCGCTCTCGTATCTTGACCGACCTCATAAAAGTGGCCAATGAAGTCGAGAGCTCCGTTGGTCTGGAGAAACGACGCTAGCTCCGTCACGAGCGTGGTGTAGAGTTCGAGCTCGCAGTCGGGCGGCGGCGGAACCACGCTCGGACAGAAAGTCGCAGCGAACTGCGTCGTGCAAGTGGGCGACCCGGGCACGACTTGGTTTGCGCCGCACCACATCGTGGGCAGATCCGGGTTCGGGGGACCTTGCGCCACGAACTCCAGGGCGTAGTGCGTGCGACTCCGTAGACCTGGTGAAGTGCCGAGCGCGTCGTTTTCGATGTCCGTGGTCGCCAGGAGCAACGCAGCCTCGTAGTCGCGAAGCGGGGATACGTCGCTGCCGATCGATTCGATGGCGGATTGAATCTGGGATGGGTCGCTGGTGAAACCCTGAGTCAAGGACTGAGCGGTCTGCCCCATCAACACGAAATCGAAAAGAACGTTCGAGCCGTTATACTGATTGGTAAGAGCCGTCAATGCCGCCTGCCGGTTGTCGAGGACGCCTGCGAGGCCGCTGTCTACGACGACGACAACTTTAAGCGGGAAGGCCAGGCTGGCAGGATCATCCGTGCACAGATGACCTTCGACACCGGTGAGACTGGCGACGTTTGGCTGGTAGCCCGTCGAATAGAGTTGGGCATTGGTGCACGACTCGCCGACTGCGACTCCAAGGGTCAAGGCGATCGCGGGCGCCAGGATGCGACCTACCGATCTCATGGTTCCCCAAGCCCACCACCGTCGGGCAATAGCGGAAACCCGTGAAGCACGGTTCCGGAAGCGCCCACCACCCAGAGGGATGCGGGTGTTGCCGCGTAAACGCCATTGAACCACCGCGCGTCCGAGTAGGGATATGAGGTCACGGTCGCCCCAGACGAAACGCAGACGGTGCCGTCCCATCCGACCGCCCACACGCTCGCTCCGCTTGTCGCCACTGCGCGGAGCGGCGCCAGCGGACACCCGCTTACGGTGCCGAGATTCGTCCCGTCCCACGAGTAGAAGATGCCCTCCTGCCCAACCATGTAGACCCCTTGGTCATCTGCGGCGACCCCGGCCAGAAGCTTGGCTGAAGGCAGAGTCACCATCCGGCTGAAGTTCGCTCCGTCGAACGCGAGCACGAGTCCGAGTGCTCCCACGATGGCCATGTTGCCGCCGGCGGTTCCCGATACGGACAAGAGATTCTCCGCGTAGCCACTTGGAATCGCCGCATACGAGCCGCCGGTGCCGAACACGACCGTGCCGGACGATCCGACCGCCACTACCCGCTGAGCGTCCGCCCAGACGCCCGTGAGGACCTGACGGGTTACACCCCGCGCAACAGGCTGCCAACCGCTCGCTGACCGTTGTAGGATGAGCCCACCGTCACCGACGGCGAAGGCGACTACGGGATCGAGCGCACAGACTCCTCGCAGATTCTGACTGGTGCCGCTGACCTCGGCGACGAGAGTGACGCCGTTCCACTTTAGGATGGTCCCCCTGTCACCCACCATCCAGACCGCGCTGTCCGACACACCGGAAACGGCGTTCAGATTGGCGGTTCCTGCCGACAGGACTGTCCACCCGGAGGCTACACCCGTATCCTGGATATGGACGAACCCCGAACCGATATCGTTGCAACCGTACTGAAGACAGGCGCAAACTGCGACGATCCCAGCCTCTCTTATGACGGTGTTCGACATCGTCATTGTAGGGTTGGGCAGCACGTGTTGGATGCTGCGCATTGGCTCAGACACGTGCCGCCGCTGTTTGTGCAAGCCGACGGACAACCCACCGTGACGCCGGTCAAGGTGAAGGAGTATTGACCAGAGCCGCTGTAGTCCCATGCCTTCTCGTGGATGTCCGTGATCTGCATGTAGTAGGTCTGCCCGACTTCGCCGAACGAGCAGCTTGAGCAGTCGCTGTTGTCGAAGGTGCACGTCACCGGGGCATCGGGCGGTACCGGACCCGTGTACGCGAAGCTCTCGCGTGCCTGGAGGCTAGTCGGATCGAGTACGAAGAACGCGACCTTCACGTTCGAGGAGGGCTGCGTCCACTGGAAGTTGATCCCGCACGTGGTGTCGCCAGCGTCGGGGGCACAAGGACTTACAAAGGAGAACCAATCTTCGTCGGCCTGGTAGGAAATATACCCGGTGATTCCGGCCGAAATCTGGGCCGCGGAAAGGAGGACGGCACGGGCCTTGTTAGGCGAGCGATCCGTGTTGGCGGTGGGGTACGGGTTGTAGAAATTGTTGCGGCCCGCGGCTGACGTCGACTGGTCGTACGGATCGGGCTCCGGAGCCATTTTGAGCGTTAACGTATATGGGTGTGATTCGTCGTAGTTCGCGTTTTGAGCGTCGTGAATGGCGATGTAGTGGGGTCCGGAAGTGAAGAGCGGTTGAACCGTCGAAACCGTGTTACTGCCGGCAGGCGCCTGCCCCGGACTGTAGTCCGAGAGGAACTGCGACAGAGCGCAGGTGCCTGAAGACCCGTTCATGACGCAAATGCTTGCTCCCGCACAGAGGGCGCAGGCGACGCCGCTCGTCGGGCAGAATGTGTATTGTCCCGGGGGCAAACACGAGTGTGACAGCTCGCAATCTGTGTCCGTCGTGCAAGGGTGGTTGACCGCCGCGCAGCCGCTGTCCGTGGTACACGGAGAGTCTGCGTCTGGCGTCAGCAGATCGACAGCGTACTTTACGGTGGTCGACGAGGATTCGACGTCGATCTGAAGAATTAGAGGAGCGCCGCTTGTTACGTCGACTCGATAATAGTCACGCTGTCCCGGGACGGCGATGTATCCACTTTGCGCGGGCAGCGACACAGCTGTGCCGCTGTAGGCCTGCGTGCATGGCCCGGTTCCGCCGCCGGGACACAGGGCGTTCGCGATCGTATGGTTGTCGTTCGTGTCAGGATTCGAGGTCGATCCGAAGCTCACAGTGTAGCCGTCCGAAAGCCTGCGATCCGGCCTTACCCCTGCCGCGTAGCTCAACGTGAGATAGTAGCGGTCCGCGGCCGGCACAGGGAAAACGGTGCTCAGCGCCGTTGCCGAGGGTGCGGCTTCTCCCTCGGCGAGGATTGCGCCCCCGCTCGATGAGATCTGATATTGAATTGGAGCCAAGGCCACGGGGGGATTGGTCAGGCTCAAAGTGAGCAAATCCGTGGGTTTCGCGATCGACGTCGTGAACACGTCGAGATCGCCCAAGTACGCCAGATATCCAGGCGCCGAGTCGGTTGGGTTGGC
>JBEKXD010000100.1:0-15315 GCA_049512415.1 Polyangiaceae bacterium
GAGTCGTCGACCGCGGAGGAGTCGTCGACCGCGGAGGAGTCGTCGACCGCGGAGGAGTCGTCGACCGCGGAGGAGTCGTCGACCGCGGAGGAGTCGTCGACCGCGGAGGAGTCGTCGACCGCAGCCTCGGATTCAGGTCGCATCACCGGCGCGTCGATGCCAGCGAGCGAAGCGCACGACATGGAAGCGAACGCAGCCCAGCCCGCAATACCAGCCCACATCCGGGCGTGCAGCATCAAAACGACCCCGACAACGCCATGCCCGCGGCGCGCGGCGAGACGACGGGAGACCACTGCAACAGGCTCGTCGCCCGCTTTGGGGCTGGAGCGAGCAGGAGCACGGGCACCCCAGGCGCGAGCAGCGTCGCCCCAATGGCAAACGTGATGGTCGACGCGTTCGCTTCGTTGAGAGCGCGAACTCGAAGGGCGGCTCCTTCGGAATCGCATCCGCCGCTGCAGTGACCATTGCCATTGGACGCGTTATTGGACGCAATGGCCATGACTCCGAGAACGGAGCCGATCGCGATGGCGGCAGCGCCTGCGCCGCACACGACCAACCCGATCGCGCGCCAAGGAATGTTCGGTTCGCTGGAAAGCGCTCCGGCGAGATGGGAGCTTGCGGCGGACTTGGAGTCAACCTTCGCAGCGGGCGCGCGCACGGACTTATCGGACGTTTCCGGCGTGACTACGCTCTCGTCGAACCTCTCTCGAACTCGCGCCGCCGATGCCGGCCGCTTGGCCGGCTCGGGGCCTTCGAAGGTCACCGCGACGACGTGGTCTTTCTCGCCCTCGCGGACGAGACTCCTCCGCTCGACACGCTGCCCGCCCGGACCTTGGAACACGAACGTGCGCTCTCCGGGATTCATCTCGATCGCCCGTCCGTCGAGCTTCTTCGCAACAATCTCGGAATCGACCGTGACCACGACGGCCGTGACGTCATTGCCGTCCGCATCGCTCGCCAGCAGGACCACCGACGGAATGCGACGCTCGATATCCGATAGCCACTGCGTGCAATCCTTGATCATCCACGCTTGACACCCTGTCCCCGCACAGGTTCGAACGCTTTCCCGGGCCTCGAGCAGCTTATCGGTTTCGGGTCCGTGAATGAGAAGGTCCGCGCGTTCGAAGGCTTCGTTGCACGTCGCCACGTCCTGCGCCAGAACCGGTCGACTCGCCGTCAGGACCGCGGCCATCAGCACCAGCCGACAGCGCGCTCCCCCCTGGCCTTGCCTCTTCGACGAACGCGCGGACGCGCTCAGCATCCCGGCTTGACCTTCCGCCCGCGGGTCACAGGATCGATGGTCCAGGGTGGGTCGCAGTTCGCGCCGGCGCTCGGGGCCGACGGGACATGGACGGGGAGCGGCGGCGGCGCGGGCCACGCGGGGACCACTCGCCTCGGACCTCGGGGCCCGTCGGCGTCCCCAGGCGCGGGCCAAGGAGGCGCTCCGCTCGCACCCTCCATCGTATCGGCGGCGGCGCTCGCGGCGCTCAGCTCCACGACGGTCGAGGAGTCCAGGGGAGCGTTTTCGAGCAGGCCCGCCCCAGGCTTGGACGGCGCCTCGCTTCTCGACCCCGCGAGGCCCACGAGCAGGACTGCGAGGGCGATAGCGCCGGCTCCTAGGCCACCCCACATGACAGCGCTCGGGGAGACGCGACGCGGAACCGGAATCGAAACCCTCGCGTGCGCGGCCGACAGCCCCCCGGTCGTCGAAGTCAGGTGTGTCGGAGGTGCGGAGAGCGCCGCTCTCATCGCCATGACATCGAGGTAGCTGACGGGGAGCGCCTCGCCAAAGGCGGCCGCATAGGCCTCGGCAAGCGCCTCCTGCATGCTCCTAGCACCCTGGAACCGCTCCGCTTTGTCCTTCGCGAGCGCGCGATCCACGACCGCCGCAAGGCACTCCGGCACATCGGGGGCCACCTCGACCAGCGGGGCCACGGGCTCGGTGGCCGTGAGCACCATGACCAGCTCCGGCGTTTCCGCGCGGTAGGGAGCTCGCCCAGCGAGCAATGCGAACATCGTGGCGCCGACGCTCCATATGTCCGTGCGCGCGTCGATCTCGTCAGTCAGCCCCAGCGCCTGCTCGCGCGGCATGTACCCAGGGGTGCCGAGAGTTCCACCCGCCCGCGTCGCCAGCATTCCGCTCGAATCGCGAACCCGCGCAATTCCGAAGTCGAGGACCTTGAGCGTGCCATCGCGCAGAACAAGTAGGTTGTCGGGCTTGATGTCCCGATGAACGATTCCGTTCGCGTGCGCCGCCGACAGCACGTCCAGAAGTTGGTGGCCCATGTGAGCGACTTGACGCACCGGCAATACGTGCCCAGCCCGCTCCCAGAGCTCGCGCACGGTCTCGCCGTCCAGGAGCTCCATGACGAGAAACACAGTTCCATCGTCGTCGATATCGTCGTCCAGGACGCGAACGGCCCCCGGATGCGGAACCGCATTCGCCGCATAGCCTTCCCTGAGAAAACGATCGCGAAGCTCCTCTACGATCGAGAGCGCCGGATGCAGGACCTTGACGGCCACGCGATGACCATTGCGGTGGGCGCCCTGATAGACTGCGGCCATGCCTCCCACGCCGACGAGCGCATCGAGGCGATACTTGTCACAGAGCGTCCGACCGACGCGGCGTGCTGCGTATGCGTGGTCGTCGACCATTACGCGTTCCGACTAGTGTAGAATGCGACGCCCGTTCGCACAAAGCACGCTGCCTTCATCCGGACGGTACCGCCCCGGAGATGGGAGAGTCTATCACATGCAGTCTGATTGGAGTCCATGCGGGGATTCTGTACGGCGCGCCCTCACGAGGGACGCGCCCTCTGGAACGTTGCTGTGAGTGGGTTGTCGGGCGAAGATCGCGATGTGCCGCATGCGGATCGGGCGTCTGACGCCATCGTATTTTGCGATGTGTCGACGCTGCGGATTGTGAAAGCCAACGCGGCCTTCAGCGTGCTCCTCGGTCGCGAGCCTTCGGATGTGATCGGGCGGTCGTTCGCCGATTTATGGGACTTTAGTAGTGACACTCCTGGATCGGCACGAGATATGCTGCTTGCGGATATGGCTTCGGGCGTAAGGACACGAATCCGTCACCGAAATGGATCGTGGGTAGACGTCCACCTGTTCGGCGGTGAGGTCGACGTGGATGGGCGGCGTACCTTGGTCACCTTCGTGCGCGACGCCCGCTCGTCGCGGCCAATCGACGAGGGGGGCGCTTCGCGGCCCCCCTCGAGCTCCCCCATCGACGACAGGGAAGCTTCGCGGCCCCCCTCGAGCTCCCCGGATGCGGACCCGCCGCCCAGTGGAGCCCGCAACTCCAGTGACGACGGTCGCGCGCGCGCGCTCGAGGCGCTCGGTCGCGTCGCAGGCAGCATTGCCCACGACTTCAACAACCTTTTTTCCATCATTGTCGCTTGCGTCGATGCTCTCGAGCGAACCCTCCCCCAAAACGACAGACAACGCGAGATCACCGGAGAGATCGCGTCCGCCAGTGAACGGGCGACGACACTCATCAAGAGACTCGTCGCGTTCTCCCGCAGGCAGGCCGTCGACACGCGCGCAGTCGACATCAATGCCGTCCTACCCGGCATGGAGCACACGCTGAGGGATCTGGTCGGCCCCGAGATCTGCCTCGTTCTTAGGCTCGACGCCCGCTTGCCATGGGTGCGCATCGACGCCGCGCAACTCGAGCAAGTGATCCTGGACCTGTGCAGGCACGCTCGGGAGGCCACGGCCCAGGGGGGGGATATTGTCGTGGCCACTCAGGCGGTGACCGTCGAGGCCGCGAGCGCCCCGGGGGAGCTCGAGGGGGGCTGCGAAGGGCTCCCCTCGTCGATGAGGCGGGAGCTCGAGGCGGGCCGCCAAGCGCTTGCCTCGTCGATTCACGAGGGACGACCGCCGGCCGGCGAGTGGGCATGCCTCTCGGTCATCGACCGCGGAGCGGGGATGGATCCCGAGGTGAGTTCGGGAGTCATCGAAGCGGCCGTCACTACGAAGGACAATGGAAACGCCACCGATCTCGGGCTCGAGACGACCCGGGGCATCGTGACCCGGTGCGGAGGCCACTTGTCGATCGACACGCGGCCCGGCGAGGGGACCGTCGTCCGCGTATGGCTGCCGGCGATCGAGGCGGCGGGGGAGCCGCTGGCTCGCCCGGGCAATGAAGAAAAGTAGCTCTACTTTTTGCCCTCCCCTGCGCCGAGAAGCCAGCCGCCGACGTTCGGCACCGAACCTGGGCCGAGCACGCTGACAAAATGTTGGAGGAGCTCTCGATTGTCGAGAACGCTGAGCGACTGCATCTCGAGAGCGCCCACCCGGTCTTCTGGCGTGAACGCAGTCGCTGTCTTTTCCATGGACAGCTTGTCCGGCTGGTAGGCGCACTGTGCCGCGGTCGTGTCGAGGATCGTGAAATCGTCTCCCCTGCGGAGTTCGAGCGTCACAGCCCCGGTCACCGCCGTCGCAATCCAGCGCGTGAGCGCCTCCTTGAGGACCAGCGCTTCGGGATCGAACCATCGGCCCTCGTAGAGAAGGCGGCCGAGACGCCGACCGAGCGTGAAGTAGAGGTCCGTCGTGTTCTCATTGTGGACCGCGCTGAGAATCCGCTCGTAGGCGACGTGCAGGAGCGCCATCCCCGGCGCCTCGTAGACCCCGCGGCTCTTCGCTTCAATGACGCGATTCTCGATCTGGTCGCTCGTGCCGAAACCGTGGCGACCTCCCGTTTCATTCAGCAGCCGGAACGTCTCGAGCAGCGCCTGCGGACGGCGGCCGCCCACGGCAATGGGAACACCCTTCGATAGCTCGAGGGTCACCTCTTCGGAAACGATTCGCTCCTCGGGACGCCAGTGCGCTACGCCCATGATCGGCTCGACGATGCGCATGCCCTTGTCGAGGTGTTCGAGGTCCTTGGCCTCGTGCGTCGCGCCGAGCATGTTCGAGTCCGTCGAGTAGGCCTTCTCGGCCGCCGCCGTGTACGGCTTGCCGATGGAAGCGAGATACTGGCTCATTTCCGTGCGCCCCCCGAAGGCGTCGACGAACGCGCGATCGAGCCACGGTTTGTATATCTCTAGGTCCGGATTCACGAGCACGCCGTAGCGAAAGAACCGCTGGATGTCGTTGCCCTTGTGGGTGCTCCCGTCGGAGAACACGTGGACTCCGTCCTCGCGCATGGCGCGCACGATCGCCGTCGTCGTCACCGCGCGTCCGAGCGGGGTCGTATTGAAGTACTTCCGGCCGCCTGTCTGGAGATGGAACGCGCCGCACTGCACGGCGACAACGCCCTCATGCACGAGCGCATCGCGACAGTCGACGAGACGTGCGCTCTTGGCGCCATGGGCCAGAGCTATCGCTGGGACGTCCGCGACGCTCTTTTCATCGGGCTGCGCGAGGTCCGCCGTATAGGCGAAAACGTCGTATCCCTTCTCGGTCATCCAGGCGACCGCCGTGCGCGTGTCGAGACCGCCGGAGAAGGCGAGTCCAATTCGGGTTCCCTTGGGAGGCAGGCTCCGGTGGATGCGGCTCATATTTAGTTCCTTACACGCCTCTGCGCGCCCGTGAAAGGGCGGTGCATTTGCTGGCGCGACGTCTCGAGAGGCGGTAGACGAGGCTTCCCCCATGGCAGGCATCGCGCGCACGAGCGCCACCGGCGACCAAGGCATGCTCTCCGAGCTTCTCGCGTGGTCATCGTCCTTAGAGTCGGACCGCTCCCTGGTCCGCGAGGACATCCTCGGAAGTGCCGCCCACGCGACCATGCTGGCTCGCACCGGCATCATTCCGCTGGCCGACGCGCACACGCTGCGGGAGGCCCTTCGCGCGCTCTACGAGGAAGCTTGCCGTGGAGCGCTCGCCCTGCCGGTCGACGAAGAGGACGTCCACATGGCGGTCGAGTCCGAGCTGGGCAAGCGGATCGGACCGGTGGCCGGGCGCCTCCACACGGCGCGCTCCCGCAACGACCAAGTCGCGCTCGACCTCCGATTGCACGTCCGATTCCAAGGCGCGCGCCTGCTCGCTCGGGTCGCTGCGCTCGTGGCAGCTCTGGCAGAGCGCGCCTCGCGCGAGACCGAAGTCCTGCTGCCCGCGTACACGCACCGGCAGCGCGCCCAACCCGTCTCAGCCGCCTTCCTGGTGTCCGCTTGGGCCGTGGCCCTCGCCCGGGCCGCCGACACGGTCGCCTTCACGCTCGACCGGTTGGAGATGCCGCTCGGCAGCGGCGCCTGTTCGGGAAGCTCCTTGCCGATCGACCGTCGGCTCGTGGCGAATCTCTTCGCCCCGTGGCAGCCCACGCGCAACGCCCTGCAGACCGTCGGTGACCGCGACTTCGCACTCGATTGGTGCTGGTCCGTGGCGCGCGTCATGCTCGCCCTCGGACGCATCGCGAGCGACATCGTCGACTTTTCCACGAGCGAGTTTGCTCTCGTACGCCTCGGTGGCGCGATCGCGGCTGGATCGAGCATGATGCCGCAGAAGAAGAATCCAGACGTCTTCGAACTGGTCCGCGGCAAGAGCGCCCGCGCGATCGGAAACGTCGTCGCCCTGCTCACTTTGATGAAGGGCCTCGCCAGCGGATACAACCGCGACCAGCAGGAGGACAGGATTGCCGTGCTCGACTCGGGTCCTCTAGCCCTCGGGTGCGTCGAGATCGTGGCGCTCTCGCTGCCGCACGTGGCGTTCGATGCCGAGCGCGGGCTCGAGGCGCTCGACAGCGGCTTCACCCAGGCGACCGACCTCGCCGAAGCCCTGGTGCGCCGAGGGGTCGCATTCCGCGAGGCCTACAAGGCCGTGGGGCAGCTCGTCGCGCTCGCGGTGAGCGAGCGAGTCGCCCTGCGAGCGATCGATCCGACTCGCGCACGCGCCATTCATCCCGAGCTCGACGCCGAGTCGCTTCGGACTTTGGAGCCGCGCTCCGCGGTCACCGCCAAGGAGAGCTTCGGCGGCACCGGTCCTCGGTCGGTCGACACCCAGATTGCGTGGCTGCGCGAGCGAGCGAGCATTCTTCGCGACGCCTCTACACTCCATGGAACGCTCGACACCGTGGCCGCTCGGATCTTCGCCGAACCTCTGGAGCCTTCATGACAAAGCGCGACTTTCTCACGCTGGGCGATCTGACCCTTGCCGAAGCGCGACGGATCTTCTCGATCGCGCGCATTCTCAAGTCCGAGCCGAAGGGACGACGCCTGCACCTGCTCGCTGGTCGAGCTGTGGCGATCGTGATGGAAAAGGCGAGCACGCGGACGCGCGCGTCCTTCGAAGTCGGCTGCGCTCACCTCGGCGCTCATCCCGTCGTACTGAGCGCTCAGGGTAGCCAGCTGGCGCGAGGCGAACCAGTCCGCGACACGGCACGGGTCCTGTCACGGTACTGCGACGCGATCGTCTTTCGCACTTCGACGTCAGCGCGGCTGCTAGAGATGGCCGACGCGTCGAGCGTGCCCGTCATCAACGCTCTTTCGGACGATGGCCACCCTGTCCAGGTTCTCTGCGACGTGCTCACGGTGGAGGAGCAACTCGGCAGCGCCATCGCGGGCAAGCGAGTGGCGTTCGTCGGCGACTGCGCCTCCAACATGGCGCGATCGTGGCTCGAGGCGGCGGCGTTTTTCGACTTCCATCTGGTCCTGGCGGGTCCGCGCGAGTTCATGCCGTCCGACAGGGAAATCGCGAACGCGGGCCATCGCGTGATGCTGGTCCACGACGCGGCCCACGCGGTCGACGGCTGCGACGTCGTCAACACGGACGTCTGGGCGAGCATGGGACAAGAAGACGAGCGCGAGCGCCGGCTGCGAGGATTGGCGGGATGGACAGTGACCGAGGCCATGATGGCAAGAGCCGCCGCCGACGCCATCGTCCTGCACTGTCTTCCGGCCCACCGAGGCGAGGAGCTCGACGAAGCGACCCTCGAAGGACCCCGCTCGCGCGTGTGGGATCAGGCCGAGAACAGGCTTCACGGGCAGAAGGCGCTGCTGATCTTGCTCCTCGGCTTGGCCGACGAGATCGGTGGATGAAGCGCGCTCTGGCGCTTTCGTGGACGTGCCCACCGCGGCGAGGCAAATAGTCACCGCAGCGAGTCTTGCGCCCACCGTGGCGAGCAGTGCGACCGCCCCAGCGGCGGGCGCGGCCGCAGCGCCGCACACCGCATAAACGTACATTTGAGCGACCCGAGTCCGAAATACCAAAAGCTCACTTGAACGATGGCAAAAACAAGGGATCTGGGGAGACAGTCCTCGGGGCTGTGCTCCCCGTCCCGCTTCTTCGCACATCGACGTCAAACGAGCGGCGGAGAAGCCGCGCCCAATCGACGGGTTTGGCCAGCAAGCGTGTACGCTGTTCTGTTCCAAGATAACTCGCCGGCCCGTTCTGCCCAACAATCGTAATTGTGTTCACACCGTGGGGGCGCGAGGCGCCCCCACGAGAACGTCTAATGTCCTGTCTATGCTGCTAAGCAGCATTGTTCGATGCAGCAATGCAGCGAACTTTGGAGACGGGACACTAGAACGAGACCTGCCAGGTCGGCTCCGGTGTCTTCCCGCCCAAGACGTTGTTCAGCCCGAACGGCAGCCGGAGCCCGAGCCGATTCACATCGGCCTCGAACCCGAGCAATGCCCCGGACACCGTTGTGAGGAACGGAACGCTGGTGATGAACTTGACCACCGATTGAAGTGCGGCAGGCACGGTGAGCGACGATGCACCTCCCGCCGCTCCGGAGGCGGCCCCCGTACCTGCGCCGGCCGCCGCGGCACCGCTGTTGGTGCTCACGGCGGACTGCGCAATGGTGAACGAGATCTTCGTTCCCGACAGCGCGCTGCCCGCCAAGGTGGCTGCGCCAGAGACTAGCCCCACGGCTGCCCCGACCGCCGTCGCGTCGAAGAACCCTGCGAGGAAATCGTCGATTTTTCCGCCTTGCGCGAGCCTCACGATACCCGAAATCGTCCCGGAGATGGCACCTCCAGCCGCGCCCTCGAGCGTCGATGTCGTCAGCAGCGCGGGGACGGTGGCAGATGCCGCCGCCCCCAAGGCAAGTGAGGCGATGGCGCCCCCAGTGAACGCCCCGAGCAATGTGCCGGCTAGAACGATTCCGAGTGCCTGTGGCAAGGTCGCCACGCCTGCGGCGAGCAACCCTATCCCCACGGCGAGTCCGACGCCGAAGCCGATCGCAGCGCCTATCGCGATACCCGTGAGCACCGCGGCGATGCCGAATGTCGCGATGGACGCGACAACCACGGCCACGACCGCCACGACCGCGACGAAGACGGCGGCTAGGTCGTCCCAGAAATCGTGACCCGTTGGGTCGATGTATCGGAACGGGTTGTCGAGATTGAACGCATGGAGGTTCAAGCCGACGGAACTCGCCGTCTGCCTCACCCCGTCGTCGGCTGACGTAAAGATGCCGAACAGCGGGTTGTAGTTTCGCGCGCCGAAGGAGTACGACTGTGCTCCAGGCGTGCGGTCGAGGTCGTGGTCATTGAACGAGAGGTCGCTGAGAAGCGGCCCGCCGTTTCCGAACGAGAGCAGCTCTTCTCCGTACGGCGCGTACTCACGGTGCGCCGCCACATTGCCACTATCGTCGGTGATAATGTTAACATTTCCGACTGCGTCGAAGTGGTAATAGTAGTTTCGCGCGCTAGCGACCGTCTCGCCGCCATGACTCTGTGCGAACGCTGGCCGAGAGACCTGCGCCACGTGCGCGACGACGACCAACAGGGCGACCACCCACTTCTTGGGATCGCGGACCACGCTCCGCAAGACACCGCGAACGACGAAGACGGCCCCTTGACCCGAGGCGATCGTCGTCGCCTTGAGCCTCCTTCGGACGAGTATTGCCGCGCCCACTGCGAGCAGCAGGGTGCCTATTCCGCGAGGGACGACGCCATCCCAGGCGAAGCTCCAGACGCCCGATTGCACGAGCCACGAGCGGATCGCGGCAAAGAGCATGACGTCTGGCGCCGAGATCAAGCCGACGTCAGCAAATGCCGACGCTGGCGCGAGCGGGGCTTCACCCCCGGTGGTCACGCTCAGCACAATGCGTCCAGCAAGCGGCACGTTCCGGCGGGTCTGCGCCCCATCCGACTCGTAGATCCCGTCGATGAAGACCGTGCTCGCGGAGGGAGTGTGGCGTTCGACGCGCTCGCCACTCCACCCGTAGATGTTCGTCTCGTACGTCTGTCCTTCGCTGACGACCGAGACGAGCCGGCGATCCGCGTCGTATCCGAAGTCGAATGCGTTTTCTTGCGTGAGGTTGCCCGCCGGGTCGAACGCGAGGCGATACACTTGGCCCGTGTGTCCGCCTTGGCCGGGCGACCGCTGCGCCGATGGATACGACCAGCCAATCACGCATGGGTCCCCGGAGCTGCCGGGTGGCGTCGACGCGGACGACGCAGCGAGACTCTGTTCGATTACGCACGCGGGCAGGCCGGTCTGCGCGTTGGAGCGGTAGAGGAGGTCGCCTTTGCGAGTGAAGTTGCCTGCCGCATCGTAGGCGTACGTCTCCGTTCCGTAGCCGACGCTCGGATCGCTCGTCGCCGACGTGAGTCGATTGATCTCGTCATATGTCATCTGCTGCGACAGCCCCACGGCTGCCGAGTTCACGATCGCGGTGATGTTCCCCGCGAGGTCGCGCGTCACCGATTGGGACTGCAACACCTGGTTCGAAGCCTGCGTCGTAAGGATCGAGGTGATCGCGCCATCGCCTCGATAGCCGTACGACGACTGCACTTTGTTCCCATACGTGATATCGAGCACATCGCCGTTCGCGTCGTATTGAATGCTGGAGACGAGCATGTCCCCTCGACTGTCGGTGATGGTCGCGACCCAGGGTCCAGTGCCGTAGTTGTAAAATACCTTGTACCCGTCGGGATACTCGACCTGCGTGATCCGGCTGAGCGAGTCGTAGGAGTACTTCGTCACGTACGTCAGGCCGCCCGTCGTGCGATCACGGCGGACGATCCGACCGCGCGCGTCGTAGGTGATGCCCTGCGTACCGGCCGGGTCCGTCACTTTGGCGACGCGACCGACCGAATTGAGCTGCGACGGCAGAGAGAACTGCGCCGTGTACACCTCCCCAGTGCCGAGCACTTTGTTCGTGAGCTCACCCGCTGCGTCGTATGCATACGTCGTCGTCAACCCTCGCGCATCGCGCGCCGCGAGCAGCCTGCCGACCGCGTCATAAGAAAACGTCTGCGTGCCCGTCGTGGGGCTTGACGACTGGATGACGCGCCCGAGCGAATCGAACGTGTTCTGGTCGACGCCGCCCTTCGGATCGACGGCTTTGGTTGCCCTGCCGAGCGCGTCGATCGCGTATTGCGTGACGAGCTCCTGGCCGCCTACGAACTCGTGGTGCTCGACGTCGTTGCCGTAGGCGTCTTGCACGACGAAGGACGGATTGCCTCGGACGTCCGTCTTGTGCACGGAGAGCCCGACGTACGCATAGTTTGTAACTCCTCCGGCGAAGTCCACGACCGACAGAGGTCGTTCGAGCGCGTCGCGCTGGATCGTGGCGGTGACCCCAGGCGGATCGCCGACGAACGATGCCCGCGTGAAGGCGACAGTGTACCCGTACGCATCGTAGGCTCGGGATTCCGTGGTCGTTCGACCGTTCGGCCCATCTCGGGTAATGCCATAAATTTGGCCGAATCCGTCGAAGATGTACTGCTGATGGAATGTGGCGGTCCCTCCAGGCGCCGTCGTCGAGAGCACGGTGACCGACTGCGTCGTCGCATTGCCCAGCGGGCTGAACGCGTACGATCGGGTTCCGTTTTCGGAGCTTTCGTCGCCCGGCTCCGTTTCCTTTACGACGCGCCCGAAGACGTCGAGCGCGCGTGTCGTCACGTTGCCGTTGAGATCGACGCTTCGCACCTCGAGTCCGAATCGCGGATCGATCACGCTGGAGAGGCTCCGTCCCAGAGGATCGGTTGCCGTGACGCGGAACGTGTGCGACGCGTCGTACGCATACTTCGACGTTTCACCGGCAGCATCGGCCGCAGTGACGGGGTTTCCATAGACATCGTAGGTCACGGTGCGCGTCGCGAGCGTGCCGCCGGGTAGGATCTCGTCTGTCGTCGACGTCGGATTCCCTGCCGATACCTGCCCCTTCGGAAGTCCGTCGAATAGGATGGTGCTGCTGCCGACGAGATTTCCGTTTGCGTCGTAGGACTCGATATCGGAAATCGGGCTGACGATCCCGGCCGCGACGTTCTGCGCGTGTTGGTACACGGTGCGCCCGTCGTCATTGGGGTTGGTGACGTCGCCGTCCTTGTCCACCTCCGTGAGCTGCAAGAACTGGTCGTAGGAGGAACGCACCCTCGTGTGGACCTGGGCCGCAACGTCAAATTGGTACGTATCGACCGACGTGAGCGCTATCTGCGTGACCTGAGGAGCGCTCGCGAGGGGCGTTAGGAGAAACGAGTTGACGGTTTCCTGGCGCACTCCCGAGCTGTCCGAGGTCGTCGACGTCAACGTCTGACCATAGAGGTGGTCCGCCTGCGAGTACGTGAACGCGAACACCGTCCCGGCGTTGTCGGTCAGCGACGACAACGCGAACCCTCGGAACTGGCGGCTGACATACGCTCCGCCCTGGTAGGCCATCGTCGACGTGAACGTGTGCAACCCGTCGCTACGCTGTAGCGAAGTCACGACGGGCAGCACGAACGGAAGCGTCTCGACGCCGCCGCTGGTGTTGGAAAACTGGTTGGACTGCCCCCAGGACACGGTGGTTTGTTCGCCGATGGCGCTCGTCGCGCTGGAGAGCAAATCCGCACGCGTGCCGAGCGCGAGATAGATCGCGCTTGCGCCCGACGCGGCCTGGACGATGTCGGACTTGCCGTCGCCGTCGATGTCCGCGAACGTCTGTCCCATGGCCGTGCCGCTCCCATCGACGACTTGAAACTTGACGGTCTGCAGGGCCTGCGAAACGTCGTTGTCGAGGACCCAACCGGTGCCCGTATTGCGATATGCCGACGCCGAGCTCGGCGACGTGGATTGAACGAGGTCGGTCAGGCCGTCACCGTTGAAGTCGACTTGCACGAGGCCCTGACTCTGGTGGCCCTGGATGGAGATCAGGTTGAGCGCTTGGAGCGACGCGGTGTACTCGGGGTCCGGAGTCCGACTGGGCCCGTCGCCCCAAGCGAGTCCGTTGCCCAGCCACACATACTCCGGAGACCCGGACGCGGTCTGAACGAGGTCCACGATCCCGTCGCCGTTCACGTCGTAGGCATCGAAGCCCTGCAACTGAGAGTTGATGACGAACGCCGTGGTGGGAAGCCCAGCCGAGAGCGCCGCGTTCTCGGCCCAGCCGCCGTGGCCATCGTTCAGATACACCGCGCGAATCGACGCGGGCACGTCGTAGAGTAGCCCACCGCTGCGCGACGGGATATTGAACAAGTCCGTCGTCGTGTCATCACTCCAGAGAATATCGACCAATCCGTCGCCGTTGGCATCGCCGAGCAGGACTCCTGGAGCGTCCCCGTTGCTATGAACGAACGCGAACGGCAGGGTGTACAGCGCGCTTCCGCTGCACGCGGCGCTCGATCCGGCGTCGCCCGTGGATGCATCCGGCCCGGCGTCGGGGGGCGGCGGAAAGCACTCAGGGTTGGTGTATTGATTGCCAACCGAAAACGTCTGGGCAACGGTGCGAAGCCCGGCCGTGAACGTGGCGTCCTGCTCCCAGCCGAGGCCCGTGTTCAAGAACACGAGCGCAGCGCCTGAAGCAGGGGCAAACACGATGTCCGGTCGCCCGTCGCCGTTGATGTCGAACACGCGCGTGCCGGTATCCGACCCGTCCCCGTTGGCAAAGCCCGATCCCGTCGCCGCGAACACCGCCTGCAGACTCGCAGTGAACGTGGGGTTTGCGGCGAACGTGCCGTCTCCGAGTCCGATGTAAACGTTGCCCGAGTTGTCCATCACGTCAGCGACGGTGTCCCCGTTGACATCGTTGATACGCGTACCGAGATCCTTGCCGGAACTGTCATTGAGCGAAGCTGGGAATGTGTTATTTGCCAGTGCTGTCGAGTTCCATCCCAATTCGCTTGCGGTGTACGCGTAGGTTCTCGCTCCAATGCTCGTCGTGCCGTCGGTCCCTACGAGAGTGACCGATGTGAGAAGCGATCGGTGGGTCGTGAGGCTTTCCTCGTAGCCGAACTGGTAGGTCAACGCCGGCTGGCCCTGGGCACTCGCGACGACCGATGCAACGCGGAGCGCCGTCTCCTGTCGAAATCCATCGCGTTGCGAGATGCGCACGTCGGGTCGAGAATCGTACTGAAGTTCGATCGTGTTGGTCCCCGTCTCGCCCGTTTGCACGTTTCCTGTGTATGCAATTTGGATCGGATAGAGCGCACCGCTTCCGTCATTCTTGTACTGGATCGTCATCACGTTGCCGTTCGGATCCTGAACGGCGTCGAGCGCCCAGTAACTCCCAGCGACCTGATTGCTGACCTGTGACCCGAACAGGAACACGTTTCCGTCCGGGTCCCGCACCTCCCAGTGCGAGCCGACCTGACGCAGGTCTCGATACGCCGCTTCATCCCGCGCGCGGTACTCGTTTCCGCCGATATTCACGAATCGCGCCGAGGCACCCGCGATGTCGACCAACACTGAGTCGAACGGCGCACTCTGTGGAATGCCATCGGTGGAGTCGGGCTCGATGTGACCGACGTCGAGCAGCCAACCGAGCCCTGCGGGACTGAGCCCCCCGTTAGAGTTGTAGAGAAGATTGAGCTTGGGTTGGATCCCCTTTCTCCCCTGAGGCACTTCCAGGGCGAGCGCTTCAGTGAGCGAACCGGTTGCGCCTGCGGCAACCACCGACTTGGGTTGGCCGATGCCTTCAATGATGGGGTTCGGTAGCTGCTTCTGCGGTGCAGCTTCGCCGTTGCGACAAAACAACATGACCGCGCCCGCGCTTGCGAGCAGCAGAATAGGAATGCGATTCATGAGTGCCCTCCGTTGAATTCATTCGTGGTTGATCAAGAAAACGAACTGACGGAATCGCAGCTGCACCCGCAACGAACCGCGCGCTGTCGAGTCGCGAGGATGTACGGAATGCCCATCCCTCATTCCACGCGACGACGGCAGGTGACGCGGATTCGCCGCGTGCCAAAGTGGGATCCCGCCAGGAACTCCAAGCGCTACAAGGAAGTCAAACCGAAGCGCTCGCCCAGCCGTGCGCCGGGCGCCATGCGAAGACACAAGAAAGCTATGGCAAAAGCTTCCGAGCCACGACGGTCGCCAACCGACCGGACGTCTCGACAAAGATCTCCAGGTTACCCGCCATACTCAGTCACTGTGCGCAGCGAAATCCCACATATTCTAGTCCGGTTAGTTGAGTGAAGTGCTCGCGATAAGTGG
>JBEKXD010000101.1:0-15275 GCA_049512415.1 Polyangiaceae bacterium
TTGAAGCGCACCGGGCCGAGCTGCATCTCGGTGATCGGATGATGACCGTCGCGCCGCTGCGGCGTGGCGGTAAGCCCGACGACGTACCGGGCCTTCACCTCGCGAAGCACGCGCTCGAACTGGACGGCTGGGAGGTGATGGCACTCGTCAACGATCACCTGACCGTAGCCGCCAACGAGATCGGCGACGGAGTCCTTGCGTACGAGGCTCTGGATCATCGCGACATCGACGCGGCCCGTGGGCGTGCGCTTCGTGCCTCCGATCTGACCGATCTCCTGTCGATCGAGGCCGAGAAACAGCGCGAGCTGCGCGAGCCACTGATCGAGGAGCGGCTTCCGATGGACGAGAATCAATGTGCTGCGCGCTCGCGCTGCGACGAGATACGTACCGATCACCGTCTTGCCGACCCCCGGTGGCGCGACGAAGACCCCTATGTCGTGCGCGAGCAGCGCGCGAGCCGCCGCCTCTTGGATAGCCGTCAGCGTGCCGTGGAAGGAATGCTCGAGCTGCGTTCCGGTCACGCGCTCGTCGGTGACATCGAGCGCGACGCCTTGCACGCGGAGCAGCTCTTCGAGGTCGATCTTGCATCCGCGCGGGAGAGCCAGGTACTTGGGCAGATCCTCGGCGCACGCGATGACTCGTGGCGTCGTGGCCGTCGACAGGCGCATGCTCTGCTTCTTGTAGAACTCTGGGTTCTGGAAGGCGCCCAGGCGTTTGATCTGGTTCAGGAGCGGAGAAGGGATGCCGTCCTTCGCGACGAATAGTTGCTGTGCGAGTACCGCGGATACGCGAGCTGGCATCGGCCCGTATATGCGGCGCAGGCGCGGCGTGCCTGAGGGAGGACGCGCCCATGGCGCGGCGTCCTCCTCGTCATCGACAGCTTCCGCGATTCGCACGCCGATGATCGTTCCCGTGCGCGTGGCCTCGGCGGCGATCCGTTCGACGGTCGCTGCGGAGATGCGCCTCACCGAGGCCAGGACCGACCACTGCTGGTCGTCGGCGTACGCGTTCAGCTGGTCGTCGAGGAAGATGGAATTCCCTCGTTGACGAGGCTCGTATTGGAGCGGCAGTGCGATGAGGTTTCCGAATCCGCCGCGCGGCATCGTGTCCTGGCTCGGAAAGAGCCGATCGTACGAGTCCATGCTGAGCTCGTGCCGTGCGGACATGGTCTCGGTGACCACGTGGCATCCCATTTTCCGCGCGACCGAAGCAGGCACGGGCTCTGAGAAGAAGAACCACACGTGCGCGCCGTTTCCGGATCGTGAGCGCTCGACAAGCACCGGCAGCTCGAGGCGCTGCGCGGTCTCCGCGAACGCGCGCACGTCCTCCTTCCAGGTACTCTTGTCGAAATCGACCGCGAGAAACCAGCACGTCTCGTCGGGGAGCATCGGGTAGACGCCCATCACGTGCTTGCCACGCAGATGCCCAAGCACCGCCAGGTCGTCGACCTGGCGAAACGCCTGGTTCGTGCAGTCGCTGCACTTGCCACCCGTCTTGAGCGCGCAGAGTCCGACCTCCCATTTGTTCGAGCATGCCGGGGCGTACCCGGGCTTGCCGGTCTTCTTGCTGACGAATCGCGTTGGATACAGATCATCGCGGCCGCGAAAGAGCTGTCGAAAGAGTCTCACCTTCTCGGCTGGCGAGCGCGGGGCCGTGACCGATGTGGTAACCGTCTCTCTGCGCGCTACCGGCGCTTCGTCGAGCACTGCGAGCTGAGCACGGAGCGCCTCCGCGCGTGCCCTCGCGTCGGCGCGTTCGGTTTCCAGCCGTCGAAGTCGCGCCTCCTCTTCCTCGAGTGCGCTCGCAAGACTCGCGCGTTCCGGCGGTCGCGACTGGCTCATGCGCCAGCATCCGACTTCTCGCGCGGCGGGTGAAACGCGCGCTCACCGGGCCACACGAAATGTCGCGCGTAGATCTTCTCGAGCCGCTCCTCGCCGGTCTTGGTGAAGCGGAGCGCCGTGCGAGGGCCTTTGCCCCATTTCACGTACGCGGTGTGTGACGGAACCAGGTTCAAGTCGTGACAGTGGAAGCCGAGAATGCGCAGGAGCCGGCTCAAGCGCGAGAGGCTGCCGCGGACGACGCGTTCAAGGTACGGCACGCGGCCGAAGCGCCAGTCCTCGAGGTCGCTCGGCGCGAGGATGTCCATCTTCACGAGCACGTCGACGGGGGCCACCACCTTTCCGTTGGCGAGGATCGCGGCGACTGCACGCTCGATGCGCGGGAACATCGGATCGCGACGGAAGTCATGGACCGTCACTAGCTCGCTCATGATCGCTCCACCTTGTTCTCGCGCTTCCAGCGATCGAAGAACCCGCGGCGCCTGAGCTGTCGCTTCCGCATCGCTTCGAACAGTGCCGCAAACGGCACGGACGAGCCGTCTCGCCTCGAGAGATCGCGCAGATCGATCGCGAGCCTGATCGCCGCTTCGTACGCGCTCTTCTCGACGAGCGCCTCGAGATCGGCCCACGCCGCGTCGACGCGCTTCGCGAGCGCATCGAGGCGTTTCCTGCGCGCAGCGTCCGCAACCGTCTTCGCCTTTGCCGCGCGCTCCGCTTCAGCGCGCTCTCGCAGCGCGCGATGCTTCGCCACGGCGGCGCGCAGTTCGCCGACAGTGCGCTGGCGGCAAGCCCGAGCCGACTTCGTCTCCGCGTGAAACACCCGCAGCAGCTCGCCCCCAAGCGCGAGATCCGGGTCATCGATCGCGCGGCGGAGCCACTCGTCCTTGGCGCGAAGCGTGAGCCCAAGAGCCCACTTGCGCAGGCCGGTGCGATCGTCGATGTGCGATTCTGTTCCCTCGGCCGCCGCCGCGATCAGGTCCTCGTCGATTCGAAGGAACTCAACCATCGCCGCCTGCGCCGCAGTGAGATCGGACAATCCGGGTGGCACGCTCGGCTCCACATCGTCGTCATCGACGTCGCCCGCTTGGATCGCGAGGAGCCAGGCGAGGTAGGCGACGCGAAGATCGCCGCGCAACAAGTCCGCGCGGACCGGGGCGAGCGCAGCGAGCGACCCCTGGCTCTCCTCGTAATGGTCCGGCTCTTCATCTTCGCTATGGAGATCGACAATCAGGTGGTCGCCCGCGGTCCGCGCCCGCGCCGCGTCGCCGACGAAGTATGCGTGCAGGCACTTCCGGTCGACGCGCTTGACGGGGAGGCGCAGCATCAATCGATGCGTCCCCCAATTCGCGAAGTACATGTGCGCATCGAAATACCGCTCCATCAACTTCGCGGGATCCGCCTTCAGATTGCCCCACTGGTACTCATTCCAGAATCGCGTCGGTGTGATCTCGGCGCGAGTCGAGATCGCCCGGAGCTCCGCCATCTGCTCCGACGTGAGCGGCCGATCGAGCGCGACGAACTCGTAACACTGGTATTCGCTCATCGGTGGCCGTCGAATGTTGCGGACGCGATCGGTGGCGCTGACCGCCCGGGGACGTTGACGCACGATCGCGTGGCGCTCATCGCCACGCCCTCTGTGCTCCGACTACGGGCGCCAGCGCTGCCTTCTGCTCCCTAGTCGCCGCATCCGACGACGCCACATTGTCGGTTGCCAGGCATCGTGCAGCGCGAGGAGCCCGAATCATGCGTCGGTTCCCGCATCGCCAATCGCCCGCAAGAATCTCCTTCCCTGGAGCTGCGCGATCCATCGCGTCGCAGCCTCCCCGCGGTTCACGGCGTCGAGCGTGAAGGTGCCGTCCGCGCGGACGATGACCGTCGTCTTCATGCACCTTCCGCGGACGTAGTCGGCGTAGAAGTGCAGCTCGCCCCGTTCGAACCGCAGGCGACGAAGCATGTCGCCCACGGCCCAGTCATCCTTCTCCTCGAAGTGCATCCCCGAAGCACCCCGCGGCCGGGCATCCGCGAAGGAGAGTACGCCGAGCGCGTAGATGAACCCGAACGCATAGTGCTCGGCGTCGTTGGCGGGCTCACCGTCCTCGTCCTCCTCGAGTCCGAGTCGACCCTCGATGCGCACGTGCTTGTCGTCCGCGCTCGTTGGGTTGATCTGCGTATCGGAAACGACGGTCTCGGCGAGCGCCGCCTGGCGAAGCAGTTCGTACTCGATGGGCAGCTCTTGCCGATCGATCATTGGCGCCGAGGTTACTCGACGACTCGGCCCGGTCAACGCAGTTGCCGCCCAGCCGTTCCGCTACTCCCACCCGACGGCAAGCACATCGGCGAAGGGCACCCAGACTGACGCCGCTCCGTGGTTTTGGCGGGCCGGAATGTCGAATTGCGGGGCAGCTGCGCGACTAGCAGCCTACTTCGCCGCGAGCGAGCCCGTCGTCCTGACACGGGACAGTACTTTCCAGAAGCTCCGACGACCCCACCCCCAGTCCCGTCGCACCGCCCCGCTCGAGAAACACGAAAGCCCGGCGTCCTCAGAGGGAGCGACCCATTTGAGTGTGCGCCCGATGTCGCAGCGCGCGAGCTGCGCCATTTGGCGCCGCACACAGTCGGTCAGATCGCGCATTCCAATTCGCGCGTCCGCTGACACCCTCGCTGTGCTGTGCTGTGCGCGGGCGGTATGAGCACGAGCACGGCGCTTCGAAGCGCCCCGCTCCACCCTTCTTTGAGCTTGGGCCGCACCCGCCACCGATACGTGGCCGAAAAACGGGGCGCATCGTCGGGGTTGGTCATTCGTAGCTCCAACTATTTGCTAGTTCGATCATGCACTTACGCATGTCGTGGATCCAACGTACCCTGCCATGGTTCCAACATTTGCTTAGCCGAATCAACCACTTACCTCACTCGTGGATCCACTCCTTTATCTTGCCCTCCGTTCTCACTCCGGGACTTCCGCTCTCCTGAGACGCGCGAGATACAAGACGCTCACGAGCGCCACGTCGAAGACGTCACCAACGTCCGGCATGTTCGACTGCTGGTCCCCCAGATCCACGCGATGTAGGCCAAGGGCTACAACCTGATCGCCGTCGCGGCGATGGTCACGGACAATGGCATCCCTGTCACCGCGCCAGCTCCCGAAAAAGTCATGTCAACCTAGCGAAGAAGACACACGTCTAGGGAGGAAGAATCTTTTCCGAAGCACGCGAGGCTACGTCCCCGACCTTCCGGCCGATTGGAGCCGACCCGTGACGAGTATCGAATTGGAAGCGTTGCACAAACGTGCAAGCTCTGTCGAAGGGAACCGATTCCAAGAACGTATCGACAGCGACTGCAGTTCCGAGACCGTCACCGCCTTGCGCATCACCACCGACGGTGCCACCGGAACAAGACAAGGTCGTCGCTCCACGCGTGCCCGAAGGGGCACCGCAGCGAGCGGCGTTTACGCCGTCGAAGGATTCCGAGGACATCTGAACGGCAACCACGCCGACGGCGTCGGCGATACTTCGCTCCTCGTTTCCGCCCTGACATCGAAAGGTCCCGCGACCCAGAAAGTCGGAGACTTCGGGACTCAGAACGGAAACAGGACGTGGAGCGCAACCTCATCATGTCTCGCAACCGCCGTCATCCTATTGCTCGATGCGACCCAGAAATCAACCGCTTCACCCGTACGGAGCATGTCGACGCTTACCGACCAAGAGACGCCCTGCAAGCGACCAACGTACGTTCCATTGGCGAGCCGGCAGCGGGCAGCGATTCGGTTCGGGAATGAACGCCGAGAGTGAGAGGCATCGTCATCGCGCTCCCGGTGCCGACAAATCTCGCGAGCCTCCCGGGTGCAGGGATGATTCCTCATCCGAGTATAGCCACCCGACCAAAACTCGGACTACGCTCTGGCGAGACAACCAATCTCAGTCCGTCGCTAGACCGGCTGCACATCGCAAACGCTGCCCCTTGCGCAACGGCCCACAATTCATCGCGAGGGCACGTCTCCGCGACGGAAACCTGCGCGCTGCGATGACGGGTTCACGTCGAAGCGAGAAGCCCACGTAGGACGCGACGGGTGCGAGTTCGTTTCGGATTTGTACCGAGAGGTACACCGCAGGCACTCGTATCGACCGGAACCGGTTGTGCATCAGAGGTCGCACGACGACCGATGGGTCGGATAGAACACGAATGTTTTCCGCACTACCGTCGGCATTCCCGGCTGTTTCAACAAGGACCATCACGTTTCGCGTACGAGAAACGTCGCTGCACGGATCGGCGTTTGCGCCTTGGACGGAGCCCGAGAACACCCGAGGCGTATGGAGAGGACCGGTTCGCCAGCACGTCACTCTCCTTGCCAGGCGTGACAACAAAATACCAACCGCTGAGGAACCAAGACCAATGACCGAATAGAAACAACCGCATCTACTGAATCGGCGGGAACAAGGACGGTGGTGGAAAGTCCGTCCTGACCGTCTCGACACTGGACTACGTGCTGGAGCGAGGAGAGTAGACGGTCACTCGTCGAGTGCGACATCTGCAACCCAGACGTCTGGAAAGCATACAAAGATCTAGTCCCCGCAAAGCTGATCGACCTCGACGAAAGCCGACGGCTGGATTGACCTCGTCAACATCTTTGATACCCACCGCGATCGTCTCGTCGTCGTCAACACCGCCGCCCGCAACAATGTCTCGGTCAAGAACTACGCCAAGACCCTCAGCAGCAGCCGCGATGAACTCGGAACACAACTGGTGGCGCTTTGGATCAGCTGCCGGCAGCGTGACAGCATCGAGCTCCTGAAGGTCATGGAAGCAGTCCCGAAGGTTGACGTTCACGTTGTCCGAAACGGCTACTTCGACGACGAGCGCACCATCGATCTCTGCAACGGACCCAACACCCGCGAAGCGATCGGACGTCGTAGAGGCAGATCGGTCACATTCCCCGATCTGGCCGACAGAGGCACCGACAACATTCAAACCAAGAAACTGGCACTGAGCGCCGCAGTGAAAACGGAACAAGTATGGTTCCACGGCGACATGCGCGAACTTGTTGAAGAAGTTCTTGCTTGAGCTTCGAGAGCCCGTTCGTCAAGCTGGTAGGTCGAGAACCATCTTAGGAGCGGCGCGAGCGCCGGTACCGGATTCGAGGCGCCCTCGGACTCAACGACGACGACGCGTTCTGGAGCATCATCATGGCGCTCGATCACGGCGATTCATTTTTGCGCAAGTATCCAGCCCAGCTCGCCGAACATGCCGCGAACCAAATCGAAAACGCCCGCACAGCCCTTGCCGCTGCTACCAAGAAGGAGGCCGCGCACGTCGGGCGACTGCTCGCGGAGCGCGTCGCCGAAACAAGCGTCGAGATCGCCCGCAAGCTCGCCCAAAGGCCTGGGGGTTTACATCGCGTCGCGAAGCTCTTCGCCTCGGTCATAGCCTTTGGAGCCATGAGCGTTCATGTGGGGTACAGCTCGTCCGGGAGCGACAAACCGTTCTGGGCAGTGAATGCGAACGGTCTCCAGGGTATGACGACACTACTGGTGGTCGTCCTGTCGGTACCGGTCAGGTGAATGATTGTCGCACTGCTCGTGCCTGTCGCGGCGCACGAAGCAAAAGTGGGATGGGGCCTCGCAAGGAATGCGATGGCCGATAGGCGCGAGGAAGCCCTCCGTTGGTGCATCGTGGCAGTCTCTGTCCTTGGATGCGTCGCAAGCGCGGTTATGAGTGCGAAGGTGACGTAGGACCAAGACGCGCAGCGCAACGGGAATGGGTGCCCATGCGCTCCACCTTCTGAGCGCGATCACGTCCCCGAGATGGTCGTGGCCTCACGATGGGCGGCGATCCTCAGAGAGAACCAGAAGACAATTGCTGAGTCTCGCGCATCCGCCCGCGTCATGACACCGAATAGGCGCGCGGCGGACATCCTCGCGCAGATGCACGCGGAGAATCCCCGACACCGCTCATTCAAGACTGGCTATGGCCGCCACAAGCCGTGAGTGATCGAGTCGGCGTCGCCTTGGCGAATAAGCCCGAAGGAGCGCTGGCCTACGATCTTGCACCTCTCCGATGCGCTCGGGAACGTAGAACGAGCCGAGGAACCGCATCATAGCGCTACGGCCGATTGGTCCGTCACCGCGTCGAGTCTCGCATCCCTGGCGGCCTACGAGAGCGGCATACCCAAGATACCTCAACCGGAAGCCTCCGGTGACGAGAACACAGGCATCGGCGATAAAGTCACGGAGTCCGTGCATCCATAGGCGGTCCCATAGGACTGGTCCGGTTCCGGAGGCGAAGAACCCATCAAGTGGAGATGGAAACCATTCAGTGACCGATTCCGATATGGTGACCTCCAGCGAGGGGGAATCTGCGACCGCGCCGTCCGATCCCGAAGTCACTCCCGTCCTCGGGAGCGCAACACAGTCCAGCAGCCCATGGGTGCTGCCTGCGGTCGCGGCCTCCGTTCTCAGTGTGGTCGCGGGGCTCGTTGCGGCGCGGGTGCGCGAACTCACCACGACCGGGCGTCATCCCCGATTGACGCCCGTCGGCAGGACGGTCGCAACTGTGGACTCGGTGCCGGGCGACGTCGCGCAGACCTCGCCTTTCGGTCCCCACGATGAAACAGATTCCACACCGTCGGATAGCTCAGTTGCGCCGCAAACCTAGCTGCCGATCGATTTGCCCATCGAGTTCGGATTCGAGTCAGGAACTACGTCCGGTTTCAAGCTCCGTGTTGAGGCCTGGCTGGAACGACGTGTCGCGAACCATCGCCTGCGAAGCGTTGACCATAAGACGTCCGGCGCTCGCTCCCGACGATGAGGCGGTGACAGTCGTGGACTTACCCCCACCGGCTACCAGGAACCACAACCGGCACTTGGCACGGGGCCCGCGGGCGGGACGTTCCACACGATCCCGCGATGCGAGCCCCGTGCCGAGCGCCGCGCCGTGTGGCCCCCACTCGCGCGGTCTCTCAATTGTCAGTCATCGGGTGCAGTGGGTTGCCATGCCGGCGGATACGGTAACGGTTCCGGATCGCGTCCCCGCCGCACCGGCAGCGGGCGGTTTCGCCGACCCCTCCCTGAGCGAGCGGGAGCGGCAGCGAGCGATTGGGGAGGGCCGCCCGCGCGCAGGCGCTTGGCGCCGAGCACGGACGGGGGCGTGGGCGCCTTCTCTCGCGTCTTTGCCTCCTGATAACCGGATCGCCATCGCGACTCCGCTTCCAAGCTGAGCACTAGATGTTGACTAGCTCTGGACTAGAGCTAAGCTAGTCATATGAATCGCGAGCGTGACCCCTTCTTGTTTCCACGCGCGACGACCTCGGGGTTCCTGACCCCCGAGGGGGCCTTCGCCGTACGACGCCTTTGCTCCGAGTTTGGTGTCGAACCGGCTGATTTCGCCCGACTCACAGGACGCACGACCGAGTCAGTGGCGAAGTTATTTCACGATGAAACAAGCTCCCCGCGGGGACCTCGGACGGTTCAGGTGCTGCGCGAGATGCTCCAGCTTCAGAACGTTCTTCAGGTGGTTGGCCTGCCCCCGTCCGAGATGAAGGGGTGGATGCACATGCCCTTGCCGGCATTCGAAGGGAAAACGCCGCGAGAGTTGATCAGCGAGGGGCGTGGCCAAGAGCTTGTGGCTCGTCTCATGGCGTACTCGTCTGGTAACGTCGCACCTTGATTTCCCAGGCTCTGGCCGTCTTGCTTAGTCGAGGAGCCGCGTGGTCGCGCCTCATACGCTAGCGTCGAGCGTACAGGCTGCGCAGCCCGGCCCCACGCCCGCGGCAGCTTTCTATCGCTCGGTAAGCCTCAAGGTCATCATCAACATCGGCGCTCATCCACTCGACGGTGCGCACGCTGGCGCCAGCGGCGGCCGGTACCACAGGGCCGGGGGCGCCCCGATCTGTTACCTCGCGGGGACTCAGACACTCGCGACTTTCGAGTGCGAACACGAGGCAATGGTCCTCCATTTGCCGAGCAAGCCGCTGGATCCCCGAATTACGTTCGCAGTCACGGTCGACAATGCAAGGATCCTGGACCTCACGAATCCGCTCGTCCTTGCGGTCCTCGGCGTGGCTCCGGGCGACCTCGTCCTGCCGTCGGCACACTGGCAGCAGCTAAACCGCCAGGGGGTCCTCAGTACAACGCAGGAGATCGGCGAGACCGCGCGCGCTCGCCCCGAGATTGATGGGCTCCTCGTCCCGAGCTGGCTTGGCTCGTTCCTCAATAACGCAATCCCTCGGAGCGACAACCTCGTCCTTTTCATGAATCCGGCGGCACCAGAGCAGCCGCGCCGTCCCGGCGTCACGATGACGATCCATGACCCGACGAACCTCTTGCCCCCGTAGGTGCGACGGCGAGATCCGCGCGGTGGACAAACTATTCGAAGTGCTAGACCGACCTTTCACACGGGGTACGGGCACGTCGCGTAGCGTTGCGTGCGCACTCGTCCGGCTTCGTCTAGTCCGCGCATAATGCTTTGCGTATTGGCCCCAGCGAGCGCGGTTATCGGGTCGAGAAGCGCGCGCACTTGCTCCAGTGCAAGCATGACGCCCGCGTATGCGGCCAGATGAGGCACGACTCCCGCGAGATTCGCGGTGTTCGCGGTAGCGCATTCGCCCTGCGGGAAGCGCGGTGGCCCCGCAGCGATGTCCGTCCGGCAGGTACTGTCCGGTCGAAGCCCACAGACCAGTCGTTGACATCGATGAAAGGCGCTTGAGGCTGCCCGACCCCAAAGGTCACGTACGAAAGCGAACCATCGGCGGTGCCCACTCTCTCGAGGGGGATCCTGTCCGCTGCGGTCGTCAGGATGTCGCTCGCTCATCATCAGCGGTGATCCGAATCTCGGTGACGACGGGCTCCATCCGTAGCACCAGGTCGAGCAACACCTCGAAGGCAAGGGTGCGGAGGTCATCGAGCTTGCCTTGCATGAGCAAGTCGACAGCAGCACCGTGCGACCTCTGGCTCCCGAAGTGGCGGGCCACAAATACCCCTGTTCGAGAGTCCTCCAATGCGACCTTCTCACCGAGCTTCGGCTTGCAGACGATCGTTGGCATCACGGCACCAAGATGATTGTGTAGAGTATCTGCAGGCGTACCCGTTTTTCTGCCGCATCCCACTCGCGCCACTGCTCATAGGCAGTCTGCTTGGAAGCGATCGCTCACTTTCGCGGTGAACTGATCGCGCCAGGCGCGAGCGCTCGGTCGGGACTAACACCCGAGTTGCCGAGAGATGAGACCGATCCCGTACGCGCTTGTCGCGATCGCGAGACCGCGTTCTCCAACGATCCCGTCCAGTCTCTGCGTCCGAAGGCCAGCCACACCAACGCAATCCCTCCGAGTCATCGCGAGCCCCGGGGTGGTCATATTAAATTGACCACCCCCCCTGGTAGAAAACTGACCACTCACGCGGTAGGTGCAGTTCCAAAACGTGCGATCTCAATAGGTTAGACCACGTGCACACCAGGGGATCCGCCGGCATCCGGCTTGCCTGACGCAACGCACAGCGCCCGATAGCGTCGCGACACACGCGACGCCGGGCCAGGAGAGGTTCGTCATGACAGCCATGACCGAGCACGCATGGGCTGCGCTTGCCCCCTGCGCAATGCTCCCAACGTGTCCCCACCGCCAAGACGCCTACGCCGTCCCAGCGAGGCTCGCGTGACATTGCCAAAGGACGCGCGCACTCAGATCGGCAGACGAGCCCGACTCGCGGGCGACATCAACAACGTCGTGCACGACGGCACGGCCGGAACGGCCGCCAACACCAACGCGCGGAATGACCATCCGTGGCCGCCCTATCTGACCACCGCCGAGGCGGCGATCTACTGCGGCTTCAAGACTGCATCAGCGATCCGCAAGGCCCATATGGAGGGCCGCCTCAAGCCCATCTCCCGACGCGGGGGCCGGGGCACGTGGGTCTGGTCCATCGCTGATCTCGACCGATTCATGCGGGGGCAGCCGCCCGGCCCCAGCGCTGCTAACGTTCCGCCCCCGGAACGCTCAGGTGCGCCCCCCGCAGGAGGTGCACATGACGATGCAGAGAGACTGGAAGTTGTTCAAAGGAAGTTGGATATCAACCGAACCGGTGCTGCCCCGGGTCTGGCAGAGAAAGGAGGGCGGACATGTCGTTCGCGCCCGAGTCAAGGAGGGCACGACCGGCAGGCAAAGGGAGATTTGGAAAGTTCTTCCGAACGCGGATGCACCCAACGCACTGAAGTGGATCGAGGAGGAGTGCACTCGCGTCCGAGCCGGCATCGTCTTAGTCGAGCAGCCGAAGACGCGCTTCTGCGACTACGCCGCGTCGCTGTTCGAGCGCAAGGTCGCGACGATGGAAATCAAAAGCGCAAGCGGTCGTGAGCGTTGGCGCTACACGCTCAAGCACTTGATTGCCGGCACGAAGAACGTCGATGGTTTTGGCGATCTCTACATCGACCAGATCCGCCCCGCCCACGTTGAAGTCTGGCGTGCGGGCGTGGGCAAGCTGATCGCCGAGGGGGCGTACACGCCCACGACAGCGAACGGCTGGCTGGTCATCCTTCGACACGTGCTGACGAAGGCGAGGCGCGAGCTTCAGCTTCCGCTCAACGCCGCCGAAGGCATTTCGCCGTTCGACACCTCCGAGCACGAGACGTACTCGGAAGAGGAGCCGAACGCGCTCACGAGCGAGGAAGCCGCCGCCTTCCTCGAGTGCATGAAGGCAGAGTTCCCGGCGCAGTTCGCGATGACCTATCTCGGCTTCGCCACTGGCCTTCGGCCTTCCTCCATGCGACCGCTTCGCCGCGCGGGACCGACGCCCGATGTGCTCTGGGACCAGGGCGTCCTTTTCGTTCGGCGATCGCACACCCTTGGCCACGAGGTCATGAACACGACCAAGACCAAGCTGCGCCAGCGCATCACGGTGCCGCCCGAAGTCATGGATGTGCTCAAGTGGCATGTCGCCACGCAGCTCACCTCGGTCGAGCAGAAGAACTCCGAGCTGCTCTTCCCCGCTGAAGACGGCGGCATGCGGTCCCAAGCCTTCCTCAAGAAGGCGTTTGCGAAGGTGGGAGAGCTCACCGGGTTATCCAAGCGCTTCACCCCGCGAGGCATGCGCCGAACGTTTAACGACCTGATGCGGGTCGCCCATGTGGAGGCCGTGGTGACCAAATCGATCTCAGGTCATATGACCGAGCGAATGCGCGAGCACTACTCCACCGTCACGCCCGACGAGCAGCGCCGAAGCATCGGCAACGTCGTCAGCTTGTTCGGACCCCGCCCAAGTGGGGAGGGCAGTGGGGAGGGAACCCGCAAGAGTGGGGAGGGTTCGCAGGCGGGCGGATCCCACTAAGCGTGATTGGCCTTGTTTTTCCGGTGTTTTCTTGTAGGCGCGATAGGTTTCGAACCTACGACCCCTACCGTGTCAATTTCGCGGGATCGCCGATCTTCGGGAAAAAAGCGGCCCTGAGAGGCCCAAAAAGCTCGTTGAAGCCCGTTCGGGACGGGTAAACCGTGCCCAAACCGTGCCCGTTCCGGGTACGCGGACCCGACCTTCGGGGAGGCATTCGCATCGCGCTCACCGAAGCCCGGGACGGTGCCAGCCGCTCCTAAGCCGAGGTGGAGGAGCTAGGTCTTGCCGCCCTTGCTGATGCGCACCCCTCCGCAGCCAGCAGTGGTGGGCTATCCTCGCATCCCTGATGACGACGAAACCGCGAGGAGCCGGACGCAATCAGCTGGCGGCCAAGCTCACAGGAGTGGCAGGCGGACCACCGGGGCTTCCGGACCACCGGGGCTTCCGAAGAATGCAAAACCTCGTGAGTCGGCGTAAAATAGCGCTTTCCATCACGATCTGATGGAGCGAGGATGATGACGAATGGGTACTGGTTCGAGGGCACCTCGAAGCGGTGTCGGTGGGATCCGAGATCGGGCCGCCGCGACGTCCGGGGCCGCGACATTGTCGCGGCGCGGGAGGATTGCGTCAGCTCAAGGCTGTCCAATGCTGCCTCCGGCGCCGCAGCTTGAGAGTACGATGCTCCGTGAGGCATGGCGCCGATTTCGGTCCCCGACACGCCGTTCGTCCAGACGCTTGAGCACGTACGCCATGACGGCGGTCGCCGTTGGCGCAGCGCCGACGGGAAGCGCTTCTACGAGTGGGACGAGCTCCACGGTGAGTTCGAGGTCTACAACAAGCGGGGCCGCCACTTGGGCGTTGTCGATCAAGACGGCGTAGCTACGAAGGACGCTGTGCCAGGGAGGTCCATCGATGTCTGATCCTCGCCCAACCTTCGTCGAGCGCGCGCTGAGCGGAGAGGTCCTCGACGTCGAAGAATCGGTCGACGACGCGATTGACGAATGGCACGAGCGCTCCGGGCGACTTGATGACGGACGCCGAGTTGCCATCTTCGACTGGCTCGGTATGACTCGCGAGGAGTACCGGCTCTTTGTCGAACGTCCTGACGCTCTCGAGACCATTCTTATGGCTCACCGGCATGGCCTTTCCGTCACGGACCTGCTGAAGCTCTCGCAGAGCGGCTCCACAAGCATTGCGGCCCGCAGTGCTCCGAAGGACCTTGGTAAGCTCACCGCGTGGTTGAAGCAGACGGGACGACTCTGACCCCGCCTCAACGCTATGCGCGGACCATGGCGCGTGCGCTGAAGCTCAAGGTGCCGGTCGACGTCCAAGGGATTCTGAACGGTCGAGCCGACGTCGAATACGACGTCTTTCCTGCCGGAGTTGACTGCGACGCGGTCGTCCTCCGCAAGGACGGTGGCCGGCCCCGTGTCGTCATCAACCCCGGGTCACACGAGAACCGCCTCCGATTCACCATCGCGCACGAGCTCGGGCACATCGTGCTGCCCTGGCAGATCGGCACGTTGTTCTGCCACGCAAGAATCGCGTACATCCCTAGCGATGAGCTTGTCCGTGAGATCGAAAAGGACGCTCACCAGTTCGCATCCGAGCTCTTGGTCCCCGGGGATTGGCTTCGCGCGAGACTGCCGCTGGCGGACGTTAAGCCGGTCTTGCTGTGTGAAGCGCTGGTCGACGTGGCCTCGACAGCCAAGGTGTCCGTCATAGCCGCTGCGTTGTCAGCCGGACGGCTCCTGGGTCCCGAGACTCTGCTCGTTCTCACGCAGGGCGATGTGGTGAGCTACGCCATAAATGCTCCTGGGTCGAAGTGCATCGCTCCCGACAAGGGCGCACGGTTCGTCGCTGAAGAGCACAGGAGCGTGGGAGCCGATCTCGGGAGCAAGCCCTATGGCAAAGGGAAAGTGGTGCACGTTGTGCACTTTCATCCGACGACGCAAGACGCGTCCAGTGATCCATCCACGCCCGCGAAGGAAATTCTCTCAGACATTCTACGGGATCTCGGAGCTACCGGCGCCGAGCGTCTCCGGTTGCAGCAGGTTGTTGCCGGCGTCGTAGGCTACGCAAACAACCTTTCCCGAGAGAGCCACCCCCTCTCGATGCTTCGCCAACGGTT
>JBEKXD010000102.1:0-14812 GCA_049512415.1 Polyangiaceae bacterium
CGTGGCGGAGTCCATCGAGAAGGCCGACGGGTTCGCGCAGGTGTTTCCCGAACACAAGTTTCACATTGTGGACGTCCTGCAAAAGCGCGGCCACATCGTCGGCATGACGGGCGACGGGGTGAATGACGCCCCAGCGCTTAAGAAGGCCGATTGCGGCATAGCCGTCTCGAAGGCTACGGACGCCGCGCGCGCTGCGGCTGCGATTGTCCTTCTGACGCCCGGACTGTCGGTCATCATCGACGCGATCAAGGAGAGTCGCCGGATCTTCCAGCGGATGAACAGCTATGCGATTTACCGCATCGCGGAGACGATCCGCGTCCTCCTGTTTATGACGCTCGCGATCCTGGTCTTCAACTTCTATCCATTGACAGCAGTCATGATTGTGATGTTGGCGTTGCTCAACGACGGCGCCATCCTGTCCATTGCTTATGACAACGTCCATTACAAGCACCAGCCCGAGGCCTGGAACATGCGCATGGTGCTCGGCATCTCCACGGTGCTGGGTGTCATCGGGGTCGTCGCGGCCTTCGTCTTGTTCTATCTCGGTGAACGCGTATTTCATCTCGACCGCCCGCACATCCAGACGCTGATGTATTTGAAACTGTCGGTCGCCGGGCATTTGACGATATTCCTGACCCGCACTCGCGGACCCTTCTGGTCGATTCGGCCAGCTAGGATTTTATGGGCTGCGGTGCTAGGCACGCAACTCCTGGCGACTGGGATCGCGGTGTATGGTGTGTTCATGACGCCTCTCGGGTGGGGTTGGGCTCTCTTCGTCTGGGGGTATGCACTGGCCTGGTTCCTAGTCAATGACCGAGTGAAGTTGCTCGCGTATCGAATCTTTGATCCGGCGAAGGCCGAGGCGTCATCCGGCTTGGCGGCGCACGTCGCGCAGCCGACCTAGGGAACCATGGGTCTGCGTGACCGATGCGCGGCTCGCGCCGTCCAGGAGACAAGCCGGACGGCGGGTCTCAATACGATTCGGGCGTGACAGACGAGGAGACAAACCAGTGAAATACATCCATCGATTCAAAGTAGCGCCCGGCACCGCAGTCAGGATGAAGGACATCGATCCCGAGTTCAAGGAGCGCCATGAAAGCCACGAGGCAGCCGCTCACGAGATTGAGCAAGACCAGAAACAGCTGCGAAGGCTCCAGGAGCTCTTCTACGCGGACGGCCGGTCGGCCCTCTTGATTTGCCTTCAAGGCATGGACGCTGCGGGCAAGGACGGAACGATCAGCCACATCCTAGGCGCCATGAACCCACAGGGCTGTCGTGTCGAGGGGTTCCGGCAGCCCTCGGCGACCGAGCAGGCGCACGATTTCCTCTGGCGCATTTACAAGGTAACGCCAGCCAAAGGGCACGTGGCGATTTTCAATCGCTCCCAGTACGAAGACGTACTCATTGTTCGCGTCCACAATCTGGTCCCACGGGAGGTGTGGTCCGGCCGGTACGATCAGATCAACGCGTTCGAGAGGGAGCTCACCGATAGCGGCACCCACATTCTAAAATTCTACTTACACATTTCCAAAGAGGAACAACTGAAGCGTTTCGAGGAGCGGTTAGACGACCCGACCAAGCAGTGGAAGATCAGCGAATCTGACTACAAGGAGCGAAAGCTCTGGGACGACTACATGGGGGCCTATGAGGCCGTCCTGTCCCGCTGCAGTACGGAGCAGGCGCCATGGTTCGTGATCCCGTCGGATCACAAGTGGTTCCGAAACCTCGCGGTCGCACGGGTCGTCGTAGAATACTTGGATGGTTTGGACATGAAAGTGCCGTCGCCATCGGTGGACCTCGCGCATGTTCGGCGTGAGTATCATTCCGCGAGACGGTCATAGCCGAGAGCTTTCGAAGCCCGAGCCTCCGCAGGCCAAGCGCATCGCCGCCTCAGGTATCGGATCCGTGCGAACCCTCGCGGTGGAGTCTCGACGTTCACTCCCGCCACGGATGACCGGAGCGAGTTGGCCCTGCGACGTCGCTGGGCTTGGGCGCCTTTGGAAGTTCCATGCGGCGGGCACGGTGGTTGCGTACTGACTCAGTGCGAAGGTACGCAGCGATCCAATGCGCCGGACCGGTATGCGCCGACGATTGCGACTCACAATTCAGGAGATCATCATGAAATCGAGGAGAAGCAAGAGCGCGGGCGACGCACGCAAGCACCGCATCGCGCACGAAGCCGAGGGCGGTGCGTCCGGCGCGCTGGCTGGGGTCGTCCTTGGCGCGGGCGCGGGTCCGCCCGGGATGGTCGCGGGAGCCATTATCGGCGGAATGGTGGGAGCCATCACGGGCTCGATGCTCGACAGTGCGTCTTCGTCGCAAGCCTCCCATGTGCGCGAGCTAGACGAGCAGATCGGCGTAAGCAAAGGCGATCTTGGAGCTCCGAACCTCGAGCACCCGACCGCAAAGACGGGAGTATGCTCGACTGCATCGCTTGGGGTGGCGAGATCGTCGGGCGCAGAGCCCGCGGAGGGCCCCATGCAGGAGCCCGAGGAGTGAGCCTGTCGCCGACATAGCAGATCCGGCGGCGGAGCCTGAGATTGTGCGTGCCGAGAAGGATGTCGCTGAGCTTCGCTGGCATTTTGCGAATCCGGTTCTCTCCCAATAGGTGCAATACATTCGTCGTGAGCACGTCCACCGCGTACCCCCCGGTTTCGGGGACGGCTCTTGTCAGAAGTCGATCCCCGTCGGAGTGATCGCCGAATCGTGCGATGACATGGGCAGCTGGGGCTGGCACGAGTAATCGTGTGTACCCAGCGCGGCTTGCCCGTGGCGATCGCACCACCACGTTTGGCCTCCGCTCGCGGTCCGAGCCTGGCGGCACTGCGGGCACGGCGGCTCAATGGTTGGCTCGTTCTTCTTGGGTTCCTTCGGCCAACGGCTCACCACAAGCACCGTCCCTTGGGCACTCGGTTCGGTGAGGCAGGGCCGACGGTCCGCATATTGCTTCGAAACCGGAGCACTGCGAGCAAACGCGAATGATGCACGTGGCGCCGCCAAGGAGGCTCAGATGGATCTCATCGCTCGTCAAGTCCTATCTTCCGTAGTGTTCATTGCGATATCGTCGGTCATCGGCTGCGCGCATGAGTCGCCACCCGCTGTCTCGGCACGCCCGCCAGTGATGGCCCAACCGACTCCGAACGCTGTCGTGGTGGTGCCGTCCGCTTCGGCGGACATCAATGTGTCCGAGGAGATCCTCAGGATGTGCAACATCGACTTCAACAACGTTGCCACTGCGCCCAAGTTCGATTTCGACAACAGTGACCTGCGATCAGACGAGCGTGCTCTCCTCGAGAAGGTGGTTACATGCGTCACGACCGGGCCGCTCAAGGGGCGCTCGTTGCATCTCATCGGGCGCGCGGACCCTCGCGGTGACGTACAGTACAATCATCTCCTCGGGGAGTCGCGTGCGGGAAGCGTTCGCTCTTACCTCATCGGGCTCAATCTCGACGCGGCGAGAGTCACGACGACATCCCGCGGCAAGCTCGATGCGACGGGAACCGACGAAGTCGGTTGGCAGCGCGATCGCCGAGTTGACATCGAACTCATGTGACCAGCGGCATCAGTGAGAACGCTCGACGTGCGCTCCGTCAATTACGGCCAACCACATCAACCTACTGCCAAAAGGAATCATGCCATGACTCTGACCACTATTCGTCGTTCGCGCATCGCGTCCGTACTTGTATCTATCGGCTGCCTCGCTCCCGCGGCCACGGCCTGCCACAGGGGCGGATCGGAGCTCACGGGTACGACGGGCATGGGTGCAGCGCTCGAAACGACGAAGCCTGCGCCGCTCGCCGATGCGGATATAGCCAAAGCCATCCAACGACACTTTCAGGAGGAGGGGCTCCTGCGCGCAGAGCATGTTCAGGTCGCCGTCACGCAGGGCATAGCCACTCTCTCGGGTTCCGTGCGCAACCTCCTTGCGAAGGAGCGCGTTCTCAGCGTTACCGAAACGATCCGCGGTATTCGGTCCGTAGTCGATCAGGTGAGCGTTACGCCTGTCACTCGCACCGACAACCAGATCGAAAGCGACGTGGCGACCGCATTTCAACACGACCTTGCGACTCGGCCGTACACGATCGGCGTCGCAGCGAAGGACGCCAAGGTGACACTTTCGGGCACTGCCGAGTCCTCGCAGCAGAAGAATCTGTTCGCCGACGTGGCCAAGGCCGTTCCAGGAGTCAAGGCGCTAGAGAATGCAGTGATTGTCCGGTACACTGTGGCTCGTCCGGAATCCGACATCGCCGCGGACGTGAAACAGCGTATCGCCAACGATGTGTGGCTGGACGGAACTGCACTCGCCGTGACCGTCGCGGGGCACACGGTGCACGTGAGTGGCGTCGTTGGAAGCCTGGCGCAGTCGACGAGAGCGAGCTCAGACGCGTGGGTCTCCGGCGTCGACTCGGTCGACCACGCAGGGATCCGGGTGGATTGGTTTGCGCAGAACGATCAAAGACGCGTGACTGACTATGCGCTGAAATCGGATGCCGAGATCGCCCAAGCCGTGCGCGATGCATTTCGGTACGATCCTCGCCTGAAGACACTCATCCCGCAGGTTTCAGTGAAGAGCGGGTCGGTTGTTCTGAGTGGGACCGTCGACAGCCTTGAGTCACGTCGCGCGGCCGAGGCCGACGCCACAAACACCGTGGGCGTGTGGACCATTCGAGATGATGTCCTCGTGCAGCCAGCTGGCAAGCCGACGGACGCCGACATTGCGCGCGGAGTCAAGCGCGTGCTCAGCGACGACTTCCGGCTGTCCGACGGCAAGTCGATCCAGATCTCTTGCGCAAATGGAAGTGTCGCGCTCAATGGAACGATTCAATCGGGCTACGAGCGCTTTGACGCTCTTGCGGACGTGTTGAGCGTTTCGGGCGTAGCCGAAGTCGCCGACAATCTGACCGTCAAGATTCCACCCGCCGAAGTCAAGTCCAGCATCGAAGATCGCCTGTATTGGGATCCCATGGTGGAGCGTGACCTTGTCAGCGTCGCAGTGGCACCAGACGGCGTCGCGACTCTGATGGGAACGGTGAACACCTGGGGTGAACTCAAGGCAGCGTCACAGGATGCTCTGTGGGGCGGGGCCACGCGGGTCATCGACATATTGAAGCTGAAGGGCCACCCTATGGTGGCAGCCCGGTGAGTGAAGGGCGAGCCGCCCTTTCAAGATGCCTACGCGGCGCCGAGAGTCGCTCATGCTAGCGCCATGGTTCGAGAAGTCGGCTCAAGCTTTCGATAGGCTGCCGTCCGAGGTCCGCTGTCGGCCATAAGAAGGGTAGGGTGATCTCAATGCGTGTCCTCGTGGCAACGGACTTGAGCGAGCCGGCTGACGAAGCGCTGCGTCAGGCGGCTACGCTGGCAGGGATAGATGGCGCGCTGGCTGCGCTACACGTTCTTCCTTCCCTTCAGTCGTTGAGCGCGTTGTTCCCTCAGCGCCAGACACCTGAGACCCTCAAGGTCGGCCAGATTATAGCCCGCGCGGCGGACGCTGTGAGAGAGCGAGTCGCTGGGTTCGCCGGCCGCGACGCTGAAATCTTCGTCGAGCAAGGCACCCCATATGCGGAGATTGTGCGTCGCGCCGAGGCCTGGAAGGCGGACATCGTCGTGGTCGGGAGCCACGGGCAGTCCGGTCTCGAGCGTGTCTTCGGAGGCGTTGCCGAGCGCGTGGTGCGATATGCTCACTGCCGAGTGCTCGTTGCGCGAAAGACCTCGGCACACGGGTGGGTTCTGGCGGCCACCGATCTATCCGAACCTTCGCTCCCGACACTGGCAGCTGCACTCGAAGAAGCCAGTCGCCGTGGGCTGGAACTCAAAGTCGTCTATGCGGTCGACTTTCTCCAGGTGGAAGCCTTTTATCTGACCGGGCTTGGGACCCCCACGACGTATGACCCCGCGGACCTTCACGATCCGGCGCGATCCCGCCTCGCTCACGTGATGCGCAATGCTGGCGTGAGCGCCGTGAGCGAGGTCCTCCACGGGCCGGCGGCCTCGGCCATCGTTCAGGAGGCCGAACGTTTGGGGGCGGAGCTGGTGGTGGTGGGCTCGCACGGATCGACGGGCCTCGCGCGACTCTTGCTCGGTAGCGTGGCGGAGCGGATCGTTCGCACCGCTTCGTGTTCTGTCCTTGTGGTCCGCATGGCGGTCTGATGGATGTGTGCGCTCCACGTCGACTCGTCTCGGCTCCCGTTCTCGAGTAGCGGCGTGATTCAGAGAGAGGGAGGGGCGATCGGATCGACCACCCGACCCATGAACAGCATCGTCCCAGTCCCTATGTCTCTCAACAGGAACAGGAACGGATGATCTGCTGTGAACTCCTCGGGTGGATCCGAGCGGATGGCCATGGGCCGCATCACGACGGCAGTAGCCGCCGTCGCCTCGGTCCCCCGCTCGTCGACTCTCACGAAGGTCTTGTGGAAAACGTCGCCGATGGCAAGGCGGTCCCCAGAGCGTGGAGTGTCGGCGATGCCGGTGAAGTCTGCCTTATTGCGGTCGAACGCGAGCGGCATTCCTAGCGTCGTCAGGACGTCACGCAGGGCGAGCGGGGCGGCGTTGATCTCGAACCTCGGTAGGGCGACCTTCACGCGCGACAACCCCATCGCCCCGAGCCATCCGGCGAGCGCAGCAGGTGACATACGCGATTCCACTGCGTCGAGCGCGTCGACCGCGTCCGGAAGCACGAATACCATTCCGAGCTGCCCTCCCCTGTATGGGATCTGAAGCACCTTGACGCCGTCCGTGTGTGCGAAGAGCAGCCCCTCCACCTCATGCATGGTGGGGACATCCCTCGCATGCGCCGACGAGACGTGGAACGCGGCTGGCTTGGTCGCTTCCGCGCTGAAAGGACGCTCCCACAGGCCAAGGAAATAGAGCGCGCTGGCGAGGACGAGTCGAGTGGAGCTGGCCACGCCGAGAGCCGGAATAAGATTCATGATATGCCCGCCCGTCTCCGTGGCAATCCATTCATTGATGTGTTGCCGCGAAACGTCGGGTGCGTTCGCGAAGTCGAGCGCTTCGAGTGTGTCGCCGAACGCGGCGCTCGTTCGAGTGAGGTAATTCTGGTTGAACGCGCACGTTCTCTCGCCGAAGAGACGATTGGCCACCCGGAGAGTCACTGTCTCCGTAGGATTGCGGAGCCACGCGAGCAGTTTGGCGTCACCGTCCAGCGTGCTGTCCAGGTCCCCGGCGTGGAGTACGGTCTTCATCTGTGCGGCGGTGTCCCCGCGAGCGCCCGTCCAGGCCATCGTGACGGCCAGGGAAATGCTGAGCGGCGATAACGCAAGGTTGTGCTGTCCCTTTCGAACCGCACCGTAGAGATCGAATGCGAAGGCCGTGTTGCCGTCGGCAAGGTGCCTGGGTGCGTCGGCGAACCCTGAGTCGAGGCGCACGTCCACCGCGTTTGAGGCCATCGCGGAGGTGGCGTCGGCGGACGGCGGTGGAGCCGACGATGCCGCCTTGGCGGACGGACTCGGCGTCGAATGGCACGCCACGAGCGGCACGAGGAGGAGTACAGGGTAGCGCATCGGAAGCCTTGCGAAGGAGGTCGCGGGACGGTGATTGCCTACCGGCGATCATCGGGAAAGTGCCACGCGGGAGGATTCTATTCTGAATGCCATTCCTTTCGCAGTTGACGGTCACTCGCAGCCCAAGGCAGTCTGGACTTGCCCTCCACCGAGAGTGCTGCGGCGAGTCAGCTCTGGCAAGGTCAACGCCAGAAGGTCGAACCGCTCGCCGCTGCTGGCAGCGCAGGCGAACTGACCGATGACCTCCGTTGCGTGCAGCGTGGAACGTTGGTTTCGCGCCAATCGAGTTCCTCGCAAAATGCAAATGTTCTTAGATTCTCGAGCATAGCTCAGCCACCAGACCACGGAGGCCCGGGATGCAACAGGGGACAGGCCGCCCAACGCCTGATGGCACCGCGCTTGCGTCCGCGCAGGCGGAAACGAGAACTCAAACGACCACGAGGTGATTCATGACGACGCGATCAATGACGGTCCATCTTGCTTGTCTCGCCACAATCGCGCTCATGGCGTGCGGCGGGTCCAAACCGCCGGATGCAAGCTCTGCGAACGCGCCGACCGCTGGCGACTCCGCCAGGCCGAGCACGCCGGAGACGCCCGCGCAGGCAGCCACTTCCGGTACCATCCAGATTGCGCGCGAGATCCTCTCAGCGTGCGGCATCTCGGAGGCTGACGCTTTCTTCCCATTTGACTCCTCGCGGTTGGAACAGATGGATATCAAGCCGCTGAACGACGTCGCCACGTGCTTCACGACAGGTCCGATGAAGGGCCACGCGATGAAGCTTGTCGGCCGGGCGGACCCGCGAGGAGCGCCCGCGTACAACGTGACTCTGGGCCAGGCCCGCGCGGACGCGGTGCAGAAGTACGTGGCCAATAGGGGCGTGGGGCCGGGCAACGTCCAAAGCACCTCGCGAGGCGCGATGGACGCCACAGGAAGCGACGAGGCAGGGTGGGCCCGGGATCGTAGAGTGGACATCACGTTGGGGAGCTGAGAGGGCGCCGTGCGACCTAGTCAAGATGACCGGCGTTGGACGTCGACGGGCACGGTGCGAGCTCATGCAGCTGGCGCGTGGAGGCTTGTCCGTGAAGATGACCATCGAGGTTGGCCCCGGTCACGAAGCAGAGAAATGGTCGCCGTCTCTGAGGGACTTCTCCTGGCCCTCGCCATCGGTTGCGTCTCGTATTCGCCGCCATACGCAAACGTTCCGGCGTCGAACGGCAACGCTTCGGTCGACGCGCGGCCTGCTGCGAGTGGGTTGCAGATCGCGAGCGCCACCCCCGCTCGCGCCCCGTCGGTCGTTGCGAGCGCGACCGACATGTCGAGCAGTCCAGGTCCAATGCCGTCGGGCGTGTCACTCGCGACTGAGGGAACCTCGGACGACAAGATATACGGGCAGGCCACCACGGCCATCGACGCGAAGGCGGGCGACCACTTCACGGTCGCCGTACCGGGCAATGCAACCACGGCGTACACGTGGCGCGTCGACCCAAATCCCGACGCGTCCGTACTCACCGTAATTGACCCCAAGTACGCATCATCGGCGCCCCCAAACTGCAACCAGTGCGCGGGACATGGGGGAACATACTCGTTCGCCGTATCCGCCAGCGCAGTGGGCATCGCCACGCTTCACCTCGTCAAGGTCCATGTCGGCCGCGTTCCGGGGAAGCCAATTCAGGAAGTGACCATCACGGTCACCGTGAAGTGACCAGTTGGTGATGTCTTGACCCCGATCTATGGAACCGATCATTCGCTTCCGCCGCTTATGCGACGTTGCGGCCAGAGCGAGTACGTCCCCGTCGCTCACGATCGGAAGCCGCCTGTTGAACATATGGTCCACTCGCCGACGGGCGTCGAGGTCATCGCACGTGCACCGTCACCTCCACGGAGAGGCCCGTTCGAAGATCGACGCCTCCGGGCAGCGGAGTGAACGCGATGCGCACTGGAACGCGCTCGACGACCTTCACGAAGTTGCCTGTCGCATTGTCGGGCGGCAGCAGCGAGAATGCTGCGCCCGTTCCGGCAGAAAGGCTTTCGACGCGCCCCTCGAACGAGCGATGCGGGTAAGCATCGATCGAGATGTCCGCGTGCTGCCCCGGACGCATCCGGTCCGTCTGCGTCTCCTTGAAGTTCGCCGTCACGTACACGCGATCCGGGACAACTTGCGCCACGGACTGGCCGGCTGCCACAATCTCCGAAATGCGCGCGGTCAAGTTCGACACGCGCCCGTTGATGGAGGCCGCTAGGTGCGTGTATCCGAGGTCGAGGCGCGCCAGGTCAAGGTCCGCGCGCGCCGCGGTCACTTTCCCGCGCGCCAGCGCCTCTGCCCCGTGCGCAGCGGCGATCTCGGCGTCGACGGGGCGAGTTTGCAACAGCCGTCCCTGCGCTGCGGTGACTCCGAGGCCGGCCGCCCGCTGGGTCTCATCCGCGGCTCTTACGCTCGCCAGGGCCTGCCGCAGACCCGCGTGCGCCGAGTCGGATGCGAGACGCGAGGTGTCGAACTGCTGCTGCGAGATGGCGCCATCCGCCAGCAGATTCCTCGAGCGCCCCAATTCCGTGTCTGCGTTGCTCGCCTCCGCTTGCGCGCGCTCGAGCGCCGCCTGCGCCACGGCGATCTGTGCCACGGCAGTCGCCGCCTGGGCCGAGGAACCGGTGGCCTGGGCTCGTGCGCTGCTGAACCCTCCCCTGGCACTGGCTACGACGATGAGCTCCTGCGCCTCCGCCTCCTGCTGCTGCGCCTCAGCCTGGACGAGCACCCCTTCGGCCTCCTGGACGCGTGCTGCGAACTCGGAATCATCGAGCTGCAGGAGCGGCTGTCCTGCGGTCACGTGCTGGTTCTCGGCGACGAAGATGCGAGCCACCGTCCCGCCGACGCGCGACGCAACTGGGACCACGTCCGCCTCTACCGTGGCGTCATCGGTTTCTTCCTGGTTTCGCGTAGCGAAAAGGTAGATCACGACCGCCGCGATGAGGATCAGGACGACAACCGCGAGGGCGATGAACGCGAGGCGAGTCCGCCTCGTCTTCTTCGGCGAGACCGCGGGATGAGCAGCCTCTTCGGACTCGGGCGCATCGGCAATGGCGGGTACGGTGGTCGCAGTGGTCATGGGTGGGCCTCGGTGTGAACTTCGACCTGCTGGCTCCGTTCGCTTCGACCAGTTCGCAGGAAGTAGAGCAGCGGAAGTACGAAGAGAAAGACGATGCCACCGAGCAGGAAGACGCGGTCGTACGCCAGCACGGTGGCCTGGGCCTGGACGGACGCGTCCATGGCGCGCAGCGCAGCCCGGTGCGCGTCGGGTGCAGTGATGACGCCCGACTTCTGGATCGCCTTCTCGAGGTTCGCGAGGGCTTGCTGCGCGACGGGGCGAGTTGCTCCGACGTGCGCGACGAGGGCCACCCGCGCCTGACTCGTGTATCGCTCGAGCAGTGTCACGAAGATGGCCAGCCCCACGGCGCCGCCGACCTGTCTCACGACTGAGTTCAGTCCGGTTGCGTCGGCCATCGCGCGGAGCGGCACGTTGCCGAGAGCCGCCGTTGTCAACGGGACGAAGAGGAATCCGAACCCGACGCCCTGCACGAGGATGCCGACGACGACGTTCCACTCTCCGCTGCCGAGTGTGAGATCGCTCAGCTGATAGGACCCGAGCGCGAACGCGATGATGCCCACGGCCACGAGCAGGCGTGGAGACACGAGGTTGTACAGACGGCCCACCAGCGGTGCGACCACGATCATGACGAGCGCGCGCGGTGCGAGCGACACGCCGGCCTGCGTCGCCGTGAAACCGAGCAGAGCCTGCATGAAGAGCGGCAGCAGGAACATGTTCGCCATCAGCATCGCGAACATCAGACCGCCGATGAGCGTGCCCGAGGCAAAGGCCGGATCACGCAGCAGACGCAGGTTCACCACCGGCGCCTGCGCCGTGAGCTCCCGCGCGACGAAGGCGATCATCGAGACGAGCGAGACGAAGCCGCACACCGAGATTGCAGTCGATTCGAACCAGGCGTTGCGATCACCCTCTTCGAGAAAGTACTCGAGCGTCGAGAGGCTCACGGAAAGGAGCGCGATACCCGCGAAGTCCACGTGCCGTCGCTCGCGCGCCGCCAGTGCCTTGTTCTGGCTTCGGATAGTCTCGTCCTCTTCGACGAAGGCGCCGACCATGAACAGGCCAATCGCGCCGACCGGGAGGTTGATGAAGAAGATCCATGACCAGTGCAGATGATCGACGATTGTCCCGCCGAGCGTGGGCCCGATGGCGGGACCGAGCATGACCACCATTCCGAACACCGCCATCGCCATGGCCTGCTGAGCGTGCGGCCAGGTCTGCCTGAGAATGGCCTGCTCGGTCGGCTGGAGCGCTCCGGCGCCCATACCCTGGAGCGCGCGGTACGCGACCAGCTGCGCTAGGGAGGTGGCCGTACCGCAGAGCGCTGAGCCTACGAGGAACAGCGCGAGGCAGACCATGTAGACGCGCTTCTGCCCGAACATGCGCCCAAGGAAGGCTGTAAGGGGCATGAGTAGGACGAGCGCGATGGCGTATCCCGTGCTGACCCAGGTGACTTCCTGGACGCTGGCGCCGAGCGACCCCTGAATGTGAGGCAGCGCGACGTTCACGATGGACGCGTCGATGGCGCCCATCAGCGTCCCGAAACTCACGGACACGGTGATTAGCCATTTGTTCGGTAACCTCGCGCGTGCGGCGAAGCGAGCGCCCAGGGCCGTCGCTGGCGCCGACATGGCCAAGCTTGGTCCGCCGGAGTTCATAGTTCGCCCCGCTGGCTTGGAAGACCTTCATCACCGACCCCGGCCGCGCCCGTCGCTGGGGATGCGAGGGAGGCGCGGACGACGAGCTCAACCGGGACTCAGCGGGCCCACATCGCCCAGCAGACCCAGAAGATGCCGACCATGAAGACGATCCACACGAGGTCGCCCCCGAAGCCCCAGGCGTAGTGATCGAATTCAGGAGATCGACCAGCAGCTGTCGTCAACTGTTCCCGACGTCGTTGAAAGTAGCTCGGATAAGGCGGGCCCCATCCGCGGTACCCCCAGCCGTACCCGACCGGTGTGGCCATGAACACGATCATGAATGCCAACCAGATCAGCCACCAAGAGCTCCACCACCACATGAGGGACGTCCTTCCTTGCGGTGCACTCCCACGTTTGGCAGGAGACGCTACCAGCCGTCTGAACTAAGCACGATCCATTCCAGAATTGGTGCGACAGGCCTCGTTCACCTCGCGTGGATGTTCGCCCGGCCCCCGCGCTCGCCCACGATCGAGCGAGCCTGCTCGACCTGACCGGAGTTTCCGTTGGCGATGAGCAGGAACTTGCCGGCCTTAATGTCTTGCTCGTATCGAATGACGCTGTCCCTCGGAATGCCCATGCCGGTGAGCGCCGCGGCCAGGGCCGACGTGCCACCCACGACGGCTGCGCCGACCGCGGCTCCCTCAATGGTTCCCATGAGGAACGACCCGATGAGCCCCCCCGTCAGGATGGGCCCGATGCCCGGGATCCAGAAGAACGCAGGCGCCGCGACGATACCGAACAGCCCCCCCCAGAATGCCCCGAGCTTGCCCCAGTGCCTCACCCTGTCGCCACCGTTGTAGAAGCCTACGGCGTGCTCTTCGGTGAAGTAGTCACGCCCAACAATCGACAGCTTCTTCATGTCGTAACCGACGCGCTGCAGTTCCCTGATGGCTGCCTCCGCATCCTGATGCTGGTCGAACACCGCCACGCACTTGCTATCTCCCGTCGCGTCCATGGTCGTTCCTCTCTTCGCAGCTTTACGCGGCGACCTCGCCGGATGTCATGGCTGCTGGCCGTCGCAGATGCGAGGTGCATGCCCACGCTTTCACCGGGTCGGCCAGGCTGCCGGCCATGATCTGGGAGGTAGACGTCCCGCACTCGTGTCAAATTGCGACCCGCACACTGGCATTGTGCAAGCGCCGCGACCGGATCGAGTGTTCTGATAGCCGCGCTGATCCTATCGCATCTCAGCCTGCGCGACGACCGCCGGGACGTCTTGTCCGACACGCGGCACTAGATTCGGCAACGGACTCACTGCCATGACGAGGGAGGTGCAGGCACCCACTGGCCTCGGCGAAGTCGCCAAGATCCGTCGGGTTCCTGCTCCCAGTGCGTCGGTGACCACGCGTAGCCCGGCTGCAAGGTCACCCACTGTCCATCGATCCAGACCCATTGATCGTCCTCGCGGGTCCAGTACCCCGCTTGCCATGCATACCCCGGACGCGTTTCGGGCAGGTACATCACGTGTGGTGGAGGCGGCTCGGTCGCACTGACCACGGCTGCGGTTACGATCGCGGTGCCCAAGATCGCGGCAAAGAGGCCGCCGCCGCGCCCGAAGCAAGCTGAGGAAGCGACAGCAAGTAGGAGGAGAATGGCACGGGAACTCGCCATGGGATCCGCCAAAGCAAGACTGATGCTCAAGCTGCCGACCGTCAGAAGTTGTAGCCACCCTGATAGCCTGCTCGGCGGGCATGAAGGCCGAACTCGACCACTTACCCCCCCGCATCAGCGTGATCAAATTCGCGGCATCGCGGCGGCCGTCGAGTAGTCTTCGTCAGACGCCGAGATGCTGACGTCATGACCAAACCTGCCTCTCAGCTGTCCTGCCCAAAGTGCAGTTCAGTGGACCGCATGCCGATCGTTTACGGCCATTGGGGAGTGGACGATTTCGAGGCGTCCCGGAGGGGCGAAGTGATGATTGGCGGCTGCGTTATGGAGTTGGGGATGCCCCGATGGCATTGTCGTCAGTGCGGCGAGCGCTACGGAGAAACGCCGGGAGCGCTGGCAACGTCCACACCCCGATTTCTGAGTGAGAGGATGCGCAAGAAGTGACAGGCCGGTGCGCTAACTGGACGCGATCCTGAAAATGGGCAGCGTTTCGATCTGGCCCCCCAATCCTACAACATCTCGATATTGCTGCCATTCGTCTCCCATCGCCCAGATCGACGCGCGGAGCTTCCGAAGGATTGCCTCCACCGCCGGGATGACGGTCACCGAATCGTGCAGGGTGCTGCACTCCAGAAACCGGCCCACGGAGCAGGCTTCGGGGAGCCCCGGCGTAAAGGTCGAAAGGGTATTCGTCGATCTCGCGCGAAGCCTCCTCGATGACGATGTGGCCCTCGGCCCCGTAGTGTTCGAAAAATCGTCGCGGCTAGTCATGCGGAGGCACAAGGGTAGAACTTCAGTTGCCCACCGAGGCGCATCGAGCAACGAATTACCCCCGACGATCCGTTGTCGTTGTATGGCAATGTTCGCGGACGAATGCGTCCTCAA